>NZ_MRCP01000013.1:0-223213 GCF_002303975.1 Pseudomonas sp. ACN5 | reverse complement strand
CACCCGCCCAGGTACAGGGTGGAACCCGGCGTGCAATGCGTGCCACTGAACGACTTGCCGAAAATCCGCCACCCATACTCCAGCTACGTCGTGGTGGGGGCAGGCAAGACCGGGATCGACGCTTGCCTGTGGTTGCTGCAAAACGCTGTTGCGCCCGAAAAAATCTGCTGGATCATGCCGAACGATCCGTGGTTGATCGACCGGGCCAACTTGCAACCCGGCCTCGACGGCTTCGAACGAACAATCGGCGGTCTCACGGCACAGTTCGAGGCTATCGCAGCCGCGGGCTCGATCCCGGACCTGTTCTTAAGGCTTGAGGCGACAGGTCAGCTCCTGCGCCTGGACAAGTCCGTCGAACCCACTGCTTACCGCTGCGCCACCGTCACACAGGCGGAACTGCGTGAGCTTCGACGCATCGACAACGTCGTGCGCCAGGGGAGGGTGCGCGTTATCGAGCCAACGCGCATCGTGCTCGAGCAGGACAGCATCGCCACAAGCCCACATGCCCTGCACATTGATTGCAGCGCCAGTGCCATCCCGAGACTGCCTGAAATGAAGGTATTCGACGGCGGCAAGATCAACCTGTTGATGGTCAGCAGCTGCCAACCCGTGTTCAGCGCGGCCTTGATCGCCTATGTGGAAAGCCACCTGGTCGATCAAGCGCAAATGAACGCGCTGTGCAGGATGGTCCCGCCGCCTCACGTCCCCACGGACTGGATCAGAATCTGGGCGGTCTACCTGGGTAACCAGCTACGCTGGGGAGAGCATGAAGGTTTGGCCCGCTGGATCAAGCAGTCGCGGTTGTTCTTCATGACAGCGGTGGTCAGGGGCCTTGAGGAAACCGACACCGAGAAACTCGCACAGCTGCATCGGCTCTCTGCCAGCCGACAGCAGGCTCTGGCGAGCTTGCCACGGTTGCTGGGGGACATCGCTTGAATCGCAGGAAGCGCACATGAACGAGCCACACCTGGAACTGCTCGACATCAATGGCATCCGCATGCAGATCGCCACGCAAGGTAGCGGCCCGCTGGTCTTGCTCTGCCATGGTTTTCCGGAGCTGTGGTACTCGTGGCGCAACCAGCTCGCTGCGCTGGCGGCCGCCGGCTACAGGGCGGTAGCACCTGACATGCGCGGCTATGGCGGCACAGATGCGCCGGCTGAGCCCGACGCCTACACCACGCTCCACCTGGTAGGCGACATGGTCGAGTTGGTCAACGCACTCGGCGAACAGCAAGCCGTGATCGTCGGCCATGACTGGGGCGCGCAGGTGGCCTGGAGCGCAGCAATGATGCGACCCGATCTGTTCCGCGCCGTGGTCGGCATGAGCGTTCCGTTCTCGCCACCGGCGCGCGTGGAGCTCCTCAGCGCGCTGGTCTCGCGGGGTATCAGCGACTTCTACATCCAGTATTTCCAGACGCCGGGTGTGGCCGAAGCCGAGCTGGAAAGGGACGTCGAGTCGTCGATCCGGCGCATCTACTTCAGTGGCTCGGGTGACGGGCCCGAGGGGCCGGTGTTCGGCCGGCTGCAGCCGGGCCAGGGCTTCCTGGGCGCGATGATCGAGCCCGAAACCCTGCCAGGCTGGCTAAGCCTGGAGGATATTGCCTACTACAGCCGTGAATTCACCCGCAGCGGATTTCACGGCGGCTTGAACTGGTACCGCAACATGACGCGCTCATGGGCACTGCTGGCACCCTGGCGCGGTTGCAAAATCCAGCAGCCGTCGATGTTCATAGCCGGCAGCCGCGACGCCGTGCTGAAGTTTCCGAGCTCCCCGCGGCAGATCGAAGCCTTCGCGCAGACACTGCCGCAACTGCGCGGGTGTCATATCCTCGAAGGTGCCGGCCACTGGATACAGCAAGAGCGCGCGACAGAGGTCAATGAGCTGCTACTGGGCTTCCTGAAAAAACTATGAATGGATCAAGACCGGAGGGACCCATGATCAATTTCATCGCCACCGACGAGCCACCTGAAGCCGTTCGCTTCATGGTCAGGGTTTACGCCTGCTTTCTGCTCGCAGGGTTTGCGCTTGTTCCGGCCTATCTGATTGGCTACCTGTACTTTTTTCAGGACCCCACGCTTTTATTCGAGAATCACCTGTTCCATATCATTGCGATCACGGCAGCCACCTTGGCAGGCCTGTTTGTTACTTACGTCACGTGGCGCTGTTATCAGTCATCCGGAGAGCCGCTGCTACGATGGATGACGCTTGGATTTCTCGGCTTTGTAGTGATCTACGCGTTGCATGGTGCGTTCACCGGGCTTGCGCACCACAATATCTGGCTCTTCCTGCTTTATGGACCGGTCTCTCGACTGGTCATGTCGGTTCTGCTGTTAGTCGCAATGCTCTCGTACCAGCGCCCACCAGATGCCGCGGACCAACGAATGACGGCCCGCCCTTGGTTGGCCTGGATAGGACTGTTCCTGCTGGTTGACGTGGCAGTGGCGTACGTCGCGAATTCGCCGATCGCCGGCAATCTCGCGGTGCGCCTCTCGATGGAGGGGGGCGCCCTCGTTCTTTCCACATTGACCGTGACAATTCTCCTGCTGCGCCGTATCCGTTCGCCGCTGATGACCATTTTCATCATCTCGGTCACCGCATTCGCGCTGTCCTCCCTTGCCTTCATCCTTGCACGTCCGTGGAACCACATGTGGTGGCTCGCTCACGCGATCTTCGCCGGTGGATTCTTCATGTTGAGCTATGGGGTCGTGCAAGCGTTCCTCACCACGCGGTCGTTTTCCAGGATCTACAGCCAGGAGGAGTTGATGGTGCGTCTCGCCGAAGCGATGGCGTATGCCGAGAACGCCCTGCAGGAACTCCAGCGCACCAATCAGGAACTCGGGCACCTTGCGGCGACCGATCCACTGACAGGCGCTGATAACCGGCGTCGGTTCATGGAGCGGGTCGAGGGCGAAATCGGCCGGACCAAACGCGGTGATGCGCCGTTCTCCGTGTTGGCACTGGATCTGGATAATTTCAAGTCCATCAACGATCGCTTCGGGCATCAGGTTGGCGATGACATCCTGAAGAGTTTCGTGGAGAAATGCCTTGATTCGATCCGGCCGTATGACGGCGTAGCCCGAGTGGGCGGAGAGGAATTCATGATACTGCTACCTCAGACTTCACTTGAAGGCGCGCACGAAATCGCCGAGCGTCTGCGAAGCACCGTGGCCAATAGTTCTTTTCATGGCCTGCAGCGGTCAACCGTGGTCACGGTGAGCATCGGCGTATCGCAATCCGGTCGCGATGGCGACACCATCGAGGCCATTCTGCGTACAGCCGATCAACGCCTGTATCACGCTAAACACCAAGGCCGTAACCGTGTGGTCACTGCCTTCAAGACCAGCCTCCAACCTCTGCCCTGACCGTCGTCTTGAAGTCGCCGAAAGCGTTTGTGCCACAGTATTGACTGTCATTCGCAGGGTTCAGCCTGTTTCACCGGCATTATCCGATGACGTTTCGCCGCCCATACGACCCCGCCCACCAGCAACAGGATCGAGACCACTTCCATCAAGCCAGGCATTCGCTGGCTGAACAGAAAACCGTACACGCAGGCAAACAGCGTTTCGAACACGATCATCTGGCCGCTCAACGACGCGGGCATTCGACGCGAGCAAGCATTCCAGAGCCCATTGGCCAGCCATGAACCACAGAGCGCCAGGAACAGGCAAACCCACAGGAAAGTCGTCCAGCGGCTGCTTTCAACCTCGGAGGGCACCAGGTTCGGGAACAGCATCAAGGCCGCGATGCCGAACACGATCGCCACGATGCCCGTCACGATGCCTGTCAGCGTCGACCATTCGCTGCTGTTGAAATGGCTTTGCTTGAGATACCGGGCGTTGTGGGTGGCGTACCACGACCAGCAGGCCACGGCACTGAACCCGCAGGCCAGGCCCAGCAACCGGGAAGGCAGCGAGGTGCTCTGCGCCGGCGCGCCCGTATGTTCCAGACTGACCGATACGATGCCCAGGAATACCAGCAGCAAGGGGAGCTTGAGCCTGGTCAGGGGCAGGGACCCTGCATCGCTACGCCCCAGAAAGGTGATGGCGAGCGGCATCATGCCGTTGATAAGGGCCGCCGCGGTCACCCCGCTCAGCTGTACGGAAGCACCCAGGAGCGCGTAGTTCAGGATATTGCCGGTCAGTGACAGGCGCAGCAGCATCCAGGCATCGCTGCGCGTCAAACGTGACAGCAGGCGAGACGCGATGGGCAAGGCCACGAGGAGCGAGATCATCCCGTACAGGGCAAACCGTACGCTGCTGATCAGCACGGCATTGAATTCCGGCAGCAACGAAGGGCCGATAATCACGCCACCCCAGATGGCACCCGCCAATATCGCAAATACAACTCCACTGTTCATCATTTTGGCTCTGGCAGGCTGTTTAGCCGCATTCTAGCCATGGCAGATAAGCGCCACCTGCGATATAAAGTTGGTCACCCATTCCGCAGGGGAATGTCTCGTAGCAATCGCCAGTCCCGGAGAACCGTCATTAACCGTTATCTGCGTACCTTGCCCCCATTGGAGACCCTGATCACGTTCGAGGCCGTGGGACGACACGCCAGCTTCACGGGCGCCGCCGGCGAACTGTTTCTGACCCAGAGCGCCGTGAGCAAACAGATGCGCCAGCTTGAGGACTGCATGGGCGTCCCGCTCTTCGAGCGCAAACCACGAGGGGTCAAGTTGACCAGCGCAGGGGATGAACTGCTGATGACGGTCAACGTGCTCCTGACCACGATGTACCAAAGCGTCACGCGCATTCGCAACGTTCATCAGTCCAACGCCGTCTCGGTGCTGGCGACCCATGCCCTGGCCCAGTTCTGGCTGTTCCCGAAGCTGATCGAATTCAACAAGGCGTACCCCGACATCGCCGTGCACGTTCACGCGATGAATGAATTCGACGAGGCCAGCCTCAATGATTTCGACGTGGGCGTACTCTATGGTTGCGGCCAATGGCCCTCGCTGGACAGCGATTTCCTGCTGCCGGAAATCGTCTATGCCGTGGCTCATCCTTCACTGGATGTTTCGGGGGTTGAGACACTGGAGCAATTGGCGCAAGCCAACCTGGTGCAAATCGACACCTGCGCCTGGCAGTGTCTGGACTGGCATCAATGGTTCGGCCACTTTGGTATCGACTTCGTCGCGCGGGAGAAGGCCCCGGTCTTCAACCAGCTGACGTTGGCGTATCGGGCCGTTCAACAAGGCATGGGCATCGGCCTGGCCTGGTCGTTCATGGCGGATGAGGCGCTGGCCAAGGGAGAGTTGCAGCGGGTGACGCCTTTTGAATGCGTGACGGGCAATGGCGAGTTCCTGGTATCGCTCAAGCATCGCAAGCGTTCTGCCTCTGCCGAGATATTTCGCCAGTGGCTCCTGGGGTCGATGGGCGACTGATGAGCAAGGCGACTAGCGTCGGTGCCGTCATTTCCCGTTCTTGTCTCAAATTCATCATTGTTCTTTCGTAACCCGTGCTTTGCTCTTCGTCAAAGTCAGGCTCAACAGTACCGTGATCAAGATGATGCCGCCGACTGTGCTCAGCGACCATTGGATCGGCATGTGCCACCACGGCGTGACCAGCATCTTGCCGCCGATGAACACCAGTACGATGGCCAGACCATATTTGAGCAAGTGAAAGCGGTCAGCCATGTCGGCCAGTAGAAAATACAGTGCGCGCATGCCCATGATGGCGAAAATGTTGGAAGTGAACACGATGAAGGGGTCGGTGGTGACGGCGAAGATAGCCGGGATGCTGTCGACTGCGAATACCAGGTCGCTGGCCTCGATCAGTACCAGCACCAGGAACATCGGCGTCGCCCAGCGCAGGCCTTCCTGGCGCACGAAGAAGTGCTCGCCGTGAAAACCGTCGGTGATGCGAAGATGACTACGCAGCCAGCACAGCAAAGGGTTTTTTTCGAGGTCTGGCTGCTGGTTGGCGAAGATCAGCATCTTGATGCCGGTGATGACGAGGAAAGCGCCAAAGACATAGAGCAGCCAGGCAAACTCCTGCACCAGCCAGACACCGGCGAAAATCATAACGGCACGCATGAAGATGGCGCCGAGCACACCATAGAGCAGGACGCGGCGCTGCAACTCTGGCGGCACGGCGAAATAGCCGAAGATCATCACGAAAACGAACATGTTGTCGATCGACAGCGACTGCTCGATCAGGTAACCCGTCAGGAATTCGAGCGTTGTACGCTGGGCCACTTCGGCGCCGAACATGCTGCGCAGATACCACCAGAGCAGGACGGAGAAGACCAACGCCAAACTGGTCCAGGCGATGACCCAGGCCAGCGCCTCGCGTACCGAAACACGATGCGCCTTGCGACCGCCGAAGACGAAAAGATCCAGCGCCAGCATGGCGAGGACGAACCCGATGAAGGCGGCCCACATCCAGGATTGGCCGACGCTAATGGCGGTCATTTAAGTATCCAGGGTTGGTCGATACCCATGTGGCGCCGCACGGTCACCCGCCCCAGTGCGGGCGGCGCCGTGACTTGAGTTGTAGGCCAGGCGCTTGCTGAGGTAACCGTAAAAAGCCTCGGTTAGCTCGAAACCGCGGCGTTGAATGGCCATCTGCATGACTGTCTCCGCATGGCGCAGCAATGGGCTGCAAGAGGTCATGCTAACGGGCATGTTGCATCAATAAAAATCGTTTATTCGTTTTGAAATGTTCGTTTTTTACGAAGCATTTGATTCAGATGCTCAACTACCGGCCATTGCATTAGTGCTGCTCCGTGGCCAACGGGTGCTATTGCGGTTTTGATCCAAACTGCTGACTTTAGCTGCCTTGGGGCAGAAGAGGCTGAGCATCCCCGAACCCAATGATAGAATCTCGTTTTGAAAAAGGAGTTTCATCTGTGGAGGCTGGAAAAAAGAGCTGTCCCTATTGCGCGGAAGTCATCATGGCTGAAGCCATTTTATGTAAACACTGCCAATCTGACCTCAGGCAAAAAATACGAATCTCGCCCGGGTGGCCAATACCGTCAGAAAAGAAAATTGGCCGGGTCGGCAAGATCGTCGTCGGCATCACTATCGCAATCACCTTGTACCTGGCCGTCGGCTTTTATGTCAGCAACACATCGCAAGACAAGGACAGCATGCAGGCCCGTGATGCCGCCGAACGATGCCGCGAGGAAGTAGACAGCTACTCCGGCCCGGCAGTCGGAAAAAGCATAATCGCAGAGGTTTGTCGAAAGCTGGAGGACGACTTCCGCAAGAGTTTGAGCCACACGCCATAAAAAAGCCGATTACGAAGCCCGCTATTGAGCGTAATGCTGTTCACTTACGGCCGACACTGAACCCGTGGCGAGGGAGCTTGCTCCCGCTTGAGTGCGTAGCACTCACAAAAAATGGCATTGTTGTCACATTTTTGGGGCCGCTACGCAGCCCAGCGGGAGCAAGCTCCCTCGCCACAAAAGTAGGTGTGCCTGAAGTACCGCGCTTAAGTGAACAGCGTTACGCTTTTGAGCGGGCTTTTTTACCTTTGGCATCTGGCCGTCTGATTCAGACCAAGCCGACAAACGACAGGATAAACAGGATGATCACGACGGCGCCAACGAGGTAGACGATATTGTTCATGACTTCACCGCTTCATTTGGGTTGAGGGAAGAAACAGGGGGTGTCTAAACAGCTGACACCCCCGTTTGCGTTTCCGTTCCGTTACCCTTGCAGCAGGAGCGATCCAGAGGTTATCGGCTTGCCGGCGCGCGACCGTGCAAAAGGTGCTGATGCTCGACGGATCTGGTCGCGACCGGGCGCCGAGCTAAAGCCTGAAAAGCACGAGCTCAATCGTCTGGCGGTATGGCTTAGTTTTTCTTCTTGAGTAATTTGTTCATGTAGTACTTGAGACTGAAACGATCTTTGGGTCTTGGCTTGTAGTGAGTTTTATTTCTTTGCGCGGGATCGATCGCCAAGGTGCCTGCGGTGTAGTAATAAAGCGCTATAGACCGGCGAGTGATGTGCTCTGGGGTCGTCAAAGGCTCCGGGTGCCCATGATTGCTGTCTTTGTCTGTATTGAAAATGACGCAGCGATTGTAAATGGGCAAGACCTTTTTAAGACAGGTTTTCATCTTGACATCCCAAAGCTCCAGGTTGCCTCCATACTCGTCTTTCCAGTCTTCGTTCAGATAAATAATGATATTCAGTCTGCGCTCGACGTTAAGCTTCTTGTTGAGCCTGAAGTCCGAGTGCACCCCCAGGAACCCCCCGCTTTTCGTTTCATGCAAGCCGCCACCGGTGAAGTAGGGGTCAGGTATCAAGCCTTCGATGCCTGTTAACTTTTCAAGAAACTGCAACATGGGTGCCGAGTTGAAAGCATTGAAAACGGTCTTTAAAAACGGAGAGCATTCGTTGGGACTGATTTGACGTTTTCGTTGCCCTTTATAGCCGCGCTCGTAGAGCATTTCGTTGTTGGTTGGCTCGACCGGGAAGTTCGAGCAAATACTTGCAATCAGGTCTTCGTCCAGGAAGTTGTCGATGACGATGTGCGGAAATGGCGTAGCCTGAACATATTGGCTGGTCAATGACTCACCAAAGGCGCTGGCGTCGTTCTGGTCGAAATCAAGCTCCGGTGAGAGGGTGATGGGTAGTGCCTGAGTGATGACTGCCATTATTGCTCCGATAACTTGATATAACGACCTGTGGGTGACGGGCTCATACGTGTCGGCGTAGCTTAAGCCTTGCCGTCACCCTTGTTCAGGCGCTTAAGTATATTATTGTACATTTTGGTTCGTCTATGAGTCTTTCCATAGCCGCCAGTCGCTGCAACAGTACCCGCCTGGATATGATCAAGATAGCTGAAGATTTTACGTGGCGATAAAGTCTCAACGACGTAACCAAGCTGGGTCATCTGGTCTTGAAGGGTATATCCAGGAACGCGATCATCCATCGAAAAGTGCATGCCGTGCTGTTTGACGAGCTTGCAGTTCCACAATGTAAAGAAGCTCTTCAAGTAAACTTCTTTGTAGGGTTTTGGTTCTCTTGAACGTAAGCCCATGGAGATTTTAAGGCGTCTGTAGTGGTGTTTGAATAGTCGTGAACTGTAGCGCCAAACCGTTCTCGCGGTGCCGCGATTTAATTGTTCTACACACCCGACGGCGACGACTTTTTTATTGTTGGCGCACTTGTTTAATATCATCGGGAAAACGTTTTTATCGAAAACAAAAGTATCGGTATGCATCAGAAGTAAATAATCGG
Source organism: Pseudomonas sp. ACN5 (assembly GCF_002303975.1). Lineage (NCBI taxonomy): Bacteria > Pseudomonadati > Pseudomonadota > Gammaproteobacteria > Pseudomonadales > Pseudomonadaceae > Pseudomonas > Pseudomonas sp. ACN5. The sequence continues at coordinate 214,022 of NZ_MRCP01000013.1, read as the reverse complement.
TGTCGACTCGCTCCAAAACCATGTCGAGTGCCTTGCCGTGCGCGATATGGCCTGCTTCTGGTTCCGAAATAGATCGTTCGATTAAATTGATCCAGTCAAGTGTTCGCAAGTATTGAGTGCTTTCATCGGCCGAGTAATTGTCAACCACCCAGACCGGGACGTTCTTGTCACCCACGTGCTGGTGCAATAACTCTAAGCATATCTTGGTGATTTCCGGTGTTTTGTAATTCACGATGACGATGCTGAAGTTATTGGGGAAATCAGCCGGAGGGCTAGTACTGTTCATTGTTCGGGTGCTCAATGATATTGTATTTATAGGTGGGGGCGATTGAGTCCGTATCCGGTTTCGCGTATTTGCCCGCGCAATGTTTTTCGTCTGTAAAGCTCAATTTTCAAGTCGCTTTGTCATGCACTAAATTTAGATGGCTTACTCGCGCCTGATGGAGAGCAGTGGCTTTGGGCCTCATCGTATAAGGATCCACTCTATAGGTAAATATCCGCGAAATGGTTCGTTACATCGGGCGGCGGGTCAGATGAGCCCACCGGGGGTGGTGTGGGACTGGATTCAATCTCAAGGTGAATCGGCGCCGCGGTCCGGACAAGAAACCGCGGCGACCGATCAATCAGGCGGCGGGCAGCACGCCTCTCTGTTTGGCGACATGGGTCGCCAGTGCGTCCATCAAGTCCGGGGACAGGCAGTCGTAGGGTTCCAGGCCGATCGAGCGCAAGCGCTCGCGGATAGCCTTCATTTGCCCTGGCGGTGTGCCGGTTTCGATGATGGAGGATACGAACGCCGCGAATCCCGGCGCCGCCCATCCGCTCTGTGGCGAAAGCTCGGTGTGGACGAAGTCCAGGCCATAAAATGCATGGTCCTTGTTCTCGATGCGCCCGAAGAGATGGGCGTGACACTGCTTGCAGGCGTGGCGCTGGATGGTGGCGGCTTCGTCGACAATCGCCAGTTTTTCGCCGTGGGCAATGACGCTGACCTTATCTCGAGGCACCACGGCGATGACGGCGAATATCGCGTTTTGTGGTTTCCAGCATTTGCTGCAGCCGCATGCGTGGTTATGCAGGGTTTGTGCGTCGATCCTGACCTCGACCTTGTCGGTCGCACACAGGCATTGCAGGGTGCCGCCTGTGAAATTCGCGGCGGCGGGTTGGATGCCATTGTCCAGTGCAGGGTGAAGTTGCAAGGTGCTCATGCTGGCGTCTCCGTTTCAGGGGGCAGACAAAGGTGCCTGGGGCCGTGCCCCAGACCGTTGGATCAGCGGATTTTGAAAAGGACACAGTGCATCAACGAGAGACCTCCTTCGGTGCGACCGGTGGGTTACCCAGATCAAGAATAGTCTGCGATGACGCCTTGAGCGCGGCCCGGGTGACCTCACCGCAGCCGCAAGGTTTCAAACAGCGCGCGGTCTTCTTTTTTGGCCGAGCGCGCATGGCGCCGAATGACCTGCAACAGGCACTCGGTGAAGCAGACTGCCGGGTTGCTCAGTGCACCATTGCGGCGTGTCACGATGCTCAGCTGCCGGGGCTCGAACTGCTCGGCCAACCCCAGGGATACCAGACGCCCCAGAAATGGCGGGGCTGTGCTCACGATCGAAGGCCCCCAAGTGCACATGTCGGCCCGTTCGACCATCATCTGCAAAATGGCCAGTGAATGAGCGCGCACGATTCGATTTTCGTCAATCTGCGCGCCGTGTTTCCAGAACAGTTCCTGCATCAGCCCATCGTGCCCGTCGGGCGCGTAGTTCAGCGTCCAGTTTTCTTCCAGTAGCTCGTGGATCGATCGCGCATGCTGTCGGGCGTGACCCTCGCGGACCAGCACCGAGGTCTGGTAATCGAGCAAGGTTTCGCTGGCGAATTCCTGGGTCGATTGGGTGGGATGGAGTTGGCCAATCGCGAAGTCCATGCTGCCGTCGCGCAACAGCGGTTGGGCAACGGCCATCAGACTCTCGAACAGCTCCAGCCTGATTTGTGGCATACGCTCGCGAAAAACCGACACGACTTCGGGCAGGAAGGTCAGGGCGACCCATGGGGTGATCCCGACACAGAGCCGGCCCTGGGCCTTCCCGCGCATGTGATCAAGCTCGGTCTGTGCGTGCTCCAGTTGCTTGATCACCAGCCGGGCATGAGTCAGCAGCACTTTGCCGTATTCGGTGAAGTTCAGACCGCTGGAGGTTCGGGTAAACAGCGGTAGCTGCTGGCTGGTTTCCAGTTCGCGCAGCGCTTTGGTCACCGCAGCCTGGGAAATCTCCAGCGAACGAGCGGCCGCGCGGATGCTGCCGGTTTCAGCGCTGGCAATCAGCGCCTGTAATTGATGCAGTTTCATCTGCTCACCCTGGTGACAACTCATGGTTGTCATCATAACCAAACTGCGCCTCCCCAGCCCAGCGCCAGTTCCCTAAGATCGAGCCCAACAGCGCTTTCGCTGCCGCACAGCCCTCGAAGGAGAACACTCATGAATGCCGGTTTGGTTCTGCCTGGTATTGCCGCGATGCAAGATGAAATGATCGCGATACGTCACAGCATTCACGCGCACCCTGAGCTGGGTTTTGAAGAATTCGCCACCAGTGAGCGGGTTGCCGCGTGTCTGACTCAGTGGGGCTTTGAGGTCAGCACCGGGGTGGGCAAGACCGGGGTCGTTGCCACCCTGAAAAATGGCGAGGGTCGGTCCATTGGCTTGCGCGCCGACATGGATGCGTTGCCGATCCAGGAAACCTCCGGTTTGCCTTATGCCAGCCGGATAGACGGTGTCATGCATGCCTGCGGTCACGACGGACATACCGCCATCCTGCTGGCGGCGGGTCAGTATCTGGCCCGGACACGGACATTCAACGGCACCGTGCACCTGATTTTCCAACCGGCGGAAGAGGGGCTGGGTGGTGCCAGGAAAATGCTGGAGGACGGATTGCTCGAACGGTTTCCGTGTGATGCGATCTTCGCCATGCATAACGTGCCGGGTTACCCCGTCGGGCATTTGGGTTTTTACAGCGGACCGTTCATGGCGTCTGCCGACACGGTGAACATCAAGATCATCGGCAACGGCGGCCATGGCGCGGTGCCGCACAAAGCCGTCGACCCGGTGGTGGTCGGTGCCTCGATCGTGATGGCCCTGCAAAGCATCGTCTCGCGCAACGTCAACCCGCAGGAGATGGCGATTATCACCGTGGGCTCCCTGCAAGCCGGGAGCGCCTCGAATGTCATCCCGTCCAGCGCCGACTTGAGCCTGAGCGTACGCGCCCTGACCCCCGAAGTTCGGCGGTTGCTGGAGGTCAGGATCACCGAACTGGTCAAGGGCCAGGCCGAGAGTTTCGGCGCCCGGGTCCACATCGATTACCAGCACTGTCATCCGGTGTTGATCAACGATCCCGAACAGACGGCATTTGCCCATGAGGTCGCCCGCGAGTGGCTGGGAGATGAACACCTGATCGATGACTTGCGGCCATTCACGGCCAGCGAGGACTTTGCCTTTGTCCTGGAAAAGTGCCCCGGCAGCTATCTGGTGATCGGCAATGGCGAGGGCGAAGGCGGGTGCCTGCTGCACAACCCCGGCTATGACTTCAATGACGGCTGCCTGCCGGTAGGCGCGAGCTATTGGGTCAAGTTGGTCGAACGTTTTCTGAGTTGAGACGGCGCAGTTCCACCCGTTGTGCCGGTAAAAAATCTACGGTCTGAGAGGAATAAAAATGAACAAGATAATTGCAGCCGTTTCCCTGGTGTTCCTGACGGCCTCGAGCCTGGCGGGGGCGGCCGACTGGTCCGGCAAAGTGTTGAAGCTGGGGGTGGACCCGACGTATCCACCGCTGGAGTACAAGAACCAGGATGGCACGCTGACTGGCTTCGGGGTCGACATCGCCGAAGCGTTGTGCGCCGAACTGAAAGCCCGCTGCGTCTGGGTGGAAAGCAGTTGGGACGGGATGATCCCGGCACTGCTGGCGCGCAAGTTCGATGCGGTGGCGTCTTCGATGACCATCACCCCCAAACGCCTTGAGCAGATTGCGTTTACCGACAAGGTGTCCAATGCACCGGCACGCCTGGTGGCCAAGCGTGGATCGGGATTGCAGCCGACCCTCGAATCGCTCAAGGGCAAGCGCATTGGTGTGGAGCAGGGCTCGACCCAGGAGTCCTATGCCAAAGCGGTTTGGGGTTCCAAGGGCGTGGACATTCTTTCCTATCAGAATCAGGACCAGGTGTACGCCGACCTGGTCGTTGGGCGACTTGACGCCTCGTTGCAGGGTGCCATTCAAGCCAGTTACGGCTTCCTGAAAACAGCGGCGGGTCAGGACTATGAATTTGCCGGTGCCACCCTGGAGGACCCGGGCTTCTTCGGCGTCGGCGATGGCCTTGGTCTGCGCAAGGGCGATGTCGCGTTGCGCGAAGACTTGAATAAAGCCCTGGCAACCATTCTCGCCAACGGTACTTACGCGCGGATCAACGACAAGTACTTCGATTTCGACGTCTACGGCGCCCGGTAACGGCGCTAGGTAAACCGTCGTCGTGACCTTGAACAGGGCGCTCGTTCGAGCGCTCTATTGCCCCCTTCACCTCACCCTAACAAGAACAAGGAGAGTGAGATGCTTCTGGAAGGTTTTGGCCCGCAGATCCTGCTGGGCACCCTGGCTACCGTCAAACTGGCGCTTTGTTCATTGCTGATCGCCGTCCTGGCCGGGCTGATCGGCGCCAGTTCCAAGTTGTCGTCCAATCGATTGTTGCGCGCACTGGCCGCAGGGTATACGACGGTGATCCGCAGCATACCGGACCTGGTGATCATGTTGCTGCTGTTCTTCAGCCTGCAGATGTTGCTCAACCGGATAACCGACTGGCTGGGCATCACTCAGATAGACATCGACCCCTTTCTGGCCGGTGTCATGACGCTGGCGTTCATTTACGGGGCCTACTTTACCGAGACGTTTCGCGGCGCCTTCCAGGCCGTCCCAGCGGGGCAGATCGAAGCGGCGAGGGCTTACGGCATGACCCGTGGGCAAACCTTTCGCAAGGTCCTCTTTCCACAAATGCTGCGCCACGCCTTGCCGGGCATCGGCAACAACTGGCAGGTGCTGATCAAGTCGACGGCCCTGGTGTCGATCATCGGCCTGACCGATGTGGTCAAGGCCACGCAGGATGCGGGCAAGGGCTCGATGCAGTTCTTTTACTTCACCCTGGTCGGCGGCCTGATTTACCTCGCCATTACCACGGTCTCCAATGGCGTGTTGCTGTGGCTTGAGCGCCGCTACTCGGTCGGCGTCAGGAAGGCTGCGCTATGACCGCCATTCTCGAAAACTACTGGCAGGCTTACCTGTGGAGTGACGGGCCGCACTTTTCCGGGCTGGTGGTGACCTTGTGGCTGCTGATTCTGGCGGTGGTGATGGGCTTTTTGCTGGCGGTGCCGTTGTCGATGGCCCGCGTCAGCCGCAACCCGCTGCTGCGCCTGCCGGTCTGGTGTTACACCTACGTGTTTCGTGGCACCCCGTTGTACATCCAGCTGTTGTTCTTCTACACCGGGGTGTACAGCTTGCATGTGGTGCGGTCCCAGGACTTTCTCAACGCGTTTTTCCGTGACGGCTTCAACTGCACGGTGCTGGCGTTCGGGCTCAATACCTGTGCCTACATGACCGAGATTTTTGCCGGCGCCATCAGGGCGACCGCCCACGGTGAAGTCGAGGCCGCCAGTGCCTACGGAATGAGCCGGTTCACGCTTTATCGGCGGATCATCCTGCCGTCGGCGTTGCGCCGCGCGCTGCCGTTTTTCAGCAATGAAGTGATCCTGATGCTGCATTCCACTTCCGTGGCCTTTACCGCCACCGTGCCCGATTTGCTGAAGATCGCCCGGGATGTCAACTCGGCGACCTATGCATCCTTCACGGCCTTTGGCATTGCCGGGGTGTTGTACGCCGCCTGTGCTTTTTTCCTGATCTGGCTGTTTCGACGCGGCGAACTGCATTGGCTGGCCTACCTCAAACCGCGCACGCACTGACCCCTATCGGACTTGCTCGAATGTATAAATTGATCGTTGAAGATATCCATAAAAACTATGGCAACCATGAAGTGTTGAAAGGGGTTTCGCTCAAGGCCAGGGCGGGTGATGTGATCAGCATCATCGGCTCCTCCGGGTCCGGGAAAAGTACCTTCCTGCGTTGTATCAACTATCTTGAACAACCGTCGGCCGGGCGCATTGTCGTCAACGACGAAGAGTTGCTCACCCGCAGAAACCCGAGGGGTGAGCTGTGTGTGGTTGACCCCGGGCAGCTGCGGAGCCTGCGCAGCCGGTTGTCGATGGTGTTCCAGCACTTCAATTTGTGGAGCCACATGACCGTGCTGGAAAACATCATCGAGTGCCCGATGAGCGTGCTCGGTATCAGCCGGGCGCAGGCACTGGAGCGGGCGCGTCATTACCTTGCCAAGGTCGGGCTGCCACAAAAAGTCGAGGCCCAGTACCCGGTGCATTTGTCCGGCGGCCAGCAACAACGGGTGGCCATTGCACGTGCACTGGCCATGGAACCCGAGGTGATGCTGTTCGACGAACCGACCTCGGCCCTAGACCCTGAACTGGTGGGTGAGGTGCTCAAGGTCATGCAGCAACTGGCCGAAGAGGGCAGGACGATGGTGGTCGTCACTCACGAAATGGCGTTTGCCAGACAAGTGTCGAACCACGTCATGTTTCTGCATCAGGGGCGGGTGGAGGAGTCGGGAGCGCCAGGCACGCTGCTGGAACAGCCGCAAAGCGAGCGGTTGCAGCAGTTCCTGGCCGGGAGTCTCAAGTAGCTGCCCGTTAATCTGCGAAAGAAAGGCACCGGCGTTCAATGGCGGGTGCCCAGGGGAGACAGACTTCACAAGGGGGATTTCTGACAGCAGTGCCGAGAGAGTATTTCGACTTTCCAGGCGTGAAGGATAATTTCGAGTACTAACGTCAGCACAGCGACCGACTGGCTGCTTCTGGCCGATTCTGTTGAAAGAGTCGGCCATGGTTTGCGCATCAGAAAAGTACGCGCTTGAGATTGAAATCTTTACGTTGAGCAGAGGATTCCGGGCTCGGATTTCGCGTAGCCTCGCGCAAAAAAGGCGTTTTCAGCAGTCAGTATGTGGGCAGTCTGTAAGGACCGACTTTTTCAACACAATCGGCCGATTGATGCTTGTCACGAAGGGTTGCAACCGACGTGAAGCGGCATCTGACGTCAGACCTAAACTCTCCAGAAGCGGTCATCGAGTGTCTACGAATTCAGGGGCGATTCATTTCTCGCCAGCGAGCAAATCAAAATCACCACCACATTCAGTCTCGGCTTTTATGAGAAGGGCGTTGTAATTTTGAAGCCCAGTTCCAGCTAGATACTTGGTGGCTCCATTGCATTCAAACATGATTTTTGGCGCGGAAAGCCGAGAGTATTCAGCTTTGAAAGACACCTCTCGGGAAAGCCTGTCTACCTCAGCTAGTTGTTCCTTCAGAAGTGCAACCTTTTCTTCGTGCTCCGCTGCTTTCATTTTTTGATAATCAGCACTTTCACGTTCGGTGGGGATGACGCCAATGAAAATAAGAAGCGTCGCAAACGAGACGAGTCGCAACCCGTTCGCATAGGTGGCAACCCGATCATCTCGGGCTACGAATCTCCTCCGGAAGCTATGGCTAAGAAGACTCGCCAGCATCAGAATGCCTAGGACGGTGGAAGCACCCCAAGGTTTTTCGTAATGAATGGCCGAGAAGGTGAAGGCGAGAATGCATATCGAAGCAAGGAGAAAGCAAAGTCGGGTAAGCAACTTGCTGTGCTCACCGACCTTACGTATGACAAAGCTCTGTAAGTCCAGTAACCACGGCAGATGTTTTCGATTGAACTCTTGTCGCCGGTCGAAGCTGGTCAGCATGCTTTGCGCTAATTTAGTGAACATGGGCAGCCCTTGTTATTGAGCGGAATTGGCTATCTAAGCAGCGTATAGCTAAATGCTCGTGGGAAGTACTAGGTTTTGGAGAGGTATAAGAGCAATTGCCAGAAAATGAGGAGCACAACGCAGTGATGGGAAGGGAAAATCTTGGTGGGGACAATTCGACTCTCCTTTTTTCGAGGCTTTCTGGCTTCACAACAATCACGGCGGCCCTAATAGTCGCAGAGCGCCATCACTCCAACCAGTCTTGACAAAGAGCTTTTCGCACAAGCTATGCGGCGCATCCTTGCATCAGAGTGGGTCCACTGGATAGCAGGCTGAATCGGCCCTGATATCCTAGACGCAATGACGACTGCTTTTGGCCCAGAGTGTGTAAAAACGCTTTGACCTCATCGTTTTGGATCATCGACCTTCGTTGGCTGAGCGATCGCACGGTCAATGCTGCGGGTCGCATCGGTCGCGACCTGGAACACGTCAACGCTGTTTTTACAGCCTCTGGGATGGGCCAAAATCAGCCTTTTTCAGGCCGTCAGCGCTTTTATCAAACCGTTGGCACCGATGATTTTCATAACCCGTTCCAAGTTGTAGGCGAGCACATTCAAGCTCATCTCCGCGCTCACCCCAGCTAGCTTTCGCGTCAGGAAGTGCGTTGCACCCATCCATTGTTTGAGCGTCCCGAAGGGATGCTCAACCGTCCGTTTTCGGACTCGCATCATCTCTGGTGCTTTGCTCAGCCGAAGCTGCATTTCCTCCAATACGGCTTCATGCTCCCAGCGTCGAACTCGTCGCTCCGTGCTTGGTGTGCACTGTGCTTTTAACGCGCAGCCCTGGCATTTCGAACTCCAGTAGCGATGCAACTTCAGGCCTTTTTCAACGTTGGAATAGCGCCAGATCAGCGCCTCTCCAGCCGGGCAAATGTATTGGTTTTTTGCCGCGTCATAGATGAACGCACCGTTATTGAAACGCCCGTCAGCCTTGGCTCCAGAGGTCATCGGCTTGGGCACGTAGGCGGTGATGCCAGCATCGTGACAAGCCAGGATTTGTTCGCTTTTGAAGTAACCTCGGTCAGCCACTACCGACAACGTTTCTGACGCTATGGCCTCGCGGGCCTGCTTGGCCATTGCGCTGAGTTGATCGCGGTCGGAACCGACGTTGGAAACCTCATGTGCAACGATCAAATGGTGCTGCGTATCGACCGCTGTCTGCACGTTGTAGCCGACGATTCCCGTGCCGCGCGTCATCATGGAGCGGGCGTCTGGATCGGTCAGTGAGACCTGTTTATCCGGCGATTCATTGAGCTGGATTTCGATCGCCTGAAGCTCCTTCATTTGAGTTTTGAGCTTGGCGATTTTCTCTTCCAGCCGCATGGCACTGGGCTCTGAAGCTGTGGGTTCTTGCCGATCGGCAGCATCGAGTGCCGTCAGGTAACGGTTGATACTCGATTCGATTTCTTCCATTCGCCGCTTCAGTTTGGCGCTGGTGAAATTGCGGTCGCGATTGTTGACTGCCTTGAACTTACTGCCGTCGATGGCGACCAGATTTTCTCCGAATAGTCCCAGCTGCTGACACAGCACGACGAACTGGCGACAGACGCCCCGGATGGCCTTGCTGTTGTCTTTTCGGAAGTTAGCTATGGTCTTGAAGTCGGGCATCAACCGCCCGGTCAGCCACATCAACTCGACGTTGCGTTGGACTTCTCGTTCCAGGCGTCGACTCGACTGGATGCGGTTGAGATAGCCGTAAATGTAGATCTTCAGCAGGATCGCTGGGTGGTAAGCAGGCCGGCCTGTGTCGGCTGGGATAGCACCGTCAAAACCCAAGGAGACCAGGTCGAGTTCATCGACAAAGACGTCGACTACGCGCACCGGGTTGGTATCGCTGACGTAGTCGTCGAGGCTCTCGGGAAGTAAGGTGCCTTGGACTCGATGTTCACCTTGGATAAAGCGCTTCATGGGCGATCCCTGCGATGAAATCCTCAGAAATCATAGCAAGGGTTCGCGAAGGCGTTTTTACACACTCTGGGCTAGAAGCGGCCGTTCTTCACTCGCCGCTTTCGCCCCAAACTGACATCAGCGGCCAGTTCCGTCTAAGCTTTTCTTGATCGCTTGCGAGAGCGAGCTTGCCGCTCCTCGTGCTTACGAAACTGGTGTGATGCTTCGAATCACTCGGCAATGGATAGCGTTCGGATTAATTGATAACGCCACGGCTTTAATTGCCTTTTGAAGGTGTTCAGTTTCAGGATCGTGCGTGAAACCCTATGTGAATGAGCGCCATGATTGACCTTCCTTTTGGTGGCTTCTTCTGATGACACCGGCCATGCAAATGCGTGCATTTAAAATGCATGGGCCGGTGCCTGTTGAGAAGTTACAGGCAGTAGACTTTTTATTCGCCGAAGGCCTCCATGAGTACTTGAACCAACTTGCCTCCTTCTGGTGTGGCCCAACTGCCTGCCAGTTCGGCGATCAGTTGGTTGGTGGTGGTCAGCGTCACACCGGCTTTGTCCATTCGGCGTAAGGCGATGTCATCCGCCATGGCTGTCGGTGATGCGCCGCCATCAGCAACGACCTGCACTTCGAAGCCTTCACGCACCAGCGAGAGTGCTGGATAAACGGTGCACACATCGTTGGTTACGCCAGCAATGATCAGTTTCTTGCGACCGGTTGCCTTCACGGCTGCTGCGAAGTTCTCATCGTCCATTGCGTTGACGATGCCCATGCGTTTGATACGACCAGCAAATTCGGTTGGAAGAATCTGTTCCAGTTCGCTCAGCAGCGGGCCTTGGGCATATTCTTCCATACTGGACGTCAGTACTACGGGAAGCTTGAGGATGCGAGCGGCTTTGGCCAGCATCAGGGCATTACGCTTCAATTCTTCAAAAGGCATGGATTTAGCCCAGCCCATGGTCCCGACCTGATGGTCGATCAGCAGCAAGGCGGCATTATCAGCATTGAAGTTTTCGAATGACATGGGGATTCTCCTGGCGACTGCGATGGGGGCTTTCCCCCTGTTTCTGGATTAAAGAGTTGGCAGTGTTCCGAACTCACCGCGCCGGTAGCCATCGACTGCTGCAGCCAGCGCGTCCATTGAAGCGAGGGCAATTGGCCCTTGCCAAAACACGGGTTGATTCAACGGAGTGCCGGAAAACAAGACTGCCTTGGCATTTCCGTTCTTTGCTTGCAGGGTGACAACCCGATTCGCGCGCTGAGGAAGATTGACCGGCGCCCTGGGATCATTCAGGTCGAAAGGCTGACCATCCACATACACCTCACCGTCGATTGGCATCACGAACGCCACGTGTCCTACTGGAACCGGGATCTTCACTTCGCTTGAGGCTTCAAGAGTGATGTCCAGAAGCCTTACGTCCGTAGGCAGTAGTAGCGGAGAAGCCAGCCCTTCGAAGTTGCCCAATGGGACTCTGATTTTAGCTCCAGCCCGATAAATCGTAGGGACGTCCTGAGCTTCCACACTGAAGACAAAGGGTGCATCTGTCTGTTTGTCCTGTGGCAGGTTGATGAAGATTTGCAACATGTGAACGGTCTTGCCCGGCTGGGCTGGGACCTCTTCATGAACAATGCCTTCACCCGCCGCCGTCCAGTGCAAACCACCCGGTTGGATCAGGTTGCGGTTGCCTAGCGAGTCCCGGTTATCGATGCCTGTTTCCGAATCCAGAAACAGGTAGGAGACCGCAGAAAAGCCCGCATGCGGATGCGCTGGAAAGGTTGGTCCGCTAATCCATGCATGGTCTACGCCCAAGAACGGATCGATAGGTTTCGCGTACTGATCACCCCGCAGGGTGAACGCCCGGAACTGGCTGCCGTGGGTCATGCGCTGTAAACGTGCGATGGGTAGCATGGTTGCGGTCCTCACGCCTCTTGAGACAGGGTTGGATAATCGATGTAGCCTTCTGCGCCTGGGGCGTAAAAAGTGTCCTTGTCTGGCGTATTTAATTCAGCGCCTACCCGGAACCGTTCAGGCAGATCGGGGTTGGCCAGGAAGGTGCTGCCGAATACCGCGGCGTCTGCTTTACCCTCATAGATCAGCGACTCGGCGCTTTCTTTGGTCTGGCCGCTGCCGATCAGATAGCTGCCGTCGAACAGCGGGCGCAGCGCCTCGTGGTAGTCGAACTTGGCCCCGAACAGCGCTACATGCAGATAAGCAAGCTTCAGGTCACGAAGTTGGTTGACCAGATAGGTGTAGGTTTCCTGCGGATTGGCATCGACAATGTCGTTGAAGTTCATCTCTGGAGAAATCTTGATGCCGACACGGTCGCTGCCCACTTCACTCACCATGGCGGTGAGCACTTCCAGTACGAAGCGAATGCGGTTTTCAACCGAACCCCCGTACTGGTCGTCGCGTTGGTTGCTGCCGGTGGAGAGAAACTGCTCAGGCAGGTAACCCGAGGCTGCGTGCAATTCAACGCCGTCGAAACCCGCTTCAATCGCCCGGCGTGCTGACTGGCGGTAGCCTTCAACAACCTCGGCAATTTCAGCGATGGTCAGGGCGTGGGGTATTACAAAATCCTGCAATCCTGTAGCGGTGTAGGTCTGACCAGCCGCTTTGATCGCCGAGGGCGCCTGAGGTCGTGCGCCCTCAGGCAGCAACGATGGATGAGACACACGTCCGCAATGCATCAGTTGCATGAAGATGCGACCACCGCGAGCGTGAACAGCGTCGGTGACTTTTTTCCACGCCGCGACCTGCTGGGTGGTTTCGATACCTGGTGTGCGGACATAGCCTTTGCCTAGCGCAACCGGGAATACGCCTTCGCTGATGATCAACCCCGCAGAGGCGCGTTGTGCGTAGTAGCTTGCAACCAGTTCGCTGGGCACACCCGCATCATCTGAGCGCGAGCGGGTCATTGGTGCCATGACCATACGGTTGGACAGTGTGTAGCGGCCTACCTGGACTTCGGAAAAAAGAGATTTCATTTTGGTGCCCCTTTGAGTGATGGGCTTATGATTGATCAATCCTTATTCGGGATAAATGCCGTAAAATCGAAATGACTAATCCATAGGTGGGATAATTATTTGGACTTCCTTAACGACATGGCGTTGTTTGTCGAAGTGGTAAAGGCGCGTAGTTTCACGCGTGCGGCAGAAACGTTGGGGATACCGAACTCGACCTTGTCACGGCGTATCAGTGAGCTAGAGAAAGGAATTGGCTTGCGGTTGTTGCACCGAACGACGCGCAAGATCGAGCCAACCGAAGCGGGCCAGCTGTATTTTGAACGCTGTAAGCGGATCGTCGATGAAGCTCGTCTGGCGCACGAGCAGCTAGGCGAAATCTTGGCCCGTCCCAGCGGACTACTGCGTGCCTCTTTGCCCGTAGACTTCGCCACCGTCTACCTGGCCCCGTTGATTGCGGAGTTTTCGCAGATCTATCCCGGTATCAATTTCGAATTCGATCTGAGCCCACGCCAGGTCGATCTGATCACTGATCCTGTGGACGTTGTGATTCGGATGGGGGAGCCTGCAAACTCAAATCTGATTGCTCGCAAACTCGCGAGTTTGGGGCGCGGGCTGTATGCCTCTCCGCGATATCTGGAGATATCCGGTGAACCTGGCCATCCATCGGAACTGGTTAATCATGAGTGCCTACGCTTGCGTGGTCAGGGTGCTGGTCATTGGACACTGTCTTGCGCTTCTGAAAGGGTGGATGTCGATGTCGGAGGGCGATTCGAACTTAACAGCGTAGGCATGCTGAGGCGTCTGGCATCTTTGGATCTTGGCGTGGCGTTATTGCCTGAGGGGATCGCAGCGCAGGACGTTTCGGATGGGAAACTTCGCAAAGTACTACCGCAATGGCAAGCATTGCCAGTGTCGGTTTACGCGCTGACTGAAACCCGCTTGCTTCCAGCGAAAACGCAAAGGTTTATTGAGTTTCTGCGGGACAAGCTTGAGTGCGCATAGTGTCCAAAGCGCATGACTGCTTTTGGCCGAGTACGGCCCTTAGTGAGAGGCTGTTTTCGACCCTGACCGATCGAATGTAGACAGGGGTACGCCAGTACAATCCTTCCACCATTGACCGTTCAGGTCACTGCGAGATGCACACCACCTTTCGCGCAGTCAGGTGGTGTTTTGCCGTTAACGAAGTTGCTCGGCGTGTCGCCGGAGGTGCTGGATCAGATTTTCTTGTCGGCCCCTGGCCAGCCGGCCTGGCGCAAGGCGTAGAGAAGCGTCTCGGCGTCCAGTCCCGGCACCGCATGGCCATTGCCTTCGGCGGTGTCGGAGGCCAGCAAGGCATTGATGATGGCTTCCTCCACGGCTTCGGTGGCGGCCAGGAACAGCTCGCTGATGTGGTCGTTGTTGACCATGCTCAGGTTGTTTGTGGTCGGCGCTTTCTTGCTCTCGTAGGCAGCCGGTGGCACGTGATCGTTACCGGTGGCGAAAGCGATGAAGATGTCACCGCTGTGGTCTTCATTGCCGCCGCCGGTGCGGGCCAGGCCGAGGCTGGCGCGCTGGGCAAGGCGCGTGCATTGGTGCGGCAGCAGCGGCGCATCGGTGGCCAGGCAGACCACGATCGAGCCCATGCCCGGATGGGGCAGCGAGGCCTTGAGGAACGGCGAATCGACCTGTTCCATGTAGCGCCCGACCGGATACCCGTCGACGCGCAGTTCATGGCGGATGCCATGGTTGGCCTGGACAATCGCCCCCACTGTCCAGCCGCCCTGGGCGCTGTTCAAGCGTCGCGACGCGGTGCCGATGCCGCCCTTGAATTCGTGGCAGATCATGCCGCTGCCGCCGCCGACATTGCCTTCGGCCACCGGGCCACCCGTCGCCGAGCGCACGGCTTGGGCTACGTGTTCAGGCTTCACGTGAAAGCCGTTGATGTCATTGAGCAAGCCGTCGAAGGTTTCCAGCACCACTGGCATGTTCCAGTAAAGTCGGCCGTCGTCGGGTTGCTCCTGGCGTTCCAGCGTCACCAGCGCATCGCGCACCACGCCCAGGCTGTGGGTGTTGGTGAAGGCGATCGGACTGGTCAACAGGCCGGCTTCGCGGATCCACTCGAGGCCGGTCGCGTCACCGTTGCCATTGAGTACATGCACGCCTGCGAAACACGGGTGCTGACTGGTGGATCCGGCGCGGGGTTCGATCATGGTGACGCCGGTCAGGATGTCGCGACCATTGGCGGTGCGGCCTCGCACATTGCTGTGGCCGACGCGGACGCCGGGGACATCAGTGATGGCGTTGAGGGGGCCGGGTTGGAGTTGGCCGAACTGAATGTTCAGGTCGCGGGCACGTGGTTTCATACTCAAGCTCTCAGGCGAGTTAGACAGCAAAGGCGCACATCGATCAGGACATACGCAGCGAAGGAAGTCGGCTCAATTGCCGTTCTTGATGTTGCTCCAGGATCGTGTGCGGACACGCTCGATCGCATGGGGCTGCGGTTGCAGGGTGAACAGCGTGGCTATTACTGCCGCTGTGGGGTAGATGTTTGGGTTATCTTGCACCTCAGTCGAGACCAGCGCCTTGGCGTCTATGTTGGCGTTGGCGGTGAGCGCCAGATTGGTAGCCTGCGCAATCGCGTCTGGACGCAGCATATAGTTGATGAAAGTCAGCCCCTGCTCGGGGTGGCTGCCGTCTTTCACCAGCACCAGGTTGTCGGACCATAGCGGTGCACCTTCGACGGGGATGCTGTATTCGATTTTCACGCCTTTTCCGGCTTCGGTGGCGGCTTGTTTCGCACCGAATACCGCGCCGGACCAGGTCAGGGCCACGCAGATATCGCCGTTGGCCAGGTCGCTGCCAATCTTCGAGGAATTGAAATAGGTGATGTACGGGCGCAGCTTCAGCATGAGCGCTTCGGCTTTTTTGTAGTCATCGGGGTTGCTGCTGTTGGGGGGCAGGCCAAGGTAATGCAGGGCGATCGGCATGATTTCTGCGGGTGCATCCAGTATCCCCACCCCACATTGACTGAGTTTGGCCAGGTTCTCCTCTTTGAACAGCAGGTCCCAGGAGTTCACTGGTGCCTGATCACCGAGGGCTGCACGGACCTTTTCAACGTTGTAGCCAATTCCATCGGTGCCCCATAGATAAGGTATGGCGTACTGGTTTTCAGGATCGTTTCCGCGAAGTTTCTCCAAAATAACCGGGTCGATGTGTTTCAGATTGGGCAGTTGGCTGCGATCCAGCTTCTGCAAGGCTCCGGCCTTGATCAGGGCGGGCAAAATGAAGTTACTGGCCACCACCACGTCATAACCGCTATGGCCGGTCATCAGCTTGGCTTCTAGAACTTCGCCGCTGTCGAAGGTGTCGTATACGGGCTCAATACCCGTATCACGCTTGAAATCCTGGAGAGTGGTCGGACCTATGTAATCGTACCAGTTGTACACGTGCACGGTGGGCGCATCAGCTGCTGCGACCGTTATCCAGGCCGACACACAGGTGCTGATTCCGAGCTTCAGAGACGAGCGGTAACGACTCACAATGGGGCACTCCTGGCCTGCTTCAGGACCATGGTATTCGGGAAGCGACAGGTTAGTGACGCCGTCCGAAGGTGCCTATTACCATCACGGGTTACACGAAAGAGGTAGTGAATTTTAAGTCTCGTCGCCAAGCCCTGCGGCAAGCGTTACAACGCGTTGGTGCTCGAGACGCTACGGGAGACTTTCTGCCCGTCATGACTGACTCTTCTGGCCGTTTTCTGCCCGTCGCAAGAGGCAGAAAACCACTGTGGATTCAACCCATGGCTGTCAGTGACGGCACGGGTCTGCAAGGCAAATCCACATCGCAATCACTTCTTCGCAGGTTTACCGCTGGCAGGGATGTGCAGATACGACATCACGCTTTCAGTCAGCTCGGTGGCCAGTTTGACCGCTTCCTTATTGCGCGCCATCACGCCGGCGACCAGGCCTTCGATCAGGGCCAGCACGGCGATGTTGGAGCTGGTCAGCACCGGGTGGTCGCAAGGGGCAAACAGCGTGTGCTCGGCAATGCCGGTGAGCGGCGAGGCCGGTGAATCGGTGATGGCCAGCACCGATGCGCCGCGTTCATTGGCGAAGCGTGCCAGTTGCAGGGTGTCGAGGGAGTAGCGGGGCAGGGAGATCGCCAGCAACACGTCCTGATCGGTGATCGCGGCCAGGCGGTACGCGGCGTTTTCGTTGCCACCCTCCATGCTGATGGCCGTGGCGTCGGCACAGAAGGGCATCAGGGTCGACGCGGCGAGGCCGGCGAAGTAAACACTGTTGCCGAACCCCAGGATGTAGATTTTGCGTGCCGTGCTCAGGCGAGTGACGAAGGCTTCAAAGGTGTCGGCGTGGTTGTTGGTCACCGCCGTGGCCAGGTTGCTGCTGGCGCTCTGCAGTTGCTCATGCAGGCCAAACGCGCCGCCCGGGCGATGGGCCAGTTCGTTGCGCAGTTTGTCCACCGGCGAGACCATCTGCTGCAAGGTTGCGACCAGCTCGGCCTTCATGCCGCTGTAGCCACCGAGGTCCAGCGCTTTGGCCAGGCGGTTGACGGCGGCGGGTGAGGTCAGTGTTTCGTGAGCCATCTCCTCGATGGTCAGCGTCGCGGCCTTGAGCGGGTGACGCAGGATGAAGTCCGCCACCTTGCGCAGTGACGGTGGCAGTTCGGAAACGATTTCCGTCAGTTTGCGCATGACCGGCGCGGCATAGACGGTGGTGTCTTTCGATGGGGTTGGCATATCCGGCTCAACGTTTCCTGAAGGTGAGAGAAGGGCTGTGCCTGATGCCCTGACAAGGTTGGCCGGAGTGTATCCCAAGCCTGCCTGGTCAGGGCAGCGCCGAGCAGTGGACGGGTGGCGGTCTTACTTCAGGCTCCCGGCCAGAAACTGCCGCAGGCGTTCGGACTGCGGGTTGACCAGCACCTCACGCGGGTCGCCGCGCTCTTCGACAACGCCCTTGTGCAGGAACACCAGTTGGTTGGACACCTCGCGGGCAAAGCCCATTTCGTGAGTCACCACCACCATGGTGCGGCCTTCCTGTGCCAGGTCCTGCATGACTTTGAGCACTTCGCCGACCAGTTCGGGGTCGAGGGCCGACGTCGGTTCATCGAACAGCATCACCTGCGGTTCCATCGCCAGTGCGCGGGCAATCGCCACGCGCTGCTGCTCGCCGCCGGACATGTGCGCCGGCCAGGCGTGCATGCGGTGCGCCACACCGACTTTGTCCAGGTAGTGCTCGGCCTTTTCCCGTGCCTCTTTCTTGCCTTGGCCCAGCACATGCACCGGGGCTTCCATGACGTTTTCCAGAGCGCTCATGTGCGACCAGAGGTTGAAGTGTTGAAACACCATCGACAGTTGCGAACGCATGCGCTGCAACTGCCTGGGTTCGGCCGCTTTCAGCCCGCCAAGTTTGTTGGTCACCAGCTTGAGCGGTTCGCCATTGAGCACGATATCCCCCGCATTGGGTTGCTCCAGCAGGTTGATGCAGCGCAGGAAGGTACTCTTGCCGGAGCCGCTGGAGCCGATGATGCTGATCACGTCACCGGCCTGCGCCTGCAGGGACACGCCCTTGAGCACCTGGTGGGCGCCGTAGCTTTTGTGCAGGTCCTGAACTTCAAGTTTGTACATGGTTTGAACTCTCTGGAATCAGTCGCTGAGCAAGCGACCCTGGCGAATGGGGGTGACGCCTGCCACTTTGGCCAGCCACAATCCAGGCTGGGCAAATCGCAGGCGTTCGCGGGCATAGAGAATGCCGTCGGTGCTGGCGCTTACCACGCTATGGCGGTCGGTCAGCGGGTCGATGACCTCGAACAGCGGATCGCCGACCTTGACCTGCGCGCCCAGCGGTTGCAGAAAGCTCACCACACCGGGATGGGGTGCGCAGGCGTACTGGGCGCCGGCGAATGGCATGGCCTGGCAACGGCTCGGCGGTGCCACTGGCCAGTCACCGCTGATCAGGCCCTGTTCGGCGAGATAGCCAAGAATGGCCTGGGCGCTGTCGACGCATTGCTCGCGCCCGGTGTCAGCCATGCCGCGCAATTCGATGGTGGTGGCCGCGCACGCCAGGGGAATATTGGCTTCGGGAAACCGCTCGGCCAGGCGCAGCCAGGCAATGGCGCAGGCTTCGTCGAAGGCGCTGCCGCCGGCGTCTTCGGCCAGCAACGTGACCTCCGCACCGAGGCGTGCGGCCAGGGACTGCAAGCGTGGCCAGTGTTGCGGCATCGCATACAGCAACATGATCGATTCGAAGTCACAGTGCAGGTCCAGCACCACATCGGCGTCACAGGCATGCTGCAGCAACAGGCGGCGCAGGCCGTCGAGTTCCGAGGCCGGTGCCGGCAGGGCTGCGAGGGCATCGCCCATGGCGCGGCGGATCAGGGCGATGTTGGCGTCGGCATCGTCTGTCAATTTCCCTTCCAGCAGCGGTGCGACGGCATCGACCAACGCCGGGAAGTCGCGATTGAAGTTCTTGCCGCTGGAGAACTCGAAGCGCCCCTGATGGGTGGCCTGGAACATCTGGGCGATACCGATCGGGTTGGCCATGGGCACCAACTCGATCACTCCGGTCAGGCGGCCTTGGGTTTCCAGTTCCAGCAGACGGCGCTTGAGTTCGACGGCGACGCGCATCCCCGGCAACTCGTCGGCATGCAATGACGCCTGGATGTAGGCCTTGCGTGCTCCACTGCCAAAGCGGAACAGCGACAGCGTGCGTTCGGTGCCCGAGGCACTCCACGGCAACAGGTATTGAATGTGCTCCATGTCAGCTCCTTAGTGCTTGCGCGGTGCCTGGTACGCCAGCCAGCGGCGCTCGGCCAGCTTGAACAGACGCACCAGAATGAAGGTCAGGGCGAGGTAGATGAGGCCAGCGGTGATAAACGCCTCGAACGGCAGGTAGAACCGTGAGCTGACAGTCCGCGCGGCCCCGGTGATGTCGACGAGGGTGACGATGGAGGCCAGGCTGGTGGTTTGCAGCATCATCAGCACTTCGTTGCTGTACTGCGGCAATGCCCGGCGCAAGGCCGACGGCATGAGAATGCGCCGGTACAGGGTCAGGCGGGACATGCCCATGGCCCTGGCGGCTTCGATCTCGCCATGGTGGGTGGACTTCAGGCTGCCGGCCAGCAGCTCTGCGCTGTAGGCACTGGTGTTGATCGCGAAGGCCAGACAGGCGCAAAAGGTGGCGCTGGAGAGGTACGGCCAGAGCACGCTTTGGCGCACCGCTTCGAACTGCGCCAGGCCGTAATAGATCAGGAACAATTGCACCAGCATCGGCGTGCCGCGAATCACGTAGGTATAGAGCCAGGCCGGGAAGTTGATCAGCGGCGATCGCGACACCCGCATCAGCGCCAGCGGAATCGCCAATACCAGGCCCAGGGCCAGGGAAATGAGCAGGACTTTGAGGGTCAACAAGGCGCCATTGAAGTACAGCGGCAGGTTTTCCCAGATCAGGTTGTAGTCGAGAATCATGGGTGGCTCCCCTCACAATTCGGCGGCTTTGATGCCGACCGAATAGTGTTTTTCCAGATAGCGCAGCACCAGCAAGGACAGGCTGGTGAGCATCAGGTACAGCGCCGCCACCGCGAGGAAGAACGTGAAGGGCTCGTGTGTGGCATCCGCTGCGTTCTTGGCTTTGAACATCATGTCCTGCAAGCCGATCACCGAGATCAGCGCGGTGGATTTGGTCAGTACCAACCAGTTGTTGGTGAACCCGGGAATGGCGAAACGAATCATCTGCGGTACCAGGATTCGCCAGAACACCTGCGCACCGCCCATGCCATAGGCCACGCCGGCCTCGGCCTGGCCTTTGGGGATCGCCATGAAGGCGCCGCGAAAGGTTTCCGAGAGGTAGGCGCCAAAAATGAAGCCCATGGTGCAGACGCCGGCGATGTAGGGGTTGATGTCGATATAGCGGGTGTAACCGAGCGCCAGGGCGAGGCGGTTCACCAGGTCCTGGCCGCCGTAGAAGATCAGCAGGATCAGCACCAGGTCTGGAATGCCGCGAATCAGGGTGGTGTAGCTTTCCCCGAGCAGGGCCAGCCATTTGAGCGGCGAGAGGCGAAAGGCCGCACCGATCAGGCCCAGGGCAATCGCCAGGGACATGGAGGTCAAGGCCAGGTTGATGGTCAGCCAGGCGCCATCGAGAATGCTCGATCCGTAGCCGTGGAGCATGATGAAGTTCCTCAAGCGAGCGCCGCGAAGCGCGCAGGACAAACCCCGGCAGACGCCTGCAGGGGGCAGCGCCGGGGTCAGGTTTCAGGTTTCAGATTTCAGGGCGCCGGCTTACTCGCCGTAGATATCGAACGCGAAGTACCTGGCCATCACTTGCTGGTACTTGCCATTGGCGCGAATGGCATCGATCGCGGCACTCAGGCGCGCAACGTTGGCACTGTCGCCTTTGCGCACGGCGATCCCGGCGCCCCGGCCAAAATATTTCGGGTCGTTGATGTCGGGCCCGGTCAATGCGAAACCCTGGCCCGCCGGTGTCTTGATGAAGCTCTCGTCGGTGTTGACGATGTCGGCGAGGGTGGCGTCCAGACGACCCGAGGCGAGGTCAAGGAAGGCTTCATTCTGCGAGGAGTAGCGCACCACGACGACGCCGGCTTTTTCCAGTTGCTCGGTGGCAAAACGATCGTAGGTCGAGGAGCGTTGCACGCCGAGTTTCTTGCCCTTGAGGTCGACCAGAGGGTCGTTGATCACATTGCCGGCCTTCATCGCGAACTTGCCCGGCGTGTGGTAGTACTTTTTGCTGAAATCCACGGACTTCATCCGGTCTTCGGTGATGGACATCGACGACAGCACGGCATCGATCTTGCGCACTTTGAGCGACGGGATCATGCCGTCGAACTCCTGAATGACCCACTCGCACTTGACCTTCATTTCTTCGCACAAGGCGTTGCCGATGTCGTAATCGAACCCGCTGACGTTGCCCTCCGGTGTCTTGAAGGAGAAGGGCGGGTAGGCGGCTTCGATACCGATACGCAGGCTGTCTTCGTCGGCATGTGCCAGAAAGCTGAAAGCGCATAGCGCCAGAGCACCTAGAAGTTCTGTCTTGTTCATATTGTTGACTCCCTGGAGGGCATTGGGGGAACGGGTGCCCGCCATCCGGGTTGGCGCGGTGGATCAGTCCTGTGATCGGCGAGGCTATAAATGACACAATAAAAATCCATATGCAAGACAGCTGAAAAAAAACATATCAGTCCCGAGCGTGACAATGTGCACCTGTGGCCGATCGGTCCCGGCACTGGTGAGTGTTTCTGCGGGTTATCACAACGAATTTGCCGGGGTGGCGAAAGAGCGCTTTTTGGCAGCTGTCGTTCGGTTCACAGGCTGATCGGCATGGAGGCCGTCGCTGCAAAGGCATAGGGCTGATGGCCAAGGTGGCGCTTGGCCACTGCATGCTTCATAAGCGCTGGAGCGGTGGTTTTTCCTGGTGTGTAAGGTCTGCGACCTGAGTTGCGCGCAATGCACCCTGCAGCGTACTCATCACCATCTCATGCAGCAGCTTGCGGCGTGCGCCAATGCCGGCCTGGGGCTTCCCGACCCAGGCCGGCAGTTGATTGAGCAGGGAAACGATGCCGTTCATGGTCGCGCGCAGGGTGGCGCCAGCCGGTTGACCGGTGAGTTGCTCTATGGCCTCCACCAGGTGCTCCTCGTAGCGTCCGCGCAGGGTCAGGATCGAGGCCTGCTGTTCGCCGCTCAAACAATGGAAGTCGTACTCAGCCAGGCGGAAATGCGCGGCCATGCGCTCGTGGAGCCGCAGGTGCGCCTCAAGCAGGCCGTGCAGTCGTGCAGTGGGGGCGGATTTGCGCCGGGTCACCAGGCGGGCGCCATCAAGCAACGCTTCGTAGAGCTCCTCGATCAGTTCAAACAGCAGTGCCTCTTTGTTATCGATGTGGTTGTAGAGGGAGCCGGCCGTGATCCCCAGGCAAGTGGCCAGGTCGCGCATGCTGACCCGGCTGAAACCGTGCCTGGCGAACAGCTCGACCGCCTTGTGCCGCGTTTCCAGGTAGCGCGTGTTGCGCTCTTCGTCGACAGGTACGGCAAAAAGGGATCTGGAAGTCTGCATGTTGCTCATCCACCTCATACGCGAAACTGCCCCAACAGCCGATTGAGCTGACCCGCCAGTTGGCCCAGTTCCTGGCTCGCCGCATTGGAACGGTCTGCTGCCTGGGCATTTTCGTGGGCCAGAGAGGCTGCTCGGGTCACATTCTGGTTGATGTCTTCGACCACGTGTGACTGCTCCAGGGTGGCGCTGGCGATCGAGGCGTTCAGTTCAGTGACATTGCGCAGCGAGCCGAGTACCTGGTGCAGGCTTTCAGCCGTTTGGTGGGCCTGTTCCACGGTTTGTCGAGCAGCCTGGCTGCTGGCATTGATGACATCCACCGCAGCTTGCGAGTTGCCGTGCAGGAGCTCGATCATGTCCTGGATTTGCGCAGTGGACTGCTGGGTGCGCTGTGCCAGCAGGCGCACTTCGTCGGCCACCACCGCGAAGCCGCGACCCTGTTCGCCAGCGCGCGCCGCCTCGATGGCGGCGTTCAGCGCGAGCAGGTTGGTCTGCTCGGCGATGGCGCGGATCACTTCCAGCACGCTGCCGATCTGGGTACTTTCCCGGGCCAGGCTCTGGATCACCTCGACGGCCTGGCCGATGGTATCGGACAACTGGTCGATCTGGAGCAGGCTGCTGTCGATGTTGTTCTGGCCCCGACGTGCCTGCTCTTCGGCCTGGCGAACTTCGTTGGCCGCGTGTTCGGCGTTCTTCGCCACTTCCTGCACGGCGTAGGAGACCTCATGGATGGCGGCAGCGACCAGCTCCATCTGCTGCGATTGCTGCTGGCTGTGGTTCTGGCTATCGGCAGCGATTTCACCGAGCGACTTCGAAGCCTGATCCAGGCTGTCAGCGGACTGCATGGACTGGCCGATCACGCCACGCAGCTTGTTGGTGAAAACGTTGAAATGGCCGCTCAAGTCTGTCAGTTCATCGCGCCAGCGGTTATCCAGATGACGGGTCAAATCGGCTTCGCCGCTGGCGATGTTCTCCATGGCATCGACCACCCGCGCCAGTGGCGAGGCGATGCTGCGGGCAATCAGCAGGATCAGCGCACTGAGCATCAGGGTGATCGTCAGCAATATGACGAAAGCCTGGAGCAACTGGCGGCGGAACTCGACCTGCACGTCGTCGATGTAGATGCCCGAGCCGACAATCCAGCCCCAGGGCTTGAACAGTTCGACGTAGGAAACCTTCTCCACCGGCGCGTCGGAACCCGGCTTGGGCCAGCGGTAGTGCACCAGCCCGGCGCCATCGCGTTTGGCGGTGGCGACCATTTCGTCGAACAGCGCCTTGCCGTCCGGATCGAGCGTGCCGGCCATGCGCTTGCCCTCGAGCTTGGCATTGGGGTGCATGACCATGCGCGTGTCGAGGTCTTCGAGCCAGAAGTAGTCCTGGCCGTCGTAGCGCAAGTCGCGCATGACCGCGATGGCTTGTTGCTGCGCCTGCTCACGACTGAGGCCCTGGCCTTCCAGGCTTTGGAAGTGGCGCAGGATGCCGCTGGCGGTCTCGACCACGTGGCGGGTTTTCAGCGCCTTGGCCGTGTAAAGGTCGTCATGGCTCTGCTTGAGCATCAGGCCGGCGAGAATCAGCAGCATCAGGATGGATGTCAGCAAAATCAGCCACAGACGTCGGCTAATGGAAATATTGCGCAAGCCGGGCATGGGCAACTCCGCGAGAGGGAAGGCAGGTGAAAGCCGGAGGCGGCAGTGGCGTCCGGCTCGAGGGGGTCAGAGTGCGTAGTGGCTCAGTTCGCGGGCGATCAACAGGCGCTGGACTTCGCTGGAGCCTTCGTAGATCTGGGTGATGCGCGCGTCTCGGTAGTAGCGCTCCACCGGGTAGTCTTCCAGGTAGCCGTAACCGCCATGGATCTGCAGGGCACTGGAGCACACGCGTTCGGCCATTTCCGAGGCGAACAGCTTGGCCTGGGAGGCTTCGGACAGGCACGGTTGCCCGGCGCTTTTCAGGCGCGCGGCATGCAGGACCATCAGGCGGCTGGCGTTGAGCCGGGTGTGCATGTCGGCGAGCAGATTGGACACGCTTTGGTGTTCGATGATCGGCTTGCCGAACTGGACGCGTTCGCGGGCATAGCCCAGGGCAGCCTCGAAGGCGGCGCGGGCGATGCCCAGGGCCTGAGCGGCGATGCCGATGCGGCCGCCTTCCAGGTTCGACAGGGCAATGGCCAGGCCTTTGCCGCGTTCACCCAGCAGGTTGGCTTCGGAAATGGTGCAGTTGTTCAAGGTCACCGCGCAGGTATCGGAGGCCTTGATGCCCATCTTGTGTTCGCGTCGGTCGACCACGAACCCGGGGTTGTCAGTGGGGACCAGGAAGGCCGACAGCCCTTTCTTGCCCAGTTGCGCATCAGTGACGGCGAAGACAATGGCCAGCCTGGCTCGCTCCCCGTTGCTGACGAACTGCTTGGCACCGTTGAGAATCCACTGACCGTCGCGCAGTTCGGCACGGGTACGCAGGTTGTGCGCTTCGGAGCCGGCCTGTGGTTCGGTCAGGCAGAAGCAGCCGATCGCTTGACCACTGACCAGCAGCGGCAGCCAGCTGTCCTGTTGCGCGGGGGTGCCGTATTTCAGCAGCGGGCCGCAGCCCACCGAATTGTGGATGCTCATCAGCGCGCCGAGGGCACCGTCACCGGCCGAGATTTCTTCAACGGCCAGGGCGTAGGCCACATAGTCGGTATAGCTGCCGCCCCAGGTGTCCGGTACGACCATGCCCAGCAGGCCCAACTCGCCCATCTGCGCCACCACGGCGTCATCGATCCAGCCGGCCTTCTCCCAGGCCTGGGCATGCGGCGCGACTTCGCTGCGGGCGAAGTCGCGCGCCATGTCGCGGATCATGCGTTGTTCTTCGGTCAATTCGATATCGTGCATTGCAAAGTCTCCTGCCGATCAGGCGGTGCGTACGGGCTTGCCGGAGGCGCGTTCAAAGTTGTTAAAGAAGGCTTGCACCCGGGCAGGTGCCAGTTCCGCCAGGGTTGGCGGGTTCCAGCGTGGGCACTTGTCCTTGTCGATGATCAGGGCGCGCACACCCTCCATCAGGTCGCCCTTGTCGAACCACTGGTAGTCCAGGTGCAACTCAAGGGCGAAGCACTCGGCCAGGCTCAGGTAACGACCACGGCGCAACAACTCGAGCGTCGTTGCCATCGCCATTGGCGAGCGGCTGTCGAGCACCTTCACTGTCTGCTCGGCCCAGTCTTGCAGCTCGGGGCGTTGTTCGCGCTGCAGCGCGGCGCGAATGGCCGGGACATCGGGCAGGGCGAAATACGCGTCGATCGCCTGGCGACAGGCCTTGAGCTCAGAACCGGCCAGTCGCTCGGTGGCCATGTCGGCGAGCAGGTCCTGCAAGTCTTCGACGGGCGCAGCGGTCCAGTTCAGGTGGTCGAGGCAGGCATCCAGCTCGGCCAGCCGTTCGCTGGGCAGGTAGTAGTCGGCAAGGTTCGCATAGAGGGCATCGGCGGCACGCACCTGGCAGCCGGTGATACCCAGATAGGTTCCCAGTTCACCTGGCAGGCGCGGCAGGAAATAGCTGCCACCGACATCGGGGAAAAAGCCGATGCCGACTTCCGGCATGCCCATCCGCGTGCGCTCGGTGATCACCCGTAACGAGGCGGCCTGGGCCAGGCCCATGCCGCCGCCGAGGACGAAACCATCGAGCAGTGCCAGCACGGGCTTGGTGTAGCCATGCAGGTACTCGTCCAGGGCGTACTCCTCCTCGAGGAACAGCTCATGCAGGTTGTCGCCGGCCTTGTAGCTGTCGTACAGCATGCGGATATCGCCACCGGCGCAGAAGGCCTTTTCACCGGCGCCGCGAAGGGTCACGGCGACGATCTCCGGGTCCTGCTCCCACGCCCACAGGTGCCGGCAGAGCAGACGCACCATGGGCAAGTCCAGGGTGTTCAACGCGCCTGGCCGATTCAGTGTCAGGTGGCCGACACGGTTGCGTACGCTGGCCAGCACCGGGGCTTGCTGCTCGCTCATGTTCAGGCTTCCCGGCGGAACAGGTTGATGATGGCGGAGAAGTCCAGGCCGCCGTTACCTTGCAGGCTGAAGGTCTGGTACAGCTGCTGGGCTACGGCACCGAGCGCGACCGGTTGGCGCGCGTGCCTGGCCGCTTCAGTGGCCAGGCCCAGGTCCTTGAGCATCAGGTCGCTGCCAAAGCCGCCGCTGTAGCCCCGTGAGGCTGGAGCGTTTTCCAGCACGCCCGGAAACGGGTTGTTGATTTCCGAGCTCCAGCAGCGACCGGTGGAGGTATTGATCACTCCGGCCAGGACCTTGGCGTCCATGCCCAGGGCTACACCCAGGGCCATGGCTTCGGCGACGCCGACCATGGAGATGCCGAGCAGCATGTTGTTGGCGATCTTGGCCACCTGGCCGTTGCCTGCTGCGCCGCAGTGCACGATGTTCTTGCCCATCGCCGAGAGGATCGGCAAGGCCTGGTCGAACACGCTGTCCGGGCCACCGACCATAAAGGTCAGGGTGCCTGCCGCCGCACCGCCGGTGCCGCCGGACACCGGCGCGTCGAGCATCGGGTTGCCTTGGGCAAGGGCGTATTTGGCCACCTCGCGGGTGCTCAGCGGGTCGATGGTCGAACTGTCGATCAACAGCACGCCCGGGCCGATATTGGCCAGCAGGCCATCCTTGCCGCGATAGACCTGCTTCACGTGCTCGGCGGTCGGCAGCATGGTGATGATCACCTCAACCCTGGCCTTGGCCACGGCCGCGGGTGAGTCGGCGGCGCTGGCGCCGGCTTCCACCAGGGCGGCGACCGCCCGGGGGAAGGGATCGAAGACGGTCAGGCTGTGGCCGGCCTTGAGCAGGTTGCGGGCCATTGGGCCGCCCATGTTGCCGAGGCCGAGAAATCCGATATGCATGTTGGCTACCTTTTACGAGTGGGGGCAGTGGCGCAGCAAACCCTGCGCGCGCTTGTCGTCGGCCGACGCAAGGCGCCGGCCGGCAAAGGTCATTTCAGGGTGATGGTGGTGTTCACCGCGCCGCCGGTGTCGTCCTCGTCGAACCAGCGCTGGGTGATCGTCTTGGTCTGGGTGTAGAAGGTCACCACTTGCTTGCCGTAAGGACCCAGGTCGCCCAGCTTGGAGGCGCGGGAACCGGAGAAGGAGAACAGCGGGACCGGTACCGGGATTGGCACGTTGATGCCGACCTGACCGACGTCGATCTCTTCCTGGAAGTGCCGCGCGGCAGCGCCGGAGCGGGTGAACAGGGCAGTGCCGTTGCCGTTCGGGTTGGCATTGATGATCTCGATCGCCTCGTCCAGGTTGGCGGCGTGCATGACGCACAGCACCGGGCCGAAGATCTCTTCGCGGTACACGGACATCTGCGCGGTGACGCCGGAGAAAATGGTCGGGCCGACGAAGTTGCCATCCTGGTAGCCCGGCACGCTCGGGTTGCGCCCATCCAGTTCGAGCCGGGCGCCTTCTTCGATGCCGCTGGCGATCAGACCGTTGACGCGCTCCAGGGCGGCGCAGGAAATCACCGGGCCGATGTCGGTGCCCGGCTCGGTGCCGCCATTGATCTTGAGGGTCTTGGTTCGTTCGATCAGGTCCGGCAGCCAGGTCTGCGCTTCACCCACCAGGATCACCACTGGCAGCGCCATGCAGCGCTGGCCGGCAGCACCGAAGGAGGCGCCCAGCAGGTTGTTCAGGGTCTGTTGTTTGTTGGCATCAGGCAGGACGATGGCATGGTTTTTCGCGCCCATCATGCACTGCGCGCGCTTGCCGTTCTGGGTGGCGCGGTTGTAGACGTGGGTGCCGACCTTGGTCGAGCCGACGAAGGACACGGCCTTGATGTCCGGGTGGTCGCAGATCAGGTTCACCGCGTCGACGCCACCGTGGATGACGTTCAGCACACCTTTTGGCACACCGGCCTCCAGCGCCAGTTCCACCAGGCGCATGGTGACCAGCGGATCCTGCTCGGATGGCTTGAGGACGAAGGTGTTGCCGGTGGCAATGGCCATCGGGAACATCCACAGCGGGATCATCGCCGGGAAGTTGAACGGGGTGATACCGGCGCACACGCCCAGCGGCTGCAGCAGGGTGTAGGTGTCGACGCCGTTGGCCACGTTGTTGGCCAATTCGCCCATCTGCAAATTGCCGATGCTGGCGGCGTGTTCGACCACTTCCAGGCCGCGGAACACGTCACCTTCGGCATCCGGCAGGGTTTTGCCTTGCTCGGCGGTGAGCAGGGCGGCCAGTTCCTTGATGTTCTCGCGGATCAACTGCTGGTACTTGAGGAAGACACGGGCACGGGCACCGATCGGGGTCTTGCGCCAGGTCTTGAAGGCTTGCTTTGCGCTGGCCACGGCGGCGTTCATTTCCTCGGCGGTGGCGAAGGGCACTCGGGCCAGGATTTCCTGGGTGGCCGGGTTGACCACGTCGCGCCACTGGGTGCTGCGCGATTCGACGAACTCGCCGTTGATGAGAAGCTTGACGCTGGGAACGATGGAAGAGGTCATTTACGGGTCCTGCCTGCTTTTGTTAGGGCGAATGAGTCCCCTCGGCGTGGTTGGCCGAGTGGTCGGGTCTGGATTCGGGAGAGGGGCCGGCATGCCGGCCCCAGGGGTCAGCCTTTGAGTTGCGGGAAGTCTTCTTCGAAGTATTCCTGCGGGCCACGTGCGTCGCCCTGGCGACGCTGCACTTCCATTTGCCGCAGTTCCACCCGGCGGATTTTTCCGGAGATGGTCTTGGGCAGCTCGCTGACAAATTCGATGCGCCGTACCCGCTTGTAGGGCGCCAGGTGCTCGCGGGCGAACGCGAGGATGCTGCCGGCCAGTTCGTGACTGCCCTGTGCGTCATGGGCCAGGATCAGATAGGCCTTGGGCACTGCCAGGCGCACCGGGTCGGGGCTTGGCACCACGGCCACTTCCATCACCGCCGGGTGCTCGATCAGCGCGCTTTCCAGCTCGAAGGGGCTGATGCGGTAGTCGGAGGCCTTGAACACATCATCGGCACGGCCGACGAAGGTGATGTAGCCCTCGTCGTCGATCTGTGCGGTGTCACCAGTGCGGTAGTAGCCGTCGCGCATCACTTCGGCGGTCTTTTCCGGGCTGTCCTCGTAGCACAGCATCAGGCCAAGCGGGCGTACGTCCAGCGGCAGGGCCACTTCGCCTTCGTTACCCGGCACGCCATCGGGATCGAGCATGGTCACCCGGTAGCCCGGCAACGGACGGCCCATGGAGCCCGGCTTGAGCCGCTGGCCAGGCGTGTTGCCGACCAGTGCGGTGGTTTCCGACTGGCCGAAGCCGTCGCGCAGCAACAGGCCCCAGGCATGCAGGATCTGCTCGATGATCTCCGGGTTGAGCGGCTCACCGGCGCCCACCAGTTCGCGCAGGCGCAGGCGAGTCTTGTAACTGGCCAGGTCTTCCTGGATCAGCATGCGCCACACGGTAGGTGGCGCGCACAGGCTGGTGACGCCATAGCGCTCGAGCACGCCGAGCAGGGCTGGCGCGCTGAAGCGAGCAGTGTTGTGGATGAAGATGCAGGCACCGGCATTCCAGGGTGCAAAGAGGCAGCTCCAGGCGTGCTTGGCCCAGCCCGGGGACGAAATGTTCAGGTGCAGGTCGCCCGGCTGCAGGCCAATCCAGTACATGGTCGAGAGGTGGCCGACCGGGTAACTCTGGTGACTGTGCAACACCATCTTCGGCTTGGAGGTGGTGCCGGAGGTGAAGTACAGCAGCATCGGGTCGGTGGCCAGCGTGCGACCTTCTGATTCGAACTGCTCGGAATGCTCGCTGGCGGCGCTGTGCGGGGTCCAGCCGGCGGGGGACGGGCCGACGCAGATGCGGCTGCAGTCTTCACCCAGTCCGTCGAACTTGTCGACATGGGCGCTACCGACCACCAGGTGGCGAACATGGCCACGCTCGATGCGGTCGCGCAGGTCATCGGGGGTCAGCAGCGCGGTAGCGGGAATGACCACGGCGCCGATTTTGAAGGCGGCCAGCATGGTTTCCCACAGGGCGACATCGTTACCGAGCATCAGCAGGATGCGTTCGCCGCGGCGCACGCCCAGGGTACGCAGGTGATTGGCCACCTGGTTGGAGCGCGCTGCCAGTTGCTGGAAGCTGTAGCGTTGTTCGCTGCCGTCCTCTTCGACGATCCACAGGGCGTTGGCCTGGTTGCCTTCGGCCATGGCATCGAAGTAATCCAGCGCCCAGTTGAATTCGTTCAGCTGCGGCCAGCGGAAGTCACGTACGGCGGTGGCGTAGTCGGTACGGTGGGCCAGCAGGAAATCACGAGCGTCCAGGAAGGGTTGGCAGTGGTTGTTCATTGGAGGCTCCCGAGACGCGCGCGGTTACCTGAAAGTGGGGAGACGACGGCAAGCATGGATAGCTTCACGGTGGGTGCCCTATTTATTTTTATTGGGACTGACCGGGTTCATGGCCAGGTGGTTGAATCGAGTATAGGCAGGCATAAATCAAATAAGAATGCTCAAAAAATCCCGTATGTTGTGCAAAAAAGCATGGGTCTGCTGCATCGTTGAATCGACAAGGCGGGCGCTGCCCGCACCGTCAAGCGATGCAGGCCGCGCACGCCTTGTGCGGGGATTTACCAGAGCGCCAGGGTATAGCTGAGGATCAGGCGGTTTTCGTTGAGGTCGTTACCGAAGTGGGCGGTGCGCACCGTAGCGTTGCGCCACTTGAGGCCGAGGTTTTTCAGCGGGCCGCTCTGGAGCACGTAGCCGATGTCGGTGTCGCGCTCCCATTCGTGGCCGTCGGGTTTGCCGACGCCCAGGTCGATGCTGTCGCCGGACAAGTAGCGGGTCATGAAGGTCAGGCCGGGAACGCCGAGGGCCGCGAAGTTGTAGTCGTAGCGCGCCTGCCAGGAACGCTCGTCCTTGTTGGCGAAATCGTTGATTTGCACAAAGTTGACCAGGAAGGCGTCGGTGCCATTGACGTAGGCAAAGCCGGTGTCGCCGCTCATGCGTTGGTAACCGAGACCGAAGGCATGGCCGCCGAGGGCATAGGTGAACATGGCGCCGAAGGCATTGTTGTCGATGTTGCTGTGGCCATCGTCGGTGGAGCGGGCGTAGCGCAGGTCGCTCTTGAGCGTCTGGCCCGCGCCAAGCGGCAGGACGTGGACCAGACTGAACTGGTGTTGGTGATAGAAGTCGTCCAGGCCGCCGTAGTTGTAGCCTGTGTTCAGCCGCTCGTTCCACTGGTAGGCCAGGCCGGCGAAATTGAAGGCGTCGCTGCGGGCCTGGCCACCGACAATGCCCTTGGCGCCGGTGGTGGTGATGGACATTTTCTCGTAGTCCGAGGAGTCGCGCTGGTTGACCCGATCCACGCGCCCCGCGTCGACGCTCAGGCCTTTGATCTCCTGAACATTCAACTGGCCACCGCGGAATGTTTGCGGCAACAGGCGCGAATCATTGGCCAGCAGCACCGGCAACTTCGGGGCCAGGGTGCCGAGCTTGAGCACGCTGTTGGACGCTTTGAACTTGGCCGTCAGGCCCAGTTCGCCATACTCGTCCTTGGCGCGCCTGGGCGGCTGGCTGTCGCGCTTGAGCAGGCCGGTGCCAGCGCGATCGGGGCTGGAATCGAGCTTGACGCCGAGCTGGCCGAGGGCATCGATACCGACGCCGATCATGCCGTCGGTATAACCGGATTCGTAGCGCAGCAGGAATCCCTGGGCCCATTCTTCTTGCTTGGACTGGGTGGCATTAGCCTGGCGGAAGTCGCGGTTGAAGTAGAAGTTACGCATCTCCAGCCTGGCCGTGCTGTCTTCCAGGAAGTCGGCATGAGCCTGTGCAGCGAGGCCGCTGCCGGCCAGGAACAGGGTGAGGGTGGTGGGTTTCATTGGATGCCTTTTGTTGTTTTTGTTGTCGACGAGCCGCTCCCGCGCCACTTGGAGTGGCGAGGGAAGGGCGCTATTGGGGGTGTCCTGCGCCGAGCGGCGCAGGGCGGGTGTAAAAAAGCGCGAAGCAAAGGAGCGGACTCGCGCTCGGGGCGAAAGCCCCGGAAAATCAGCGTCAGTGACTGCTGGCCATGGCCGCTCCAAGGCCGGTCTGGGCACGGACGAACTGGTCGGCATAGGCAGCGCGTTCGCGGTCGGCGCGTTCGCTGCGGTCAAGCCTGGAGGCGACCACTATGACGAGGAAGGCCAGTGGCATGGAGAACAGCGCTGGCTGGTCGTAAGGGAAGAGCGCCTGGGCATGCCCCAGTACGCCGACCCACACCGACGGCGAGCCGATCACCAGGGCCAGGGCGCTGACCAGGCCGGTCAGTCCGCCGTAGAGGGCGCCGCGGGTGGTCAGGCCGCCCCAGTACATGGCCATGATCAGTACCGGGAAATTCGCCGAGGCGGCGATACCGAACGTCAGGCCGACCAGGAAGGCGATGTTCTGGCCTTCGAACAGAATGCCGAGGGAAATCGCCACGATGCCCAGGCAAACGGTGGCGATGCGTGACACGCGCATTTCCTGTTTCTCGTCGGCGCAGCCCTTCTTCAACACCGAGGCGTAAAGGTCATGGGAGATGGCCGAGGCACCGGCCAGGGCCAGGCCGGCCACCACCGCGAGAATGGTGGCGAACGCCACGGCAGAGAGGAAGCCGAGAAACAGGTTGCCACCCACCGCCTTCGCCAGGTGCATGGCTACCATGTTGCCGCCGCCGATCATGGCCCCGCCGAGCTTGCCATCGACGTAGTACTGCGGATCCGTGCCGACGATGACGATGGCGGTATAGCCCAGGACGCAGACCACCAGGAAGAAGAAACCGATGAACACCGTGGCGAACAACACCGATTTACGCGCCTCCTTGGCATTGGGCACCGTGAAGAAGCGCATCAGGATGTGCGGCAGGCCGGCAATGCCGAAGACCAGGCCGAGGGATAAGGACACTGCGTTGATCGGGTCGGCCAGCAAGGTGCCCGGGCCCATGATCTGTATACCGCTGGCATGCACCGCCACAGCCTGGGCGGCCAGCGTCTCGAAGCTGAAGTCGAAGCGACTCAGGGCCATCAGCACCAGGGTGGTGCCGCCCGCCAGCAGCAGGACCGCCTTGGTGATCTGTACCCATGTGGTGGCGAGCATGCCGCCGAAGATCACATAGACCAGCATCAACAGTCCGACCACCACCACCGCCGTGCGGTAGTCGAGACCGAACAGCAGCTTGATCAGTTGGCCGGCACCGACCATCTGTACCACCAGATAGCAGCACACCACGGTCAGCGATCCGAGGGCGGCGAAACTGCGCACGCGGGTTTGATCGAGTCGGTAGGAGACGATGTCGGCGAAGGTGTAGCGGCCCAGATTGCGCAAGCGCTCGGCCATCAGGAAGGTGACGATCGGCCAGCCGACAAAGAAGCCGATGATGTAGACGAAACCGTCGTAGCCCTTGGCGAAGACCAGGCTCGACAGGCCCAGCAGCGTGGCGGCCGACATGTAGTCACCGGCGATTGCCAGGCCATTCTGAAAGCCGGTGATACCGCCGCCTGCGCTGTAGAAATCGGCGGCGGAGCGGGTGCGCCGTGCCGCCCACCAGGTGATCAGCAGGGTGGCGAGGACGAAGACGAAAAACATGCCGATGGCGTGCAGGTTGAGCGGTTGCTTCTGCGCAATGATGGGGTCGGCATGGGCCAGCACAGGGCTGAGGGCGAGCAGGGCGGACAGGCGTTTCATGCGCGGGACTCCTGGAGGATCTGCGAGCTGAGCACGTCGAAGCGGGTGTTGGCGCTGTGCACGTACCAGGCGGTGAGTAGCCAGGACAACAGGATGATCGTCACGCCGATTGGCATGCCGAGGCTGAGGTGACTGCCGTCATACAGCGGCAGGTGCAGCCAGGCGGGAGCGAAAGCCACCACCATGATGAAGCTGTAATAGATCGCCAGGACCGCGCCGCTCAGTGTCCAGGCCAGCAGCGCACGCTGGCGCGCGAGGCGCTGGAACTTGGGGTTGGCCCTGACCCGTGCACAGGTCTGGGTGTGGTTCGGATGGTCAGTCGTCATGGTGA
Source organism: Pseudomonas sp. ACN5 (assembly GCF_002303975.1). Taxonomy (NCBI): domain Bacteria; kingdom Pseudomonadati; phylum Pseudomonadota; class Gammaproteobacteria; order Pseudomonadales; family Pseudomonadaceae; genus Pseudomonas; species Pseudomonas sp. ACN5. The sequence goes on along the minus strand of NZ_MRCP01000013.1, from coordinate 179,227 downwards.
GGCTCCGCTTTTTCTAGTTGTTTTTGTTGTTCGGCCTTTTGAGGGGCGTACGGGTACCCGGGCAGCGACCCGATGCGGGACGCCACCTGAATGCTGATGTGCTGGAGTTATTGCCGCCTGGACGATCTTGCGAAGGAGAGTGGGCGGTGCAGGAGGGCGGCCCTGATCGGCTGCGAGGCGAGCAGAGGATCGGGCCAATGGCAGGCGAGAACCGTGGTCGCGATTGCGCTGTTGCGCAGCTGTTTGTGTCCGGCGTGCAGGCCGGCGTTTATCCATGCGCTCATGCTGTCAGCCCTCGTTATTTATTATTGGGGAGGGGACTTTCCTGGCCGGAAAACGACGCTGGCCAAGTTGGGTGAGATGCGAGTATATAAGGGCATATTTCCCATATGTATTGGCAGAAAAGCTCGATGGATATGCAAAAACGCACAACGCAGCCGCCGCTGAACTGGGACGACTTGCGTTTCTTCCTCGAAGTTGCCCGTGCTCGCACCGCCAGCGGTGCGGCTCGACGCCTGGGAGTGGACTACACCACCGTGTCGCGGCGCATCCGTGCCCTGGAGCAGTGCCTGGGCGCCCTGCTGTTTGAGAAATCGCGAACCTCAGGTTTCGTCCTGACCGTGGAAGGGCAGCGTCTGGTCAGCCACGCCGAAAGCCTGGAAAGTACGCTGCTGGTGGCTTGCGAACAGGTTTTCGGCACCACAGGGGGGCTCTCCGGGCATCTGCGCATTGGTTGCACGGAAGCCTTCGGAACCTGTTTCATCACGGCGCAGATGAGCCATTTCCTCGAGCACTACCCGAATATCTCAGCGGACATTTTGCCGGTCCCGCACTTCATCAACCTGTCACGGCGCGAGGCGGATATCGCCATCACCCTGGAGCGGCCCGAACGCGGTCCATACGTGTGCTCGCGACTGTGCGATTACCGCCTGCGCCTGTATGCGACGCCGGAGTACCTGGCCAATCATCCGTTGATCGGTTGTCGTGAAGACCTGTCCGGCCACCCGTTCGTGACCTACGTCGAAGACCTGGCCTTCAGCTTCAAGCTGCTCTACCTGAACGACCTGATGCCTGGCGCCAACTGCCGCCTGCGCAGCACCAGCGTGGTGGCCCATTACCATGCAGCCCTGGAAGGGCGGGCGCTGGCCATCCTGCCTTGCTTCCTCGCCGGCCCCGATCCCCGCCTGTGCGAAGTGCTGCCGGGGGAAGTGGAAGTCACGCGACAGTTCTGGATGTATTACAGCGAGGACTTGCGCAAGCTCAAGCGGGTCACCCTGGTAGCCGACTATCTGCGCGCTTGTGCGCAGCTGAATCGTCCGTTGTTGATGGGGGAGTCCCATACGATGCTCTACTTGCCGTCGCCCTGAGGGAATGGGAGGTGCAGCCTTGCAGGAACTGCCGCAGGCTGCGATCTTTTGATCTTGCTTTTAAACAATCAAAAGATCGCAGCCTCGTTGCACTCGACAGCTCCTGCAAGAGAATGGCGCTGACCAATGGCATGGGGGTGCCTGCCGTCATCACTGGCTTGAGCGAACGGCCCCTCCGTCAATCAACAGGTTCTGCCCGGTCAGGTAGCCTGCATGGCTGCTGCAGACGAAGGCGCACAGCGCACCGAACTCCTCGGGTGAGCCGAAGCGTCCGGCAGGGATTTCGCGACGGCATTCGTCAAGGAATGCCTCACTGTCTTGCCCCATTTCGTGGGCAGCGGCGACCAGGTTGTCGCGCAGTCGATCGGTGTCGAACGAGCCCGGTTGCAGGTTGTTGATCGTCACATTGCGGCTGGCAATGTTTTCTTGCCGGGCCAGCCCCGCAATGAACCCCGTCAGGCCACTGCGCGCGCCGTTGGACAGGCCCAGGCTTTCGATCGGGGACTTCACGGCGCTCGAGGTGATGTTGATGATCCGGCCAAATCCGCGTGCCGCCATGCCGTCTACCGTTGCCTTGATCAGCTCGATAGGGGTCAGCATGTTGGCATCCAGCGCCTTGAGCCAGGCGTCGCGATTCCATTCGCGGAAATCCCCGGGAGGAGGGCCGCCGGCGTTGTTGATCAGGATATCGAAATGCTCATGGGCCATGAGCGCTGCCGCCCGACCCTCGGGCGTGGAAATGTCTCCGGCCACGGCGATGACCGTCACTTCAGGATTTATCGCCCTCAGCTGACGGGCTGTTTCATTCAGCGTGTCTTCGCCCCGTGCGGTGATTACCAGGTTCACGCCTTCGGTGACGAGTGCCTGTGCGCAGGCTTTACCCAAGCCTTTGCTGGCGGCGCAGACCAGCGCCCAACGTCCTGCAATTCCAAGATTCATGCGTGATCCACCGCTGCAGAGAGGTTTGCCGATCGGGCACCGATGCCCATGAAGCGCCGTACCCTCTCACCTTCAGCTTCGCAGCGAATGGTCTCAGGTGCGGCATCGAGTTGAACATTGCCGTTCTCCATGAAAATCACCCGATCGGAAATCGACATGGCAAAGTCCATTTCGTGGGTCACGATCAGCATGGTCATGCCTTCCCTGGCCAGGTCGCGGATCACGTTGAGCACGTCGTTGACCAGTTCCGGATCGAGGGCCGAGGTCGGCTCGTCGAACAGCATGATCTGCGGCTCCATGGCCAGGGCCCGGGCGATCGCCACGCGCTGTTGCTGGCCGCCGGAGAGCTGGTGCGGGTACTTGTGGGCATGGGCCAGCAGGCCGACCTTGTCCAGCAGCGCATAGGCACGATGCTCGCTCAATTCGCCCGGCTGGCCGTGGTACCGCGGTGCCAGGGTGATGTTGTCGAGAATGGTGCGGTGCGGGAACAGGTTGAAGTTCTGGAACACCATGCCGATGTGCCGCACGCCTTTGCGCAGGCGCGAGCTGTTGGGTTTGTCCGAGGCTTCGATGAAGGTTTCGCCGAACAACTTGATGTCGCCGGTATCGATGCTTTCCAGGCCGTTGACCGTGCGGATCAGCGACGTCTTGCCGGAGCCGGATGGTCCGATGATCGAGACCACCTGGCCGTAATCGACACTCAGGTCGATACCCAGCAGCACCTTGTGGGTGCCATAGCTCTTCTGGATGTTGTTCAGTTGCAGGATCGGCGTTGTGTTGTTGCCTGCGGCTTTGCGCGCAATGTCGGGCAAGGCTTCGGCGCTGGCCTTGAACCTGGCGATGGTGGCCGCGTCGAGTGTGTGCGGCTTGCGGAAGTTCAGGTCCAGGTAGCGCTCCAGGCGCTGCAGGAAATAGCCGAATACAGTGACGATCAACACGTAGTAGACGCCCACCGCCGCCAGGGTTTCCATGACCAGGAAGTTGGTGGCATAGAGGCGTTGGCCGACCGTGAGGATTTCGGTCAGGGAGATGACCGAGACCAGCGAAGTCAGCTTGACCACTGTGATGTATTCATTGATCAGGGTGGGCAGCGAAATACGGAACGCCTGGGGGATCACGATCAGGCGTTGCATGCCGAGCACGCCGACCCCCAGCGCGCGCCCGGCTTCCTTCTGGCCCTTGGCCACGGAAATCAGACCGCCACGATGGATCTCCGCCATGTACGCCGCTTCAGTGACCACCAGGGCCAGCAGGCCTGCGTAGAAGGGGTTGGACAGAATCGGTCCGCTACCGGGAAACAACTGCGGCAGGTTGTAGACGAACACCACCAGCACCAGCAACGGGATGCTGCGGAAAAACCAGATGTAGACCGCTGCGGGAATGCGCAGCAAGGGCGATTGGGACAGCTTGGCGGTGGCCAGGACAAAACCCAGCAGCATGCCGATGAACCAGGCCAGGGCACTGAGCTGGATGACCGTGACGCAGGCATTCCAGAAGTCCGGCAGGGAGAACAGGGAGAAGAAATACGACCAATCGAATTGCATGGGACACCTCGATCTGCCGCCCCCGCGCAGGGACGGCAGATAACCAGACTACAAGGGCAGGTTCTTAGTTGGCGGTCGGTTCTTCCAGGCCATACTTCTTGAGGATTGCTGCGTATTCTCCGCTCTTTTTCGTCTCCTCGAAGGCCTTTTGCACGGCCTGGTAGGTTTCGTCGTTACCTTTCTTGACGAAGATGCCCAGGGTTTGCTGATAGATCGGATGCTCGGTGGTGATCACGACCCGGCCATTGGTCTTTTCCGCGATCATCTTGGCGGCGCCGGCGATTTCAACCTGGGCCTGGATGTTCCTGGACAGCAGGGCCTGGGTCACTTCGGGCGCCGAAGGGTATTCGCTGACGGTGATGGCGCCCTTGTTGTTCGGCACGCAGTATTCGTCGGACAGCTTCCTGAATTCCTTGACCCAGGTCGTGCCCTGTTCCAGGCCCAGCTTCAGGCCGCACAGGTCTTCAGGTTTTTTCGCGTTGATCTCGCTGCCCTGGGGCACCATGACCGCGGCACCGGTGTTGGCATACGCAATGGTCTGGGCCTGGGTCTGGCGCTCCGGCGTGATGTACATGCCGGAAATGATCGCGTCGTACTTGCCGGAGTTCAGGCCCAGGATCAGGCTCGGGAACTTGGTGTCGACGAACTCGACCTTGGCGTTCATGTGCTTGGCCAGTGCCGTTGCCAGTTCGGGGTCCGAACCCACCACATTCTTGTCCTTGTCATAGGATTCGAAAGGAGGGTAGGTGATCTCCATGCCGACCTTGAACGATTCTGCCGCGGCCATGCTCGCCGTGGCTGCGAACATGCCGGCTGCCAATACAGCCAGGCTCAAGAGGTTCATTTTATTGTTTTTCATTATTTACTGACTCCGGCGTAGGTAGGGGTTAGCTGAAAACTTCAATCAGGACGGTTGCGCCTGATTTTTCAAATGTCCGAAACTGGCGGGCTTGCGTGCCTTGCCTGGCAGTTGAACTTCCCCGTTGGCCACCCTCTGGCGCAGATACTGATAGGTCTGCAGCGCCTGGCCATACATGTGTTCGCCGATCGTGATCTGTTCATAGTCGTTGCCGGCCTGGGCGAACCCGGGCAGCGGTTTGATCTGGGTGTGGTAGTCACAGGCATAAAACAGCGGGAAGGAATAACGCTCCTCCTTCACGCTGCGTACCCGGTGCGCAGTGGCAACGAATGCGCCTGCCGTCATCACCTCCAGCATGTCGCCGATGTTGACCACGAAGGCATCGGCAATCGGTGGTGCATCGATCCATTGGCCAAGATTGTTCATCACCTCAAGGCCTGGTTTATCGGCCAGGAGGATGGTGAAGCACTCGTAATCAGTATGGGCGCCAAGACCCGGTGCGTCATGGGCGGCACCGTCGAACGGGTAGTGGATCAGGCGCAGCTTGGACGGCGGACGGGTGACCAGGCTGTCGAAATAGTTTTCTTCCAGGCCCAGGGTCAGGGCGAAGCCGCCGAACAGGCGCCGACCCAGGGCGAAGATCGCTTCATAGTAGGCCTGCACCGAGGCCTTGAAGCCTGCCAGCTGCGGCCAGTCGTTGGGCCCCAGCAATGGGGTATTGGCCAGTACCAGCGGATCATCGGCCGGGACTTCGAAACCGACGTCGAAGGCTTCCTTGTGGTCCGGCTTGCCCTTGGAGTAGACCTCTTCGCCTTCGGGCACAAAACCCTTGTGGGTCTGCGAGGTGCCGATGTAGTGGCGCATCTTGGTGTCGAGGGGCTGGTCGAAAAAGTCCTTGGCCGCCTTGCGCAGGTTGGCGATCAGTTGCGGGTCGATACCGTGGTTGGTGATATAGAGAAACCCGACTTCGCTGGCGGCGCGCCCCAGTTGTTCGGCCACGGCCAGGCGGTGTTCCAGTTCAAAGCTGAACAGACCGGCGATGTTGATCACCGGGATGCTGTTGAAGTTGGCTTTGAGTGTGTCAGTGCTGGCGCTGTTGTTTTTATTGTCAGGCATGACGCATCGGCTCCCTAAGGATGGCTTGAGTGGTGGAAACGCTCGAAGTGTTTGCGCTCGGTCTGGCCCATCCACACGTTCAACGACCACAGGTCGGCGACCGGGACATTGGTGAAGGGCAGGTGATGCAGGTAGCCGTCGGCACCGAATTCCGGGGTCAGGGTGCTGACCTGGTAACCGCGGGCCTGCTGCGAGCGCCAGATGCTTTCCCAGTGCTGCTGATGGAAAGCCAGTTCTTTTGCATATTCGGGCGCCGCCGGGTGCGGAACCTGCGGCCCCTGGTCATAACCGACCCGGGCCTGGATATGGTGAACCCGTTCGATGAACGCGCTCAGGTCGTCGGCCGGATCGTTCAACAGGCGCTCGCAGGTCACGACCCAATGGCTGATGTCACTGGTGAACAGCAGATCGGGCAGTTGCCGGATCAACTCCAGGGTCACCCAGGGGTTGAACAGCGAACGCGAGCGATGGGTTTCGAAACTGCAGACCTGACCGTGCTTGCGCGCCAGCTCCAGCGCCTGGCCAAAAAACTCCACCTGTTGCGCCAGGGACCAACGATCGTTGCCCGCCAACACGTTGACGAAGCGCGGGGAGAGTTCAGCGGCCCAGGCGAGCTTCTGGTCGAGGTCATTGATGTGGACGGCAGGCGTTGCCGACTGATCCGGCAGCACGTCGTAGGCGCTGAAGACGGTGCTGATATAGCCCAGGCGGTTGGTCCGGAGAAAGGCGCCAAACTCAGCCCGTTCGCGGGCGTCCAGGGGCAGGCGCGCTTCCATGCCATCAAAGCCCGCTTGCAGCAACTCCTCGAGCGCCTGAGCCTTGCTGGCGGTGTAACCCCACAGCGTACGGAAAATTTCCAGCTTCATCGGTGATCCTCAAAAATCCCAGGGCCTACTGCAAAAGCACTTCGACGGCACCAGGCGGCCAAGCGATCAATGGTCGGTGGCGGCAGAGGACTTCGAAACCGGATCCCTGCGTAACCTGATGCCACTGAGCGATGCCGAGGCTGGTTCGCTGTGGAGCCGATGTTAGGCACAGGCTGCGCAGCGAAAGAATCTGAAAGTTCAAATGAATACTTCAGACTTTCATTAACCAATAGCTGGCTAATTATCACGCTTGCCAGGAGGGATTTTGTGGGGGAGTGCGTGTCTACGCTGGGTGTTGACGAGGGGTGCCTTTACTACGACATCATTTTGAAGACTGCCAAGCGACATCGGGCCGCGAGGCGATTTGAACTTGAAAGGTTTATGACGAACGACAAACCCGGCAGCGGACGAATCAGATTGGCAAACCTGGCACCGCGAATCATGCCGGCAGAACCCGGTATGAACACTTCAATATTGGCAATGCCGGTGGTGTGATGTGTGCGAACAGGCGCGGCGATTTTTTGCAGCCGCGGGGGTTGACCTTAAAGTGAGGTTTAAGGTGAGCATGCACGGACCTGCATGACTGTCGGACCCCGGATGATGTTGAAAACCTTTATTTCCTGTGCGTTGGTATTGATAGGCGGTGCATTCATGACTTTTGCAAATGCCGGGCCGGCCCCTTCCACGGTTGTTGCGCAAGATCGCCAGATACTGGTGATCATGACCAACCACGCCAGCTATCCCTCACGGACCGATAGCACGGGTTTGTGGCTGACCGAGCTGACGCATTTCACCGATGTGGTGGAAGCGGCCGGCTACACGACAGTATTTGCCAGCCCCAGGGGCGGCGCTGTGCCTCTGGACGAGCGTAGCCTCGGCTGGCTTTACATGGACAAGGCTGCCCGTGAGCATTTGCAGTCCCCTGCCTTTCGCGCTCGCCTGCAGAACACGATACCCATCGCCGATGTCGATCCGTCCCGGTTCAGCGTCATCTACTTCACGGGAGGCCACGGTGTCATGTGGGATTTCCCCAATAACCCCGACCTGCGGCGTGTCGCCGAAACCATCTACAACCAGGGCGGCATCGTATCGGCGGTCTGCCATGGTGTCGCGGGACTCCTGGATCTGAAGGATGAACAAGGCCAGTTGATCATCAAGGGCAGAAACATCACCGGGTTCTCTGACCGCGAAGAACTGTTGTCGGGCATGAAGAGCCAGGTGCCCTTCTTCCTTGAGGACAGGTTGGAGAGCCAGGGTGCGCGTTACCGCAAGGGCTGGCTGCCGTTCACGTCATTTGCCATCACCGATGGGCGGCTGGTGACCGGCCAGAACCCTCAATCGCCGAAGGCCGTGGCTGAAGCCGTGATGGCCGTGCTCGCCGCCGGCAACGTAGCTCGCTGATCCATCAAGTACACCCCATCACCTGGAGAAAGACCGATTGAAACTCGCAAGCGCCGTTTTAACAGGATTACTGTTCAACACTTTTGCCAACGCTGCGTTGGCGGGGACGCCTGAGATGCCCAGCCCGACCGACACAAGCACCATCGATATCGCAGGCCACCAGGTGCCCGTCGTCAAGGGCGGCCTGTACGACCGTTTTCGCTCCAACCCTCCGTTGTCGGTGATTGCAGCAGAAGTACCGGGCGTTGATCTGAGCTGGTTCAAGGGATTGGAGAAAAATAAGGTCGACATTGGCTTTGAGTCGTACTCGCCAAACTTTTACTACCAGAACAGTCGCGTAACGGCTGTTTATACGGCGGACCTGGATCGGCTCCGGGCACTGATGCCGCCCGAAGTACTGGCCACCGTGCAGCCGCTGCAAGTCTGGCCAGGTCGCGGCTTGATCGCGTTCACCGCGTACACCTATGAGCACTGCGATAACGATGCCTACAACGAGGTTGCCGTATCGATCATCACCAACAAACCTGGCAAAGCCAATCTGGGTCCGTTCACGCTGATTGGCCAGTCGATGTCTGGAGATTTCTGGGGTTATGTGCTCAAGCTGCCGGTGAATACCGAGCTGGCGAGGGTGCGTGGTGTCGTCGGTTACAACCTGCCGAAATGGCTGACCGGCATTGACCGCAAAGAGGATGCGCAATCGGTGGTGTATGAGATTACCGACAGCCAGACCGGCAAACCGGACGTGTCCTTCAAAGCGAAGAAGCTCGACGACCTGTCCCGCGATGTCGATATCGTCACCAGCAGTTTCACCAATCTCGATCACCAGGGCCAACTGGCCTATGGGTACGCTGTTTCCCGTCAGCTCAGCCATGGCTCCAGCCGGGACGCGGATTCGGCCACCCTCACGCTGGGCGACGGCAGTCTGTCGAACTACCTCCGCACCCTGAAGCTGGGGAAAATGATGAAGTACGAATATGTACCTGAGTTCCAGAGCGCGCTCTATGCGCCAAAACCACTTGCCACCCTGGTTGGCGAGCGCTGAAACCTGTTGCGCCTGTCAGGCCTCGGAAGCCTGACGGGCTGTTTTTTTCCTGGAAGACGCTGCATCACGGCGGCCTGAAGTGGCTGTCACGCCCTCATCGCGCAGACGATGCAACAGCAATTGCGCATTGTCCGCACACGCCATGCCCTCGGGTTTACCCTCGATGCCCTTGATGACCAGCAGAAGTTGCGCCTTGTTCTGGGCCAACCGCTGCTGGAGGACTTCGATTTCCTCAACCTTTTGCTTGAGGCCACTGAGCAACTCTTCGTGCTGCCAACCACTCGCATTCATCGGCATCAATTGGCGGATTTCTTCCAATGAAAATCCCGCCGCCTGCGCGCCAGTGATGATCTCCAGAACCCACTGGGTGTCAGGCGCATAATCGCGATAGCCATTGGCTTTACGCTCGACCGATTTGATCAGGCCGCTCGCTTCGTAGAAGCGGATGCGTGAAGGCGCCAACCCGCTGATTTTCGCCAGTTCGCCTATTCTCATATTCCACCTCGAAAAATCCATTGACCTTAAAGTTGACTTTAAACCTAAAGTCTTCGGGCGGCCAAGCGGCTTGGGTGCAATGGGTGGCTCAGCCGTCATGGAGCTCTGGGGGAGGGGGGGCAAACGGAAGCCGATCCTGAAACACGCCCTCTGAACCGCCTATTGGATGGGCTGCACTTTGTTCATTCAGGGCCTTGATCGAAACAGGATTCGGTTCAGGCCTTCACTTCATTCAGGAGATGCGAACATGGGGTATGTCACTACGCGAGACGGTGTCGAGATCTTTTACAAAGACTGGGGGCCGCGCGATGCCCAGGTCATCTTTTTCCATCATGGATGGCCACTGAGCGCGGACGATTGGGACGCGCAAATGCTCTTTTTCCTGGCCAACGGCTACCGGGTTGTTGCACACGACCGACGTGGTCACGGGCGCTCCAGTCAGGTCTGGGACGGACACGACATGGATCACTATGCTGACGACGTCGCGGCCGTGGTTGATCACCTCGGCGTACAAGGCGCAGTCCATGTCGGCCACTCCACCGGCGGGGGTGAAGTCGTTCACTACATCGCGCGCCACGGCGAAGACCGAGTGTCGAAGGCCGCCATCATCAGTGCCGTCCCACCGCTGATGGTCCAGACCCCGAGTAATCCTGGCGGCCTGCCCAAGTCAGTTTTCGACGACTTGCAGGCACAACTGAAGGCCAGCCGCGCACAGTTCTACCACGACGTTCCAGCGGGACCTTTTTACGGTTACAACCGCCCAGGTGCAAAATCGTCTGAGGGCATCATCTGGAACTGGTGGCGGCAAGGCATGATGGGTTGTGCAAAGGCACACTATGACGGGATCGTGGCTTTTTCTCAGACCGACTTCACCGAAGATTTGAAGAGCATCAAGATCCCCGTTCTGGTGATGCATGGTGATGATGACCAGATCGTGCCTTATGAAAATTCCGGGGTTCTGTCAGCAAAACTTCTGCAAAACAGTACGCTGAAAATCTACCCGGGCTTCCCGCATGGAATGCCTACAACCAACGCCGATACGATTAACGCCGATCTGCTGGCATTCGTGCGGAGCTAAACAATGGAGGGCGGGTAAACATCCCGCCCTTACCCTCTTCAAGGCCTGCAATTCACAAGTTCGGCATGTGCTGCGGGCAAGATTGAAGGCTTAGTCAACCATTACCTCGTCCAGTGCCTGCTCGAGGGTGCTGACCGTGCGCTCGATATTGTGCAGCTTTTCGAGTCCGAACAGGCCGATGCGGAAGGTCTGGAAGTCGGCCGGCTCGTCGCATTGCAACGGCACGCCGGCGGCGATCTGCAGGCCGTGGTTGGCAAATTTCTTGCCGCTCTTGATGTCGGCATCATCGGTGTAGCTCACCACTACGCCAGGGGCCTGAAAGCCGGCTGCAGCCACGCTTTTGAAACCTTTGCCGGTCAACATTGCGCGCACCCGATCGCCCAGCGCCTGTTGTTCGCCGCGGACCTTGTCGAAACCGTAGGCTTGCGTCTCTTTCATCACCTCGTTAAATCGCGCGAGGGAATCGCTGGGCATGGTCGCATGGTAGGCATGTCCGCCCTGTTCGTAGGCCTGCATGATCTGAAGCCACTTTTTCAGGTCGCAGGCGAAGCTGCTGCTTTGCGTCTGTTCGATGCGCTCGAGGGCCAGGGAACTGAACATCACCAGGGCGCAGCAAGGGGAGGCGCTCCAGCCTTTCTGCGGTGCGCTGATCAGCAGGTCGACTGCGCATTTGTGCATATCAACCCAAATGGTGCCTGAGGCGATGCAGTCCAGCACGAACAGGCCACCCACCGCATGCACGGCGTCGCCGACGGCCCGCAGGTACTCGTCGGGCAGGATAATCCCTGATGAGGTTTCAACGTGGGGGGCGAAGACAATCTGCGGCCTCGAAGCCGCAATGGCTGCCAGCACTTCGTCCAGAGGGGGTGGGGCGTAGGCAGCCTGGCGAGCAGTGTCGACCGGTCGGGCTTTGAGCACCGTGGTGGCCGCCGGGATGTTGCCCATCTCAAGGATCTGGCTCCAGCGATAACTGAACCAGCCGTTGCGTATCACCAGGCATTGCTGGTCGGTGGCGAACTGTCGCGCCACCGCTTCCATGCCGAATGTACCGCTGCCCGGGACCACCGCAACAGCCTGGGCGTTGTAGACCTGTTTCAGGGTCCTGGAAATGTTCTTCATCACACCTTGAAATGACTGCGACATGTGGTTGAGCGAGCGGTCGGTGTAGACCACTGAATACTCGACCAGCCCCTCGGGATCGATACTGGGATAGAGCTTTGACATAAGGTGACTCCTTTGGCAGAGATCTCAGTGGTATCGACCCTGCCCTAAGCCTTGGCAAATGACAAGATTGCCCGGGTTTGAATGGCGACTTCTGTCGAGCGGTTGGCATCATCAGGTCGATTGCTGGGCGTAGCAATGCTCGCAGGTGAAGCATTTTCCAGCGTTTTTTCGCTTTTCAAGCTTGCTGAAACGTTTCACCAAGTCTATAAAAACGGCACAACTCCAAGAAAGGCTGCTGCCATGACCCCGCTCAAACTCTTTGTTGCCCTCAGCGCACTGTCCGCTGCGTCCCACGCCATGGCCTGGGATTACGTTCTGCTCGACACCGACAAGGCCGCCCGGAACTGGCAGATCACCAGTCAGCAACTCGGCATAAAAACCGACAAACCCTTCAGCGTTACCCTGCGCACCTTGCACGGCGGTCGGCAGGAGGGCGTCAGCATCGTCGACATCGATAACGGCACGATGAAACTTTCGGTAGTGCCGACTCGCGGAATGAACGTCCTGCAAGCCTCGGTCGGCGATGTGCGCATGGGCTGGGATTCACCGGTCAAGGAAGTGGTCAATCCATCCTTCATCGAACTCAACGGTCGTGGTGGCCTGGGCTGGCTGGAAGGTTTCAACGAACTGGTCACTCGCTGCGGCTACGAATGGGTCGGCCACCCCGGCATCGACAACGGCGAACTGCTGACCCTGCACGGTCGCGCCGCCAATATCCCCGCGAACAAAGTCACCCTGCACATCGATGAAAAACCGCCATACGCCATCACCCTGCGCGGCGAGCTGAAAGAGCAGGCGTTCAAGAAAGTCGACTTCTCCGTCGCGACCGAACTGGTCACCGAACCCGGCAGCGTAGTGTTCGCCCTCAACGACACCCTGACCAATAACGGCGACTATCCGAAGGAATACCAGGCGCTGTACCACAGCAACTTCAGCACCCCGTTCCTGGAACAGGGCGCCCGGTTCGCCGCGCCGGTGAAACAGGTGTCGCCGTTCAACGACAAGGCCAAGGGCGATCTGCCCGACTGGCAAACCTACCGCGCACCGACCAAAGACTACGACGAAACGGTTTACAACGTGGTGCCCTATGCCGATGCCAAGGGCGATACATTGACCGTGTTGCATGACAAGGCCGGCAGCCTGGGCGTTTCGGTCGGCTTCAACACTCAGACACTGCCCGTGTTTTCCCTATGGAAAAACACCGACACCCAAGGCCAGGGCTATGTCACGGGGCTGGAGCCGGGGACAAGTTTTTCCTACAACCGCCGTTATCAACGGCCACTGAACCTGGTACCGACAATTGGGCCCAAGGAACACAAGCAGTTCCGCATCAGCTACAGCTTGTTGGCGGATAAGGCGGCTGTGGACAAGGCCTTGAAGCAGGTGAGCGAGATTCAGGGTGGGCGCAAGACTGAGGTGCGGCAGACGCCGTTGGTTGATCTGACCAAGGGATGACACCGGCCAGAGCATTGCGCCTTGCTGATCGCACCCGCATGTTGCTGTTTGCCAGCTCTCGACTCATGGCCGTCAATCACCCAAGGCGCTACGCTCGCAGGCACGCGCCTTCAAGTTTCAAGTACAGACGATGCCGATATGAAACATCTACTTGATCGTTTACGTGGCTGGGCCAGAAAGCTCAAACGGCAAACGATGGTCCTCTGGTTTTGCTTTCAGCATCCGCAAACACCCTGGTTACCCAAGTGGATTTCGGTTTTTGTCGTCGCGTACGCACTGAGTCCAATCGACCTCATTCCCGATTTCATTCCTGTGCTTGGGTATCTGGACGATGTGATTATTTTGCCGCTTGGCATTCTGCTCGCTATTCGCTTGATGCCTGCACAGGTGCTCGAAGATTGTCGGATCAAAGCGAGTGAGTGGGAGAAAAGCCACAGGAAGCGGCCAGCGAGCAGAATTGCTGCGGTGATCGTTGTATTGGTCTGGCTCGTTGCTGCGGGCAGTCTGGCAGCTGGCTTGCTGTGAGTTGAAGTTGTTGCTCAACCTATGTGTCAGTGCTGATTCTTTTTTTTGAACTCGGGCTGAAAGCACTTATCCAAAAAAATATGTGGGAATGTTTCCCGCGCAACGATGCCAACTGGCTCTGAGGGATCGTGCGTATACCGCAGTAGCTCATCAATGTTGCAGATTGATGGCCGTGCCGGTTGGCCGGCTGCTCCAATGGGCGGCCGGGAACTCACTGGACATTGCGTTCGATACGGAGATGAGTTCGCAACTCCATGCGGAGGTGCATCATGCTGCTCAAGAAATGTTTATTGGCTCTGGCAATCGGTGGAGTCCTGTCGGCATCGACTGTCCTGGTGCCCGATTACATCGGTAGTTTCTCCAGCGTGTATGCCAAGGATGGCGGCAGCGGCAGCGGTGGAGGCGGTGGCGGTGGCGGTCACGGTGGCGGTGGTCACGGTGGCGGTCACGGTGCCGGTGGCCATGGAGGAGAGGGTGGCGATCATGGCGATCATGGGGCTGCTGGCCATGACGGTCATGGAGGCCCGGGACGCGGCGACGCTGACCATGGTGGTGTAGCCGGGAACAAAGGCCCGGGCAACGCCCATGACAACGACGCGGACGACGCTGATCATGATGCTGACAACGATGCCGCCGATGCAGCCAGGGACGCTGCCAAGGCTGATGCCAATGCAGCCCGGGACGCGGCCAGAGCGACTGCTGATGCCGCTCGTGATGCGGCAAAAGCGACTGCAGATGCTGCCCGGGACGCCGCCAGGGCTGAAGCAGATGCCGCCCGGGATGCCGCAAAAGCGGCTGGCGTAGCGGACGATGACGCAGACGCCGCCAGAGACGCTGCCCGTGCCGCTGCGGATGCAGCTCGGGACGCCGCCAAGGCCGAAGCAGATGCTGCCAGGGATGCTGCCCGGGCTACCGCGGATGCCGCGAGGGACGCCGCCAAAGCCGAGGCGAAGGCAGCCAGAGAGGCCGCCAAAGTTGAGGCGAAGGACGTCAGAGAGGATATGGCGGACGCCCCGGACGAACCGGATCTCGATGCGATGGAGGTAGAGAACTGAGCCTGCACGTTCGGCAATGAACACGGCAGGCATACCGTAGAAAACGTCCCGGGAGCTTGAGGGACGTATCGGCAAAGAGTCGCAAGCCCTGAAACGTCATGGGGTTTGCGACTTTTTTTCGGCTGTCGAGCCAGATCTCTATCGTCAGATCGAGCGCTGATTCACGCGCTGAGTCAGTTCTTGCGCGGACTCTTTGCGTTCCGAGTAGCGGTCAACCAGGTCGGGACGATCCCGTAGCAGCAGGGTAAATTTCACCAGTTCCTCCATGACGTCTACCACCCTGTCGTACAACGATGAGGGTTTCATGCGATTGGCGTCGTCAAACTCCAGAAAAGCCTTTGGCACCGAAGATTGATTGGGGATGGTGAACATGCGCATCCAGCGTCCCAGCACACGAAGCTGATTCACCACATTGAAGGACTGGGAGCCGCCGCAGACTTGCATGACCGCAAGGGTTTTACCCTGGGTTGGGCGAATGGCCCCCAACGCCAACGGCACCCAGTCGATTTGCGCCTTGAACACCGCAGACATGGAACCGTGGCGCTCTGGCGAGCACCAGACCTGTCCTTCAGACCACTGCATCAGTTCGAGCAGCTCCTGGACTTTCGGGTGGTCGGAGGGCGCGTCGTCCGGTAGCGGCAGGCCGGATGGATTGAAGATCCGCGTCTCGGCACCGAAGTGTTCGAGCAACCGGGCTGCTTCCTCGACCAGCAGGCGACTGAACGACCGCGCACGAGTCGAGCCGTATAACAACAGGATGCGCGGCTTGTGCTGGTCGTTGCGTCCATGGGCGATGGGGTGGGTCAGTGCCGTGTCGAGATTGGGCAGGGAATGGGTCATAAGGGCTCCGGTCAAAGCGTGCCGATGCGCTCGAGTTCGCGCTTCAATGCATCGCGGTCAAGTTGTGCAAAAGGCAGTTCGAGGAATGCCCGGCAGCGCGTTTCGATGCGCGCCAGGGTTGAGTGGAACGCCGCTGCTACCCGTGCTTCATCCCCCGTTATGTCCGAGGGGTCTTCCAGGCCCCAATGGGCTTTCAGTGCCGGTCCGAAGTACACCGGGCACGCTTCGCCGGCAGCCTTGTCGCAGACTGTGATGACGATGTCCGGCGGGTTGGCTTCGAAAGCCTCGTTGCCTTTGCTGCTCAAGCCGTCGATGGCAATGCCGGCCTCTTGCAAGGTGCTCAGGCTGCGGGGCAGCACCTGTCCCTTGGGGAAACTGCCGGCACTGATTGCCTCAAAGCCTTCCGGCGCGAGATGGTTGAACATGGCTTCGGACAGGATGCTGCGACAGCTGTTGGCGGTACACATAAACAGAACGCGCATGGTGACTCCTCTTTGCGGTCGCACAGGGCTATACGCTCAGGCGCAAGGCCAGGGCAGACAAGGTGATGAGCAGAATCGGCAGGGTCAGGACCACGCCGACCTTGAAGTAGTAACCCCAGGTAATGCGGATGCCCTTTCGCTCCAGAACATGCAGCCAGAGCAGGGTGGCCAGGCTGCCGATGGGGGTGATTTTCGGGCCCAGGTCAGAGCCGATGACATTGGCGTAGATCATGGCTTCACGCACTACGCCTGTGGCGTCACTGGCTTGAATCGACAGCGCGCCCACCAGCACCGTGGGCATGTTGTTCATGCCCGATGACAGCAAGGCCGTGAGCAGGCCGGTGCCCAATGCGGCGCCCCAGATGCCGAACTCGGCCATGCGGTTCAGGGCCATTGTCATGTAGGTGGTCAGTCCGGCGTTTTTCAGCCCGTACACCACCAGGTACATGCCCAGGGAAAAGATCACGACCTGCCAGGGCGCTTCACGCAGCACCCGGCGGGTGGAAATCACATGCCCGCGCGCCGCCACGGCGAACAGCAGCGCGGCACAGACCGCTGCGATGGCGCTGACCGGAATGCCCAGGGGCTCCAGGGCAAACAGCCCGACCAACAACAGGGCCAGAACGATCCAGCCGACGCGGAAGGTCAGGGGATCACGCACGGCGCGTCGCGGATCCATCACGTCATCGAGCGCGTAGTGCCGGGGAATGTCACGGCGGAAAAACCAGTACAGCACCACGAGGGTGGTCGCCACGGCAACGAAGTTGACCGGCACCATGATGGCGGCGTATTCGCTGAACCCCAGGTCGAAGTAGTCCGCCGAAACGATGTTGACGAGGTTGGACACCACCAGGGGCAGGCTCGCCGTGTCGGCGATAAAGCCGGCCGCCATGACGAACGCCAGGGTGGACGCCGGCGAAAAACGCAGTGCGAGCAGGATTGAAACAACGATGGGGGTCAGGATCAGGGCGGCACCGTCATTGGCAAACAACGCGGAGACGCCGGCCCCCAGCAGTATCGTGAAGACGAACAGGCGTCGCCCGTCACCCTTGGCCCAGCGTGCCACATGCAAGGCGGCCCACTGGAAGAACCCGGCCTCATCGAGCAACAGACTGATGATGATCAGCGAGATGAAGGTCGCGGTGGCGTTCCAGACAATGGCCCACACCAGCGGAATATCGTGCAGCGTCACGACGCCTGCCAGCAGGGCCAGAACCGCGCCCAGGGAGGCGCTCCAACCGACGCCCAGGCCCTTGGGTTGCCAGATGACCAACACCATGGTGAGCAGGAAAATGGAAAACGCAGTCAGCATGTGGAATCTCGACGGTTGAAGGGTCAGCAGCAGGCGGCAGTGTTGAGAGGGCGGTCGCCCATGGCGTTCAGGCGAGTGCTGTTGTCCTCGAGCCAGTCGGCGTTGGCTGCCAGCGTGGTCTGCAGAACATCACGCACCCACGCGGGCAGATCAGGGTTGAGCCGGTAATACACCCACTGCCCCTGGCGGCGGTCCAGAAGCAGGCCGCATCCGCGAAGCTGCGCAAGATGACGGGAAATTTTCGGCTGGCTATCGTCCAGGGCGCAGACCAGCTCGCACACGCATAACTCGCCTTCACGGGCGATGAGCAAAGTGGCCCGGGCGCGGGTTTCGTCGGACAGGCATTTGAATACGGCGGCAGGATTGAGCATTGGCAGGGCTCTGTACATATGGTCATGCGAATATACGTTTATCCATATGTTTCGTGCAAGCCGCTCGGACTCAAGCAGGGCAGGGTTGTTCAGGTATGCGATAGACTTGAACGGTTTCGACGCAAGGCAAAGGAGATGCAGTGCATGGAGTCGTTTAGCGTTCGCGAGCTGAAAACCACTGACGCTGAAGCTTTACTGGCGTTCGAAATCCGCAACCGTGAATGGTTCGAATCGCATATCGATGCACGCGAACCTGCGTTTTATTCGTTGCGCGGTGTCGCCGATCATATCGATAGCTATCTGTCGGGTTTGGCCAGTGGCGCCTGGCACCCGTTTGTCATCGAGGACTCAAGCCAGGCAATCGTTGGTCGAGCCAATCTCAATAGCATCGACCTGGCGATGGGGTCTGCCGAAGTGGGTTATCGAATCGATCAGCGCGCGTGCGGGCAGGGGCTGGCAACACTGGCGTTGAGGCATCTGATCCAGCAGGCACAGGTGCGCTGGGGACTTGCGCAACTGGTGGCCTATGCCTACAGGGAAAACCTGGGCTCCAGAAAGGTACTGGAGCGGTGCGGATTCAGGCTTGAGCAACCTTGCCGTGACAACAGCCCGGGCAGCGAAGAGCGATTCGTCCTGTCGTTTCAATAGTTCTGCCAGCCCGCAGCAGGTTGCTGCGGGCTACTCCTGATCCTGATCTGCCGCCACCTCCTGCCAGCTGTCATCCGGGTCAAAGCGTTTCATCGCCAACGCCAGTTTTTCACCTTCGGGCCCCAGGTCTTTTTCGAACACCTGGCCTTCGTGACTGATCATGAAGCTCATCACCCCGGTGACGTTGTACTTCGCCGGCCAGGCGATCAGGGCAAAGCCGCGGCTCATCTTGTCACCGATGAGGTAACTGTAGGCACCACCCGGTGCCGAAGGCCCCTGGCCATGAAGGATGCGGAAGCGGTAGCCATGCCATTCTTCGTCGGCAATGGCTTTGCCGAACGAAGGCCCCAGCGGGCTGATCTGGCCGCTATCGTCTTGCGCCCAATAGAGTCCGTCGTGCTTGCCGGGGGTGCTGAAGATTTTCTGCGCATATTCGAGTGCGC
Organism: Pseudomonas sp. ACN5; assembly: GCF_002303975.1. Lineage (NCBI taxonomy): Bacteria > Pseudomonadati > Pseudomonadota > Gammaproteobacteria > Pseudomonadales > Pseudomonadaceae > Pseudomonas > Pseudomonas sp. ACN5. The sequence continues at coordinate 160,165 of NZ_MRCP01000013.1, read as the reverse complement.
CATCACCGTCCCGATCGACTGACGCATAGTCCATCTGGGCGTCGTGATAGGCCAGCACCGACTGCACCGCGTCGAGTTCATTGCGGCCGATCTGGCGTGCGCGGATCTCGGCACTGCCGGCCTTCAAGTCGAAGCGCCAGCCGCTCGCCACTTTTACCAAGGGGATCGGCAGTGTCCAATTCTCGGGGCCGACCGCCAGGATGCCCTTGCGGTCGCCGCTTTTTTCAATGTGGTGTTGCTCGCGGTACTGCTGCAAAAACGCATCGACGTCTTTGCGCTGCACCCCTTCACGCGGGATGTAATTGTGCCAGTCACTACCGAGCAGTTCCGTCAGGCGTGCCTGGTCGGCGTGTTCCGTACCCAGTGCCTGGACCAAGGCTTCTGCGGCCTTTTCCGGGGTTGGAAAGGCCTGCTGCGCCGTCGCCATGCACGACCACAACAAGCCGGCAGCTACCGCAAGGACAGGAGGCAGCACGCCCGTGAGTCCTTTCACTCGAGGATGGTTTTTCAACGACGGCCCCCCCTTTGACGCGCTGGTGGATTGGACGGCCGACTGACCTGGTGACCGGCCGAACGGGCGGCACTGGGGCGATGGGCGGATGCCTGGCTGGCCCGGCCACGATTGGCCTGGACGTTGGCCTGGGACGGTGAGCGTGCGCCGGCGAACGCATTGTTGCGGGCACTGCCGGCACTGGCGGCGGGCCGTTTGTTCGGTGCTTGCCGCGTCTGCGCGGCGCCTTCTCTGCGCTGATTCAACTGGGCGGTCTGGTTTCTGGGTTCCTGGCGGGCCTGGGTCCTCGGCTGCTGATTTTCCCGGGTATTTCTGGCGGTACCCTGGCCTCTGTCAGCCGCCTTGGGCCTGTCCGCACCGCCCTGTAACCGATTGCCGTCCGCGGCTGCTGACTGGAGTTTGCGCGTTTGATCACGGGCTTCGCGGTTGCTGGTGGCAGGTCGTTCGATACCGTGCCTGTCCATTGAACTGCGGGCATTTTCACGGGCCTGGGCGCGCTGGGCAGTGTCCCCGCGATAGGCTTCACGCTGACTGGCACCGTTGAGTTGGCGGCCGTATTGCGCGCGGCTCGCATTGTCTCGATAGGGCACGCCATTGCGGTGCACCGGGTTGTGCTGCCATTTGTTGTTGGTGATCCGGTTGTTGGCGTTGATGTTGTTGTAGCGATTGACGTCGATGTCGACGTCGTTATTGCCCCAGTCACATTCACCCCACAACGATCCAATGATCGCCACGCCGGCGCCAAACGCGAGCCCGGCCATCAGGGCCTGGCCAGGGTAATAGGCCGGTGGCGGTGGATAGTACGCGGGCGGCGAGGCCGGGTAGGGCCATGTGCCGTAGGTAGTTGTCGGGTTATACGTGGGGACGTACACCACCTGCGGATCGGCAGGCTGGATGATGATGGTGGAGCTGCTGGCCGGCGGCGGTTCCGCAGCAGGCGCTGGAGCCGGTGCCGGTGCCGCATTCGTGGTTGCAGGTGCTGGCGCCGCGACATTCTGGATCGTCACGTTCTGATACTGGTTGCTCTGCAGATTGCCGGCTGCCTGTGCCTGGCGACGCAAGCGTTGCGCGCTTTGCATGACATCGTCGGGCTGCGCCAGGAAGGCATCACCCAGGCGTTGCACCCAGACGGGGTCCTGCCCCAGCGTTGCCAGAACCTGCGGGAAAGCGACCAGCGCTTGCACGCTCGGATCCCAGGGCTGGTTCGCCACCTGTTTGACCGCGTCGTCACCATTGGCGTCCGGATGCGCTTTGGACCAGCTGACGGCCTCGCCGACTTCCCCGGGGTAGGTGGTGGCCATCAGCACCTGTGCAAACAGAGGGTCCGGGTAAAGCGCAATGGGCGCCAGCATCTGATCCAGCTGTTCCTGGTTGAACACCGGATCCTTGGCCACCGGGGCGACGGGCGCCGCATTGGCCGCGCTTGCTGGAGCGGTGGCGGGTGCCGGAACCGGGGCCGGTGCGGCTGCGGTCTCATCCGCACCCAGTGCCAGGCTGGAAGATCCGCTCAATAACAGTACGGCCGACAACGCGTAAAGCAATGGAATGTGCATTGCACCCCCCATGTGGTCAGGCAGGCTTGAAATGAGTGGATCAATCCCCGGCAGGTGAAAGCCGACCCTGCAAGCCACAGAGCTGTGCCTCGACACCGCTCCCTAAGGGTAGCAGCTCATTTGGAGGAGACAGGCTGGCTTTGAAACGCTGTGATCCAGGTCCTGATTCTGATCAGTGTGCGCTGGCATCGCTTTCGTGTTCTTCGGCAAATGCCATGAACACGTCCAGGTCCAGCACATCCAGCTTGATCCGGGAAATGAACGCCGAGAAGGCCAGGTTGGCCGCCAGCAGACGCAGATCAGAGGCCCAGGCCGGAAGGTAGGTCGGTCCCTTGAGCCAGCCGGACTCGAACAGTGGCGCCAGGCGTACCGTGTCCGCCAGGCTGAGGCGCCCTGCAAACAAATGCCCGATCAGTTCCGGCCGGTTATCGCGGATTGCAATGCGCAGCAGGGTGTGGACGCCCAGCAGCCCGGTCAGGTAAGCGGCGTCCTTGGTAAAGGCTGAACCGCCCCGCAGATCGGCGCCGCGGAACACCCGTTGGGTTGAGCGGAAGGATTCCTCTTGCGTCTGCCCGGCAGCCAGAAAACCTTCGAATACCTGGATGAAGTCGGCGCCGTCCAGCGCCTGCTGGACGGCCAGCACGCGCAGGGCCAGGCGACGCAGGCGGTTGATGTCCATGCTGCCGGTGAACAATTCGGCCAAGGTGGCAATGCCCTCCTGGGTCTGGGTTGTGCGGGGCGCTCCCAGGCCCAGGCTTGTGAGGTTGGGCTGCCGCGCGCCGTTCTGTGCGGTGGCGACATGCACGAAGGCCTCGTGTTGCAACAGCTGATGCTTGTCCAGCTCCGTGAACAGCGCACTGGCCCGCAGGCGAATGCGGCTCGATCCGGCGATGGCCTTGGCGGCCAGGTTCGGATCGAGCACCACCGTGACCTGTCCGACGCCGAAGAAACGGTCCAGTTCCGGTTGAATCCAGGCGGCGAACACTTTGGCCGGGATCTCGGCGGGGCAGGGTGGAATGCGTGCACCCCCCAACAGGGCGTCGGTGGTCTGGAGGAAGAATCGGGCCGCGTCGAGCATGCTCAGTTGCAGGCGCGAATAATGGAAATCCGGACGCCGGTAAAGCGCTGACGAGTATTGGGTAAAGGCGGGAGTACCCACGGCCCCCAGCATGTGACCGGCCGTGGCATAGCTACGGGCGGTCAGGGCCAGGTGGTTGCCGGCCGGATGCCCCACATCGCAATGGCTGATAAAGGTTTCCAGGGCGGCGATGTCGGCGCTGTGGTCGCGGGGCTGCAACTTGACATTGGGCAGCGTGGCACGCCCGCTGCGCCATTTCGCCAGGAAGTCCTGCTCGACGCCATCGGGCCAGGACAGCGCATCGAGCACGCGGATCTTGCGGGTCAGGCCGGGCAGGGCGGCATCGAGTTCGGACAGGGCAGCGGCGCTCATGGATAGCTCCTCGAGGGACGAGGTGACGTTACAAAAGCTTAGTTGTCGCGCGCGGTTGCGTGTTGAGCCGTACGGGCAAAGTCGATGAAGGCCTTGAGCGCTGCGGGCACATGACGGCGACTGGGGTAATACAGATGCAGGCCCGGATAAAAGGGGCACCAATCGGCCAGCACCTGGATCAGGCGGCCATCGGCCAGGTACGCGGTGACCATGTCCTCGAACACGTAGGCCAGACCCACACCCTGCAGTGCCGGGCCGATCATCAGGCTGACATCGCCGAGCGTGAGCGGGCCGCTGACGTCGATTTCCTGGGTGATCGCGCCGCGTTCGAATTCCCAGCGGTACATCGAGCCGCTGGGGAAGCGATGGCGGATGCACGGGATGCCATGCAAGTCTTCGGGTTTCTGGGGGGTGGCATGCCGCTCGAAGAATGCCGGCGAGCCCACGACCACCGAGCGCATGTTCGGCCCGACAGGCCGCGAGACCATGTCGGCTTCCAGACGGTTGCCGAAACGTACCCCCGCGTCAAAACCGCCAGCCACCACGTCGACCAAGGCGTCGCTTTCGACGATCTCAAGGCGGATATCCGGATACTCCTTGAGGAACTGGCTGACGATCGGCAAGAGCACCAACTCACACGCCTGTCGGCCTGCTGTTATGCGCAGGTTCCCTGAGGGCTTGTCGCGAAAGCTATTAAGGTCTTCCAGGGCATCATCGATGTCCCGGAAGGCCGGTTTCAGCCGTGCGAAAAGTCGCTCCCCGGCGTCAGTCAACGCCACGCTGCGTGTTGTGCGATTGAACAGGCGTACGCCCAGGCGATTTTCCAGCGCTCGCAATGAGTGACTGAGTGCCGAGGGCGTCAGACCCAGTTCGACCGCTGCCCGGCTGAAGTTCAGGTGCCGGGCGATGCACAGGAAGATCGACAGGTCGGCGGTGGAGGGGGATTTCATTTGTGAGCACCATTCACAAAGGCATGCAAAATTGCTGGGATTATCACATCAGTAGCACAGCCTTAAAGTGGCATCAACTCATCGAGAAGGCCCGGCAACAACGCTCGGGTCGCAGGCAGGAGGAGTTGAAATGCGTACCTGGTTCATTACTGGCGCTTCCCGTGGTTTTGGCACCCTCATCGCAGAACACGCCCTGCGTGCCGGCGACGCTGTGATTGCCACCGCTCGTCAACCACAAGACATCACTGATCGCTTGGGCGATCACCCGAACCTGCTCGCCGTGCGGCTGGACGTCACCCGCGAGGAAGAGGCGCATCAGGCGGTCGCCGAAGGCATCAAGCGTTTCGGGCGCATTGACGTGCTGATCAACAATGCCGGCTTCGGCGTGCTGGGCGCGGTGGAAGAGACCAGCGCCAGCGAAACCCAACGCCTGTTTGCCACCAACGTGTTCGGCGTGCTCAACGTCACCCGCGCGGTACTGCCGCACATGCGACGCCAGCGTAGCGGTCATGTGATCAATATCTCGTCGATCGGTGGTTATCAGGCCTACATGGGCTGGGGCGTCTACGGTTCCACCAAGTTTGCGGTAGAGGGCATTACCGAAGCGCTGCACCAAGAGCTGGCGCCGCTGGGCATCCATGCGACGGTTGTCGAACCCGGGTTCTTCCGCACCGACTTCCTGGACGAGCAGTCGCTGATCAAGACCGCCCTGGAACTGCCGGACTACGAGGAAACCGTCGGCAAGATGCGCCAGTTTGCCGAAGGCGCCAACCATGCGCAGCTTGGGGATCCGGTGAAGTTTGCCGAAGCGATGCTCGCGCTGGTCAACGCCCCGAAACCGCCACAACGCCTGGCGTTGGGCAGCGACACTGTTGCACGCATCGAGGCGAAAAACCGCTTAGTGGAGGCGGAACTGACCGAGTGGAAAGCGTTGGCGCTGTCCACCGACTTCAAGGTCTGACGCGTACAGGGGCCGTGTGGAGGTTCAAAGCCTGTCCAACGCGGCCTCAGAGCAGGCTCCACGACACCCCGACGTACATCGCCATGCCCTCGCCGGGGGTGGAGCGTGCCGCGTCCAGCCCTTTGTCGTCGTAGCCCGGCGTGACCGTGGCGGCATAGTGCTTGTCGGTCAGGTTGCGCAGGTCCAGCCAGGTCTGCCAGTCGCCCTTGGGCGCGTTGTAGCCCAGAGTCGCGCCGAATAGGGCATAGGGATCGGCGTAGTAGCTGTTGGCGTAATCGACCGCCACCTTGGACACCCATTGGGTGTTGACCGCGGCGAAGAAGCCTTGTGGCCAGTCGTAGCGCAGTTCGCCCTGGTAATAGTGCATCGGCAGGCCCGGCAGGCGGTTGTCGCCGAAGCGGTCATCGTCGCGGTAGTGGAAGTCACTGAAGGTGTAGCTCTGGCGCAGGCTCAACTGGCCGCCATCGCCCGGCGACCAGAGCGGGCTCAGCAGGCTGGCTTCGACGCCCTGGTGCACGGTGGGGCTGGCGTTGAGCTCGTACGGCGTGGTGGCGTTGGCGTCCGGCAACACCGAGAGCAGTTCATGGTGCACCTGGGCGTAGTACCAGGCCAGGCTCCACTGGCCCAGGGTGCTGTCACCGCGACCACCGATTTCCAGGGTGGTGGCGGTCTGGTTTTGCAGCTTGACCGGATCGCGCTGGGCGCCTGTGGCGGGGCCGCTGCCGGCGGGGAAGCGAACGTTGGAGCTATAGATCAGCGACCAGGGGTGCGGCGCCTCGACCGAGCGACTGAGATTGCCGAACAGTTGCAGGTCAGGTGTCAGCTGGTAGCGCAAGCCCACGCGCGGGGCATAGTCCCAGTCGTGCAGGCTGGTCTTGCCGCCTTCCTGCGGATAGGTGACGTCGCTTTCACGGCGGGTGTAAATGGCGGCCAGGCCGGTGGTCAGCCACAGGTCGTCGGCGATCTCCAGGTCGTTGCCGACATGCAGGACCGTGTCCGAGCCCTGGTAGGTGAAGTTGCGCATCAGCGTGCCCGGCGCATAACCGGCGGTGTTGCCGGTGGGGATGCGCACGAATTCGCTGGCGCCGGCGTTGGGCAGGTGTTTGGTCACCCGCAGGCCCAGGGTGCTCTGGCTTTGCAGACCCCAGAGCGTGTCGCGCCGCTTGTAGTCGAACGTGCCGCTGACGTCGGTGTACGCCACCTTCAGGCGGTTGGGCCCTTCACGCAAGTCCATGGGGTAGTCGTGGTAGACCAGGCCGGTCTGGATGCTCGAATCGTCATCGAGGTACCAGGTGGTCTTGTTGCCGATAAAGGTGCTGCCGGGTTCGTCGCGGCGATCGTCCCGCGCCACGTAGGCGGGGTTGGCCGCCCGTGGATCGTGCTCGATGGAATGCTTGGTCACGCGTCCCGCGAGGTCGTTGTCGGTCTGGCGGTGGCGCAGGTAGAAGCGCGTTTCCAGGTTCGGGTTGAAGCGATAACCGAAGTTGGCGATCACGCCCTGGCTCTCGCTGGCCGTGTGGTCCTGGTAGCCGTCGGCGTTTGCGTCGGTCATGGCCACGTAGTAATCGAAGTCACCCAGCACCTGTCCGGAGCTGACCTGACGCTGCTGATAACCGTGACTGCCCGTTGCGTAGCGTACCTGCAACTTCGGCGCGTTGTAGCCGGTATGACTGACGTAATCGATGGCTCCGCCCAGGGCCAGGGCACCGCGGTCGAAACCGTTGGCGCCGCGCAGCACTTCCACATGGTCGAGCCACAGCGGTTCCAGCAGTTCATAGGGCGTGCCGCCAGGGCCGGTCAGCGGCAGACCGTCGAGCATGGCGTACAACCCCGAGGCATGGGCACCCGGCGCACGGTTGATGCCCGATCCGCGTATCGAGATCTTCACCCCCTCATTGCCTGCCGACTGGGCATAGATCCCGGGCTGATAAGCCAGCACATCCTGGTTACTAGCCACACGGCCCTGCAGCGGACGGCGCATGTCGACCACATTGGTACCGCCGGGTACCTGGGCCAGCCGGGCCCTGGCGTCCTCGATCCCCTGGTCTTCGTCACTCTGGTCCTCGGCCCCGATCAGCACTTGCCCCAGTTCAAGGCCCTGCGCCTGGGTCATGGCCGGACAAACAAGGGCCAGGCCCAGCAGCGCGGCGGGCAAGGAATTAGGCGAGGGCATTGGGGAAACTCCAGACGTACAGGGAACGGACAATGAACAGTGCGACGCAAGAATGAACGAAGGGAACACATGGCAATTTGGTTTTTTGCCCACCGGATATTTCCAGTGGCGTTAAGGTCACTGCAACGCCCGGGTCCGGGTCAGGCTGAGCAATACGTTCAGATGGCGGGACAGTCTCAGGCGATGTAGCCGCCGATGCCATCCCAAAGCAGCTTCACGGCGGTGACCACCAGCAAGCCGTAACAGGCGCGGTACATCTGGCGTTGATCCAGTCTGGCGTGCAGGCGCCAGCCAAGCCAGACACCGCTGGGAACGGCGAGCAGGCAAATGAGCATCAGGCTCAGCACGTTTCCAGTGGGCTTGGCCAGCAGCAGCCAGGGCACCGCCTTGAGGAGATTGCCCACGGTGAAGAACAGGCTGGTGGTGCCGGCATAGAGCTGCTTGCTCAGACCCAGCGGCAACAGGTACATCGCCAAGGGTGGTCCACCTGAATGCGCGACCATGGTCGTGATGCCCGAGGTGACGCCCGCGGCCACCGCCTTGGGCGATGAGCGCGGGCGTACGCGGACTTCTCCACCGGCCTTGAACCAGAGACCGACAAAAATAAGTGTGATCGCTGCCATCACGATGGCGACCGCGCGGTGGTCCATCACGCGAAAGAGCCAATAGCCGACGCCAATGCCGACGACCAGGCCGGGTACCAGCAAACCAAGGTCCGGTTTTGACCAGGTGGACGGCTTCCAGTAGCGCAGGCCGAACAAGTCCATGGCGATGAACAGCGGCGCGAGCAGTCCGCCGGCAGTGATCGGGTCCATCACCAGCGACAGCAGCGGAATGCCGACAATGGCAAAGCCGCCACCGAACGCGCCTTTCATGAAGCAGATCAGAAAGACGCCGGCGAAGGTGACAAGGAGTGTGGTGGCGGTCAGTTCCAGTTCCAAGGGGCGGTCTCCTTGCCGTTGTTGGTTGAAAATGGGGATTTCATTCCGGGTGGCCGGGTATCCATAATGTCGACCACGACCTGCATCACAGAAAGTGCCAGTTTTGAGGTTTTTCCATGGGCCAGTTTTCAGATGGGCCGGATGCATCCTTGCGCGGTGCGCAGCGCCGTATCTATGCCAGGCTGCGGGCGCAGATCGAAGAGGGCACGCTCGCAGCGGGTACGAAGCTGATGTCGACCAGGGCACTGGCGGCCGAGCTCGGCGTGTCGCGAACCACGGTGACGGCGGCGTACGAGCAACTGGCGGCCGAGGGTTTTGTCGCGACAACGGCGGGTAAAGCTGCCACGGTCGCGAGCATGATCAGTCCCTCGTCCGGGCACGCCAGGGGGAACGCGGTGCGGCACAAAGCGCTGCCACCTGCGCTTTCCCTGTATGGGCAGCGTGTTGCCGACCTGAAGCCCTACGGCATGGCATCGCCGGGTGCGCGCATCGATTTCCGCTACGGTTCGGTCGCATCAAGGGACTTTCCGGCCCTGGGCTGGCAGCGCGCCTATCGTGCCGAACTGGTCAAGCGCCAGCCGAGCCTTGCGTACGGGCAGCCCGAAGGGGAGGCGCGTTTGCGCAGCGCCCTGCAAGGCTATCTGCAACGGGCACGAGGCCTGACGTGCGATGCGGAGCAAATCCTCGTGGTGCATGGCTCGCAGCAGGGACTTGACCTGTGTGCCCGGCTTTTGTTGAACCCCGGCGATGGGTTCGTCTTCGAGGAACCGGGTTACCGCATGGCCAGATATTGCTTTGAGGCCGTGGGCGCCGTGGCGCTGCCCCTGTCCGTCGACACCTTTGGACTCAATACCGGCGCCCTGCCGGAAGATGATCGCGTGCGCCTGGCCTATGTGACGCCGTCGCACCAGTTTCCCATGGGGGCGGTGCTGCCTGTCGCGCGTCGCCTGGAACTGCTGGGGTGGGCGAGTCGACACCGCGCGTGGATCATTGAGGACGATTACGGCGGTGAGTTTCGTTACGGTCAGCGACCCATCGACGCGCTGCAATCGATGGACGCACAAGCCCGCGTCATTTATGTCGGGACCTTCTCCAAGGCACTTTCACCGCAGCTCAGGTTGGGCTATCTGGTGCTGCCTCGGGAGTTGGTGCATGTGTTCCGTGAAGCCAAGCGGCTGACCGATCGTCACTCACCGCGCTGGGAGCAAAACGTGCTCGCCTCGTTGATCGAGAGTGGCACCTATGAGCGCCACGTACGCCGCCTGCGCCGGGAGAATGAGCTACGGCGAAGGGCGTTGCTGGAGGCTGTCGAGCAACATCTGGCGGGACACGGGCAACTGGTCGGCATGGCGGCGGGCCTGCATGGCGTACTGCTGTTATCGGCACTGCGCGCTCAGGATGAGCCCAGGCTGCAGGCGCTGGCGCTCGAACGCGGGATTGGCGTATATCCGCTCTCGCCGCTGTTTGCCAAACCCTCGTGCGCAGAGCATGAGCGACCCGCAGGACTCATTCTGGGTTATGCCGGCCTGACACCGCAGCAGGTTCATGACGGGGTCCGCATTCTTGCTGCCGTGATTCGGGACGTCGAGGAGAAAAGCTGACTCATGCCTGCACATATTCGCCTGGCGGTACCCGATGATGCACCGTTGCTGCCCGCTGTTGAGCGTTGCGCCGCTCAGGCATTCCGTTCGATCGATGAGCTGGGTTGGCTGGCGGACGCTGCCACCATGACAGTCGATCGTCACAGGCAGTTGATCGCGTTATCGACTTGCTGGGTGGTTGTCGATACGCAAGCTCGGCCCATGGGTTTCTTGAGTGCAGAACGCCACGGCAGCGATCTTCATATCCATGAACTGTCGGTCAAACAGTCCGTGCAGGGGCAGGGCTGGGGACGAAGGCTGGTTGAAACGGCGATGGAATATGCACGGTTGAATCAGCTGGCTTGTGTCACGTTGACGACCTTCACACAGGTGCCGTGGAACGCGCCCTTTTACCGGCGGCTGGGGTTTGAAGTCACTGCTGGGGCAACTCTGGGCAAGCGCCTTGCAGACATCCTGGCACAAGAGTACGGCTGCGGTTTTGAGCCTGGTAGCCGGTGCGCCATGTTGTGGCGGGTACCCCAGGTTCCGTAGCCGGCATCAAACCGGACCCGCCGGGAGGGCGGGTTTGAAGGGGGATCTTCTTCACACATCCCCGGAAAACTGTAGGAGACAGCTTGCTGGCGATGGATTCAAATGCGCCGCGTTCATCCGGTTAACACGCGTAATCGTTAACGACCATCGCAGGCAAGCCAGCTCCCACAGGGGACCGTGCCCACGCTGAAACTGTAGGAGCCAGCTTGCTGGCGATGGATTCAAATGCGCCGTGTTTATCCGGTTAACACGCGTTATCGTTAACGACCATCGCAGGCAAGCCAGCTCCCACAGGGGACCGTGCCCGCGCTGAAACTGTAGGAGCCAGCCTGCTGGCGATGGATTCAAATGCGCCGCGTTCATCCGGTTAACACGCGTCATCGTTAACGACCATCGCAGGCAAGCCAGCTCCCACAGGGGACCGTGCCCACGCTGAAACTGTAGGAGCCAGCTTGCTGGCGATGGACTCACGTGCGCCGCGTTTATCCGGTTCACATGCGTTATCGTTAACGACCATCGCTGGCAAGCCAGCTCCCACACGGGACCGCGTCCGAGTCCAACCCAGTGAAAGAACCGATCAAAGCGTCGGCAATTGCCCGATGCGGCCCATCATCTCGGTCACGATCTGCAAGTCCAGCAGGAACTGCTCGGTCGTCTTGAACTCGTTGTCGTTGTGACCGGTGTACTTGACGTCCGGCATGGCCAGGCCGAATTGCACGCCGTTCGGCAACTCATGCACGGACGTGGCGCCGGCGGAGGTGCCGAACTTGTGTTCCATGCCGAGGTTTTCGCTGGCCACCGCGAGCAGGGCCTTGACCCATTCGCCCTCGGGGTTGCGGTACATCGGTTCGGCAATCGACAGGTCGAAGGTCGGGGCGATCCCGGTCTTCTTGCTCCAGGCGTCCAGTTTGGTGGCGATTTCGGACTTGAGCGCTTCTGGCGTCTTGCCCTTTGGCACGCGCAGGTTGACGGCGAGTTTGAAGGCTTTGTCATCCATTCCGACATACGTCAGGGAGGTGGTCAGCGGGCCCATGAACGCATCGGCAAAACCGACCCCCAGCTTGCCACCCAGGTAGTCCAGCCCCCAGTTGTCGGCGGCGTAGCGGGCGGCGTCGGTGATCTGGTTGTGCTTGAGCGCGACCTTGCCGTCGAGGCTATTGATGAAGTCGAGCATCCTGGCCACCGGGTTGACGCCAGACTCGGGCTCGGAGGAGTGGGCGGAAACGCCGGTGACCGTCAGTTTGACGTCCTTGCCGTCGACCTTGACAGCCACTTCGAAGTTGCCGCCGTTGCGCTTGGCGTACTCAGTGCCGGCCTTTTGCAGGCTGGCAGCCAGTTCGGCGGGCTTGTCGGTCACCAGGGTCGCGACCGATGTCGATGGAATCTGGTTGGTGGCCAGGCCGCCGGTCATCGAAATGATTTGTGCGCCTTTGCCTTCGCCTGCGCGCTTGGCGAAGCTGGCCATGACGGTGCCGTAGCCTTTCTCGGCGATCACCACCGGGTAGCCGCCATCCAGTGCCAGGTTGTAGTTGGGCGTCGGGTTGCGCTCGAAGTAGTAGGGGATGGCGTCACCGCTGGTTTCTTCGGTGGTGTCGACCAGCAGCTTGAAGTGGCGCGCCAGCGGCAGTTGCTCTTCCTTGATGATCTTCATGGCGTAGAGCGCGACCACGATGCCGTTTTTGTCATCTTCGGTGCCGCGGCCATACATGCGATCGCCGACCAGGGTGACCTTGAACGGATCGAGGCGGGTGCCGTCCTGCAGCACCCAGTTCTCCGGCGTCACCGGCACCACATCGGCATGGGCGTGAATGCCCACGACTTCATCGCCCTTGCCTTCGAGGGAGATCTCGTAGACGCGGTTGTCGATGTTGCGAAAGTTCAGGTTGAACGCCTGGGCGAGGCCCTTGATCTTCTCGGCAATCTTGAGGAATTCCGGGTTGTCGTGCTGGTCAACGCCGTCCACGCGCACGGTCGGAATGGCTACCAGCTCCTTCAGGGTTTCGGTGGCCGCGCTGCCGTACTTCACCCGGGCATAAAGACCCAGCAAACGATGGATTTCGTTCTGCTGCTCAGCAGACAGCGTCTTGTTGCCGAGGAAGGCACTGATGGCCGGGCCGAGGTCGTCGGTTTTGGCGACATCGCTTTTGGCCAGGGGTTGCAGGAACTGGCGGAAATCCTTGACCGACGCATCATTGAACGTCTTGAGGATGATCGCGCTCTGTTGCGGTGTGATGTTGGCGTGGGCAGCACTGGTGAACGACGAAAGGCTGGCGAGCATCAGGGTGGTCGCAGCCAGGTGCTTGAGTGAAAAATCCATTGCTGGGGGCATTCCTTTGCAGGCGGGTTGTAAGAAATATCTGATCGTTTGATCAGAAACATTTCAAAACTAACACCATGAGCCGGTGAAACGGGAGTCCCTTAAGTGGGATCTGTCGCACAGAAATGCAAAAGCGACGCAGAAACGAAAAAACGCTCTTTCAGTGTTTACATTCCGCCAACACCACCTGGCAGGTATCCGGCGTGCCACCCGATCGGCCGGCATAGCGTTTGCAATTAGCCAGGGATTTCTGGCGAGCGATGTTCAAGGTGTTGCCCCAGGCGAGGCCTCCTTCGCCAACAGTGGGAAGTGCCTTTGCATAGCAGGTTGAGCCGATGCTTGAGGCTGCTGGGCGAGCCGTGGTGGTTTTGCCTGAACATCCGGCTGTCAGCGCCAGATTGGCGGCGAGCAGGGAAAGCAGGAGCCATGACGAGCCTTGGCGTGCTGTATGTCCCGTCATTGCGGTTCCCCTGTATCAAGAGGCGTGCTCAAGGTCGTGCCTATTCAGATTAGGCCTCTTTCAGGACATCCTCCACCTTCGGCTGGACCTGCCTCATTCAATTGAATTATGTGATTTTGGTATTACTGCTATCCGATTGGGTCTATTCATTAATTAATGCCTGGGCGGTAGTTTGCATCTCTGCGATGACACGTCGAGAGCCACTCATGACCCGGGATTCCATCCGCAAGTACGCACATGCCGCCGTCAGGGCGGGCACCCTCTGTCTCACCCTGACTGGCGGGGCGCTGGTGGAGGCTGCCGAGCGCAGCGAGCGCAGCCCGCTGATCATCAAGGATCAAGGCAGCCTGATTGCCGGCGGGGGACTGATCACCCAGCCGGGCCGCTTCGATCCTTACAAACCGATGATGCCGGATGGCCAGACCTACCATGGCGACCATGTGTATGCGTTCTATCAGGTACCGGTCGATGCGCACCCCTTGCCCATCGTCATGTGGCATGGCGCAGGGCAATCGGCGAAGTCCTGGGAAACCACGGCCGATGGTCGTGAAGGCTTCCAGAACATCTTCCTGCGGCGCGGGTTCTCCACCTACCTGATTGACCAACCGCGCCGTGGCGATGCGGGGCGCAGCCTGGTGGAAACGACGATCAAGCCAGTGCCGGATGAGCAACTGTGGTTCAACCAGTTCCGCATCGGGCTGTGGCCTGAGCCTTTCGAGGGCAGTCAGTTTCCCCGTGGGCCGCAGGCGCTGGAGCAATTCTTCCGTTCGATGACACCCAACACCGGTCCTTATGACATTGAAGTCGCCTCCAATGGCGTATCCGCGCTGTTGGACAAGACCGGGCCGGCCATCCTGTTCACCCACTCTCAGGGCGGTGGACCCGGCTGGATGACCGCGATCAAGAGCCAACAGGTGCGGGGCATCGTCGCGTTCGAGCCGGGTAGCAGCTTCGTATTTCCCGAAGGCGAGGTGCCGGCGCCGATTCCCAGCGCGTTCGACACGCTCTCGGCGCAGGTCGTATCGAAGGCGCAGTTCGAGGCGCTGACGCATATCCCCATCCTGATCATCTACGGCGACAACATCCCCGACAAGCCGGTTCGTTTACCGGCACAGGACAGCTGGCGTGCCCGGCTCGAGATGGCGCGACTGTGGCGTGACACCGTGAACCGCCATGGCGGCGACGTGCGGCTCATTCACTTGCCGGAGATCGGCATCAGGGGCAACAGCCACTTCCCGTTTTCGGACCTGAACAACGTCGAGATCGCGGACCTGGTTTCGCAGTTTCTCGCCGAAAAAAACCTCGATTGATGCCGAGCAGGGCAATCGCTGCCGCACACCCTTGGAAACTGGAATAGTCAGGAGTATTCACAAGATGCGAACCACGCTGAAGGCCACACTCATGGCCGCCATGATCGGCATGTCGGGCGTTGACGCCGAGGCGGCGGACTACAGACACAATCCCTACACCTTGACCTACGCAGGCGCGCTGGTGAAGAACGAACCAGGCAAGGTCAACATCCATCCGGTCACCTACAGACTCAACGGCCTGGACATCGCCGCCAACGTCTACACCCCGGCCCATTATGACGCGGCGAAGCAATACCCGGCCGTCGTCGTGGCGCATCCCAATGGCGGGGTGAAGGAGCAGGTCGCCGGCCTGTATGCCCAGCGCCTGGCCGATCAGGGCTACATCACGATCACGGCGGATGCGGCGTATCAGGGGGCCAGCGGTGGCGATCCGCGCAACATCGACAAGCCCGCGTATCGCATCGAGGACATCCATGGCATGGCGGACTTCATCGCCCGCTATCCGGGCGTCGACAGCGCACGACTGGGCTTGCTCGGTATCTGCGGCGGCGGGGGGTATTCGTTGAAGGCGGCGCAAACCGACAAGCGCTTCCAGTCGATCGCGACCTTGAGCATGTTCAACTCCGGGCTGGTACGTCGCAATGGCTACCGGGACTCGCAACTGTCGACGATCCAGGAGCGCTTGCGACAGGCTTCGGCCGCCCGCGCGCAGGAAGCGGCGGGCGGGGAGGTGCTCTACGTCGGCGACGCCAGACTGACCGATGAACAGATCGCCAGGCTGCCGTTCGATCTGTATCGGCAGGGTTTCGAGTATTACGGCAAGACCCACGCCCATCCGAACTCGACCTTCCGCTACACCCAGAGCAGCCTGCTGGACCTGATGAGCTTCGATGCCACGGACCAGATCGAACTGATCGACCAACCCTTGCTGATGATCGCCGGCAGCAAGGCCGACAGCCTGTACATGTCGGAGCAGGCGTTCGCCAAGGCCACTGGAACCGGTGACAAGAAACTGTTCACGATCGATGGCGCGACCCATATCGAAACCTATTGGGTGCCTGAGTATGTGGACGTTGCCATTGGCCAGTTGAACGCGTTCTACGCCAGAACACTCTGACTCGAGGGATCCTTGATCATGAAAAACACGCTTTTTGGCATCGCGGTGTGCGCCGCGGCGCCTTTTGCCGGCGCAGCAGGGGCCGACAGTGTCAGTGAGCCCAGGGCCGCCCAGCAGATCAGTCGTGCAGGCAGCCATGCTTCGGTCGTGGGCCCGGCGGATTATTTCACCGGACAGGTGCGCGTCGATCCGTTGTTTCCTGCCACGGGCGAGAACAATGCGTCCGGTGCCTACGTCACCTTCGAACCGGGCGCGCGTTCGGCCTGGCACACCCATCCTGCCGGCCAGCGATTGGTGGTGACCTCCGGTGTCGGCCTGACGCAGGAGTGGGGCAAGCCCGTGCAGGAAATCCATCCGGGCGATGTGATTGTCTGCCCGCCGGGCGTCAAGCACTGGCATGGTGCCGCTGCGACGAGCCGCATGACGCACCTGGCTGTGACCGGTTCGGTAGAGGGCAAAAGCGTGCAATGGCTGGAGAAGGTCACCGATGCCCAGTACAGCGCCCAGCGTCCTGTTGCGCCGCAATCCTTGCCTGCTACGCAACCCGTTTTCGAGACATTGTCGTCCAGGCAGCAGGCCATTCCGTTGATTGCCGCCGCCATGGCCACGAGCAATATTCCCCGACTCAATGCGGCCCTGAACCAGGGGCTTGATGCGGGCCTGACGGTCAGCGAGGCCAAGGAAATACTGGTGCAGCTCTACGCCTACAGCGGTTTCCCGCGCAGCCTCAATGCCCTTGGCGAGTTGATGAAAGTGGTGGATGCACGCAAACAGCGGGGCATCGAGGATGTTGCGGGGCGCGAGCCCGGTCGCGTCATTCCGGTTGGCGATGAGTTGCTGGCAGTTGGCAAGGCCAACCAGGCGCGAATTGCCGGGGCGCCTGTCCAGGGGCCGTTGTTCGACTTCGTCCCTGTCATCAATCAGTACCTGCAAACGCATCTGTTCGGTGACATTTTCGAGCGCGACAACCTTGACTGGCAAAGTCGGGAGCTGGCGACCGTCGCGGCGCTGGCCGCCACACCGGGCGTAGAGTCACAACTGCGCTCACACATGGCCGCCAGCCTGCGGGTTGGCCTGACTGTCGGGCAATTGCGTCAGTTGACCCGGTTACTGGCCGATCAGGGGGATGCTGAAGCCGCCAAGCGCGCCGCCGAGGCGCTGGACGCCACCCAGACCAATCAGCCCGGATAGCGCAAGGCTTCGCGCAGCAGGGTAAAGGCCGGCGAGCTTTGCCGCCGGCTCGGGTAATAGAGGTGGTAGCCAGAGAAGGGTTCGCACCAGTCCGTGAGCACGCGTATCAACCGGCCCTGCGTGACATGCTCCTGCACCAGGTCTTGCGGCATGTAGGCCAGGCCCAACCCCTGCAGGGCAGCCTGCAGGCGCATGGCGATGTTGTTGAACACCAGTTGGCCCTCGACGCGGACGTTCACTGGCTGGCCATTCTTCTCGAACTCCCACGAATACAGCCCGCCGTGAGTCGGCATGCGCAAGGTGATGCAATTGTGCTGCATCAGATCAATCGGGACGACGGGCTTTGAGTATCGGGCGAAATACGCCGGGGAGCCGACCACCGCCATGCGCATGTCGGGGCCGATACGCATGGCGATCATGTCCTTGGCGACCTGCTCACCCAACCGCACGCCAGCGTCGAAGCCTTCGGCCACTATGTCGGTAAAGCCGTAGTCGACGATGATTTCGATGTTGAGGTCAGGATAGTCCGGCAGCAATTTGGCCAGTACGGGGTGCAGAACCGTGATCGCTGCATGCTCGCCGGCCGTGATCCGCAATTTGCCCGCCGGCTTGTCGCGGAACGCGCTGAGCAGGGCCAGTTCGTTGTCGATCTCTTCGAACCTGGGGGCGATCACCCGCAGCAGATGCTCGCCGGCTTCAGTCGGCGAAACGCTGCGCGTGGTGCGAGACAGCAACCGCACACCCAGTCGATCCTCCAGCTGGCGCATGGCGCGGCTCAAGGCCGGCTGCGACATACCCAGCCTGGCAGCGGCACGGGTGAAACTGCGCTCCTGTGCCACGGCCGAGAAGATCGCCAGTTGGTCGTAGCTTTCGACGGTCATTGATACGCACCTGTTATGAACCGGTTGCGATTATGCCATCTGAAGTGAGTAATGGTGTTGTCCTGGAACGCTTACGGTCTGGTCAAAAGAGTGCCCCTGGGATCTCTGCTCGAAAAAACGATTTTTCAATCCCCTGGTTGCAGAAAGTCGACAAGTACCGTCCTCAAGCCAATGCCGCCTGCGCCGAGCCTTGTTGAACGAAGCGTTCAATCAACCATCGCGCCGCCGGCCCCGGTGGCACATCCGTGCGGTAGATGACGTCGAAGGCATATTGGCCGCTTTTGTATTCCGGAATGTTCAGTTGCACCAGTCGGCCGCTCTCCAGATCTTCCTGGACCATCGGGGCCGGCATGTTGCCCCAGCCGATGCCTTCACGCAGCAGCATGTGCTTGGCGCCCAGGTCCGCCAGCCGCCAGGTGCGGTTGCTGAGCACGGCGAAGTCCTTGTCTTTGGTCAGCACCGAACGGTCGGACAGCACCAGTTGCGTGAACTCTCGCCCGGCGCCCGGAACATTCGCGTCGCTCGATGCCAGTGGATGATTGGGGGCTGCCACCGGAATCAACTCGACACTGCCGACGCCCATTCTTTCGATACCGTCGATGCCTTCATTCATGGGCCCACTGACGCCGATGATCGCGCCACGGTTGATCACCCGCTCAGTGACGGCGCCGAGGGCCTCCATGTGCAAGTGCAGGGCAACGGTCGGGAACGCTTCGCGAAAGGATTTGAGTGCGTCCACCACGCGCTCGGGGGGAAGCATTACATCGAGTACCACGTGAACCTCGGCTTCGAGCCCCTGGAGCAGGCCCTTCACTTTGGCGCGTAATTCATGAATACCGTTGGCAATGGTCCTGGCTTCGGCCAGCACGGTGCGGCCGGCATCGGTGAGCTGGGGTTTGCGGGTGGTCTGACGGTCAAACAGCGACACGCCGAGCTGCATTTCCAGGTTGGCGATCGAGTAACTGATGACCGAGGTGGCCCGGTGCAGTTTTCTGGCCGCTGCGGCAAAACTGCCGACTTCCACGACCGTCAGGAACACGCGCAGCTGGTCCAGTGTCGGTGTTCCGGGGTCAGAGATCATGCCAATTTCCTCGAACGTAATGGCCAATTTTATCCCGGTACATCGTATAGCGTCATGCATCTGCCCGGTGTGCTGAAAAAATGAAACACCAGGCAGATAAGCGCAAAACCACGACAGGTTGAACAAGGCTCCTAAAGAGTGGCGAACCGTGATCGGCGACAGTTGAGTCGTCGAAAGCGACACCCGCATACGGCGTATGCGCAGCGGCTGGAATGGTTCAGCTGCTCTCTGGAAAGGAGAAACGAAATGACTGATTTTATGCCTACCCCCAACGAAATCGCCGGCAAAGTCGTGATTGTGACGGGCGCCGCCAGTGGTATCGGGCGTGCCATCGCCGAGCTGTTCCATGCCCGTGGCGCCAAGGTCATTGCCGAAGACATCAACCCTGAAGTGAACGCCCTCGAGCGTCCGGGCCTGGTGCCATTCGTGGCCGACATCACGGTCGATGGCTCGGCGGAACAAGCGGTTGCCCTGGCCGTTCAGCACTTCGGCAAGCTCGATGTGCTGGTCAACAACGCGGGACGGATCATCTACAAGCCTCTGGTCGAGATGACGCGCGAGGACTGGAGCTGGCAGATGGAGACCAACGTGACGGGCGCGTTCCTTCATTCCCGTGAAGCGGCGAAAGAAATGATGAAGCAAAAGTCAGGCGCCATCGTCAACATCGCGTCCTATGCCTCCTACTTCGCGTTCCCGGGCATCGCGGCCTACACCGCATCGAAAGGGGCCCTGGCGCAACTGACCCGAACCCAGGCCCTGGAAGCGATAGAGCACGGTATTCGGGTCAATGCGATTGGCGTGGGCGACGTGGTCACCAATCTGCTCAATCACTTCATGGAAGATGGCCCGGGTTTCCTGCAAGAGCACGGCAAGTCGGCACCGATCGGCCGTGCGGCTTCGCCCGATGAAATCGCCGAGATCGTGGCGTTCCTGGCCTCCGAGCGCGCCAGTTTCATTGTCGGCTCGGTGGTCATGGCCGATGGCGGCATGAGCATTCCCGTGGGCAGTTGATTGGCCGGTTGTACTTGCGGCACGGCGAGCGCCGTGCCGCGTTTTCATTTGCGGTAATGACTGGGCGGAACGCCGACCTCCCGTTTGAATGCCTGGGAAAAATGGCTGGCGCTGCTGTACCCGACCTCAAGTCCGGCATCGATGATGCTCATGTCGGTTTCGATCAGCAGTTGCCTGGCCTTGGTCATTCTCAGCCTGATGAAGTAGCGCGAGGGTGAAAGCCCCGTGGCGCGTTTGAACAGGCGGCTGAAGTGGTACTCGCTCATCCCGGCTGCGGTGGCCAGGTCCCCCAGGCAAAACGTCTCACCCAGCGACTGCTCCATTGCATTCACCACACGCCTGAGCTTGAAGGCCGGCAGGGCGTTGCGCTGCACGATGTTATCGGCTTGCGCATCCAGATAATGGCGTGCCAGGTGTACGGCGATGCACTGGGCGATGCCTTGCATCAGCAGCGGGCTGGTTTCTCCCCGGGATCGCAGTTCGACTCTGAACTGTTCGAACAACAACGATAAAGTCTGGTCACGCCCCCCGGATATTTCACGCAGACCAATCGAACCCGTGACGTGTTTGCCGGTTTCCTGAATCGCTTGTTCCAGCAGGGGCAGGCCGAGGTAAATGTGCATCACTACAAAGGGTTCCACACTGGTCACTTGCCAGCGCATTTCGTAGGGCACGGCGCTGGTGGTGAGGAAAAAATCCCCCTTTGTCACGTCACTTGCCCGCCACGCTTCGCCAGCCTCCCGCTCCTCAATGGTGGCGCTCCCGGAAAGTACCCAGACAATCAGCGGCTCAGCCACGGCGGGAACGATGACGCTTTGCTCGATCCGCTCGCGGGTAAAGATCTGCACCAGCACATCGTTGGAAAAAACCTCGTCGGAGGCGGCCAGGCGCTGACCGCGAATGTGGGCCTCCAGGCCTGTTGCAGACGTTCGCTCAGCGGTTTGCACGATTGAGCTCCCTTTCGATGGGGTGATTGGCTTGTCTATTTTATCGAATCTAATGATCTAAATTAGTCGGCTGTTCAGATGAGCTGGCCGAGGGCAACATTTCCTCAACAGGGCGGTTCATGTCGAATCGCACCCCATTGAAGGAAATGCCTCATGTCGACTTCCGCAAACATCGCTCATTCCGCCAACTCTGAACAGAGCGGTAGCGACGTCACCCAAGCCTCGGTCTCGTTGATCGGCCGCGTACTGCTCAGCGCAATCTTCATCCTCTCCGGTTTTTCGAAACTGGCCGCTCCGGCCATGATGGTCGGCTACATCAGCTCTGTGGGTCTTCCCCTTCCACAATTGGCGCTGGCGCTGGCGATCGTCGTTGAAATCGGTGGTGGCCTGGCACTGATCGCCGGTTACCGCACCCGCACCGTTGCCGCTGTGCTGGCTGTATTCAGCGTGTTTACCGCACTGGCTTTCCATAACGCCCTGGGCGATCAAAACCAGTTCATCCACTTCTTCAAGAACATCGCGATGGCCGGTGGCCTGCTGCAGGTCGTGGCTTTTGGTGCCGGTCGTTTCAGCCTCGACGCTCGCCGTCGTTGATACCCCCGCGCTGCGAAGGCCAGCCCCTCGCCGCGCAATGTTCTTCTCCCTTCTTTTTCGATAGTCGAGACCTCCATGAAAGCCATACGCGTGTACGAATACGGCAGCCCTGAAGTTTTACGTCTGGAAGATATTGCCGACCCGGTGGCCGGTGTCGGTGAAGTGCTGATCGATGTCGCCGGAGCCGGGGTGAACCCGATTGACTGGAAGATCCTTTCCGGTGCCATGAAAGCCTTCATCCCTTTGCCGCTGCCCTTTACCCCGGGGGTTGAAGTGGCCGGTACCGTGATCGCGCTGGGGCAGGGTGTCACTGAGTTCAGCCTTGGTGATGAAGTGTTTGGCTTCATCAACATCGTCGGAGGTTATGCGACCAAAGCCGTCGCCCAGGTTGCAAAACTGGCGCTGAAACCCAAGTCACTGAGTGCCTTGCAGGCCGGCGCTGTCCCCGCCACGGCCCTGACGGCCTGGCAGGCCCTGACCGAACACGCGGGTGTGCAACGTCGGCAGAAAGTGTTGATCCACGCCGCGGCCGGTGGTGTGGGCAGCATGGCCGTGCAGATGGCCAAGTACCTGGGGGCCGAAGTCTACGCAACGGCCTCCGCGCATAATCATGCTTACCTGAAAGACCTCGGCGCTGATTACACCATCGACTACAGGACCCAGGCATTCGACGAGCTGGTGTCCGGTGTCGATGTGGTACTGGACCTGGTGGGCGGCGACACACAGACCCGTTCCTTTGCGGTGCTGAAAAAACACGGCGTGCTGGTATCGCCCGTGAGCCTGCCGAACATGTCGCTGGCCAACGACTACGGTGTGACCCCGGCCAACTTTGCCACCCGCTCCGATGGCCGGCAGCTTTCGCTGATTGCCGAACTGTTCGACAAGGGACACCTCAGGGGCGACGTCGAGGCATTCCCGTTGAGTGAGGCGAAAGTGGCGATCGAGAAAAGCATGGGCCGGCATTTGCAGGGCAGGCTTGTTCTCGACGCCACGAAGTAAGGTGTTCCCCCGACAGGATCAGGCAAGTTGTCAGAAGGATCTGACTAACTGGCCGAGCGCCGTTATCCCTAATCTGGACTGGCAGCGAGACACCGCTCTCGCGTCACCAGACACTCAAGTGAGGGATTAGGTCATGTCGAACATCTCGAAAAAAGTCGTTCTGATCACGGGCGCGAGCAGTGGCATAGGCGAGGCGACAGCGCGCCTGTTGGCCAGCAAGGGGGCGCATGTCGTGCTCGGGGCGCGTCGTACCGAGCGCCTCGAAATACTCTGTGGCGAGATTAACGCGAGCGGTGGAGTCGCGCACTTCCAGGCATTGGATGTCACCCGCCGAGACGACATGCAAGGGTTTGTGGACTTTGCGTTGAAGCTGCATGGCCGGGTCGATGTGATCGTCAACAATGCCGGTGTGATGCCGCTGTCGAAACTCGAGGCGCTGAAAGTTTCCGAGTGGGACCAGATGATCGACGTCAATATTCGCGGAGTGTTGCACGGTATCGCGGCAGGCTTGCCGCTGATGCAAAAACAGCAATCAGGCCAGTTCATCAATATCGCCTCGATCGGTGCCTACACCGTCAGCCCGACGGCGGCGGTCTACTGCGCGACCAAGTTTGCCGTGCGCGCCATCTCGGAAGGGTTGCGCCAGGAGGTCGGCGGGGACATCCGTGTCACTGTGATTTCCCCGGGCGTTACCGAGTCCGAATTGGCCGAGAGCATTTCCGATGAAGGCGGGCGGGCCGAGATGCGCGAGTTCCGCAAGATCGCCATCCCTGCAATGGCCGTCGCTCGTGCGATCGCTTACGCCATTGAACAACCTGCCGATGTGGACGTCAGTGAGCTGATTGTCCGCCCGACCGCCAGTGCGTTCTGAATGGAGGACCTGAACATGACGAGGAAAAAATCCGCTGATCAGGCTAAGTACGTCGGTCTGTGGGTCACGGCAGACGGGTTCATCCGCCACGAGCTGTTAGCGGGTGGCCGGTACGATGAAGCCCGGGGCCGCAAGACGAGTGCCTACCAGGGCCGGTATTGGCTGGAGGGTGACCACATCGAGTACGTCGATGACACCGGCTTCACGGCTGACGGGGAGTTCCGCGACGGGATTCTGTATCACGCGGGCATGATTCTTTATCGCCAGATGTAGACGCCTGAGGCCGCAGTGGCGGGTGCTCATTCGACTAAGAGTGAGCACCGCCGGCATCCGTCATCGAGCATTGCGCCCGTTATGCGTGTACCGACCTCACCACTCGCCTCACATGGCTCAACAGGTGATCGACATCCTCGGCGGTGGTGGCGAACGAGGTGACAAAACGCACGATGTTGGGGCCCCAGCGATCATGGTAGAAGACGAACCCGGCCTTCAGCAGCGCATCGATCACGGCTGAGTCCAGCCGACAGAACAGGATATTCGCCTCGGTGCCGCCCAGCACTTCAACGCCGCTCAGCCCGGCAAGCCCCTGCGCCAGGCGCTGGGCGGCATCGTTGGCCTTGCGGGCATTGCGCAGCCAGAGATCATCGCTCAGGTACGCATCGATCTGCGCCGAAAGAAAACGCATTTTGGAGAAGAGGTGACCTGCACGCTTGCGGCGGTACCTCATTTCGGTGGCGAGCGAGGCGTTGAACAGGACGATGGCTTCCGCCGCCAGCACGCCATTCTTGGTGGCGCCAAACGACAGGGCATCCACGCCGGCCTTCCAGGTCATCTCTGCCGCCGAACAACCCAGGGACACCAGGGCGTTGGCGAATCGGGATCCATCCATATGGAACCCGAGGGAGGCCGACTTGCAGACCTCACCGATGGCCGCGATGTCGTCCAGGGTGTAGAGGCTGCCAACTTCGGTGGCCTGGGTGATGCTGACGCAGGCGGGCTGGGTCGTGTGCACGTCTCCCAGTTTTTCGCGGGTGCGCTCACGCAGTCGGTTGATGTCCAGCTTGGCCGAAGGGCCGTCGATGGTCATCAGCTTCGCGCCGTTGGAGAAGAACTCAGGCGCGCCGCATTCATCGTTGTTGATATGACTGGCGGGATGGCAATAGATGTTTCCCCAGGGTGGTGTCATCGCGCTCAGGCACAGGCCGTTGGCGGCGGTGCCGGTGGGCACGAGAAGGACCTCCACGTCGCGCTCGAAGATCTCGCTGAATTTGCGCTGGACCCGCACCGTCAACTCGTCGCTGCCATAGGGCCCCGCCTGGCCCGTGCTGTGTTTGGCGAGGGCGTGTGCCACCTCCGGCGATGCGCCTGCGATGTTGTCACTTGAAAAACCCAGGGCGGGCGCTCTGCTTGTTTCACCGTTCATCATCCAATTCTCGGCTGCGCAGGCGAAGGTGTTTCGCCTGGATTGGCGCATCCTAGGGAGAGGGACGGTTGTCGCGCTTGTAAAAAATTGACGCTCGCCTGATGCGACGCCCTAAGTCCTGTAGCGCGAGGGTGCAACGCCGAATGCCTGGCGAAAGGCGCGGTTGAAATGGCTTTGATCGTAAAAGCCGACGGCGTGGGCGACATCGACGATCGGTTGCCCGCTGCGCGATAGCAGGCCACACGCCCGTTCCAGACGCAGCCGAAGCAGCCATGCGTGCGGCGTCATGCCAATGGTCCGCTTGAACTGCTTGAGGAACGGGAATCGGCCCAGACCGCACAATCCGGCAAGATCATCGAGCGTGATTCGCTGATCGATGTGACTGAAGCAATAGTCCCTGACGCGCGACCATTGCAGGGCTGAGAGCGATCCGGGAATGCTTTCGGGCGTGATTGTCCGTGACTGGTGCAACAGGCGTTCAAGCAGGGTGATCCATTGTGTCTGCAGCGCGAGGCTGCCGGGGCCCACGGCCTGCTGCATCGCTTCGTGCAGACCGCGCAGGTTGCCCACAAGCCGCGGGTCTTCCAGCAACACACTGGTCAACTCAAGCTCCCTCGGTTGACCGCTGATCTCCTCGGTCATGTCCGCGATCAGTGCCTGCGACAGGCGGAACGTCTTGAGCGTATAGGCGCCGCCGCCTTCAGACGCACCATCGTGAATTTCACCCGGCGGCATCAGGGCAATGCGTCCCGGCCCCAAAAGAAACGACTCGCCTTTCGAACGATGACGCTGGATGCCTTCGGTGACAAAGCCAATGTGGAAGTCGAGGTGGTAATGGCGATCGAAGCCGACATCGGCAAAGCGTGCGGAGCCCAGCACCAGGCCTGGTACTTCGGACACGTGATGGTACTTGGCATGCTCAGTCATGGGACCCGTTCAACAATCGGCGAGGAGGGCAGGGGCGCCCAAAGTCTAGGTGCTCACGCGGTTCAGATCCATGGGGTGCCAGTAACGGAGGTGGTTACTGAGGCACCCGCGGTCGCTACAGGCCACTGAACAGGCTGATGATCACGGCATTGACCAGGTCAATGAAAAAACCA
The DNA here is from genome assembly GCF_002303975.1 of Pseudomonas sp. ACN5. Taxonomy (NCBI): domain Bacteria; kingdom Pseudomonadati; phylum Pseudomonadota; class Gammaproteobacteria; order Pseudomonadales; family Pseudomonadaceae; genus Pseudomonas; species Pseudomonas sp. ACN5. The sequence continues at coordinate 134,192 of NZ_MRCP01000013.1, read as the reverse complement.
CACACCAGTGGCACGATCAGGAAGGCCTGGTGCGCCGCGCCGTACTTCTGTGTCACGGTCGACATGTTGACGATGGCTGTCGCCGTGGAGCCGAGGGCGATCCCGCCGAATCCGGAAGCGATCACGCTGGCTTCGTAATCGCGCCCCATGAAGCGGAAGACTACAAAATACGTATAGGCGACCGTCAGCAGAATTTGCAGGGTCAACGCACACAGAATGAACAACAGCGCGCCGCTGAGCTGCCAAAGTTGAAGCCCCATCAGGGCCATGGTCAAAAACATGCCCAGGCAGATATCGGAGATCAGTGACAGACCCAGGCTGGCGCCGCTCCAGCTTTTCAGGCGTTGATCACCCACGAAGGCGAGTACCAGGTGGTGAATGACGATGCCCGCGAACAGGCAGCTGACAAACTTGGGCAGGGTGATGCCGGCATCGACCAGCAGCAGGTTGAGTCCATAGCCGAGCATCAGGGTCAGGTTGAGCCACATCCACGCCCAGAGCACGTCGTAGTAGTCCAGCGCCTTGCTCGGTTGTTGCTCGAGAATGCCGACTTCCAGCTCCGCATCCCTGGACGGCGTCAGTCGGTAACGATCTATCAGTCGGTTGGCGATAGGGCCGCCGATGACACAAGCGGCAATCAGGCCGACGGTGTTGCTGGCGATGCCCAGTTCATGGGCGTTACTGATGCCCAGTTTCTCGACGAAAAGCGGTGCCCAGGCCAGGGTGGTGCCCACTCCGCCCGTGAGGGAAATGGAGCCCACCATCAGGCCCGCCTTGGGATCAAGCCCGAACGCCTGGGCCACACCCATGCCCAGCGAGTTCTGCAGGAGAATGAACACGGCGGCGAGTAACAGCAGGATCAGCAGCGGGCGCCCACCCTTGAGCAGTTGGCGCATGTCCGATTTCAAGCCAATGCCGGCGAAGAAATAGAGCAGCAGGGTGTCGCGAACCTGCAGGTCGAATTCGACCTGGATGTTCAGGCCGAAGTAGAGCAGGGACGTCACCGCCGCACAGACGAAGCCGCCGACCACCGATTCGGGGATACAGTATTGACGGAGAAAGGCGTTGTGCTGGACGAGGGTTTTGCCGAGGAAAAGCAGGAGGATGGCAAGGGTAAAACTCACGAGGCCGTGAACCTGGAAGAGCTGTGAAGTCATTTAAGGCCTACCTAAAAACTGATCAATCATTATCAGGATTCGATCATTCAATGTTTAGACCTGGATCAATGAATGGTCGATACAGCCACTGCCAGCCGTGCTCGTCCAGATAGTCCAATCATCAGCTACGTCTGTGCGCCAGCAGTGAGGACAGCCTAGCCTGAATGGGAAAACCCACCAGTATTGGCATAGGCCGCCATCACGCTCCCGATGGCCAGTCAAACGGCTGAGTTCAGCGTTTGATCAGGGAAATCTTCGTTCCCTCGATACTGACCCCCGCCATTAGCCCTTGCTGGTCGAAGATGAACGCGTAGGCGTCGTCTTTCAGCGTCGAGCTGGACAGGTTCTTCGCCACCCCTTCATCAACCACGACAACCGTTGGCCCCACACCGATTTCCCAGCCCTTGGTTTCGGCGACATATTTCACGGCTTTATCGGTCATCAGGAAAACCGCATAGCCGTACGACTGGGCGCCGGCCTGCAGCCCCCATGAACCGCTGACGGAGTTGTAGTAATTGTCGACTGTGGTGCCTTTCATCATGACGCCTTCGCCGTAGCTGCCACCGAACACAAGACCCGCCTTGATGATTTTCGGGAAAACCAGCACCGCTTTGGCCTCGTGCGAGATTTTTTCGGAAAACGGATGGGCCTTGTAAAGCGTTTGCAAGGCTTGTTTGGCATCGGCATTGAGATCCTCGGCGGTGGCCGCTCCTGCATTGTTCAGGAAACCGGTCGATGCCAATGTTGCAGTGGCGAGGAAAAACGAGAGGAAGAACCGCATTGATTGAGTCATTTGCATACTCCGCTGAGGGAGCATTGGATGAGAGCAGCGGCAGGCGCCTGCATTTGGCAGCAACTGAATCCGCTGAGGTTATCCGGCGCACCCTGAAATGTGTGAATTCAAGCATCGCTTTTGTATGAAGCAGGCTCGTAATCACCTGTCATTTGCGATGCCATCAGATGTTGTGACCACTGCGCAATGGCGGTGTTCGTTCGCCGGGCCTTTCTTTGGAGGGCCTGTCGAGAAAAAAGGTGTGCGGTAGAACTTTTGTCAAAGTTCACGCAGGGGAAGTCTTTAGTGTTTCTTAATGTTTCCTCTGGTCGCCGGAGATAGCAGATTTTCAAACCCTCCTGCCCTGAAACCCCCGAGCCAGCCATGTAGCGGCGTTGAAAGGTTGGCGAGGGCTCCAGAACCCCCGTCTGTATTCGCGATAAACGGGAGGCCCAAATGGCGCACTGGCGACCCCTTGGGATTGTCTAATTCACCCAACCCGCTGTAACGCAGTTAACGCGTACCATTTCCTTTAATGGAGGGTAGTACCATGGCTGTTATCAATGGGACTGAACAAGGCGACTTCATATTTGGCAACCCCGAGGATGATCAGATCTTCGGCCTTGGCGGCGACGACTTCATCCTGGGTGAGGGAGGCAACGACACGATAGAAGGGGGTGACGGCAACGATGAACTCGTCGGTGGTGACGGCGATGACCTCCTGCGCGGTGGCGCCGGACTCGACAGTCTCACGGGCAATGTCGGTGCCGATACCCTGACCGGGGGCGCGGATAATGACGCTTTCAACTGGTTCGTCGGCATTGGCGCGGATTCCACTTCCCTGGCCCGCGACACGGTGACCGACTTCCAGGGGGCCGGCATTGCCGGTGGTGACAACCTGCTTCTCTCCGCGAGTAACCGCCTGGTTTTCGAGGGGGCTCGCCCCACGGTGCCGACACTGGGCGCTTCGCTCGGTTTCGGCGGCAACGGCTTTACCGAGGTGTTTTATGCCGTAGGTGCCGCCAGCACGCTGCTGTTCGCGGACTCCAACGACAATGGCGTGCTCGACGCCAGTGACTTCTGCGTAGAGTTGACGGGACAGCACAACCTCACAAGAGCCGATTTCGGCACCACGGCCTTCGTCCTGCGTGGCACCGAGGGTAATGACGTGATCAACGGCACCCCGGACCCCGATACGATCCTGGCGCTCGGTGGCAATGACGTGGTCAACGCCGGCAACGGCAATGACATCGTCGACGGCGGCGCCGGCAACGACATCCTCAACGGTGGCGCGGGAATCGACCGGCTTACCGGGGGGCTCGGCAATGACACCCTCAACGGCGGCGATGACCGCGACCTCATCACCGGGGGCGACGGCAACGACATCATTGACGGTGGCGCCGGCAATGACACGACGCTTTCCGGCGGCAATGGCACTGATATCGTCAATGGCGGTGCCGGCAACGATACCCTCGACGGCGATGCCGGTAACGACCAGTTGTTCGGTGGTGTCGGTAACGACGACTTCTTTGGCGGAGAGGGTAACGACCAGATCTTCGGCGAGGACGGCAACGACGAACTGTTCGGCGATGCCGGCAACGACCAGCTGTTCGGCGGCAATGGTGACGACGCGCTCGAAGGCGACGCCGGGGCAGACCAGTTGAACGGCGGTGCCGGCAATGACGAGTTCGAGTTCTTCCTTGCCTCGTTCAACCCGAGCTCGACCTTCGCGACCTTCGATACGATCCAGGACTTCCAGGGCGCAGGTGTGGCCGGGGGCGATACGCTCGAGCTGAACGATGAGTTCGTGTTTCGTGGCCAGGTCACGTTCAATCCACAGCTTGGCGCGGCACTGGTCGGCGGCGGCAATGGCATCACCGACCTGTTCTACACGGTCCGCCAGGGCAACACCTGGCTGATAGCGGACAACGATGACAACGGCCGGCTCGACAGCACCGACTTCACGGCGAACTTCCTTGGCGTCAACAACTTCACGGTGGGCGACTTCGGTAACAATACCGAGTTCGTCACGGCGGGCACCGATGGCAACGACATCATCGTCGGCACCGATGGCGACGACAAGATCTTCGGCCTCGGCGGCAACGACCAGTTGTTCGGACAGGCAGGAGAGGACCTGCTCGATGGCGGTACGGGGGACGACGTGCTGCTCAGCGGCACTGGCCTGGATAATTTGTTCGGCGGCGAGGGTAACGACACACTCACCATCGAGGATTTCGGCAGTGCCTTCGGCGGAGCCGGCAACGACCTGGTGATCGGCAGCAGCGCCGAGTTCGCCTTCCAGACGACCCTTGAGGGCAATGAAGGCAACGACACACTGCAATCGGGCAGCGCAGGCGCCTTCATGATTGGTGGCACCGGGGACGACCGGCTGGTGGGCAGCGCGGCGGGTGATTTCATGGTTGGCAGCGTCCAGTTCGAACCCGGCCTCGATGCGGACAGGTTCCAGTTCGGTGCCCTCTGGGGAACGGACACCATCGCCGACTTCGAGGACGGCACTGACCTGATCGATCTGAGCGCCAGCGGTCTGACCTTCGCCAGCCTCACCGTTGGAGTAGAGTTCGGCGAGGCCATCATCAGCGTCACGGGCCGGCCGGAGGTGGGAACCATCACCTTGAGCGGCGTGCCACAGGCCGCCATCACCGAGTCGGATTTCGCCTTTACGTGAGTGAACGACGCATGCTCACGCCGATTGAGGGCGTGAGCATGCCTCAGGCCGGGCGTCGGGCCCCTTCAAGCGCCAGGGAGACATCATGACGGTCAAGCGCATGGACAACATCGGCATCGTTGTAGAAGACATCGACGCTGCCATTGAGTTTTTCACCGAACTGGGCCTTGAGCTCGGGCAGCACGCTTGTCGATGAGCACCTGCGACAGTTGCTGAGCGTCACCACCAGGACCGGTTGCAAGCACGAGATAACTTGGGTGCCTTGCAAATCGCTGATCTTAACGATGGAAACTCAGTATTAACCTGGTTGGCTTGTCGGTTTTATTATTGATGTTCCAATAGTTAAACAGTCGGTTTTTGCATTTGATGGGATCCGATACTGCATAAAAATCTAGCAGATATCGCATATTGACAGGTAGTCAAGCCAAAACTACCATCCGGCGTCATGAGCTTTAAGGCAGCTAATAACGGGTATCTTGCATTTGCTCGGACACCCGGGTGTAAATATATATTCATCTGCTGTTGTGCCTGCAGTATTGCTGAATGCCGAGCCTGTCAGATTCAAACTCAATGTGCGTCAAGGCGAGCCAAAGTGAAAAAGTCACTCATCCTGTTGACCCTGCTTGCACCCCTTATCGCCATTGCTGGCGAACCTGATCACCTGGCCATTTGCGACGAGCTCAAGCCAGATATCACTCGTAGTTACGGCGTGCACAACTTGATGCTGGTGGATAACGGTAGTTCATACGTGCCAAGTGAAGGGGTTGTGCTCTGTGTGTATGACGGCATTATCCAGAAGTTCTACGCTGATCGTTCTGTCAGGGTTATGGCAACACTGAACATCGCCAATAATAAATACAACGTCCTGTTCTAATAGTGGGTTGTAATTCGTGAACTAGTGGTTCTGATGCATCTTCTGCTGGTTATTGAAACCATGCTCTTTCATCAGGCGCTCCAACCCGGCTTGTTGAATATTACGCTCTGCCCCTTAACCTGGTGAGTCCAACGGCTTTCGTATGAAACCTGGCGCGCGCGGCCAATGAGTTTTTTTATCAGGGAAAGGAGCGCAGAATGATCAGCCGGGCGTTCGAATGTAGTGCCGCAGGCGGGGCTGGCGTGTGGTCAACTCGAGCAGCCGGGGAGGGACTCTCTCGGCGATGATGAGCGCTTGCCGACGACGGCAAGGGCTGGAGACGCGCTTTGAAACCATTCCCGCTCAGACCAGGCGCCTCAACTCTGGACATGTTTCTTCAAGCGTGTCTGCCACGTCGTGACGCTGTTCCGCCAACCTTGACGGAAAAAGCGGTCATCCCGGACATTCCCAATGCTCGCTACAGGCTGGACCACGACCTGACGCCTTTCATTGAGGATGCGGTTCAGTCCAACAAGCGTGAGAGCGAGGTGCTCGCCAAGGCCGGGAAGCCGAACCATATCCTTCCGCTGGCCAATATGCTGGCGGTTTCCGGTGGCGGCGATGCGGGCGCTTTCGCAGCGGGATTGATTGCGGGATGGACGACGCATGGGACTCGCCCCCAGTTCAAGGTCGTCACAGGCATTAGCGCGGGTGCCTTGGTCGCCCCGTTCGCTTACCTGGGGTCCGATTACGACGGCGTGATTCGGTATGTCTCCAACGCAATCGGTCCCAAAGACATTTTTCATTCGCGAAACGTATTAACCCGTTTTGCCAGCGACGGTATAGCGGACAGCAAGCCACTGTCGCGGCTCATCGCAAAATACGTCACGGCACAGACTCTTGAGGCAATTGCGACGGAGTACGCCAAAGGACGAATCCTGCTGATCGGCACAACAGACCTTGATTCCGGCCGGCCAGTCACCTGGAACATGGGCGCGATTGCTGCAAGCCGGGCACCGGGAGCGCTCGACCTCTTTCGCAACATCATGCTCGCGTCAATGAGCATTCCCGGTGCAGTCTCACCCGTCATGATTGATGTGGACGTGGACGGCAAACAGTTCCAGGAAATGCACGTGGACGGAGGGGTTATCACCCAAGTGTTTCTTTACCCACCCAGCACCGTGATGGCGCTGAGCAAAGCCACCGGAGCACCGTTGCGATTCGACCGCCATTTCTATGTCATTCGTAACGGGACACTGGAGCCACAGTGGTCCGGGACCAAGCGCCGCACATTGAGCATCGGCGGTCGAGCCATCAGTGCCTTGATTCAAACCCAGGGGATCAGCGATCTGGAGCGTATCTACCGTATGGCGCAACAGGATGGGGCGGATTTCAATCTTGCGTACATTGGCTCCGACTTTAACTTTGCGCACGATCGGAAATTCGATGGCGAGTACATGAAGCGTTTATTCGATTACGCCTTTCAACTCAGCGCGAAGGGCTATCCGTGGCATAAATTGCCGTACCTGGAAAACGCTAAACGATGAAACAAGCGCGTCATCGAACATTCAGATTTTTTCCGGAGAAACCACCCACACGCTGCAGGGCAACTTGTACAGCAGATGTTCCACCGTGCTGCCAACCAGCCGCTCCATGCCGCGATGACCAATGCGTCCCATGACAATCACATCGATGTCATAAGTCTGCGCGTAGCTGGAAAGCACCTTGACCGGATTGCCCATGATCATGTGCTGGTGCTCCGGCGGGATACCGTTGCGCTCAGAAAGTTCGCGAAACGCATCAGCCTGCGCCTCGAACAGCGACTTGGCTTTTCCCGAGGAGAAAAAAGCCGATCCATTGCTGAAACCGAATTCGTCCGCACTGATGCTGGAAAGGTCATGGGCGTAGATCACGTCCAGTTCTGCATTACAGGTGCTCGCCAGTTTGGAGGCCTCGCGCAGAATGCTGTCGTTGAAGCCTTCGTATTGCTCATCAGAATGAAAAGGGTCAACGGCGGCGACGATCTTGCGCGGCAAAGCGTTGTGCAAATGACTGACAAAATGCAGGGGCACCGGGCATTCACGTAGCAGGTGGATATCCAATGGCGTAAACATCAGGCGTGACAGCAGCGATTCGTGTTCCAGTGCCTTGATCAATACGGCCATTGGCTGTTCTTTGAGATGAATGAGGATTTCCTGCAAGGGCCTTTCGACCCAGACGACTTCCGTGGTGACGTGCACACCGATCTTACGCAGGGGGCGGGCCTGGTCTTCCAGCCACTGGCGATGGCGCTCGACATAGCCCAGCCGCATCTGTTCCAGCGCCTGTCCATTGACCATTCCTGCAGTCGCCAGCCCTTCAAGATAATCGAACGCCACGATGTGCAGGGCAGCACCTGAGGCCTTGGCCAAGGCAGCGGCCCGGTCGAAGGCGGGGCTGTTTTCCATCAACGGCGAAACGACCAGCATGAAGCGTAATTGATCAGACATGACAGATCTCCGGTAGGCAATCGCGCAGTCGCTCGCCCGAATGCTGCGGCGTTATTGGGCAGTGAAACCTTTCCTTTAGCTTGCCGCTGTTCAGGGCGTCGGGTTTGATCTTTGTCAAATGGAAGGGAATGGAGGGTGTTGCCCGACGTGCGGTTGTCCGGGCTTCATCCAGTGCCCTGAAGGATATCGCGCGCGCATCTGATAAAAATCAAGTGGTCGGAACAAGGAGTAATCAATCTGTGGTTCTATTCCTGGATTGAAATGGCCGTGTGCCGAGGTGCTCCATGTCGCAATCTCAGCGTTTACTCTTGATCGCTCCTGCCGCCATGACTCGGACACCGGCATTCGACCGGGCTGCTGCGCTTGCGATCGCGATGCAATTGCCGTTGCACATCGTGGCGTTCGACTATTCCCAGGCCTTGGCGGTGGCCGGGTTGTTCGCCCCGGAACAATTCAGTCGGGCTCGGGACGGCTACTTGCAAACCCATCGCCAATGGCTCGTGGATCAGGCCGGATTGATGAGCAAGCAGGGTGTCGAGGCCACCAGCGAAGTGGTGTGGGTACAGCATCCTTATGAGGAGATTCTGAACTTCATCAATGAGATGCCGCTGACGCTGATCATCAAGGACGCCCAGGAAGAATCGGCGTTAAAACGAGTATTTTTTACTCCGCTGGATTGGCAGCTGCTGCGCGATTGTCCTGTGCCGGTGCATCTGGTGACTACTGCGCTGTATGCCCGACCACGCAACGTGCTGGCCATCATTGATGTGTTGCGCGATGAAGATCAGGACCGCGTGTTCAACGACCAGGTTATCGACGCCGCGGCGAAACTGGCCTCAGTCTGTGATGCCAGTCTTGAGTTGCTGCATGTGTATGACTGGACGGCTGTATACGTACAGGACATGGGCATTGCCGCATTGCCGCTGGCCAGCGGGATCCATGAAATGTTGGGAGCGGCTCAGCATGAGGCATTTGCGGCCATCGCTGAGCGCCACGGCGTGTCACCGGAGCATCGTCACTTCATAGTGGGGGCACCCGTACCGAGTATTTGTGAGTTTGTCTTCAAGCACCGCTGCGATGTCATTGTCATGGGCACGGTACAGCACAAGGGCTTGAGCAGACTGCTAGGAACCACGGCCGAGCAACTCCTGCATCGGGCGCCGTGCAGTGTGCTGGCGATCAAGCCGGGAAGAATGCTGCAATCCTGAGGGCTTGATCGCCCCGCGACGAGTCGTTGGCCGGAACATCGCGCAGCGATTGTCTACAGGTAAAGATGATGAATCACCTGACGGCTGTCGTCGGGATCATTGTGTGTCTCGAATCCGAGCGCCTTGGCCAGGTCGCGCATGGGGGCATTGCTGGAGGCGTCCATCGAATACATTTGACGAAAGCCGTTTTTGCGCGCCGCCTTGATCAGATGGTCCATCAGCAATGTGCCCAGACCCAAGTACTTCCATTCATCGGCGACCGTTACGGCACATTCACACTCATGGTCGCCAGTGGCCGCGTAACGGCTGATGCCGATCTCGACCAGATTCCCTTTGTCATGGACCAGGGCGATATAGGCCACGCGCTGTTTATTGTCCGTGTCCATCAACTGATCGAGCATCGCAGCGCCGGGTTCGCTGATCTGCGCGAGAAAGCGCATGTGCCGGGATTCGGGAGACAGCCGTTTGATGAAAGCGTATTCACGGTCGCGATCCTTCTGCGCCAGTGGTCGGATCAAAACGTGGCGACCGTCCCTGAGCGCTTCTATCCAGTATTGGCCGTCGACCGCTGCATAGGTGGCCGCGGCCCGATCATTGTGGTCTTTGACGGTAAGCATGAGGTGTTCCTCCAGTGCGGTTTGCAAGGTTGGCATGGGGTAAAAAGGTCGCGTTTGAGTACTTTTCTACACCGCTGTCGATGCTTGAATCTGATCTGGATCAGATAGCCGTGCCGGCGGCACTGGTTTGCGTGGGCTTGATGTAAATCAAACCGCGCCAGGTGATAGAGCGCAGTCTGGAAAATATGCCGGCACTGTATGACCGGAGTCGAACGGAGGTGTGTGATGGGTCAATATCAACGTTTTCTGCTGATCGCTGACCAAACCCTGCATCAGTCTCCCGCCCAGTTGCGTGCCGTCGCATTGGCCAAGGCAGCCGGGGCCGTAGTGGATGTGCGGGTCTTTGTCGAACCGGCACCGGTGGTGCATTTATGGCAAGAAAAAGTCGATGACGCAGAGCAACAGCGGTATTTGCGTCGCTACCGTCGCTGGGAGGTCGAAGAGCTTGATCGACTCAGCGACCTGGGGCTGCAGGTGACGGTCAAAGCCGTCTTCACCACCCATGCGCTGCTGGATATCTTGAAGACGGTAGAGGATCTCAAACCCGACCTGTTGCTCAAGGATGTAACCCTTGAACCTGTGCTCAAGCGAGTGTTCATCACCCCGCTTGATTGTCACTTATTGCGTGAATGCCCGATCCCCGTGCATCTGGTCAACCACGTTCGTTACAGCTTGCCGCACCGAATCGTGGCGGCAGTGGATCCGTTCGATCCGTCGACACAATTAAGCGGTTTGAACGACACCATCATTCAGACCGCCAATGCCCTGGCCCTGCAATGCGATGCGCCGCTACACCTGCTTTACGCCTATGACCTGTCACCTGCTTTCAACAGCGACGCGCCATTGGCCGGGGGCGGTTGGGGCGTGGATCTGAGCGAAGAGCTGCGTCAATCCTTGCACCAGGCGTTTGTTGCACTGGCGCAGCGCTACGGGGTGCCACCGGAGCGACGGCATTTCGTCATGGGGCTGCCGGTGCCGGTGATCAGTGAGTTTGTCGAGCAATACCTGGCCGATGTCGTGGTGATGGGCACTGCGCATCGGGTGGGGCTCGACCGGTTGATCGGCAGCAACACAGAGCGGGCGCTGTACTCCGTGCCAGGTAGTCTGTTGGTGGTCAGGCCGCATGTCAGGGATTGAGCACTGTCGCACCGTTGAACTGACCTGTGCGCAACAGCGCCAGCTGGCACAAGGGCACGCATGAAGATTCTCCAGGCTGCAGGTGTCAGTGGAGGTTGCGATGGCAGCCCACGATCAGTTGCTTGAGTCCGTCCATGTTCAGGATGTTGACGTCGCGGCCGTTTATTTCCACCAGTCCCTGGTCACGCAGGTGCGCGATGCCCCGACAGATGGTTTCAAGGCGCAGTCCCAGGTAGGAGCCAATTTCCTCCCGACGCATTTTCAGCACAAAGCTGCGGGATGAATAACCGCGGGTATTCAAGCGCTGCGACCAATTGAGGAGAAAAGCGGCCAGGCGTTCTTCCGAGTTCATGTTGCCCAGCATCATCAGCATGTCGTGATCGCGAACGATTTCCCGGCTGAGGATTTTGTTCAGGTTGTGCTGCAATGAAGGCAGTTGTCGAGCAAGTTTTTCCAGGTGAGCAAAATGGACGGGGCAGACCTCGCTATCTTCCAAAGCAACGGCATTACACGCATGCAGATCGGTGCTGATGGCGTCCAGACCGAGCATTTCGCCGGGGATCTGGAACCCTGTGACTTGCTCGCGACCATCGACCGACAGCACGCTGGTCTTGAACGAACCGATTCGCACCGCATACAGCGAACGCAACGGGTCGCCTGCGCGGTAAAGCGTCGCGCCCTTTTTGACCTTGAATCGTTGCACGATCAGTGTGTCGAGACGTTCGATTTCCGGACTGGTCAGGCCAAGCGGCAGGCACAGCTCCAGGACGCTGCAGTTGGAACATGCAGACTTGAGGTTCTGACTTTGAAACGGCCTGGCTTCAGACATGATCTAAATGCCCCCGTATGGATGGGCTTAGCATAGGTGCTACCTGCCCAAACCACCGGTTGTTCCGAACTATTGTGGATGTAACAGACAAACGGGTAAAAAACCGCTCCGTCGGCTGGCTCCCATGAGCAATCATCCAAGTGCCGGGCAACTGCAGGCACATGACGTTCAGGCTGAGCGGCAATTGCCATTGATGGACAGGCGCTTTCGTCTACACAGAGTCCGCCTGCGTCGAATTTCCACCCCACGGGAGATTTATCATGAGCCAGTATCAAAGCCTGTTACTGATCATCAACCCGGCCTTGCGCCATTCTCCAGCCATGAGTCATGCAGCGGCGTTGGCCAAGGCCAGCGGTGCAAGTTTGCATGTCGCGGCGCTTATCCCGTCGTTCAAATGGTTATCGCTGCTTGAAGAGGGCGATCGAGAATCGGGTCGAGAGCGCTACCTGCAGGATCATCACGGCTGGCTTGAGGCTCAGGCCGAAAATTTGCGTGGCAGGGGGATAGAGGTGACCACCGAGGTGGCCTGGGCTGAGGACATGAAGCAAGACATCATTGAACACGTCACGGACATGCAGCCCGACGTGTTGATCAAGGAGATTCAGCATGAGTCCGCGCTCAAGCGGGCCTTCTTCACCCCGTTGGACTGGCACTTGTTGCGTCACTGTCCGGTGCCGGTTTTTCTGGTGGGCGGGAGCAGCTTCGTTTTGCCTCGCAAGGTTGTCGCAGCGGTCGAGGTATCGGATATCGAGTCTACCGACAATGAACTGAACGACCGAATCATCAAACAGGCTTGCAGCCTTGCGATGCAGTGCAACGCCGAGCTGCATTTGCTGTATGCCTGCGATATCTCGGCCGCTTTTCTGGCGGACATGGGCGGCCTGACACTGGCTGACCTGACCAAAGCACTTCGCAGAGACCTGGAAAAGTCTTTCATTGAGTTGGCAGATCGGTTCGGAGTGCCCGCCGATCGTCGACATTTAATTGAGGGAAACCCGGTCACGGTGTTGAGCGAGTTTGCCAATGAACACAATGTGGATGTGATCGTGATGGGCAAAGTCCAGTCCCATGGTGTGGGCAAGCTTCTAGGCAGCACGACCGAGCATATTCTGTATCAGGTGCCATGCTGCGTTCTGGCGGTCTAGATCCTGTCCGTACCAGACTTGATCCAGACCGTCAGTTGAGTCTGATACGAGTCAGAAAGGGGATTATTTGCGCTTCCAGTACTTTTGCATTTCCAGAAACAGGAAGGATGCGGTCCATGTGATGAGCACCAGCCCGGTAAGGGCTTGTAGACCGGTCAGGTATTTGAGGTTGCCCACTGGCGAAATATCGCCGAAGCCGATGGTCGTGTACGTCGTAAAGGAAAAGTAAACGCAGTCCATCAGCGAACCGTCGAAGTTACCCGTCAGGTTGCCCCATTTCCCTGAGTGCACCATCAGGTAATAGACCAGCGCAAAGCACCAGACCTCTATGGCGTGGGCCAGGAGGGCGCCGAATACGCCAACCACGATTCTGAAGCGGTTCCACACCTTGAGCCGGGGCAGCCAGTCATTCAGGCGTAACAGGCATTCGTAATGGATCACTACGGCGATGACCACCACCAGTGTATTGATCAGCGTGACTGCCAGCATGGCAAATCTCCAGCGATAGGGGAGGTGGTGCATCAGCGTAGTTCTACGCCAGGAAGCCGGAAAATCGTTGAGCTGAATCAACAAGGGTTTAAGTCATCGAAAGTCAGTCGCTCCGTTAACGATAGCTGTTGATTAGTTGATAAAAGTCAGATCCCCCACGGCATAACGCCAAATAATCGAACTGCCGCTTTCCCCGGTCGCAACCAGTCGACAGGACGATTATGAACACGTACCTGTTCATTCTATTGCGGGGCATTTTTTGCTGGCTGCCGTCACGAGTTCGCTCGAAGTAACAAGCATTTGACTCAAGGCCCAGACAGCCAGTCGGGTTTGCACTCAGGCAGGTTTCAGGGCGAGGTAGGTCATGCTCAAGCTCAAACGCATTCTATTGATAGCTCCCAGCGAAATGACCCTGACCCCGGCGTTTGAGCGTGCACATGCCTTGGCGGGTGCAACCGGTGCCTTATTGCACATTGTCGCGTTCGATTATGTCCAGGCCCTGGCGGTAGCCGGTCTGCTTGACCATGACGCGATGGCACAGGCACGAGAAGGCTATCTGCAGGTTCACCGTCATTGGCTGGAGCAGCAGGCCCGGTTTCAACGATGCGGCGGCATACAGGTGACCACCGAAGTGGTCTGGGCCAAGTCGAGCCTGACAAACCTGCTGGAGTACGTGAACGACTTTGTTCCGGACCTGGTGATCAAGGACACCCATTATGTGCCGGCACTTGACCGTGCCTTTCACCGGCCTGTGGACTGGCGACTGCTTCGCGAGTGTCCGACCCACCTGCACCTGGTGACCAGCGCCAAAAATCCCAATCCCTTGAAAATTCTCGCGGCGATCGATCTGTCCCATCTGGAGGAACTCACTCAGGGATTAAATGACCGAATACTCGACTTGGCCTCTACTCTGGCGGCCAGTTGCGGTGCGCAGTTGCACTTGCTTAACGTCAGTCGTTGGTCAGAGATAAGCGATGCGCCGATGAGTGTACCGACAGGCAGTCTTGATGAGAGTTTGAGAGACGCTATCGAGGATGCCCAACAAGAGGCGTTCGATGTGCTTGCCGAGCGCTATTGCATCAAGAATGCCCGTCGACATTTATTGACGGGCTCCCCCCACAAGGTAATCGCACTGTTCGCTCAACAGCATGCTTTCGACATGGTGGTGCTGGGCACGGCTTATCACCATGGGCCTGACCGGTTTATCGGCGATACCGCCGAGAGCGTGTTGAACCGGGCACCGTGCAGTTTGATGATCGTCAAACCATTATCGGGGGCAGGATGTAGGAAGGCGGGAATACGGGATGGTTTTGCCACGCTTTGAGTGTGGTCGCATGTTCGCCAAACCCCGGAAACGACAAAGCCCTGAAAAATCAGGGCTTTGTCGTATAAAGATGGCGGAGGCGATGGGATTCGAACTCATGGACCTGTTACAGTCGACGGTTTTCAAGTCCGAGATACAAACGCCCGTAATTCGTCGCCCCTAGCTTGATTTCGTTTTAATACGATTATTTTTTGGCTCCGCTGCAGGCCGCATTCTACAAGGGGCAGCATCAGCGTTTTGTAACGCATTTTCCGTTATTTTACGGCTTCGCAATGGCGCCGACGCGACGGTAAACACGTTCAGTTATGTCACCCTCGGTAGGCCCCAAGAGCAGGCCCGCTTCTGGACCAGAGTTGATTAACTTAATTCAGCTGAAAAACTGCTTTTTGGCTTCATAAATCGAAAACCATTGTTTTTTATGAGCTATAGCTCGGTGAAGTAAGCGATGACAGTTTGCACAGAGTAGTGCCATATCTTTCACCTTGGTTTTTGTCTCGCCAATAATGCTGAGCGGTATGACGTGGTGGCACTCAAACATCGACTCCCTTATCGCGGGATCATATTTGCTTCCATCTGAGTCGCAAAGGTCGCACGTCAGCCCCCCCTGTTTAAGGCGCTTAGCAATTACTTCCTTTCGTAGCCTGGGGCTGCGCTCCCGTCGAATATGCACCTTTGTTGCTGACTTACCCTCAGCAAACTCTTCCTCATCATCAATTTCCGGAAGCTCGTCGACAATTTTTAGGCAATGGCGAATAAGATCAGCCAACTCCCGTGTTCGCACACGATCATGACCAAGCTCTACCCATACTTCGCGATCCGTCTTTGAGGTATTTTTAAGGCCCGCACCGGTATGAACACTGCGGAGATTTTGTAATTTGAATGCTACACCGTCTGGATTTCTAAAGGACTCTTGGCGCGCTGCTTGGCTGTGGTGTGGGAAAGCTCTTAGCACACAAGATAATTCTCGAACCCTATCATCGGTCGAGCCCGGAATCTGACCATTGCAAGTATGATAGAGATCAAGCGCAAGTATCACCTCGTCGCGTGTCCAATCAGGATTTCCGTGTCCTTTAGTGACCGCCATTCATAGCGTCCTCAGCATTAGTTTATTTACGACTCAATAACTGAATCGCCACGAGTTTGTAGGCATATACGCATGCCCGCCGTCCATCATGGATCGTTCCCGGCTGGCTGCTCCCGACCCCAAAGCAGACTTTGCCTTAAGGTGTACCTCATCGCTCGGCAATTCTTAGTCATAGCCATACGTCTCCCCGTACTTTGGACGTTTCGTACGTCGGGATAATTCGCCATCCCGCAGTCTGATGCAGTCCAATCGCTTCCGAATTGGGGTGGTGATAGCGATTCGGATGGCCATACGAGACCGCCGCAGTGGCGCCTGCTTTTACCGGAATAGGAGGGCTGCCGCTGAAGGAGCCCCCGTGGTGTGTCACTGTAATCGCTGCAAACTGGTTTCCGGCGCCACTTGGGAGTAACGAATATGGGACATCTCCGGAAAGCAGAACGTCGCCTCCAGCCCTGTTTATCTTCATGACATATCCGCTTCCGTTTCTATCTGTCGATGCGCCAGTGCCTTTCCAGAGATGAAGGCTAGAGTCGAGCGAGTAGGAGGGGGCCGAAAGGAGCGTAAGCTTTGAACCGAGTTTGGCTTGTAGAGACGCGGCATTAGGGCCTACTGGTTGATCGGGGGCAAACCAGTCGAGTTGTCTTAGTGCTGGGATTTTGCTCACAGCTAGAGAGTAATGATCAAAATCCCAGTGTGAGAGGACGACAAACCCCGACGCAGGTACGCGTCTGGCTTCAAAAAAACTATTCGGGAAGGTTCGGTGATGGAAGAACACCGGGCCGCCTACATCGAAGTAACCGAGTACTGGCGATTGTATAGAGCGGACAGGATGAATAGTTGAGAAACTGGCGTGTCCGACGTCTACGACCCTTACAAATGGGCCGACACCCGCAAGTTTTCGAGGGCGTTTGTCTTGCTTCTGGGTTCGAACAGCCGCCGTCGACTGGCAGAGCTCCATCAATTTATCCACCGCCGGGGCAGGCTCTAAAGGTCCTCCAGACAAGGCGACAGCGCTTATGATGTTGGTTCTGACAACGGGACCACTATAGTCATTTTCGGCCGATAGGAACCAGGCTGGAGGCTCTCCAGGGCAATCTTGCAACTCGAATTCAATCCAGCCCCCCTCATCCCAGCGGCTTTCAGGAAACAATGAATCCAGCCGGTTGATGGTCGAAAGGATGCGTACGATAAAAAGGTCGGAAGCCTCTCGGTTGTGAGCAGTACCGGATTCGATAGCCTCGATCTTGATTGAGTCTATGACGACGTTCACTCGGCCTCTGGATTTTGTCTTTTCCTCTGGGAAGGTAACTGCCTCCAAAAAACCATAGGCCTTGATGATCGGCCGATCTGATTCATCCATGATCAATCTCACTTAAATGTTTATTACGCCAGCAGACGCCCGTCGCGCGTGGGGGCTACCTTCCAAGGATAACTAATATTGGCCGATAGCTGTTGGTTAACAAGGGAGGCGACACATTGCAGCCACTTACAACGACTGTGATCGGGCCAAAGCTACCTGCCGCAAACGGCACCGCGTGCGATCGACACGTCAGTTAAGGGCCCACAGCGATCAGTCGCAAGCTTAAGATTAGGTACGAACGACTTCACATGTACGTAAACAAAAGGAAAGATGGGTGATGGAGGATTTTCTGAATAGATCTGATGAGCTTCATATAGAAATCCTTCACCTTTTGGAGGGAGTTACTCCATTCCCCGGCACACGGCATGAGGTCGCAATGGTGGCTTGCGGCATGGCGCTGGAACACGCTCTAAGCCTGCGCCTGTTGGTAAGAGCTCAATGCTACACGTCAGCTCTGGCGATGATGCGTTTGCAATATGAAGCCCTAACAAGGGCCGTTTGGCTTCTGTATGCGGCTAAGGATCAGCAGGTCGAAACCCTCGCGGCAGCACTCACACTGGAAGCCGAACACAGCGCAAAGAAACTCCCGATGTTCTCGCAGATGCTCCATGAGATCGTCGAAAGGGCTCCTGTGCAGGCATCGAGCATGCTAATGAATTTCAAGGATGTGAATTATCACGCCATGAACTCGTTCGTACACAGCGGCATTCACCCTCTGCGCCGACACTCCGAAGGCTATCCACCTGAGCTGATTCAGAGTGGCATCCAGAATAGCAATGGGCTTAACGTCATGACACTCCAGCTTGGAGTGATTCTTACGGGTGACACGTGCCTGTCAAGCACTGTGAGAGCCGTGCAGGAAAAGCACCATCAGGTTTTACCGGGTCAGATTCCCCCACGTCATTGACTGAGATCTATGGCCACCGACGGATCCCGACCCAAACCAGGCAGTCGCACGTGTCTAGGAAATCAGAAGCGATTCAGACTGCTTCTGGCCGAAAGTAGTCATTGCGGCGACGATCTGAGGCTGGCGTCACCGCCAGCGTTATCTTGATGAACTCAGTGTCTTGTAACGCGTTGTTCCGCTATTTAGATGGCTTCGCAATGGCACCGACGCGACGGTAAACACGTTCAGTTATGTCACCCTTGGTATGCCCCAAGAGCAGGCTCGCCTCTCCGATGTCAGTAATTTCCGACGCGGCTTTTGGCCTGATGTCCCGAAACTGAAAGCTGCTGATTCTTCCAGCAAGCAGCGTGTCGCCAGTCTCGATCGCTTCATTCTTGGCCCTTTCCCGGGCCTTATCCCAGCGGTCGCGAAGCATTTTGGCAGTCATACGCTTCCCGCGCGCACTCACAATCAGATAGCTCGAAACGTGTTGAGCGTTTCGCTCTGCGATTTTTGCGATCAGCATACCCAAGCTGTTTGCAGAGCCGCTGGCAGTCATCTGGATACGCAGCTTCTTGTGCGTCTTGTTCTGCTGCACCATCAAATATCCCCCTTCGATATCATCCTTGCGCATGACCAAAACGTCGGCCGGCCGCTGCCCTGTCAGGTAGGCAAGGTCCATTGCATCTTTCAGCTCTTGAGCTGCTTTTTTGTAAACAGCATCCCAAACCACATCGTTTGCGTAATAGTCCCGAGGCGTCTCCTTGTTCTTGCGTACACCCTGACAGGGATTTTCTTTGGAGGTCAGACCCCACTCACGCGCCATATTGAATACGTGTGAGAGCGTGGCTATCTCACGGTTGGCCCGAACCTTTGCAGTTCGAGCGTCCCGATAGCCAGCGACCGTGGCAGGTGTGATTGAGTCGATGGGGGCATTGTCGAAAAGTGGTCGCAGCTGTTTGATCTCTGAAAGATTGTCGCTCTGCGTGCGGGGCGCCTTCTTCGGGACGATGTCACGAATATAGCGGTCAAAGATCCCCTTCATAGTCCGCAAGTCCAGTGGTATTTCCTTGGCTTCGAGCTCCGCCCACTTGAGCCTGGCTTTGTCGAGATCCTTGCCCAGTGGGATCGCCTTGAGGGGCGACCTCTACCGATTTGGTGTAACGGTGCCCGCGCTGATCGCGACACTGGACGCTGACATAGATCGTCCAGCGATGGGCGAAGTCGCAGACTGCTTCGGCCATATGTTGTCCTGGCGGGATGCTCTTGCAGCTCTTTCTGTTGATCATCCCTTGGCGTCCGCTGGGCTCGATGTGGACCACCGCGACGTGATTGGCATTGAGCAGTGCCCGGCTCGCTCGCTCTACCCGGGTACGCAGGTTGTTGGGCTTTCGTTTTTTCATAGCATCACCGCAATCTGGCAGTTGGCCTTTGCTTCAAACTGCATGGCGAGTTCGTAAGCGGCCTTGTAGTCGTCACGGAAGGCGCGAGTCTTGCCTGTGGTGCGGTCTTTAATCTGGTACATGCCGATACTTTTCCCGTCGACTTGAAAGCGCACCGGTTTCGATGGCTCTTGCCGACCAGGGCGCCCACATAGTACGGCTTGTGCAGCCTTGGTTTTTTGCAGTAGCACACCGAGTTCATCGAAGCGCTCTTTAAATGATGGATGCATGGCTGATCCCTCGGAGCGGGTTGCGTGTATTCGTCAGCCCTCCGACCACCTGCTGATCGCCATTGGGCAGGGAAGGATGCTGATTCATAAAAGGCAGGTGTAAAAAAGCCCGATCGGAACCGGGCCATTGTTTGCGTCACAAAGACCTGCTTAAGTGATCGCAGGTGTTGCCATCGAGAAATTCGACAAACCCGCCTGAATGCGCTGCGTGATTTCTTCTCGATGCACCTGGACATCCTTTGGTGCGCTAGTTCCGATACGTACCTGTTTGCCGCTAACACCCAGCACTGTGATCGTGATGTTGTTGCCTATGTTGATGCTTTCGCCTTCTTTGCGAGTCAAAATCAGCATTGTCCATTTCCTTGCGTGAGTGGGTTTCCCAATGCCGCCTTGCAAGAAGCGGCATCAGTGAAACATCACTGCATTACGCGGATTTCATTCCGAGGGAACCACGTACCGTCAACCAGAACCATGCAGCCAACAAAGGCGGCGTAGCGGGTCTCTCGGTCAGTCTGGAAGCCGTAGTAGGAGCAAGTGGCCCGAGAGGCTACGTTGCTCAGCAACATGCAGCCTACGATCAGTGCCAACAGGATCAGCAGAACCTTTGTCGCGTACTTCACGCCTCGATACCGTAGTCAGCAAGGCGCAGACTGAAGTGCATGCCTATTTCCTTCAGTACCACCAACTCTGCTGGCTCGATCTGACCATCAGCCTGGGCAACGGCAAGAATGTTGACGAAGGCCTCCTCCGCGTCGGCCGGAACGTTTTTGATGTCGGCCAGTTCCCGCTTGATCGCCAATCGACCTACTTGAAAGTTGGCGTTCAACTGGCCTGTAAAACGATTAATGGTGTCGGTGATCTCGCTGCCGAAGTGCGTCAAATTCGGGTTGGAGCGAATCAACTCATCCAGCTTGGAAACCTCGCTGGCTTCAATCTCACCATCAACCGGTTGGCATCTGGGTGGGCTTCCTCGGGGTGAAGAAAGTCGCACACTGGGCTGATCGGATTGCTGAAAGCAGGTTTCCCAAATCGGACTCGGCGCCGTGAAGCACCTTCATTGGTTACTGCCTCTAGTGCTCCTGATGGCCTATGCCATCACGGACCACATCGACTGCGGCGAGTCGCCTGCATGTCAGCTTTCCACCGTTCATTCATTCAATCTTGAGGATTAGAGAATGGCCTACACCCAATACGAAACCGTCGTCGCCAACACTCCCGATGAGCTGACGGCCAAGCTGGCACAGGCCTTTGCCGATGGCTGGCAACCATACGGAAGCCCTGTCTCCATCACTGAAGGCTTTCAAGTGCTTCAGGCAGTGGTGAAGGGATCGAGCAACGCGGCCTGCGCGCCGGGCGACATCACCTCGGACAACATCACGGACGCTTCGGATGTCGGTAAGGCGGTGCTGGTGAGTGTCGACGCCGCCGCTGCTCGTACCGCTATCGGCAGTGGGACTTCGGACTTCTCTGGTAGCTACACCGACCTGAGCGACAAGCCGGCCATTCCCGTTGAGGGGGATGCCGCGATGCTGGAAGCGGGTACTGACCTCATTGCGCATACCTGGTCAGCGAAATTGATCCATGACGAGATTGCACGTCAGATAGCAGCGCTATCAGCATGAGCTTCAAACAAGCGATCTCGACTGCCTCCGTTTCAAACGCGGTCTTCAACCAGCGCTGGATCTTCGAGGTCCAAAAACCCATCGGGGACCCTGGCAACTTCCAAGGAACACGGGGCATAAGACTCGCGCAAACGCATTAGCGGCACCCCGCCAAAGTTAGTTAACTGGTTAACTGGATTGGTTAACAAGGCTGAAAGCCTTATGGGCTGCGGCTTACAGGGCGGTTAACTTAGGAGTTAACCAGGTTAACTCGGCTATCCCCTGATTCATCTGTAAGCCACGCGGGCCGTGGCCTGCAGAGCGGTTAACTAAGAAGTTAACCGAGTAAAACAGTTGGTTAACTCCTTCAGTCGCTATCAAAACACCTGAAAGCCAAGCGGGCTGTGGCTCTCCAGCGGTTAACCCTGAGTTAACCAAGTAAATTAGTTGGTTAACTCTCGGCTCCGCCGGGTTAACCGAAAGGCACGGACATGACAGCACTCACCAAAGCGGAGTTCGCCACGCGCCAGGGCTGGTCGAAACCCTATGTGTCGAAGTTGGCCAAGAGCGGACGCCTGGTTCTGATGGCGGACGGCATGGTGGATGTCGAGGCAACGGACCGACTCCTGTTCAGCACCGCGGATCCGAGCAAAGCCAATGTGGCGGCACGGCACGAGCGCGAACGAATTCAGCGCAGGCCGGAAGGAAATACACCGGCCCCTTACATCGAATACGAACCACCAACCACTGTTCCGCTCCAGGCACCATTGTCCGCCGAAGGCATACCAGACTTTCAGGAGTCCCGTGCCTACCGCGAGTTCTATGAGTCACGCCTGACCGAGAGCGAGTTTCACAAGAATCGTGGCGCCCATGTCGAGCTGGAAGCGGTCAAAACGGCGGCGTACACGACGGGGCGGATGTTGCGGGATCTGTTGCTGGGCATGCCGCCACAGTTGGCGCCCGAACTGGCCGCCATGAGCGATCACTGGCAAATCGAAAAGCACCTCACCGCCGCATTGCGCCGCGTGCTGGATGATGCTGAACGGATGTCCTCGACAGACCTCATTCATTCTTTGACTGCAGCGAGTTAATCCATGTCAGCGGAAATGCCCGACGGTGCAGCAGTGTACCGGGAGGCGTATTTCCGCGGGCTGCGGCCAGAGCCCGATGTCTGGATCGATCAGTGGGCTGACGAGTTTATGCGCATCCCGCGTGATGCGGGGGCTGCCGAGCCAGGGCAATACCGCACGGCGCGAACACCGTATGCCCGTGAACCGATGCGTTGTCTGTCGCCGGCACATCCGTGTAAACGCGTGGTGACCATGGTGGCCTCGCAGTTGATGAAAACCCAGATCGCCTTGAACTGGATTGGCGGTCTGATCCATATGGCGCCGTCAAACATTCTCACGCTGTTGCCCAGCCTGGGGTTGGCCAAGCGAGTCTCGTCGCGCATCGGCAAGACCATCAAGGCCACCCCAGTGCTGCGCGAACGGGTGGCGGCGAACCGTTCGCGTGATGCGCGCAATACCATGGACACCAAGGAGTTCGAAGGTGGTTCGTTGTACGTCACCACTGCCGGCTCGGCGGCCAACCTGTCGGAGTTGTCGGCCCGGTACATCTATGGTGATGAAGTGGATCGCTGGGTGGTGGACGTTGGCGAGGAGGGCGACCCCATTGAGCTGGCTGAAACCCGGGGCAGTACGTTTGGCCGTAACGCCAAGTTCTATTTTTCCAGCTCGCCGACGATCCGGGGCGCCTCGCGCATTGCCGATCTGTTCGAGACCAGCGACCAGCGTTTTTACTATGTGCCGTGCCCGACCTGTGGGCACATGCAAGTCCTGGAATGGGAGCGCCTGCATTACTCGGCGGATTGCCAACTGGCGCACTACGAGTGTGCCGGTCCTGACTGTGATGTGCTGATCGAAGAACATCACAAGGGCGAGATGTTGGCCAAGGGCGAATGGCGCGCGCATGCCAAGGGCGATGGCGAAACCGTCGGGTTCAACCTTAATGCGTTGTACTCGCCGCCCGGCTGGACCGGTTGGGCTTCGTTGGCCAAGCAGTTCGAGAAGGCCAAAACAGCCATGTCTCGCGGTGATCTTGAGCCTATGCAGGTGTTCTATAACACCCGTTTGGCCAAGGTCTGGGACAGCGCCCAAGAGCAAACCAAAGCGGATGTCCTGATGGCTCGGGCACGCTTGGAGACTTACGGGCTGGGGTCAATGCCGTCCGCCGTGCTGATGCTCACGGCCTCGGTTGACGTTCAGGCCAACCGGCTGGAGTTCATGGTGGTCGGCTGGGGTGCCGGCATGGAGCGCTGGATCATCGACTATCAGGTGATCTGGGGCGACCCCTCCGACGACCGCACTTGGTCGGTGCTCGATGACAAACTCAAGGCACGTTACCCGCATCCGAGTGGCGCGGAGCTGACGATCCGGGCCGCCGGCATCGACTCCGGCGGTAACCACACCGACGAGGTGTACCAATTCTGCCGACTGCGGCGCTGGCGCAACATCTTCGCGGTCAAGGGCGCGAGCAAACCGGGTCGTCCGGTGATTGCACAGCGGCCATCGATGATGGATGTCACCTGGAAAGGCCTGACCGAACGCAAGGGGGTGGAGCTGTGGTTCGTCGGTACCGACACCGCGAAGGACTGGATTTACAACCGCTATCCGGTGGAGGACGGTCCTGGTGCGCTGCACTTTGCCAACGACTTGCCGGATGACTTTTTTGCCCAGTGCGTGGCTGAGCGCAAGGTGACTCGCTACGTCAAAGGCTACAAAAAAATCGAGTGGGTCAAGGGCAAGGCGGAGCGCAACGAGGCGCTCGATTTGATGGTGTACAGCCTAGCGATGGCGCATTACCTGGGACTGAACCGCTACAAGGAACACGACTGGGAGCGGGTGAAAAATGCTCTGTTTCAGGCGGCGCCACCGGGTGAGAAAGCCGTCATGGCTGAGCGTATTAGCACCCCGGCGAAACCGCGGCAGCAACCTGCCGATCCCGTATCACTACCGGCCAAGCCGGCAGCGGCACCGATGCTGATTGCACGCCCCCCACAGCGTCGAAGCTCCAGCAGCGGCTACCTCAAAAAACGACGCTGAGTGAAGGCGCGCAGTTGCACATCACGTTGTCTTTTTTACTTTAGAGCGATTCCCATGGCCTTTACCCAACAGCAGCTCGATGCGGTCGAGAAGGCAATTGCGCGCGGCGAAAAAATCGTGCGCTACGCCGATCGCAACGTCGAGTACCGCGACATCGACGAATTGCTCAGGGCACGCGACGAAATTCGCAGCTCGCTGATCGCGGCGGCCGGTCCTCGATCGCGCATCGTACGGCTTTACCATGGAGGCAAGGGACTGTAATGGCTCGTCAGTTTCCCACCTTGGGCCGCAGCGGTTTCCTGATGCCGTCGAATATCAAGGCCAGTTATGAAGGGGCCGCCGAAGGGCGCCGCTCCGCCAGTTGGGATGCTCCCGACGCAGGCTTCAACAGCATTGCCATTCCGGCGTTGCGCAACCTGCGTTCGCGCTCCCGCGCGGCGGTGCGCAACGACCCGTACGCCTTCAACATCATTGATAAACGGGTCAGCAATCTGATCGGCACCGGCATCACGCCACGGCCGAAAACTCAGGACGATGAGCTGCGGCATCTGCTGCAGGAACTCTGGGCCGACTGGACTGAAGAGTCCGATGCCGACGGCTTGACCGACTTCTATGGGCAACAGGCATTGATCGCTCGGACGGTGGAAACAGCCGGCGAATGTTTTATCCGCTTGCGGCCACGCAGTCTCGACGAAGGCTTGGTGGTGCCGTTGCAACTTCAGGTGCTGGCGCCGGAGTTTGTGCCGCACGACAAGTTCGAGATGGCGCGCAACGGCAACATCATCCGCGCCGGGATTGAGTTCAGTCCGGACAGCCGTCGGGTGGCGTACTGGATGTACCGTTCGCATCCCGGCGATGTCTCTTCACTGAACAGCGGGTACAACCAGTTGGTGCGGGTACCGGCCAGTCAGGTGCTGCATATTTTTGAACCGGTCGAGCCTGGGCAGCTGCGCGGCCTGCCGCGCTTGTCACCGGTGCTCAAACGCCTGCGCAGCCTGGACAACTATGACGATGCGGTGTTGTTCCGCCAGGAGGTGGCCAACCTGTTCGCCGGCTTCATCAAGAAACCGTCGCCGGATGACATTCAGACCCCGGTGGACCCGGTGACCGGTGCGCCGCTGAACCTGGCCTCGGACGGCTTCACCCCCATGGTCGCGCTGGAACCCGGGACCATGCAGGAGTTGTTGCCCGGCGAGGAGGTCGAGTTTTCCACGCCGCCGGATGCGGGCAACAACTATGCGGACTTCATGCGTCAGCAATTGATGGCGGCAGCGGCCGGCGCCGGGATGCCGTACGAAATCCTCACTGGCGACATGCGTGAAGTAAATGACCGAGCACTGCGCGTGGTGCTCACCGAGTTCCGGCGTCGTCTGGAGCAACTGCAATTTGGTGTGTATGTGCACCAGTTGTGTCGTCCTGTGCGCGCGGCCTGGATGGACATGGCGGTGCTCAGCGGTGCCGTGTTGTTGCCGGACTACACCCAGCGCCGTCGTGAGTACCTACGTACGCGCTGGGTGCCACAAGGTTGGGCCTACATCCATCCGGTTCAGGATGTTCAGAGGAGACGCCCAAGGCGGTGCTGGGCCTGGCGGCACTCACTACCGGTGCGTTGGTGTTGGGCAAGGCCTGGGCTGCGCTGAAGATCGGGCGGGGGCTGGTGAACATCGCCCGTGGTTCGGCCGGTGACCGGTCCAACATCGTGCAGCGGGTGTTCGTAACTAACGCGGATGACGTCGGCGGCGATGATCTGGATCAGGAAAGAGATAGGAAGCGAGGAAAGGGCAGCGGCACTGCAAGTCGGGCATCCCGCGGTGCCCGCTTTATGAAAGCAGGCGGGGCATTGGCAGCGGTCGGTGCCGGCCTCCAGGTGGTGGACACTTACCAGAACGCCACCACTCGAGATGAGAAAGCCGAAGGCTACGGCGAGGCAGCGGGTAGCCTGGCCGGCGGCTTGGCGGGTGCAGCGGCTGGTGCCGCCATTGGGTCGTTCATTCCGCTGCTAGGCACGGCGGTGGGCGGGATGATCGGTGCCTGGCTCGGGTCTATGGGTGGCGGTGACGTGGGCGCGACCATGGGCAAGTCCTTGTTTGGCGGGCCAGACACGCCGGCCAAAGCACCGATCGGCATCTTGCCCATGGCCGCCGGCCAAGGGGTGGGCGCGGTCGTGCGTTCGATGGAAAACGCCCCCGCCGCGCCGGTCACGGCGGCGGCATTAATGTTGAGCACGGCAGCGAAGACACCCGAATGGCCGAAGGTCGATCAGCAATTTACCTTCGCACCGGCACCGGTTTTTCAGGTGCACGGCGATGTGAAAGATCCGGCGCAGTTCGTCCAGGAAATGATGCCGTACCTGCGCCGTCAGTTTGACGACTTCGCCCGGGAGGCGCGTGACCGCCAGTTGTTTGATGCGCCCCATGTGGGCTAAGGAAGTGTTATGGCGGATGAAAAAAACTACCTGGAGCACCTGCAGGGCGGGCTGAAGTACATGGTCGACGCCGGTGAAGCCGGTCGCACTGACATCGAGTCGATGACCGGGCCCATGAATGGCGCGCTGAATGAAATCAGCGGGGCGGCCGATGCGCTGGAAGGTCTGCCCTTTATCAGCGAGGACCTGAGCGACAAGACCCGACGCCTGCAGGATGCGATCAACTCGGCGCAGGCCAAGATCGGCAAGGTCGCCAGCTACTACAACCAGACCCAGCGAGCCTTGGCGCAGTTTGAAGAGCACTTTTCCGCCCTGACCGAACAGATCGGCCGGTTTGGCGCGGCGTTCAACAAGGTGGCCGGCAAGGCCAATGCCGCGTTGGGCAACATTTTCCCCACAGAATGGTTTGCCGGCGACATGACGCCGATACCCGACGCGGTGAAGCCTTTCCCGCACCTGCTGATCATCTACCCGCTCAAGGCCAATGAGCGGCCGTATTACTTCAACCTGGACACGGCGGCGTTTGACGAGTTACGCCGGCAGACATCGTTTCGCTGGGCCGCGCAGGAGCGCCTGACCCGGCGGCCGGCGCAACAGGCCGTGGGGCTGGGCGAGGAGAAAATCACCATCAAGGGCGCGATCTACCCGAGCTTCAAGGGTGGGTTGAAGCAGCTGGATACGCTGCGCAGTATCGGCGCCAAGTTGCTGCCGCTGAACCTGACCACCGGATACGGCGAGGTGCTGGGCAACTGGTGCCTGACCAATATCGACGAGGAACAAAGCGCCTTGCTGCCCGGGGCTATCCCGCGCAAGCAGGGCTTTTCATTGGAGTTTGTCCGTTATGGCGATGACTTGCAGAACGGCTGACGGGGATGTGCTCGATACCCTGTGCCACCACTATTACGGCCACCTGAATCGTTGCGTCGAGGCGGTGCTGGCTGCCAACCAAGGTTTGGCCGATGAACCACAACCGTTCCGGGCGGGCGTACTGATCATGCTGCCGGAGTTGGTGGTCGAGACTGACAGCGTGATTTCACTGTGGGATTGATCCCGTACCCAGCCCGCCGAGTGCGGGCTTTTACTTGCCTGGAGTACCACGATGCAACCGCTGTTTCGTATCGTCGCCGACGGCGCCGACATTACCGCGCTGATCAATGATCGGTTGGTTTCGCTGCAGCTGTCCGATCGCCCCGGCATGGCGTCTGACTCGTTTGAGTTGCGCATCGACGACCGTGACGGCGCGGTGTCGCTGCCTGTCCGTGGTGCGAGCATCGAAGTCTACCTGGGTTATGCCGGCGCCGACCTGACCCGCATGGGCCGCTACACCGTGGACGAGGTCGCCGTCTCTGGCCCACCGGACACGCTGGTGATCAGCGGCAAGGCCAGCGACATGCGTGGCAGCGGCAAAACCACGCGCAGCGGCAGTTGGGAGGATGTCAGCCTGGCGCAGATCGTCGGTGACGTGGCGGCCCGCAATGGCTGGCAGCCGTCATGTCCGGTCGACACCCGGGTGCCGCGCATGGACCAGCTCAATGAATCCGACTTCAACTTCATCACCCGGGTGGCCAAGAAGCACGACTGCACGGCCAAGGTGGCCGATGGCAAGCTGCTGGTCTTGCCGCGACAAGGCGGGCAGAGCGCCAGTGGCAAGGTCTTGGCGGTCATCACCCTGCAGCGCAGCGATGTCACCCGCTGGCGGTTTCGCTTGAGCGACCGCAGCGCGCATCAGGGCGTCAGCACCCAGTACCAGGACCCGGCCAGCGGCGAGCTACTGATCTCGCACCTGGACAATCCGAATGTGCCCGAAGGCCTGCCACCGGTGCATACCGATCGCCATATCTATCCGGACCGCACGGCGGCCGACGAAGCGGCCAAGGCCCGTCTGGCGGCGTTCAATCGTTCGACCGCCTCGGTGCGCCTCGACCTGCCGGGGCGGACCGACCTGTTTGCCGAAATCATGATTGAGGCGCAAGGCTTCAAGCGCGGCCTCGATGGTGAATACCTGGTGGAGTCGGTGGATCACACCTTCACCCCGTCCGGGTGGACGGTGTCGGTGGAGTGCAATGGCGGCAAAGAGGGCAAGGCCAAGGCTTCAGGCAAGCCGCAGAAAGTCGTGCTCGAAGTGCCGGTTTGATTAACCGGGCGAGTGAGTCGCCCCGGGTCAAAGAGGGTTTAACACCGAATTAAAAGGAGCGGCCAGGCTGGATGCGTCAACACCCAGCCTGGCCACCGTCCCTGCAGATGGTCCCTGCAAGTCCCGCCTAGGCTCCTGCTCTGTGCACAAAGCAGAGCGAGCCTAGCACCTGTTTATTTATACAGTAAAGGTCTTGCTATCATGTCCACCCCTATCATCCCTTGGATGGGCGGCAAACGTCGTCTGGCCGATCGCCTTATTCCGCTGTTTCCCCCGCATGAATGCTACGTCGAAGTCTTTGCCGGCGGCGCGGCGCTGTATTTCATGCGCCCTCAGGCCGCGCCCGTGGAAGTGCTCAACGACATCAATGGCGACCTGGTGACGCTGTATCGCGTCGTACAGAACCACCTCGAAGAGTTCGTGCGCCAGTTCAAATGGGCGCTCAGTTCGCGCCAGGTGTTCGAGTGGCAGAAGATGACCCGCCCGGAAACCCTCACCGACATCCAGCGCGCCGCGCGTTTCTTCTACCTGCAGCACCACGCCTTCGCTGGCAAGGTGTCCGGGCAGACCTTCGGTACCGCCACCACCGGCCCGGCTATCAACCTGCTGCGGATCGAGGAAAACCTCTCAGCTGCGTGGCAACGCCTCTCCGGCACCTACGTGGAAAATCTGCCTTGGCTGGACTGCGCTGAACGTTACGACCGTGCCCATACCTTTCACTACATGGACCCGCCGTACTGGCAAACCGCCGGTTATGGGGTGGACTTCCCGTTCGAGAATTACGAGCGCATGGCTGATTTCATGCGGCGCTGTAAGGGCAGGGTGATGGTCAGTATCAACGACCACCCGGACATCCGGCGGGTGTTCGAGGGCTTTCACTTCGAGACGCTGGATATTCGCTACACCACGACCAACCAACGCCAGGGTAAGACCGAGGTCAGCGGTGAACTGGTGATCATGAACTGGGAACCAGCAGCACTTGGAGGGCTGTTTTAAGGTGACTGATTTCCTCAGGGCGTGAAGCTGCCTGTCAGCAACGGCAGAGTTCGGCCAGAAGGGACAATCGAGCAAAGGAAACTTGGGCTCATTTTCTACTTTGCAGGGCATAGCGTCGCAAGCGGATTTGATGTCTGTGCGCCACTAAAGGCAATATGTGGCGCAATCCGTCAAATCGAACGCTGCAAGGAAGCCCACATGGCCAGGACGATTTACGACAAGACCACCCGCGCGCTGCTCAAAGACATGCTCGTGAGCTGGAACCTCCAAACGGGCCAAGTATTCACGGCTGCTCGCGCGATACAGTGGTTTGCGACGAACTACCCAAAACTCAAGCCAGGCAGCATTCGCGCGCATTTAGTCCAGGCCGCTACGAACGACCCAAGTCGCCTGCACCATCCCTCGACCAATACCACTGACGACATTCTATTCAAGGTGGCTCCCGGCGAGTTTCGACTCTATGAAGCGGGCAAGGATCCGGCGCCCATTCGGGAAATGGTCAAGGGCGATATCGCCGAACAAAATATAGAGGAGGCTGAAAGCGCTCGCGAGTGCACTGACGAAACCAACCTACCTGGCTCCACCGAATTTCTACTGGAGAAAGACCTGCAGCGTTACCTGGCCGAAAACCTCGAATGCATCGAGCCGGGCCTGAAGTTGTACGAAGACGAAGACCTACGCGGCATCGAATATGAAGCGGGTGGAGGTAGACGTATCGACATTCTCGCCGTCGACCGAAATGGTGCGTTCGTTGTGATTGAGCTGAAGGTTTCTCGGGGCTACGACCGCGTAATCGGCCAACTGCTGCGCTATATGAACTGGGTTCGGCGCGATCTCGCGGAGCTAGACCAGAAGGTACGCGGCATCATTGTTTGCCGCAGCATGTCCGAGGATCTGCTTCTGGCCTGCTCGAGCATGAAGGACGTGGAGCTGTTCGAATACAAGCTTTCCGTAGCAGTAACTAAAGTACCGGCTCTGCAGCTACCGGAATGAAGAAGACGGCACGACCAATCCAGCGACACGCATGGAGAGCGAGTGAAACAGAGGGCAGTAAAAACCCCGCCCCGCTTGTTTGCACTTGTCTGTTCTCTCCGATGTGTCTACTTTGGGTTTTCAGCCCTTCGCGACAGGCAGCAATCGGCCAATTGCGGTCACTGCCGCCTTGGATAGGGGGTGGCCACTGCTCAGCCGTTGATGGGATAGTAGAAGATCAAGAAGCTCACAAGTATCAGGACTGCTGCCGGATTCAAAGTCCTCAGGAGAAAACATGCCAACAACACCAAACCCGATTTACTTAGATTGGCAATTTTGGTCCGCAGTCATCGCGATCCTAGCGCTGGTGTTATCCCAGCTTCCTCCGTTGTATTTGTTATTCCGGCCAAGGCGACTTGAGGTTGAAGTACACAGCCGTCTTCAAATTACTCATAAAGTTGGAAACCCAAATGTTGGATTGGTTGTAAGCGTTCGAAACACGGGCGGACGCGAGCTTCGTGTCCGATCATTACAGCTCTCAATTGCTAGGGACGGTGTCTCGCTGGGTACCTTTCCCGTGCAGAACTACTTCGAGACCCCGTCCTCTCAGTCTTCCGTGCTGTTTGTACCTTTTTCATTGAGGCCAGGCGAGGTCTGGGCTCACGGCGCCAATTTTTTGAATTTTTTTGACCGTTCCACAGAAAAGCACGTTCGAGAGAGCGAGGCTGCTTTAGGGATAGATATTCGGAAAAAATTTCAAGCCCGCCCTGAAGGGGATGAACAAGCCGTAATAGCAGAACCAGAGCTAGTAAAACCGTTCCTGGACTTGTTTCATCGTCTCTTCATGTGGACCCCGGGCGAATACGTCATTGATTTGAGTGTGGTTGCAGAACCAGGGACCGCATCATTCAGTAGAAGGTATAGATTTACGTTGTATGAATCTGATTCGACAGAACTTAGATCTCATACTGAAGATTATAAGTTCGGTGGCGGGCTTTCTTACAATGTTGATCGCCACGCAGGCGTCTTTGTGCCAATATTGCAACATAGCTAACATGCCTGTTAGCGTGAATGCCTTTGGCAGCTCTTGAGGTCGGACGCCCAAAGCCCGCTTGGGGTCGATCTCTGCCTCTCTCCATAGGAAGAGGCCGGTCAATGGCGGCCCCACGTGGAGTCTACAAAACCAGGGGCAATCGTCACTTTCTATTGCAGAAAAGCTCCTCAAGTGCATTCTATGGAATTGCTACAGAAGTTAAATCGTCGCCATGGCTTGATGCTTGTATCGCAAACACCTAACAATTTTATCTATAGTATTTACATTCTAAGATCTGCCCACGGCGTCTCTTCCACAGAAAATTCGATTCCGCCGCCAACGCCTTTAATGTTCAATTCGAATTCGTCATTTATGAATTCCTCTACATCAGCTTCAAATGACAGATCTAACTCTACAGAAAATTCCTTTTCTTCTATCTCCTGACGCTCGGTGGTGTCAAATGTGTAAATTACACCATCTTCTTTATCATAATGGCCGTTTGCATAGTCCGGCCCGCTAACATTTACAAGGAATTTCACGTCAATGTCGAATGTAATTTGGCAGCTCTCATCATCCAAATGGATAATTTCAGGCTCAAATTCTCCAACTTCAATCACGTCAAAATCACCAAGCTCTGCATCTTGCCATGTCGATGAATTGTACGCCTCTGCTTGATCTAATTGCTCTTTTATTTTCTGCTTGATTTCTTCTTTCTTTCTAAGCAGAAACTCCTCGACAAACTGAGCTCTCTGGTTGTTATGTTTTATATAGATATCTAGTAATGCACTGAGCGTATCGACGCTGATGAATCTTTCATTTGCTTCACAAAAAGACTTATGATCCGGGTCAGCAGAAATCACGTACACTTTTTCTTGTTCTTTCAATGCAGAGCGAATCGCTAGCAATGAAAAGGCATCGCGAAATTCATTGGGTTTTTTTGGGCTGAAAGGGCTTTCCTGATTAAAAAACATGCCTATGATTTCGTTGCCATCTACATCGCTCATATCCACAATAGTGGCATTAGACGCATCGATAAAATCATCAAACGTTTTCAGCGCTTTCGTTTCTAAATCTTCTTCATTTATCTCAACAAAAAGACTCTGAATGCTTTCATCATCATACTCCTTGAGAACAGCAGCCTTTCTTCTGAAGTTATTGATTCCCCTCAATGCATCTTTGATATGCTCAACAACTTTCCTCTTTACCTCATTCACAACGATTGTGCTGGTAATATGGTTTAGCTCGTTTTCGCCACACAAATCCTCGAAAGCCTTAATCGTTCTCGAATGAAAATCAAGATTAGCTTTGATAAAAAACTCTGTATCAATGAAAACGTTTCGCGTGACCAGCGGCATTTTCCCTATACTCCTGATTTATTTAGTTCTTTTTTTCGCAGACCGATACACTGATGAAGAATTTTTGATAATTAAGCTGATAAGGTTAGCAGAATATCCCCACCGCAGACGTAGATGATCTTCATATCAAGAGCTTTGTGAATCGCCCCTCTTTTCGTAGGCACCTCCGCCTCCAGGTCTGCATAGAACTGCGGCTGATCGCCCGCTGTGGGTCAGAAGCGGACCGTCCGCCAGAGAGGAGGACCGCCCTGCCGTTGCTTAAACCTTATTTCCCATCTTATGCACATTCACGAATGGCCTACTGACTACTTACATGCAGACAATTTTCTAACTTTAGCCCAATGAATCAACGTAACGGCTCCGGAATAGGTAATTCTTCGCAGTTAAAGTCCTGATCGCCCCACGACGAGCAAGGTTAGATTCAGCCGGAATCACTATGAAAAAAGGTCCTGCATAGCTTTATCAATTTCTTGATAATCCATACGATCCAGAGGACTGGATTCGTGGGTGAGTTGTACATGAGGCCAATCTTTAAATTTTTTCCAGAACCCTCCTGCATCAAGCCCTATATTCGCTGCTTGTGCGGCCAGTTCCTGATAGCCATTTTTTCCATTAATAAGTTTTTGTATTGACCATACGGCCTCGCCTTCGACCAGCCAGAAAAAATCTATAGCTTCTCCCCATTGATGCCAAGACAGACCTGGTACAGCGTTCGTCACATTTTTCCCGTTTTGTGGGCCCACCGATTCGATGCAATGGGCTAGAAAATGAGCCTCCTGTTTTTTCAAAAAATTTATTCTTTTTATAATTTCTTCAATTGACCTTGATTGACGCCATAGTCGGCCTTGCTCGAAAGGATCGCGCAGGCCAGTGTTGGGTCGCATGTCTACTCCGCTTACAGAGCATGCCTCAACTAGTTCCAATACCTTGATTTTCAGTGCCGGTTTTAGTTTATTTAAATCGGCAGCCATACCAACCTCCGTGATCGTAAAAAACAGAACATCTATAATTGTATATCTCTTCTCACTAACGCTCCTCTGTATCGTTTTCCAGAAGCCAGATGTGGCTTGAGCTTTCCAGCATCGACACATGCAAAGCCTTTTGCTTGTCCAGTAATTTGTACCCAGCATGAGCTTATATGCTCGAACCTCACTACTAAGTCATGCAGTCAAATATTCTTTGAGATTGCTGGTGTCCCTCCGGCATACTATCACCGCCAGAAAATCGTCACTTTTGACTTGTTCTGGTTATTCCGAGCGAATTACTTGTTCTATCCGAGTCCCTCCCCCTAAACCTCTATCATCAAATAAACGTTCGTTTACTCGTGGTCTAATTTCTCCTGAGAAAGACCCTCCTCCTGAGTTCTTTTGAAGCTCCTTATCTAGCGTAACACTACTTCTTGATGTGAACCCGGCAATTCCACCAGCGCGCGCTTCCTCTTTTTGGGACACCAAAGCTTTGGAAAGAGCACTTTCCAAGAAGCTTAGAAAGTTGTCAACTTTAGAGCACGAATCTGAAGACTCTCTAATATATTTCATTGAAGAAATACTAGTTTCAAGCATTGGAACTATTGAGTCTACCGCCGCAAACTTCGTTATATCGTAGGCGCGGGTGTAAATCTGTTTTACAACAACCTCAGCTATTCCGCATGGTATCTTCTGCACTGTAGGAATCGGAGGTTTATCTCCTCCAATAGCAGAGAAGCTGAGCGCAAACAGGAAGCACGTGTAGAGAATTATTGCTGCTTTGGTAATTGCATTTTTCATTTCTCTCCCTCCGAGTCTGTATTGATATTGCTTTTTTCTACCGCGTCGGGTGAGGGAAGACCAAATGGTACTGCAGTTTTCTGTTGATCGACTGTTGCTGGGGCTGTGAAAGTCGTTTTGATAGTCTCGGTGGGAGTGTAGGTGTGTCTGTTGGGGGTTAGTACGGCCGTCATAATTATCGCGGCTCCGACAACCACGCCAAATATCCCTGGCGAATATGCCGTTAGAGCTACTTTTGCCTGTCCACCTGTCGTATCCTTGTTCGATGCAACTAATTGATTGGCTTTTTCATGCGAAAAAAAAGAAATAGCCATGCCAGCAAATGAAATTGCTGTACCAGCCAAAATCGCAAGAGTTTTTATCAACGATGAATTGACCAAGCTCAAACCAGCAAAAATAAAGAGCGGTCCCTGATTTGAGCTTGCAATAATAACATCCATCGACCGCGCTGAATTATTCCAAACAGTCCACAGCAAAAAACACATTGTCACAAACAAGAAAACTACAGCGGTAAACCAAACAAACTGCTGCCATGTCTCGGTAGGTTTTTTACGAGAAACGTTCGAATCTACTTCTTCCGTAGCTTCTTGAGCAGTCATTGGCTCCCATCCTAAAAAGTTTGTAAGAACGCCTTATTTCTGTGTAGTCCCTCTTTGACAAGATGTCAAAATTATCATGCTAATCTCCTCATTTCATGCTATTACGCAAATTTCAGGTCAGCTGATGAGCCAAGCTGGCAGATTTTAGGTAGCAACGCAGACGTCAAAACGGCGCGTGCTTTTTCACACAGGCCTAAAATACAGCTGTGCTCTTCCTACCTGATTACCTTGATTTAGTTGCGACACATAGGATCTCTATCAGATCGAAACAGCTATCCTCATCTAGAGTCGATCTAGATACGCAACAAAAAGACCTCTGCGACTGCCGAGCCTTGCACAATCATTGGCCCTAGGGGGGGAGATTGTTCGCTCTATAAAATCATCCAATTTAGGGCTGTGCAGAATGGCGAGTAGTGTCCTCTTGTGCTGGATAAGTGGTTGGTTTAGCGAGCAATTTGTTAGTCGGGTCATTTAATGCAGGCTGTCGACTGGAAGATGGAATGGCCATGGGCTATCGTTGAGATGATTCTCCAGTCAGCATTGCTTCTCGAGTACTTATATCAAAAATAACTTTTCTTCTAAAATTGAATGGTGCGGTTATGAAAATATCAAACCATATGCTTGTGGGATTACCTGAGGAAAAAATTTCGTACATTGCAAGTCCGAACTTCTCCCTCGAAATTTCACCCATCTATCTGATAATGCACTATACCGCGGGCACTACACTGTCTGGTGCCGTCTCATGGTTCCAAAATCCGGATGCACAGGCGTCAGCCCATATTGTTATTGATCGCGATGGGACAATCGTACAAATGGTCTCTTTCAATCGCCGTGCCTGGCACGCAGGGAAAAGCAAGTGGGGTAGCCTCGAAAGCATGAATAATTACTCTATTGGAATTGAGCTAGTTAATGCAGGGAAACTCAGGAGAAACCCAGCTGGGCAGTGGGTGAATTGGGCAAAAACTGTAATTCCTGATGATGAGGTATCAGTTGCTACGCACAAAGCCGAAACAGGGGAGACGGGCTGGCATGAATATTCGAATGAACAAATTAATATGGCTATCGATGTTGGCGTGCTGTTGCACAATAAGTATAACTTCACTGATGTCCTTGGCCATGATGATGTGAGTCCTGGTCGCAAGGTTGATCCCGGCCCACTATTCCCAATTGATAGTTTTCGTTCAGTCATTCTCGGGCGAGCATAGGTATTCTAAGCAAGTCCTGATTGCTCTGGTGAGGATCTTAAAGGTACATGTTGGCAGTAAGAGCAATACTCCCAAGTGTGCTTATATAGTAAAGGATGATTATGATGAAGCTACTCAGAATGATCGTTATTGCGCCAGTGTTGGCGTTTGTTGGCTGTACAGGCATTACAGTTCCCAAAGCTGCTTTCGACGGTTCGATTGAAAACTCAAAGGCGCGAATGATTCCTACTGAAATTCCAATGCCCGTAACAACGATTCAAATATATGATGCCAAACAAAAGAAACGTGTTGAAGAGGACGTGCTATCTTTGAAGCCTGCGGTAATCCGAAGTCGACTAACGAGCACTGAAACACTTATTAGTGTCGAAAAGCGTGATACCTCTGGCTCATTTACTTACTTAGGGTCTGGTGGCAAAGTTGCAAAAGGTAGTTATAAGGTCACATTTGACTATGCCAATTATACGAATCACAATAT
Source organism: Pseudomonas sp. ACN5 (assembly GCF_002303975.1). NCBI lineage: Bacteria > Pseudomonadati > Pseudomonadota > Gammaproteobacteria > Pseudomonadales > Pseudomonadaceae > Pseudomonas > Pseudomonas sp. ACN5. The sequence continues at coordinate 96,819 of NZ_MRCP01000013.1, read as the reverse complement.
TATGTTCAATGACAATAAACAGGCGATTGGGCGTATTGGTGTAGGTCTTCGTATAACTGCACTTCTGGAAACCACTGAAAACGGTGTTGATTTGAGTGGGTTGATTCCTATCGGATTAGCCGCTCAAGATCGAAAAATAAGTGGACAGCTTTCTTTTCTTGTGTACGGAATGAGTAACGACAAGGTGAGCCTGGCAGTTCCATCGCAGGCGATTCTTGATGTAAGCGCAATCCAAAAATCTTTTGAGGCAGCAGCGACGGTTCGGATACTTTTCGGATTGGAGGATACCTATCTTGAGCCGTACCTGATAGGTGTAGCAGATATTGCGCCCGCTGATGCGAAGAGGGCGATTGAAGCGGCCACGCAACAGCTAGTTAAATAACTTTTATTTTAAACAACAATAATCATGCTGCCAATTCGGATGCTCAGATCGAAGGCATGCAGAAGGCACCAGTGATGCTTATTAGATTTATTGTCCTAGATGTTTTTTGGATGAGTTTTAGCCTCGATAATTTGGGTTTGGTTTCTATATGATTTTTTTTGCTGTGCCTGATCCATCATAATAGAAGGTAGATAGCTGCTAGCTAGAAAACATCGTTTTTTGTAAAGCACAACTATCGGCCAATTGCTACTTTTCGTGAAGGGCTGCAAACGAAACAAACCGGCCTGTCGCTTGGTATCATATTGCTGGCTGTTCACCCTTTACTGCGTCGAGACAGCGGCAAGAGAATCTGCTGCTACATTATTGTTGAGTCTGATGAAAATGAGATTATGACAACCGTTTGTGGAGACGCCTTGAAGGGGAAAGGATTCGAAACGAGTAAACGGAAGGCAGATCATTTCGTAGGGGAGTGAGGCTATGCATGGGCGCGTTCTTAAAATCACTGTTGTATCTGCGTATTTTATAGTTTTTTTCGTTACTGGAGTTTTAACTCTTTATGTGGGAAATCTACCTGCTAATGAGGTATCACTAATTGTTGAGCCATTTCATAATGTTGTATTTTCCTGGCATCTTGCATGCTGGATGGTATTGGGGATGATTGCGAATTATTTGTGGGATCTTTTTGGCGAAAAAAAAGGTTTTGCAGATATTTCTTTGCCTGCGCTTTTGATACCAATACTTGTTTCGCCAATTGTTTTTTTTGCCATATGGTCGCTTGTGCAGAAGGACTCGAGTGGAATGGCAAAAATTGACTTGATATGGCCTTTAATCGCTTTTCAGAACGGCTTTTTTTGGCAGGTTATCTTTAGTAAGGCTGCGCCAAAATAAAGATGAACTTGGAGATAGGGTCCGCTTATGACTATGAGTCTCGTGTCGAAGATCGTTTATTGGACACCTTCGACTGACAGCTTTTGGCCGATCGTTGTCTGCTCTGAAGGGCAATTTCTGTCCGAATACTGTCACTCCGGCGCCATCATCACCGCGAGCGTCATCTTGACGAACTCTTCATTCTTGTCGATGGCTTCTAGGGCGGCACGCACGTTGTCGGCAACATCGGCCGCTCCACGCTGCTCGACCCAGTTGGTGAGTTCCATGATGGCGGCTTCCAGGGCGAGCTGGTTTTCGTTGATCTTGAACAGCAGGGAAGGGAGCAGGTCTGAGTTTGGCATCGAGAATCCTCGGTTATGAGGTCAGCGTAGCACTGCGTTTCATGAAGGATTTTTAACCGTTGGCAGGACGCTGGGAGAGGGAAAATCAGGAAAGTTTTGTAACGGTTACCAAATAGTTTTGTAACGACCTCCAGAGGCTGCACCGATTCACAGGCTCCAGAAACGACAAAGCCCTGAATAATCAGGGCTTTGTCGTATAAAGATGGCGGAGGCGATGGGATTCGAACTCATGGACCTGTTACAGTCGACGGTTTTCAAGACCGTTGCCTTAAACCACTCGGCCACACCTCCGTTTGCGTTGCGGGCGCCATAATACCTGAATGAAACACACTGTCAAACTCTCTGCATAGCTAGTTACAGAGTGTCTGTTATGATCTTTGCGACTGAACGTTTCAAACCAACAGGAGTGTCGCCATGCGCGAACAGGATTACGCAGTTAATAACAGCGTGCAGGCTGAGCAGCTAGAGGTTAGCCGCGTCCTGCGCAACACATACGGCTTGCTCGCCCTGACCCTCGCATTCAGTGGTGTGATGGCCTACGTTGCCCAGCAGATGCGTGTTGGCTACCCGAATATCTTCGTGGTGCTGATCGGCTTCTACGGTCTTTTCTTCCTCACCAACAAACTCCGTGATTCCGCCTGGGGCCTGGTGTCGGCATTTGCCCTGACCGGTTTCATGGGTTTCCTGCTTGGTCCGATCCTCAACCGTTACCTGGGTATGCAGGGCGGCGCTGAAGTGGTCAGCTCGGCCTTCGCGATGACCGCGCTGGTGTTCGGTGGCCTGTCGGCCTATGTGCTGATTACCCGCAAGGACATGAGCTTCCTCGGCGGTTTCATCACGGCAGGTTTCTTTGTGCTGCTGGGTGCGACGCTGGCGAGCCTGTTCTTCCAGATCAGCGGTCTGCAACTGGCGATCAGCGCAGGTTTCGTGCTGTTCTCCTCGGTCTGCATTCTGTTCCAGACCAGCGCCATCATTCACGGCGGCGAGCGCAACTACATCATGGCCACCATCAGCCTGTATGTATCGATCTACAACCTGTTCGTCAGCCTGTTGCAGCTGTTCGGCATCATGAGCCGTGATGACTGATCGTCGGCCTTGAAGTAAAAAACCCGCTCAGGCGGGTTTTTTATTGCCTGGAAACCAGGGTTACTCGGTAATGACAATGCTGCCGTCAGCTTGCTGGCGGTAGAGGGTGTAGGGCAGCAGCAAGGTATCCATCGCGCCGGACACGACCGCATCGAGTAACACGATGGCGGGGGCGGGGCCATGTATCTGTGCATCCTGACCCTCTTCGAGGGGCGCGTTCAGCATGCAAAAGTCGTAGGTCACGCCGCTGTAGATTCGCGGTACCGCGCCGCAGTAACTCTTTTGTTCCTTGAGACTTTTCGAGGCCACTTCGTCACTGCGCACAACCGTCTGAATCGTGCCGCAACCCGCAAGCATCATAGCCACCAGCAGCATTGCCTGAGTTTTCATACCGTCAATCCTTCGCCGGAAACCATCAATCTACTGCAGCCAGAAATAAATATCACTCACGCCATGGGCGGCAACCGGCGCTTGACCGGGGTTTTCTTGACGATGGCCGTATTGGTTTCAGCGTGGGTGTTGAGGCGGTCGAGCAGGGTGTCCAGCTGTTCCATCGAGCGCACATGCAGGCGCGCGATGAAACAGTCGTCGCCGGTCACCTTGTCGCACTCGGTGAATTCGGCAATGGCCATTATTTGCCGCTCCACCTCTTGCAACTGGCCCGGCAACGGGCGAATACGCACGATGGCCTGGAGTTGGTAACCGAAGCTTTTCGGGTCGATTTCAACGGTGTAGCCCTTGAGCACGCCACGCTCTTCCAGGCGGCGCAGGCGCTCGGCGACGCTGGGGGAGGACAGGCCGCTGATTTGCGCCAGGGCCTTGAGCGAGCGTCGCGAGTCTTGCATCAGGGCCGTGATCAGCACCTGGTCGATATCGTCGGTCATGGCGAAACCTTCTGTTAGGCATTTTTTTGAAACTGCCTTCATAAAAAAGGCCGATTCAGAGTTTAGCCTGCTTTCTGCTATGGAGTAGCCCCCGGGTGCATTGGCATACTTTGGCCACAAACACAGGAGTCTGATGATGGACAAAACCCTACGCCGCGGTTCGTTCGAAATGACGGCCGCCATGCTGATCTCCGGCACCATCGGTTGGTTCGTGCTGGTGTCCGGGCAACCGGTGCTGGATGTGGTGTTCTGGCGCTGCCTGTTCGGTGCCGGCACCTTGCTGTTGATTTGCGCAGCTTTCGGCTTTCTGCGCCCCGGCATTTTGACTCGCACGACCTTCCTGCTGGCGGTGCTCAGCGGTGTCGCGATTGTCGGTAACTGGGTGTTGTTGTTCGCATCCTATTCCCGGGCGTCAATTGCCATCGGCACCGCCGTTTATAACGTCCAGCCGTTCATGCTGGTTGGGCTGGCGGCGCTGTTTCTCAACGAAAAGATCACCGCGCAGAAACTTGCCTGGCTGGGCGTGTCGTTTCTCGGGATGCTGGCCATCGTCAGTGCCCATGGCAGCCAGGGCGAGAGCGGCAGCGATTACCTGACAGGCATTGCCCTGGCATTGGGTGCAGCGTTTCTCTATGCGATTGCCGCGCTGATCATCAAGCGTTTGACGGGTACGCCACCGCACTTGATTGCGCTGATCCAGGTCAGCACCGGCGTGTTGTTGCTCGCGCCATTGGCGAATCTTTCGACACTGCCGCAGGCGCCGAGCGCATGGGCCAGCCTGGTGACACTGGGCATGGTGCACACGGGTGTGATGTATGTGTTGCTGTACGGCGCCATTCAAAAACTGCCGACTGCGCTGACGGGGGCGCTGTCCTTCATTTACCCGATTGCGGCGATTTTCGTCGACTGGTTTGCCTTCGGTCATCGTCTGGAACCGCTGCAGTGGATCGGCGTCGCGGCGATTCTGCTGGCCGCTGCCGGCATGCAACAAGGCTGGTCGCTGAAGTTTCGGCGCACGGTGACGCCGTAACCCGCGTCGCCCGCGTCAGATGTTCCAGCGCGGGGCATTCCTGGCCAGGCGCTGGCGCATCTCGCCGATGTTGGCGGCCAGTTGCCGGGTCAGCAGGCGATAGCCGTCCAGTGTGTTGTAGACCGGTGCATCGAGACTGACCAGCGGCACCTCCATGGGTCGATCGAGGCGCTGGGTGGCGCCTGATTTCAACGCCCGGGCCATGCCGATCAATTGCACGCGGATCTGTCGTCGCCAGCAAGCCGAGTGACACCCGCACCGCGTGGATCACCCGGGCATGGCGGTAGCGCCGGTACGGGTCCAGCAACGGACGCAGCAATCGGCGCAGCAGCGGTGGCAGTCGATCGGCTCTGGATGTACTCAGGCTGGCTCTCCTCAGAAGATGTAGTCGGTGGTCAGGAAGCTCGAACTGCGACCACTGATGATCTCGCTGATCAGGTCCTTGTTGGTCTCCTGGAACTTGGTGGCCACCAGCGTGCGGATCGAAAACACCCGCAGTGCGTCATGCACCGACAGGGTGCCTTCGGCCGAGTTCTTGCGACCATTGAAGGGGTAGGTGTCCGGGCCGCGCTGGCATTGGGCATTGAGGTTGATGCGCCCGACCTGGTTGGCAAAGGTGTCCACCAGCCGGCCGACCGCCACCGGATTGGTGCCGAAGATGCTCAACTGCTGGCCGAAGTCCGACTCCAGCACGTAGTCGATCACGGTATCCAGGTGGCGGTACGGCACGATGGGGATGACCGGGCCGAACTGTTCTTCCTGGTAAACCCGCATCTGCGGCGTAACCGGGTACAGCACCGCCGGGTAGAAGAACGACGCACGGGCCTCGCCGCCGTTGGGGTTGACCACCCTGGCGCCTTTGCTCTCGGCATCCGCCACCAGTGCATGCAGATAGTCGACCTTGCCCGATTCCGGCAGGGGCGTCAGGGCTACGCCACTGTCCCAGGGCATGCCGGGCTTGAGGTTGGCGAGCCTGGCATTGAATTTGTCGATGAAGGACTCGACCACGTCTTCGTGGACAAACAGGATCTTCAGGGCGGTGCAGCGCTGGCCATTGAAGGACAGCGAGCCGGTCACCGCTTCACTGACCGCATTGTCCAGATCCACTTCCGGCAGGACGATGCCCGGGTTCTTCGCATCCAGGCCTAGCGCCGCGCGCAAGCGGTGGGGTTTGGGGTGGAGTTTTTTCAGGTCGCTGGCGGCCTTGTTGGTGCCGATGAAGGCGAAGATGTCGATCTTGCCGCTGGCCATCAGCGCACTGACCGTCTCGCGGCCACTGCCATAGATGACGTTGATCACCCCGGCCGGGAAGCTGTCGCGGAAGGCTTCCAGCAGCGGGCGAATCAGCAGCACGCCGAGTTTCGCCGGTTTGAACACCACGGTGTTGCCCATGATCAGTGCCGGGATCAGCGTGGTGAAGGTTTCGTTCAACGGATAGTTGTAAGGCCCCATGCACAGGGCGACGCCCAGCGGCACACGGCGGATCTGGCCGAGGGTGTCCTGTTCGAGTTCAAAACGGCTGGAGCGGCGATCGAGCTCTTTGAGCGCGTTGATGGTGTCGACGATGTAGTCGCAGGTGCGGTCGAACTCCTTTTCCGAGTCCTTGAGGTTCTTGCCGATTTCCCACATCAGCAACTTGACCACGGCGTCGCGCTGCTCGCGCATGCGCCCGAGGAAGGTTTCGACGTGCTGGATGCGCTCGGCCACGCGCATGGTCGGCCACAATCCCTGGCCGCGGTCGTAGGCGCGCACGGCTGCGTCGAGGGCGGTCAATGCGGTATCGGCATCGAGCAGCGGCGTGCTGCCGAGTATCACTTGTTCGTCGCCATCGGCACCCGTCAGGTATACCGGGCTGCGGACCTGGGCCAGTGGCCCGTTCCAGGTTTTCAGTACGCCATCGACCAGGTACTCACGCTGTTCGGTCTGGCCGTCAAGGCGATACTTTTCCGGGACGTCGGCGGGGCTCGGGAACAGGTTCTGGAGAATATTGGCTGTGGTCATGTCGTTACCCCTCTGGATTGGGTGATGCACTGATGAATCGTTTTAGCAGACCTCAGCAACCCTTGTCATGACTCATCTCAGCGTTTTGCCGTTCGCGGGTTTATCGGTGCCCTGCGTCATGGCCTCAGAAGTGCCCCTTGTTGGCCCCCAATGCCCTCAACCCGCCCGCCTGGCATTGGTAGGGGCTTTTGTGGTGGGCGGACTTCTGTGGTGAGTGGGCTTCTGTGGCGAGGGGGCTTGCCCCCGTTGGAGCGCGCAGCGCTCCCCTGCATTTCCAGTCATACCGAAGCGGCAGGTTTTGGGGCTGCTTCGCAGCCCAATGGGGGCAAGCCCCCTCGCCACAGAAGCCACTTGCCATATTAGTCCACTTACCACCGAAGCCCCTTTGCCACAGGTTCCTGACCTCCGACGGCACACAAAACCTCACACACCGGTTAAACTCCATGCTCTTTTCAAGGAGTTCATATGAGTCATTACCAGCCGGGCATTCTCGCCACCCCCGTTCCACCTCAAGCCCGCCATATGTTCTTCGCGCTCGAATCCGCCGCTGCACTGCCGGCCGCGCTCGATAACCTGCAAGGGCTGGTGGACGGCAAGTCGGTGGTGGCCGGCTTCGGCGAGTCCCTGGTCAAGGCGCTGGACGGGCAGATCGACGGTCTGCGGCCGTTCCCGGCGCTGACGGGCGTCGGCGTCGACAATCCGTCGACCCAACACGCGCTCTGGTGCTGGCTGCACGGCGAGGACCGTGGCGAGTTGCTCAACCGCAGCAACGCCATCGCCGCGGCATTGGCCCCGGCGTTGCGCCTGGTGCAGATGAACGAAACCTTCCGCCACATGACCGGCCATGACCTGACCGGCTACGAAGATGGCACCGAAAACCCCCACGATGAAGCCGCAGTAGCCGCCGCACTGGTGGCTGAGGGCGCGTACGGCCTGGTGGGTGGCAGCTTCGCCGCGATCCAGCAGTGGCAGCATGACTTGAAAGGTTTCCACGGGCTGTCGGCGGATGAGAAAGACAACATCATGGGCCGCCGCCTGAGCGATAACGAAGAGATCGACGATGCGCCGGTTTCCGCCCACGTCAAACGCACCGCCCAGGAAAGTTTTGCGCCTGAGGCCTTCGTGGTGCGCCGCTCGATGCCGTGGATCGAAGGTGACCGCGCCGGCCTGATGTTCCTGGCCTTCGGTTTCTCCCTCGACGCCTTCGAAGCCCAACTGCGCCGCATGAGTGGCCTGGAAGACGGCATCACCGACGGCCTGTACCGCATCAGCCGTCCGGTCACCGGTGGCTACTACTGGTGCCCGCCGCTCAAGGACGGTCGACTGGACCTGCGCGCATTGCGTAGCGACTGAACGGCAAGGAGAGCCTATGAACCTGGTGCGTTGGGGCATGATTGGTTGTGGCAGTGTCGCTGAACGCAAAAGCGCACCGGCCTTCTACAAGGCGCCCGGATCGGCGCTGGTGGCGGTGATGGGGCGGCGCCTGGAAGCCGTCACCGACTACGCCGCGCGCCACGGCATCGCGCGGGTTTATACCGATGCGCATGCGCTGATCAACGATCCCGAGGTCGACGCCGTATACATCGCCACACCGCCCGACAGCCATCACGCCTATGCCTTGCAGGTGGCCGCCGCCGGCAAGCATTGCTGCGTCGAGAAACCGATGGCGCTCAACGCCGGGCAAAGTCGCGAGATGCAGCAGGTGTTTGCCGATGCCGGGTTGCATCTGTTCGTGTCCTATTACCGGCGTTCGCTGCCACGCTTCCGGCAAGTGCGGCAATGGCTGGAGGAGGGGCGGATCGGCGAGGTTCGGCACTTGAGCTGGACCCTCACCAAAACCCCGTCGGCAGCGGATCTTGCGGGTGCGAACAACTGGCGCACCGATCCGGCGATTGCCGGTGGTGGCTACTTCGCCGATCTGGCCAGCCATGGCCTGGACCTGTTTCAGTACCTGTTCGGCGATATCGTCGAAGTCGCCGGGTTCACCGCACGGCAGGCCGGTTTGTACGCGGCCGAAGATGCCGTCAGCGCCACTTGGCGGTTTGCCAGCGGGGCACTGGGGATGGGTTGCTGGAACTTCGCCGCCGATCGTCGCGAAGACCGGGTCGAAGTGATTGGCAGTCAAGGCCGGATCAGCTTTTCAGTGTTCGACGAGCACCCGGTCGAGTTGCACGCCGACGAAAACCTCAGCCTGACCATCGAGCATCACGCGCACATTCAGTGGCACCACGTGTTGGGCATGAATGCGCATATTCGTGGTGAGGCGCAGCATCCGGCGGTGGCCGCAGAGGCGCTGAAGACTGATTGGGTGATGGACCAGATTCTCAAGCGCGGCTGATTCTTCAGATCACACATCACCCCTGTGGGAGCGGGCTTGCTCGCGAAGAGGGAGTGTCAGGCGACGTCAATGTTGTTTGATACACCGCCTTCGCGAGCAAGCCCGCTCCCACATTTGTTCTTGCTTCGCGAATCTAACCTTATTCTCAAACAGTATTTCTCAATCCCCACACGGCCTCTCTAAGATCACGTCATAACTCGTTATAACAAGTGATCTGCCATGACCGATAACGTTCTATCCCTAAGCAGTGTCCCGCTGCACACCCAGCTGCGAGACGTGCTGCGCGCCCGCATCCTCGACGGCCAATACCCGCAAGACAGCCAGATGCCTTCCGAAAGCGAGCTTGGCGCCTTGTTCAAGGTCAGCCGCATCACCGTGCGCCAGGCCTTGGGTGACCTGCAAAAGGAAGGGCTGATCTTCAAGATCCACGGCAAGGGCACTTTCGTCGCCAAGCCGAAAACCTTCCAGAACGTCAGCACCCTGCAAGGCCTGGCCGAGTCCATGACCGGTCGCGGCTACGAGGTCATCAACCGCCTGCGCAGCTTCAAATTCATTGCAGCCGACAAGCTTGTCGCCGAGCGTTTGCAGGTCGAGGAAGGCGAGATCGTGGCGCAGATCAAGCGGGTGCGCCTGATCAATCGCGAGCCGATTTCCCTGGAAATCACCTACCTGCCCAAGGATGTTGGTGAGCGCCTGGAAAAAGCCGACCTGGTCACCCGCGACATTTTCCTGATCCTGGAAAACGACTGCGGCCTGGCACTCGGTCACGCTGACCTGGCCATCGATGCGGTACTGGCCGACAGCGACCTGACCCAGGCGCTGAACGTCGAACCCGGTTCGCCGATCATGCGCATCGAGCGTCTGACCCACGACGCCGAAGGCCGGCCGCTGGACTTCGAACACCTTTACTACCGTGGCGATGCCTTCCAGTACCGCCTGCGGATCGACCGGCAAAAAGGGGATCAGGCATGACGCGCAGCACGTTGGAGCAGGAATACGACATCGTCGTGATCGGCGGCGGCACCGCCGGGCCGATGGCGGCGATCAAGGCCAAGGAACGCAACCGCGACCTGCGGGTGTTGTTGATCGACAAGGCGAACGTCAAGCGCAGCGGCGCGATCAGCATGGGCATGGACGGCCTGAACAACGCGATCATTCCCGGCCACTCGACCCCGGAGCAATACACCAAGGAAATCACCATCGCCAACGACGGCATCGTCAACCAGGCCGCGGTGTACGCCTATGCCACCCACAGCTTCGAGACGATCGAGCAACTGGACCGCTGGGGCGTGAAGTTCGAGAAGGACGAAACCGGCGACTACGCGGTGAAAAAGGTCCACCACATGGGCGCTTACGTGTTGCCGATGCCGGAGGGGCACGACATCAAGAAAGTCCTGTACCGCCAGCTCAAGCGCGCGCGGGTGAGTATCACCAATCGCCTGGTCTGCACCCGATTACTGACGGATGAAGAGGGCGCGGTCAACGGCGTAATGGGTTTCGACTGCCGTACGGCGGACTTCCATGTGATCAAGGCCAAGGCGGTGATCCTCGCCTGCGGCGCCGCCGGCCGCCTGGGCCTGCCGTCCTCGGGCTACCTGATGGGCACCTACGAAAACCCGACCAATGCCGGCGACGGCTACTCGATGGCCTACCACGCCGGGGCCGAGCTGGCGAACCTGGAATGCTTCCAGATCAACCCGCTGATCAAGGATTACAACGGCCCGGCCTGCGCTTACGTCACCGGTCCCCTGGGTGGCTACACCGCCAACAACAAGGGCGAGCGCTTCATCGAGTGCGACTACTGGAGCGGGCAGATGATGTGGGAGTTCCATCAGGAGCTGGAGAGCGGCAACGGTCCGGTGTTCCTCAAGCTCGATCACCTGGCCGAGGAAACCATCCAGAATATCGAAGAGATCCTGCACAGCAACGAGCGTCCGAGCCGGGGCCAGTTCCATGCCAATCGCGGCACCGACTACCGCACGCAAATGGTCGAGATGCACATCTCGGAAATCGGTTTTTGCAGCGGGCATTCGGCGTCGGGGGTATGGGTCAACGAGAAGGCCGAGACCTCGGTCAAGGGCTTGTACTCGGCGGGGGACATGGCGGCGGTGCCGCACAACTACATGCTCGGTGCGTTCACCTATGGCTGGTTTGCCGGCAACAACGCGGCGGATTTTGTCGCCGGGCGTGAGTTTTCCGCGCTGGATGCCGCGCAGATCGAAAGCGAAAAGCTGCGGGTCTATGCACCGCTGGACCGCGAACACGGCCTGCCACCGGCCCAGGTTGAGTACAAGTTGCGGCGCTTCGTCAACGACTACCTGCAACCGCCAAAAGTGACAAAGAAGATGCAGATCGGCCTGCAACGCTTCAGCGACATCCAGCGCGACCTCGACCAGATCAAGGCCCACAACGCCCACGAGCTGATGCGCGCCATGGAAGTCAGCATGATCCGCGACTGCGCCGAAATGGCCGCCCGCGCTTCATTGTTCCGCGCCGAAAGTCGCTGGGGGCTTTACCACCACCGCGTCGATCACCCGCAACGCAACGACCGCGACTGGTTCTGCCATTGCCACTTGAAGAAGGACGAAAACGGTTTGATGAGCAGTTTCAGGAAAGCCGTCGAGCCTTACATCATCCCGCTGGATGCCGACGAGATGCAGGCTTACGACCGGCTGCGGGTCGGTGCCGATGCGGCTTGATGCCGACAACCCGAGAGAGACCGAACATGGCTTACCAACCCCAGGAAATCTTCTTCCGCTCCAACGCACCGGTCACGGTCGATGAAGACAAATGCATCGCCCACAAAGGCTGCACCGTGTGCGTCGACGTTTGCCCGATGGACCTGCTGGCGATCAACCCGGCCACGCAAAAGGCCTACATGGCGTTCGACGAATGCTGGTACTGCATGCCCTGTGAAAAGGATTGCCCGACCGGGGCGGTGAAAGTGGAGATTCCCTATTTACTGCGCTGAAATACCGTCCATGTGGGAGCGGGCTTGCTCGCGAAGAGGCCGGCACAGCTGGCATCTCCATTGACTGTACGGACGCATTCGCGAGCAAGCCCGCTCCCACAGTGAATCGAGTTCAAACAACCCAAAAAGCCATCCGGCAACCACCGGACGCCTGATCCAGAACACCCCTCGTTTCCCACCACGCCCTGATCGTGGCGGAGACGAACATCCTATAAGTGATTCGAGGGGAAACACTCATGATGTTGCGTGCAGCTTTGGCCGGTCTGGTACTGGCTTCCTTTACCCTGTCGGCCTCGGCCGAAACCATCCGCATTGCCATCGGCACCCAGGACACCACCATCAACTGCGCCGCCGGCGGATTGTTGATTCGCGAGCTCGGCCTGCTGGACAAATACCTGCCCCACGACGGCCCCTACAAAGACGCCCAATATGACGTGCAGTGGAAAAACTTCACCAGCGGCGCACCGCTGACCAACGAGATGGTCGCCGGCAAACTCGACTTCGGCGCCATGGCCGATTTCCCCGGTGCGTTCAACGGCGTGGCCTTCGAAACGGCGGGCAAGCACAGCCTGTTCATCAGCGTATTGTCGGGCAGCACCAAGGGCAGTGGCAACGGCATCGTGGTGCCGAGTGCGTCGGGCGTGCAGTCGCTGGCCGAACTCAAGGGCAAGACCATCTCCGTGCCGTTCGCTTCCACCGCCCATGGCATGCTGCTGCGCGCCGTCGCGGCCCAGGGCTGGGACCCGCTCAAGGACGTGAACATCATCGCCCAGCCGCCGGAAGTCGCCGGCTCCGCGTTGCAGGCCGGCAAGATCGATGCTCACGCCGACTTCGTACCTTTCGCCGAGCTGTTCCCCAGCCGTGGTTTCGCCCGCAAGATCTATGACGGCTCCCAGGCCGATGCGCCGACCTTCCACGGTGCGCTGGTCGATCAGGCCTATGCGAAAAAGTACCCGGAAATCGTCGTCGCCTACCTGCGGGCGAGCATCGAAGCCAATCAGCTGCTGGCGGCTGAGCCGGAGAAATACAGTGAACTGATCGCCAAGGTCACCGGGGTCGATGCCGAGGTCAACTACCTATTCCATGGCCCCCTCGGCGTGCAGACCCGCGACCTGAGCTGGAAGCCGGAATACCGCCAGGCCGTGGGCACCGCCATCGATACCCTCAAGCTGTTGAAGAAGGCCGATCGCGGTCTCGATCTCAACACCTTCATCGACGACCAGTACATCCGCGCCGCCTTCAAGGCCTCGAACCTGGACTACAGCGCGCAGCTTGGGAATTACCGGCAGACGCCGCTCAAGGCTGTCGATGCGGCAAGCGGCAAGGCCATCACCGACTTCAGCCATGTGGCAGAAATCTGGGTGCGTGGCGAGCCGAAAGTTCGTCAGTACGCCTCGGCGGAATCGGCATTTACCGCGCTGACAGCGTTGAAACAGGAAGGCAAGAACATCCGCGCGGTGTACACCCAGGCCAGCGACAGCGGGATCAAGTTGCTGGCGGATCAGGCGTGGTTTGCCACCGACGCCAAGGGGCGGCTGAGCGCGTTCCTGCTCAAAGGCCAGGCCCAACAGTTCGCCAGCGCCCAAGGCGGGAAAGTATTCGACTTCACCGATGCCACAACCCAGGCCGTAGCCACCCGCTAACCCCTAGAACGACTCGATCAAATGTGGGAGCGGGCTTGCTCGCGAAAGCGGTGGGTCAGTCGACATCAATGTTGAATGTCCGACCGCTTTCGCGAGCAAGCCCGCTCCCACAAGGGTCCAGGGTTGTGAGGAAGAATTGTGTACCGATCATTTTTACGCTGGATCCCCAGAGCCGCTTCACTGCTGCTCTGCCTGCTGTTCTGGCAACTCGCCGCCAGCCACCACTGGAACCTTGGCCTGGTGACCTTCGCCAACGTCCCGACACCCTTGGCGGTCATTGAAGCCGCCCTTGGCCTCGGCGACTCGGGCAAACTCGCCCAGCACCTGGGCAGCAGCCTCGGCCGGGTATTCGCCGGCTACCTCACCGCGCTGATCATAGGCGTCGCTCTGGGCCTGGCCATCGGCCGCTCGAAATGGGCCGAAGATCTGTTGCTGCCGCCCCTGGAAGTCCTGCGGCCGATTCCGGCCGTGGCCTGGATTCCCCTGGCGATCCTGATGTTTCCCTCGTCGGAACTGTCGATGGTGTTCATCACCTTCACCGGCGCCCTGTTCCCGATCCTGCTCAACACCGTGCACGGCGTCGAAGGCGTCGACCCACGGCTGATCGCCTCGGCGAAAAGCCTCGGGGCAGGGCGCCAGGCCATCCTGCTGGAGGTCGTTCTGCCGGGCGCGGCGCCGAGCATCATCACCGGCCTGGCCATCGGCATGGGCACCTCGTGGTTTTGCCTGGTGACGGCGGAAATGATCTCCGGCCAATTCGGCATCGGCTATTACACCTGGGAGTCCTACACCATCCAGAACTACGCCGACATCGTCGTCGGCATGTTGCTGATCGGCGTGCTCGGCATGGGCAGCAGCCTGTTGATCAAGCGACTGGGCGGGCTATTCACGCCTTGGCATCGACCACGAGGAAAAGCCTGATGAGCGTTTTTCAACACCTGGAAGGGCGTATCGATATCCGCGGGTTGTCGATCAGCCTGGGCGAGGGCCACGGGGCTTTCGAAGCGGTGCAGGGCCTCGACTGCCAGATCGAGCCGGGGCAGTTCGTGTGCATCCTCGGGCCGTCCGGTTGCGGTAAATCCACCTTGCTCGGGGCGCTGGCCGGCCACCTGCAACCGTGCACCGGCAGCTTGAGCGTGGATGGCGCGCCGGTGTCGGGGCCATCGCCACAACGGGGCATGGTGTTCCAGCAGCACACGCTGTTTCCGTGGCGCACGGTGCGTGACAACGTGGCGTTCGGCCTGAAAATGCGTGGCGTCGGCAAGGTCGAACGGCTCAAGGCAGCGGATGAAATCCTCGCCCTGGTGGGCCTCGAAGGGTTTGCCGGGCGCTGGCCTGACCAACTGTCCGGCGGCATGCAGCAGCGGGTGGAAATCGCCCGGGTGCTGGTCAACCGTCCGCGCCTGTTGCTGATGGACGAGCCCTTTGGCGCCCTCGATGCCCTGACCCGGTTGAACATGCAGGAACTGCTGCTGGACATCTGGACGCGCATCCGCACCACCGTGGTGTTTGTCACCCATGACATCGACGAAGCGCTGTTTCTCGCCGACCGCTTGCTGGTCATGAGCTCGCGCCCCGGGCGAATCATCGAAGACCTGCGCCTGGATTTCCCCCGGCCGCGCAGCACGGAGCTGATGACCCGTCCTGAATTCTCGCATCTGAAGCGCCATTGCCTCGAACTCCTGCGGCACGAAGACGGCCGGCAACTGCCGCGCCTGAACCCGCTCGGACTTCCCCCTGAAAACAAACTGCCGCGATTTGCCCTATGACCTCACTATTCGATGTAACCGATAACGACGACATTCTGGCCCTGCAACCGCGCCTGACCGATGACGACCCCGGCGTGCGCCGGATCGCGCTGATCGAGCTGGCCGATCTCGAGGAGCCGGACGGCCTGCAGTGGTTGATCGATCGACTGGCCGAAGACCCGAGTGCAGACGTTCGCGCCGAAGCCGCCCGGTTGATGGAAGCCTGGGAGGACGCGCCCGTGGTCGAAGCCTTGTGCCAGGCCCTGACGGATCCATCCCCGGCGGTGCAGGCGGCCGCTGCGCAAAGCCTCAGCCTGCTCAAGAGCGAAGCGGCGGGCCGGGTCATTCTGCCGTGGACCGGGCATGCCGACAGCGGCGTACGCATTGCCGCGTTCCGGGCGTTGCGCGAGTTGCGCTGCCCCGATGCCGCCGCAGCAGCTGCTGCTGCATTGGTCGATGAAAGCGCCAGCGTGCGCCGCGAGGCGGTGGGCGTACTCGGCTGGCTCAAGCAGCGTGATGCCTTGCCGGCCCTGGCGCGGTTGGCCAGCGCTGACCCGGACACCGACGTGCGGCGTGCCGCCACCGGGGCGCTGGGCCTGGCGTCTGACGCCCAGGTGCTGCCGGCCCTGCGCCAGGCCTTGCGGGACGATGCCTGGCAAGTCCGCGAAGAAGCCGCCACCACCCTGGGCAAAGTCGGCCACCCCGACGCCGGCCCGGCTCTGGTCGACGCCTTGGGCGACGATTACTGGCAGGTGCGTATGCGCGCCACTCGCAGCCTCGGTCGCTTGCATTATGTACCGGCGCTCGAAGCGCTGATCGACACCCTCGGCCATCGCATCAGCAACCTGCGCAAGGAAGCCGCGCTGGCCCTCGGCGAACTCAACGACCCACGGGCCATTGCGCCATTGCAGGCCGCGCAACACGACGGCGACCCTGAAGTGCGCAAGGCCGTGCGCATTGCCTTGAGTCAACTGCAATGAACCCGCTGGCGGTGGGTAATTCGCAGGGTAGGCAGCAGCTGCGATTGAACTGGCCCGATGGCCGCGAACAGTGGCTGGACCACGCCGAACTGCGTCGTCAGTGTCCATGTTCGCAGTGCCGGGCCTTTCGTCTGCGGGGGATGGCGCCGATGGTGGATGCCCGGGTGCGGGTAATCGAACTGAACCCGCAGGGCTATGGCCTGCAACTGGTCTTCAGCGATGGGCATGAGCGGGGGATTTATCCGTGGGCGTATCTGGCTGGACTTACCGACTGAATCGTATTCCATTCCTCAGCGGGAGTTGTCGCGGTCTGCGACAGCTCCCCCCGTGCGCTTTCAGTGGTTTATGTGGCGAATACAGGTTCAGTAACGGCCCGGATAAACGCATCGTCCACAGTCTTTACTCCATACTTTTGCATGAACTCACTGCCGTTGTTAAAGCGATTGAAGCGTTGCTGGCTGATCATATAAAAATAATCACAATGGTTAATGACTTCATCAACATTGTGCGAGGAAACCAGAATGGCGGTGCCCTCCCTGGCGGCGCCGTGAAGACATTGCCAAATATAGTGACGAAATTCGGGATCTACACCGGCAGTAGGTTCGTCGAGAATTACAAAGTCTGCGGAAATTGAAAGAAGGGAAAGAGTAAAGAACCAGCGTGTCTCTCCGTAGCTGCACAGCGATGATTTTTT
Organism: Pseudomonas sp. ACN5; assembly: GCF_002303975.1. Classification (NCBI taxonomy): domain Bacteria; kingdom Pseudomonadati; phylum Pseudomonadota; class Gammaproteobacteria; order Pseudomonadales; family Pseudomonadaceae; genus Pseudomonas; species Pseudomonas sp. ACN5. Next base: position 79,833 of record NZ_MRCP01000013.1, on the reverse strand, counting down.
GTTCCATATGTCTTGGTATCGGTCAACTATCGCAGGGCTCCATGCACTTAGTTTTTTCAGGGTTTTATCTTGTGTCATGGGCTCGTTTGATGACAGCGCCGATACCATTTTAAAAATGTCACGCATGCGAAGCGGTGGGGGCGTGGAGATGATTTGGGAAAGGTATAAAAAACGAATGAAGTCGTTTTTTATGAAGCCGGATTTTGCTTTTTTAAGGTCGCAGACGATATCGAAAAAAGTTGTTTTTCCAGATCCGTTGGGCCCCAGAATGCCGACAATGTCGCCTTGAGTAACCTCAAGAGATGCCTGGGTCAAGAGGGGCGTGTCTGTATAGGAGAAGTCAATGTTCTGCGCCGTGAATTTTTTCATCAGTACCGGCTCCATACGGGATTGATTCTTAGGTGTTTGAACGTTTTGTACAGTGCAAAAATAAACAAAAGAACGATTGCGGCTGTGATGGGTTTGTTGGGGCCAAGGCCTTGTTCCATTATTTGGCTTGCAAGTGTCAGTGGGTTTGCGAGGTTCAAAGCGTCGGTGATGGGGTTTGGTCTGCTGGCACTCATTACTCCGAGGATCAACATGCAGAACGAAAAAATGGAAAGCAAAGTGTTCGAGTTCTGAAAATTGATCGGTAGCAATGAGAAGGCAGCCCCGAGAGCACAAAACATGATAAAGCAGATGTAAAAGCGTAGTGCGAGATTCAGTAGTTCATTGAGGGCGTAGTTTCCAAATGGAAGCTTGGTCGTCAAGTAAAAGGTTGCGCAATAAGATATTGATATTAGCGAGTAGGCAATGAAGTGCGATAAAAGAAAAATCAGTTTTGATTCCCTGGAGTAAATGAATGATCGAGTGAATCCGCTTTCCCTTCTTCCAATTATGTAAAAGGCGAATCCGAATAGTGCGACACTTGAAGAGATGTAGGCATAAAACCATGCTGAAATCGTAATGTAATTGCTGGAGAAATAGTTGGGGTCTTGCCTGGTTGTTGCAAAAAAATAGAACATTGCACAAGGGGATATCATGATCCAGAAAAAGGCGATGGGTTCTTTTAGTTGTTCTTTGATGAATATGGAAGTTAGGGAGATAGCTCTGGGGCAAATATTCTTAGTCATGATTGATTTCTCTATGGGAATGGAACCATTGTTTCTTTTCTTTCATTGTATATTTCGAGGCAAAATGCGTTTGAATAGTCGTTGATCATGTTTATGTCTGCTGAGTTGTCCATGTGCATAAATAAAGATGGCGAAGTAAATTTACAAAATGTGTAGTTGGCTCCATCTATTTGAGTTGTTTTTATGTAGAGGTATCCTTCGAGGTTTTTGTTTCTCAAGCTTTTAATCAAGTTTTCAGTGTCCAGTTTGCAAGTTTGGCTTTTTTTGCGTGAGTTGTGTGGGTGGTAGTTTAGTTGTGATGTGATTTCCTCAAATGTCTTATAGTGGTTGCACTTTACGAAGTGGCGGATATAAGAGTCCTTAAGAGAGTCTGGGTTGCCGTGAAAAACGCTAAATAAATTCATGAATCGAAATGTTTGCCATAATTCCAAAATTGACTTATTTAGTGCTTCCGCTCGATTTTCTGAGTAAGACATTCCTGCGCAGTAGTGAACGTTTCTAGTAGGGTCATTGTTTCCGTAAACTGTTAGTAGGCATACTCCTGGAAAATCATCATCAGAGATGTCTATTGTTAACAGTTGTCCTGATTTTGTCAGTGCGTTGAATAGGCCATATGAAGGGAGCGTTTTTATCGCAGTTGATATCTCGGCTGGTTTGATCGTTCCTATGCATTGCTTAGTTAGCCAGAATCGAGTGAGAAATTGACGTTCTAATGATTCTTTAATAGAGCCAAGAACGGCAAGTTCTGGATTCCAATGAAAGCTGCATCCACAAGTGTCACGACTCGGGTAGATATTGTCGTCGTCGCTGTTATGGTGGGTCAGAGAGATACATACAGTAGGAATTGAGCAACATGAAAAATCAGAAATGCGTATGACGGAGTTCATGTTAAATTTACGACTTGCCAGATTATCTAGGTTTGTGTTTTTCGCAGCGGTTTGACTGAACGCTTTGATGAAGTTTTCTACCTCTTTTGGCGTAAGACCATTCTCTAGGGGCGAAAAGCTGTCGGGTAATATTTCTAAATAGAAGTGACGTCTCTCGAAGTATTCGCCCAAGGCGGTTTTTATTGATGTTGAGCTTGTGCCTATCCCTGAACCTATTGAACTCCATTGATCGCCAATTTCCGAGCAAAAAGGGAAGTCGAAAATACATGGGGGCTGGCACCACATTTCCGCAGGCAGTGAGGGATCATTGCTGTAATTTGAAATTTTCAATTTAGCCTCCTATCAAGTGTACACATGCAGGAAAAAATAGAGTTGGATTTAATCCGATGGCCTTACACAGCATGCTGTCGGTGTACCCAGACCACTGACGGCTTTTGATGTTTAATTGTTTGCACTGAAGATCAACTAGCATATATATTGATCCGGTTTCCATTAGCGCTAATCTGTATCCGCGATAACGATATTTGAATAGCGTTTTTGGCATGTACATTACATAAATTATAGCCAGGCTGGGATTTCCAATTTTGCTTCCTTTGGGCAAAATAGCCTCTTTTATTACACTGGCGTCGTAACTTCCCTGAATTATTTCAAATTTTCTTGAGTGTGGTAGTAGGTGTAAAATTTTTTCCGGGCACGGCCAAGTATTTGTAGGTGATAGGGAACAACAGAATATTTCTACTGAATATAGTGCTCCTGCACTAGGGTATCCTCTTTTATGAATGTTTTCGCCAATGCTTAATAGTGGGCTGATTAATTGCCTTATCGACTCGAATGTTATGTCTCGATCGTCGAAAAAATCGCATGATTGATTTCGATGTAAGGGGCTTGTAGGCTCCAGTGCTTCGAGTTTTACCCCTTCCGTAGTGATATCCATGTCAGGATACAACTGCAGTTCGTTACCTGTTAGGTCTGAAAGTAGCTGTGGTGGAAGGTTGTGCAGTAAGGAGATATTTTTAACGCAGTCATGGATTGTGAAGTTGCCTTTATTGTGGAATTCTAGGGTGTCCTCGATGACTTTCTGGTCGAGAAATTTCAGATAGTAATCATGTGGGATATTTTTCATGTTTAGATCTCAAGCAGGTACAAGAATGCCAGTGAGGGTTCAACTCTTCCGTAATCAGTCCGCTGTTTAAATCTATAGTCATTGATGCAAGAGAGTTGTCTTGATATCTGAAGCCTTGATTATGCTCCGTATGAAGTTTGATTTTTTTTATCAGAGTACCTAATGCTAGGTTTCTCTGTAACAGGCTTAAGTTCGGCGCAGGTATAGTAATGTTTCGGTCGGCGCAGAAATTCAACAAGGCAGACCAGGTATTTCGACTTTCGTTGATCTTTTCATAGTTCAATTGCCTCTCTATAAAGCAAAAATGGCACGCATTTCCAATGTTGGGGATGTATGGTTGACTTATGCGAAAAACATCCCCGCTTAAGTATGCTATTGAGATGGCGCTGTTTGGAGACGAATCTGCTAAACAAAAGTATAGATTTTTAAGTTTCGAGTAGTTGTATTGCATGCAGACTATTTTAATTAGAAATGCATTGTCTCGGGCTCGGTCAACTAAAGATTCCAAGTCGTTCACTATTTCGTGATCGAATTTTACCTCTTGATCAATGAGTGCTTTGAATTCTTCTGGGTTGCTCCAGTCATGTGCTATTAATACTTTTTTGAAGTATATCTCCGATGGTTGATTTCTTAGTCCTATGGCGAGATTTAAGAATGTATAAGTTTCTCTTATAGGTAGTTTTTGGGTGGATACTATTTTATCGAACAGCGCTTTTGGTATTCTGGGTGATTGTTGTTTTTTTAGTTCTTGCAGTACGATTAATAGTTTTTTTGAGTCGGTTTTTGATGCGCCATTGGTAGATACGATTAGTGATTCATTAGGTAGGCTTATAATGTCAAATTCTGAAAATATCAGTTGCATTTATCTCCTCCTAAAGGATCTTTCGCTTTGAAAGATCCTTTTAGCCTAGGAAGCTAGTAGGCAGTTTTATTATCGGTTTCAACTACATACCTCTACAGCCACCGGTGCCACCACCGCCAGTGCCTCCTGCTCCGCCACAACCACCATTTCCTCCACCACTACCACCGCTGCATCCGCCACCCCCACCACATCCACCGCTGCCCCCGCAACCTCCTGCACCTCCAGAGCCACCAGCGACTTGCGGATTGGGGTTTGATCCAACATTACCTCTAAAGTTGAATAGCATTTTTCCAAGTTCGTTGTTTTTCATTTTGTTCTTACTCGTTGTGTTTGCCACTTGGTATTAAGTGGTGCTGCAAGAATTAGTTGATTTTATTGTTGGGTGCAAGCGAGAGAATTTTGTGTTGTAGGGGGATTCCTGCATGTTTTAAAGATGCGTCCTACATGATGTTCGGAACCTTGGTGGTTTGGTTTGGTTTTAGTGAGGTTTGTTTCTAGTGTGGATCTGTGGAATTCCTTTTTGAAACTGTATTTTAGTTTTCGGAAGACAGAAATGATCTTGCTGTGCTGAGTAAAATATTTCTGTAGGAGTAAACGTGCGTTTTGTACTTTTTTTATGGGTTTTTATTTTCTTCAGAAGCTATTTTTTAAAAAAATGCGACGAACGGTAGGCCTTGTTTTTTGATCGTCCGTTTTGTTCGAGTAAGGAGCGCTGGGCTTTACGTCTGCGGGTTATCGAGTTGCCCTCGCAGGGGATGACTTGCAACTGGTCTTCAGCGATGGCCATGAGCGGGGGATTTATCCGTGGGCGTATCTGGCGCAACTCATCCCTTGAGTCACTGAAATCCAATGTGGGAGCGGGCTTGCTCGCGAAAGCGGTGTGCCTGTCGATACTTCATTGGCTGATCCACCGCTTTCGCGAGCAAGCCCGCTCCCACAGGTTATCGACCAGATGATTGACGGTTCTTGCCAGGAAAAAGCCAAAAGAGTACAAATGTACTCCATGACGACTCTGACTCCCCGCCGTACCGCCATCCTGACCTTCATCCGCGATCGCATCGCCGAGCACGGTCAGCCTCCGAGCCTCGCCGAGATCAGCGAGGCGTTCGGTTTCGCCTCCCGCAGTGTGGCGCGCAAGCATGTGCTGGCGCTGACCGAAGCCGGGTTTATCGAGGTCAACCCGCATCAGGCCCGGGGCATTCGCCTGCTCGGGCAGCCACCGCGTCCCGAGTTGCTGGACATCCCGGTGCTTGGTCGGGTGGCGGCCGGTGCGCCGATCGGGGTCGATGCGCAAATCCATAGCCGCTTGCTGCTCGATCCGTCGATTTTCTCGCGGGTGCCGGACTACATGTTGCGGGTGCGCGGTGATTCGATGATCGAGGACGGCATTCTCGACGGCGATCTGGTAGGCGTGCACCGCAACCCCGAGGCGCTCAACGGTCAGATCGTCGTGGCGCGGCTCGACGGTGAAGTCACCATCAAGCGCTTCGAGCGGGTCGGCGATGTGGTTCGCCTGCTGCCGCGCAACCCGGCCTACCAGCCGATTATTGTGCACGCCGATCAGGACCTGGCCATCGAAGGCGTGTTCTGTGGTTTGGTGAGGCAAGGCTGATGGGTGCCGTCGTTGCGCTGGATACGCTGTTCAATGGCGGCCAGGTCTGGAGGGGCCGGCCTGCGCCGCCGGCCGCCAGCCCGCAACCCACCGGGCACGCCGCGCTGGACGCGGCATTGCCCAGTGGCGGCTGGCCGGAGGCGGCGCTGACGGAAATCCTGCTGGCCGGGCAGGGCGTGGGCGAGTTGCAGCTGGTGTGGCCGACGCTGGCACGGCTGTCGGCGGCGGGCGAACGCATTGTGCTGGTGGCGCCCCCTTATGTGCCGTATCCCCAGGCGTGGCAGGGCGCCGGGGTCGATCTGCGTCAGTTGTCGATCATCCGGGCCAGCGAGCGCGATGCGCTGTGGGCCGCGGAACAATGCCTGCGTTCGGGCAGTTGCGGCGCGGTGCTGTGCTGGCCGCACAAGGCCGATGACCGCGCCTTGCGCCGTTTGCAGGTGGCGGCGGAAACCGGCCAGACCCTGGCCTTCGCCTATCGTCCCCTCAGTGAAGCGATCAACCCTTCGCCGGCGGCCCTGCGCATCGCCATCGATGCCCGGCCGGCACAACTGCGCGTGCTCAAGTGCCGCGGCGGCCTGGCCCGTTCGGCGCCGATTGCCTTCGCCGTGGGGCATTGAGGTTGCCATGCGCTGGGTCTGCATTGTTTTCCCGCAATTGGCGCTGGACGCGGCATCGCGTCAGCGCGCCGATCCCGATGAACCCCTGGCGTTGCTGACCGGCCCGGCCCAGCGCCGGGTGCTGCAGGCCGTCAACGCTGCGGCGCGGGCGCTGGGTTTGCGTCCCGGCCAGTCCATGAGCGCGGCACAGGCCTTGAGCAAGGGGTTTGCCACGGCTGAATACGACGCCAGTGAAATCGAGCGCTGGCAGCAGTTTCTCGCCGCCTGGGCCTATCGCTTCAGTTCCCAGGTCAGCGTGCATTACCCCCGGGCCCTGGTGTTCGAGATCGAGTCCAGCCTCGGCCTGTTCGGCGCCTGGCCGCAATTCGAAGCGCTTTTGCGCCGTGAGCTCGGCGAACTGGGATTTCGGCACCGCATCGTGGCCGCGCCCAACCCGGTGGCGGCGCGGGTGCTGGCCAATGCCTATGACGGCCTGGTGGTACCGGATGATCAAGCCTTGCAGCATCACTTGGGGCAGATGCCCGTCGACCGGATTGGCCTCGAAGCACAGGTTGCCACGGCCTTGTCGCGAATGGGCCTGCGCACCTTGAGCCAGGTGCAGGCGTTGCCCCGGCAGAGCCTGGCCCGGCGCTTCGAGGCCCAGGTGCTCAAGCATCTGGATGCCCTGCTGGGTGTGCGGCGGCTGGCACTGGCGTTTTACCTGCCGCCGGACCGCTTCGATGTGCGTATCGAGCTCAATTTCGATGTGCAGTCCCATCAAGCCCTGCTGTTTCCGTTGCGCCGGTTGACGGGCGACCTGTCGGCGTTCCTCTGCGGTCGCGACAGCGGCGTACAGCGTTTCGACCTGCATCTGGAGCACGCCGGGTTGCCGGATACGCTGATCAAGGTCGGCCTGCTCAGCGCCGAGCGTGATCCGGCGATGCTCTTCGAGCTGGCCCGTGGGCGGCTGGAGCAAGTCCAGGTCGAGGCGCCGGTGCGCGGTTTTCGCCTGTGTGCCGAGGATTTGCCGACCTTCGTGCCCCAGCATCAGGAGCTGTTCGACGATCGCCCGCAGCAGTCCTTGCCCTGGGAGCAACTGCGCGAACGCCTGCGGGCACGGCTGGGGGATGACGCGGTGCATGGCTTGCGCTTCCAGGCCGATCATCGCCCCGAGTGCGCGTGGCAGGCCAGTGCCGACAGCCAGCCTTGTATAGCGCTGGGCGCCGTGAAGCGGCCGGGCTGGCTGCTGACCGAGCCGCTGGCTGTGCACCAGGGCTCGGCGCGCATCCTCATGGGGCCGGAGCGTATCGAGTCGGGCTGGTGGGACGGTGACGACGTACGCCGTGACTATTACCTGATCGAAACCCGTGCCGGCCAACAGGGCTGGGCCTACCGGGCGGTCGGCGAGGACGGCCCGTTGTGGTTGCAGGGCTGGTTCGCATGAGTCGTGACTATGCCGAATTGCACTGCCTGTCGAACTTCAGCTTCCAGCGCGGTGCCTCCAGTGCCCTCGAGCTGTTCCAGCGCGCGAAAAAACAGGGTTACCAAGCCCTGGCGATCACCGACGAATGCACCCTGGCGGGCATCGTTCGTGCCTGGCAAGCGGCGAAGTCCGTGGAGCTGCCGCTGATCATCGGCAGTGAAATACGCATCGAGAACGGTCCGAAACTGGTGCTGCTGGTGGAGAGCCTCGAGGGCTATCAGGCGCTGTGCCGATTGATCACCCGCGCCCGGCGCCGCACGCAGAAAGGTCAGTATCAGGTGCTGCGCGAAGACTTCGGCGAACCGTTGCCGGGGCTGTTGGCGTTGTGGGTGCCGGACGCTGTCGATGCCTTTGCACAGGGCCACTGGCTCAAGCAGGTCTTCGGCGAACGCCTGTGGCTGGCGGTGCAGTTGCATTGCGGTCAGGACGATGGGCAACGCCTGAACGATTTGCTCACACTGGCTCGGGAACTGCGAATTCCAGCCGTGGCCAGTGGCGATGTGCACATGCACGCACGCGGGCGCCGGGCCTTGCAGGACACCATGACCGCGATCCGACACCACCTGCCGGTGGCCGATGCCGGGTTGCGCCTGCACCCCAACGGCGAGCGCCATCTGCGCAGTCTCGATGTGCTGCAGGCGCTTTATCCGCCAGACTTGCTGGCGCAAACACTGGTCATTGCCCGGCGCTGCACCTTCGACCTCGGCCAGCTGCGTTATCAATACCCCCGCGAACTGGTGCCGCAAGGGCACTCGGCCACCTCGTGGCTGCGTCATTTGACCGAGGAAGGCATCGAGTGGCGCTGGCCACAAGGGCCGAAAAACGAAGTGTTGGTGCAGATCGATAAAGAGCTGCAATTGATCGCCGAACTGGGCTATGAAAGTTATTTCCTGACGGTCCACGACATCGTCCGCTTTGCCCGCCAGCAACAGATTCTTTGTCAGGGGCGTGGTTCTGCCGCCAACTCGGCAGTGTGCTTCGCCCTGGGGATCACCGAAATCGATCCGGATCGCACCACCTTGCTGTTCGAGCGCTTTCTGTCCAGGGAACGTAACGAACCGCCGGACATCGACGTCGATTTCGAACATGAACGCCGTGAAGAAGTCTTGCAGTACGTGTTCCAGCGTTATGGCCGGGCCCGCGCCGCGCTGACGGCGGTGGTCAGCACTTACCACGCCGCCGGTGCGGTACGGGATGTGGCCAAGGCCTTGGGCTTGCCGCCGGACCAGATCAACGCCCTGGCCGATTGCTGCGGTCACTGGAGCGATGAAACGCCTCCCGTTGAACGCCTGCGTGAAGGTGGCTTTGACCCAGAGAGCCCGGTGCTGCACCGGGTGCTGAGCCTGACGGGGCAGTTGATCGGCTTCCCCCGGCATTTGTCCCAGCACCCCGGCGGTTTCGTGATTTCCGAGCAGCCGCTGGACAGTCTGGTGCCGGTGGAAAACGCCGCCATGGCCGAGCGCACCATCATCCAGTGGGACAAGGATGACCTCGACGCCGTGGGTCTGCTCAAGGTCGATATCCTGGCGCTGGGCATGCTCAGCGCGATTCGTCGATGTTTCGATCTGCTGCGTCGGCACCGGGGCCTGGACCTGAGCCTGGCGACCATCCCGGCCGAGGATGCGGCCACCTACGAAATGATCGGTCGGGCCGACACCATCGGCGTGTTCCAGATCGAGTCCCGGGCGCAGATGTCGATGTTGCCGAGGCTCAGGCCCAAGACGTTTTACGACCTGGTGATCGAGGTCGCCATCGTTCGGCCGGGGCCGATCCAGGGCGGCATGGTGCACCCGTACCTGCGGCGACGGAACAAGGAAGAGCCGGAGGCGTATCCGTCGCCGGAACTGGAAGTGGTGCTCAAGCGCACCCTGGGCGTGCCGCTGTTTCAGGAGCAGGTGATGCAGATCGCCATCGTCGCCGCCGACTACAGCCCCGGCGAGGCCGATCAGCTACGCCGCTCCATGGCCGCCTGGAAACGCCATGGCGGGCTCGAACCGCACAAGGAGCGGCTGGCCGCCGGCATGAGGAAAAACGGCTACACCGCCGAGTTCGCCGCGCAGATCTTCGAGCAGATCAAGGGCTTTGGCAGCTACGGTTTCCCCGAGTCCCACGCCGCCAGCTTTGCCTTGCTGACTTACGCCAGTTGCTGGTTGAAATGCCACGAACCGGCGGCCTTCGCCTGTGCGCTGATCAACAGCTGGCCGATGGGGTTCTACAGCCCGGACCAGATTCTGCAGGACGTTCGGCGTCATCATTTGCAGGTTCGCCCGGTGGACGTGCGCGCCAGTGACTGGGATTGCAGCCTGGAACCGATCAGCGGTGCGCAACCGGCGATTCGCTTGGGGCTACGCATGATCAAGGGCTTTCGTGAGGACGATGCCCAACGTATCGAAGCGGCCCGTTCGCAAGGCGCGTTCGCCGACATCGCCGACCTCGGCGAACGGGCACGGCTCGATGCCCGCGCCCAGGAGCAACTGGCCGATGCCGGCGCGTTGCGTGGCCTGGCCGGCGACCGCCACCGGGCACGCTGGGAAGTGGCCGGAGTACAAAAGCAGCTGGGTTTGTTTGCCGGCCTGCCGCGTCAGGAGGAAGACGCGGTGGCGTTGCCAAAACCCACCGTGGGCGAGGACCTGCAAGCCGATTACGCCAGTGTCGGCACCACCCTCGGGCCGCATCCGCTGACCCTGTTGCGGGGTGAGTTGAAGGCGCGGCGCTGCCGCAGTTCGAAAGAGCTGCTGGACGTCGAGCACGGTCGGCCGGTCAGCGTCGCCGGGCTGGTCACCGGCCGGCAACGCCCGGCCACCGCCAGCGGCGTGACGTTCGTCACCCTTGAGGACGAGTTCGGCAACGTCAACGTGGTGGTCTGGCGCGACCTCGCCGACCGGCAACGCCAGGTGTTGGTCGGCTCGCAATTGCTCAAGGTCGATGGACGCTGGGAGAAGGAGGGCGAGGTCCGGCATCTGATTGCCGGGCGCTTGAGTGATCTGAGTGCGTTGCTCGATGGCATTACTGTGCGCAGCCGGGATTTTCACTAACGCTGCAATTCCTGTGGGAGCGAGCTTGCTCGCGATGACGGTTTTACAGTCAACATCTGCGCTGCCTGACAGACCGCTATCGCGAGCAAGCTCGCTCCCACAGGGTTTGTGTTAATGCCTGCTATTTGGCCAGCGGCCAAAACCGCTCGCCACCCCCCGGTGCATCCGTCCACGCCTGCAACGAACGCGTCGGCAGATCGAAATAATCCCGGGTTCGCGCATAGCCATGCCCACCCATGCGTCCGATCGCATCCAGCCCCAACTGATCGATGTACAGGGTTTTCGGGTCGATCAGTTCGTCACGCACATGCGCCATCAGCACTTCACCAAAGATGATCTCCCGGGATTGGCCGATGGACAGCGCCATCATCCGCCGGCACTCCAGCGCCACCGGGGCTTCGCCGATGCGCGGGCATTTGACCGTGGTGCCGGGGATGGCGGTGAGGCCGGCGGCGGTCAGTTCGTCGAAGCCGGGGGCGAAGGGCACGGCACAGACGTTCATGGCCTCCACCAGGGCGTCGCTGACGATGTTCACGGTGAATTCCTGATTGAGCTGGATATTGCGGGTGGTGTCCTTGGGGCTTTGGTCGCCGTAATTTTCCACGCCAAGGGCGAGGATGGGCGGATCGGCCGACAGCGCATTGAAAAAGCTGAACGGCGCCGCGTTGATCCGGCCTTCGCCGTCGACGGTGGTGACCAGAGCAATCGGTCGTGGCACGACGCTGCCGATCAGAATCTTGTATTTGTCCCGTGGGCTCAGTGTGCTGAAATCGAAGCTTTGCATGAGCAGAAATCTCTAAAGAAGTGGATCGATCGCGCTCAGTGGCGTGTGGGCGCTGTAGTCGTCGGCGAACGGGATGGCTGGCTGGAACAGGCTTTTCCAGTCCGGTTGGCCGAAGGCCCGGTCGCTGTGGCTGCGCATCAGTTTTTCGAATTGGCGTTGGGCCTGACGTTGCAGGGCGGGGTAGTCGACGCCCTCGACCTGGCCGTCCTGCATCACACAGCGGCCATCGATGTAGCTGGCGATGCAGTCGTCGCCGCGACCGGCCAGAACAAGATTCTTCAGCGGATCGAAAAGCGGCCCCAGGTGCATCCCGCGCAGATTGAACACAGTGATATCGGCCTTGCAGCCCGGTGCGAGGCGACCGATATCGTCGCGGCCCAGAGCCCTGGCGCCGCCGAGGGTTGCGGCGTTGTACATATCCAGTGTGCTGGTCAGCGAGTTGCCGCCCTCCATCAGTCGGGCGATGTTCAGGCCCTGGCGCATGTTGTCGAGCAAGTCCGCCGGCCAGGTGTCGGTACCGAGGGCGAAGTTGACGCCCTTGGCCCGATAGCGGCCAAACGAATTCAAGGCCTCTCCGTCCCGGGCAAACACCACCGGGCAATGCACCAGACTCGCGCCGCCATCCACCACACGATGCAGGTCGTCATCACCCTGGGTGTAGATGCCGTGGGGCAGCAGGCTGCGTGGGGTCAGCAGCCCAAGCTGCTGCAACCAGCCCAACGGCGAGGTGCCGCGCAGTTGCTCGACCATCGCCACTTCACCGAGGCCCTGGCAGCAGTGCAGGCGCATCGGTGCATTCAGTTCCCGGCTCAGCGCGGCGGTGCGTTGCAGCAGCGCCGGGGTGCAGGTCTGGATGCGATCGGGCAGCAGCGCACCACGAATCAGGCCGTTGTTCGCGCCGTCGAAATCCCGGAAAAACCGTTCGGCGGCGTCGAGGCCGGCCAGGCCCCGGGCTTCGTCCCAGTGGTGCGCCAGGGTGCCATCAGCGCGCCAGTAACTCATGCCGCTCATGTAGCAAGGGCCCAGATAAGTGCGCAGTCCCAACTCGGCCGCTACGCCGGCGACCGCCGCAAACTCGTCGTAGGTCTCGGCCCACTCGCGGTAATACATCGAGGTGATCGGCATGGCCGTGGTGATGCCGTTGCGGATCAGTTGCGTGAAGGCGTAGCGGTATTTGAAGACTTCTTCTTCGGGGCTGTAACTTTCCCGCGATCCACGCGCCAGATACTGCGCCGACCACATCCGGCCCATGTCGCGCTCGTCGCCGTTGTCCAGGGTCAGCACCGTGGAGTCGAGGTCGCCAAGGGCATCCAGATCAATGAAGCCGGGGCCGATCAACGCGTTGCCGTAATCGATCCACTGATCTACCGGGCCCGGATAACCGCGCCCGACAAACTCGATGCGCGAGCCTTCGAACACCACTTCACCGTCGCGCCACAGCACATGCTGCGTGCCGTCGAAGCCGACCACGCAACTGGCCCGCAAGCCGATGCGCTTCACAGACGGCTTTCCAGCAAACGACCACCCGCAGCGATCAAGCGACCCGCGCGATAGACTTGACGCGGCGGTCGCGAAACCACCGCTTCACCCAGCGTTTGCACGGGCATCAGCAGGAAGTCCGCTGGCTGGCCGACCTGCAGGCGATTGGCTGCGCAACCCAGCGCCTGGGCGCCGTTGACGGTCGCCGCCTCGAACGCCGCCGCGAGTTCTTCGTCCTTGTTCAAATCGAAGCGGAACGCCAGCAGCATCGCGCGCTCCAGCATGTCGCCGTTGCCCATGGGCGACCAGGCGTCACGAATGCCGTCCGAGCCCAGGCACAGATTCACGCCAGCTTCGCGCAGGGCCAGGAACGGCGGCACCGCGCAATCGGCCGGGGCCGAACTCATCAGCGAAATACCCAGTGTCGCCAGGCGCTCGGCCACAGGTAGGACCTGGCTCCATGGCAGCATGCCGAGGCAGTAGGCATGACTGATCATCACCTGGCCTTGGCGGCCGAAGCGCTCGGTGTAGTCGGCGATCAGGGCGATCTGCCACAGGCCCAGTTCGCCCTTGTCGTGCAGGTGAATGTCGACGCCACGGTCGAATTCGCTGGCCAGCTTGAAGACGAAATCCAGTTGGGCAATCGGGTCGTTGTCGATGCCGCACGGGTCCAGGCCACCGACGTTTTCCACGCCCAGGGCCATGGCTTCGCGCATCAGTTCGGCGGTGCCGGGGCGGCTGATCAGGCCGGTTTGCGGGAACACCACCAGTTGCAGGTCGATCAGGTCGCGGTAGTTTTCACGAAGTTGCTGCATGGCCTCGACATGACGCAGGCCGAATTCCGGATCGATGTCGACGTGGCAACGCATGGTCAGCGAGCCGCGGGCGATGCAGTTTTCCAGCAGGGCGCCGGCCCGTTGCGCAATCGGTGTGGTGACTTCGCGCAGGATGCGCCGTTCGTTGGCGATGTAGTCCTTGAGGGTCGGACCGGCGCTGTTGGGGCGCCAGGGCTGGCCCCAGAGGGTTTTGTCCAGGTGTACGTGGCTTTCCACCAGTGCGGGGGTGAGCAGTTGGTTCTGCCCGTCGATGTCGGTGGCGAGCAGTTCGGTAGTCGAGGCCGGGCGACGCTGGGTGAACCGGCCGTTTTCGATCAGCAGGTCTTCGGCGGGGGCGCCGTAGGGGCGCACGTTGCGCAGCCAGCGGGATTGGGTCATACAAACCTCATTCAGGTCTTTGAATTTTGTAGTGCCTGGGCCGGCCTCTTCGCGAGCAAGCCCGCTCCCACATTGTCCGTGTGAACATTGGAGATCCCTTGTGGGAGCGAGCTTGCTCGCGATGGCCGCGACTCGGTTTCAAGTCAAACAATCAGCCCTTGAGCTTGGCCCAGATCCGGTCCTGCAGCTCACGCGCCTTGTTGCTGCATTCCTTTTCCGGACGCAGGCGCGAGGCGAATTCGTCGGGCATGTTGATGGCATCCATCACCCGCCATTTGGCGTCGATCAGCTTGTCGCTCTGGATGCCGTTGGCGTAGGCGATGGCGTTGGACACGGCGGCGGCGTTTTCCGGTTTCATCATCCAGTCGATGAAAATCTTCGCGTTGCCGGGGTGTGGCGCGCTCTTGGGTACGGCGAAGTTGTCCTGGAACATCGCCAGGCCTTCCTTCGGATACACGTACTTGATGGTGCTCTTCTGCAGGGTGGCGCGGGCAGTGGAGCCGTTCCAGTTCTGCATCATGATCACTTCGCCGGAGGCCATGCGGTCGACGGTGTTGTCCGAGCTGTACATCTTCAGGAAGGGTTTCTGTTTTTGCAGCAGTTCGAGGATGCGCTTGGCGTCCTGAGGGTTTTCGCTGCACTCGTCGACATTCAGGTAGTGGCTGGCGGCGTTGATCACGCTGCTGGAGGTGTCGAGGGCCGCGAGCTGGCCTTGCAGTTCCTTGCGTGGCTCGAAGAACTCTTTCCACGAGTCATCGAGCTTGCCGCCGGGCACCCGGGCGCTGTCATAGGAGAACCCGGTGGTGCCCCACAGGTACGGTGCCGAGAACTTGCGGCCCGGGTCGAAGCTCGGGTCGCGGAATGCCGGTTTGACGTACTGGAAGTTGGGCAGGGCCGAGGCGTCGATTTCCAGCAGCAGGTTCTGGTTGATCAAAGTGCGCATGATCGATTGCGACGGCACGATCACGTCGTACGCCGCGCCGCCGGCCTGCAATTTGGCCAGCAGGGTTTCGTTGCTGTCGTAGCCGTCCATGGTGACCTTGATGCCGGTCTCCTTTTCGAACTTGGCCAGCAGGTCGACCGGGTAGTAATCGGTCCAGTTGTAGAAGAACAGTTCCTTGGGCTCTGCGGCCTGGGCGCTGGACGCAGCGAACGCGGTGAAGCAACTCAAGGCCAGACCGGCAACGGCGAAACTGGCAGCAGCAAAACGGGGGCTTTTCACTTTCTTGCTCATAAAGAAGTCTCCAGGCTCATTGTTGTTTGCCGCGCTGTCCCAGCCAGAAGGCCAGCACCACCAGCACGATGGATATCACCAGCATCAGGGTCGAAATCGCATTGATCTCCGGCGTCACGCCGGCCTTGATCGCCGAGAAGATGTACACCGGCAAGGTGGTTGAACCGGGACCTGCGACGAAGAAGGTCATGATGAAATCGTCGAGGCTGACCACGAACGCCAGCACCGAACCGGACAGCACCGCCGGCCACAGCAGCGGCAAGGTCACCCGGCGAAACACCTGCCAGGGGTTGGCGTACAGGTCGTTCGCCGCTTCCAGCAGGCTCTTGTCCAGGTCATTGAGCCGCGCACGGATCGGCAGGTAGGCAAAGGGGATGCAAAAACCGATGTGGGCGATGATCACCGTCAGCAGACCGAGCTTGATTCCCAGCGCCATGAACAGCAGCAGGGTGGCGACGGCCGTGACGATCTCCGGCAGGATCAGCGGCAGGTTGATCCCGCCTTCGACCATTTTCTGTCCGTAGAACGGCCGGTACGTCGCCAGCGCCGCGAGCAGGGCAATCGCGGTGGCGCAGACCGTAGCGATGCTGGCGACGATGATCGAGTTCAACGCCGCGGTCTGGATCGACGGGTTGGCCAGGATGCGTCCGTACCAGGCAAACGAGAACTCGGTCCACACCGTCGCCGAGCGGTTGGCGTTGAAGCTGTAGGCGATCAGCACGAAGATCGGCAGGTACAGATAGGCCAGCATCAACAGGCTGACTTCACGGGTCAGCGGCAGTTTCTTCAGGTGCAGGGCAATCATGCTTGGGCTCCTGGGCGTTGGGTCTTGGCGGCATTGCGGCTATAGAGGGCGTAGAGCACCAGGGACAGCAACATGATCCCCAGCAGCAGGAACGACAGCGAACTGCCCAGCGGCCAGTTGCGCGCAGTGCCGAACTGCTGCTGGATCAGGTTGCCGATCATCAGCGTCTTGCCGCCACCGAGGATCGCCGGGGTAATGAAGGCACCCAGGCTCGGCACGAACACCAGCAAGGCACCGGCAATCACCCCCGGCATCGACAGCGGCAAAATGATCCGCCGCAACGCATGCCAGCGATTGGCGCCCAGGTCGTAGGCGGCTTCCACCAGACGCCAGTCGAGTTTTTCCAGGGTGGAGTAGATCGGCAGGATCATGAACGGCAGGAAGCTGTACACCAGGCCGACGCTGACGGCGAAGTCGTTGTAGAGCAGGGTGATGCCGCCGGCCTGGGGGAACAGCGCGTTGAGGCTCTGGGCGACCCAGCCGTGTTCGCGCAGGATGATCAGCCAGGCATAGTTGCGGATCAGCAGGTTGGTCCAGAACGGGATGGTGATCAGCAATACCATCAGGTTGCGCCGGCGGGGCGTCAGGCTCGACATCCACAACGCCACCGGAAAGCCGAACAGGAAGCACAGGACCGTGGTGCCACCGGCCTGGAACACCGAACGCAGCAACGCCTGGGCGTAGACCCAGTTCAGTTCCAGTTCGCCGTCGAAACCTTCCTGGAAGAACAGCTGCACATAACTTTGCAATTGCCAGTCGGCCTGCCAGTCGACGCCGCCATAGACGTTGCGCGGCAGCAGGCTGATGTAGCCCATGATGCCCAGCGGAATGGCGATCAGGGCCAGCAGGGTCAGGACGACCGGGCTGAGCAACAGCGCGCGGTTGAGGGCCGGGGAAGTGCTGCTGACGCTCATCTCAGGCCTCCATCAACAGGCAGGCGTGGGGCGGCAGGTTGACCGCGACGCGATCGCCCACCACCCGCCCGTGGTTCAGGCCTTCGTTGTTCTCGCGCAGCATGACCTTGATGTCGTTGTTCAATCGGCACTGATAGAGCGTGGCCGTGCCGACGTACAGCACGGCCTCGATCACGCCGCGCAGGTGATGGGGCTGCGACGGCTCGACCAGTTGCGAACGTTCGGGGCGGAACGCCAGTTGCACCTTGCTGCCGTCAAAGCCCTGGGCCGGGCAGGGGATTTCCACGGGCATGCCGTTGGGCACGAAGAGCTTTTCGTTCTGCTGGCCGCGTTTGAGGTGCCCGGGGAGGAAGTTGATGTCGCCGATGAATTGCGCGACGAACTGATGCTGCGGACGCTCATAGATTTCGTTGGGCGTGCCGATTTGCAGGATCTTGCCGGCGGACATCACGGCAATGCGATCGGACAGGGTCAGCGCTTCTTCCTGATCGTGGGTGACGAAAATGAAGGTGATCCCGGCCTCTTTTTGCACGCGCTTGAGTTCGACCTGCATTTCCTTGCGCAGCTTGAGGTCCAGCGCCGACAGCGGTTCATCGAGCAACAGCACTTTCGGTTTCGGCGCCAGGGCCCGGGCCAGAGCCACCCGTTGCTGTTGGCCGCCGGACAATTCGGCCGGTTTGCGTTTGGCCAGGTGCTGCATTTGCACCAGCGCGAGCATTTCCTCGACCCGCTGCGGGATCAGTTTGCGATCAAGGCCCTGCATCTCGAGGCCGAAGGCGATATTCTGCGCAACACTCATGTGCGGAAACAGCGCGTAACTCTGGAACACCGTGTTGACCCGACGCTTGAACGGCGGCAAATCGTTGACCGGCTCGCCCGCGAGGCGGATCTCACCGTCGCTGACGTGCTCGAAGCCGGCAATGGTGCGCAGCAGGGTGGTCTTGCCACAGCCCGAGGGGCCGAGCAGGGTGAAGAATTCGTTGTCAGCGATGTCGACGGAAACATTGTCGAGGGCTGGTGCCAGCCCAGGGTCGTCGGAATATCGCTTGGAGACGTTTCGCACTTCAATTGCAACTGGATGACCCATAATGGTGCATTCCTCTAATTATTGTATGCAAAATCTGGATGCAATTTAGAAATACCCGGATTAATCTGCTCGTGCAAGCCCCTTTTTCGAAGGCTGATCATTCGCCAGGGTTGTTTGCACAGGGCGCAAGGAGTTGATGAATGGCGGAAAAGAAACTGGAAACCACGGTCGACCGCGTCTACCAAGGGGTTTACGAGGCGATCAGCAAGCGTTCGTTGCGTCCGGGGATGAAGCTGGGCGAAGCCTCGCTGGCCGAGCTGTTCAACGTCAGCCGCACGTCTGTGCGGGCCGCGCTCAAGCAGTTGGAGGCCGATGGGTTGGTCACCACCGAGCCCAATAAAGGTGCATCGGTGTCATTGCCCAGTGACGAGGAGATCCGCTCACTGTTCGAAACCCGGCGCCTGGTCGAGATCGGCATCGTCAGTGAACTGTGCCGTCGCCGCGATACGGCGGTGACCCAGGATCTGCGCGATCACCTGCTGCTGGAAGATGAAGCGCATCAAAGCGGTGATCACGAACGGCTGATTCACCTGCTCGGCGAGTTCCACATCAAGCTGGCCCGCAGCCTGAACAACCCGGTGCTGCTCGACTGGTTCCAGAAGCTGATTTCCCGGGCCTCGCTGTATGCCGCCGCGCTCGATGACGACAGCCACGAAGCCTGCCGCGACGATGAACACCTGCGGTTGATCGAGTACATCGAAGCGGGCAACCAGAGCGCGGCCATCGAGCTGACCTGCATGCATTTGAATGGCATCGAGAAGGCCATTCTCGATGTCGCAGCGACCCTGAAAAGCAGTTACAACCCGCTCAAGCATTTGATTGAGGTGTAGTGCACGGTCTCTCGGTTACTGAGGACCAAAATGTGGGAGCGGGCTTGCTCGCGAAAGCGGTGTATCAGCAGACGAATATGTTGAATGACACACCGCTTTCGCGAGCAAGCCCGCTCCCACAGGGGATCTCCGGTGGCCCGCCAGAATCAGCTATACCTCTATGAAAAGAATCGCGTGCAGCATGCTCGAAACAAACGGGTGCCATTTACCGGGATAGAGCCAGCCGATGCAGTTTCTAGCGGATAGCCACGGGTGTGCCGGGTGGAGCGGCGAAATGGCCGGGCGCATTCGTGCGTTCGATTGGAGCCGGACCGAACTGGGTCCGCTCGACTCATGGTCCAGGAGCCTGAGCAGCGCGGTGCAGTTGATGCTCGCCTCGCCGCTGCCGATGGTGATGCTCTGGGGCCAGTCCGGGTACATGATCTATAACGACGCTTATTCCAAGTTTGCCGGTGGGCGTCATCCGTACCTGCTCGGCTCCGCCGTGGAACTGGGTTGGCCAGAAGTCGCCGAATTCAATCGCCACGTGGTCGACACCTGCCTGGCGGGCGGCACCTTGTCCTATCGCAACAAAGAACTGGTGCTGCTGCGTGACGGGGTTCCGGAAGATGTCTGGATGGACCTCTACTACAGCCCGGTAGCCGACGATGACGGACGCCCGGCCGGGGTCATGGCCATGGTGGTGGAAACCACGGATCGGGTGATCTCCGAACGTCGGCGACAGGCGGCTGAAAACGCCTACCGCGCCGACAACGAACGGGTGCGCCTGGCGCTGAACGCCGGTGCATTGCTCGGCTCTTTTGTCTGGGACATCAAGGCCAACGTGCTGTCGGGCGATGAGCGTTTTGCCCGCACGTTTTCCTATCCCCTCGGGCAAGACCTGGAAAACCTGTCCCAGGAAATCGCAGAAAGCCGCATCCATCCAGATGACCGCAGCTGGGTCCGGGAACGCGTCAAATTGTCGGTGGAGACGGGCGAGCCCTATAACGTCGAATACCGGATTCGGCGCCCCGACGGCAGTTACCTCTGGGTACTCGCCAGTGGCTGTTGCGAGTTCAATGAACAGGGCGAGGCGTTTCGTTTCCCCGGCGTGCTGATCGACATCCACGAACGCAAGACCGCCGAAGAGTCCCTGCTCAAGTTCACCCGCAACCTGGAGCACCGGGTGGCCGACGAGGTCGAGGCGCGGCTGGCGGCGGAAGAACAATTGCGCCAGTCACAGAAGCTGGAAGCCATCGGCGGCCTCACCGGCGGTGTGGCCCATGACTTCAACAACCTGTTGCAAGTGATCGCCGGCAACCTGCACTTGCTGGCGCGCCATGAGCGAGGTAACGCCAATGTGCAGCGCCGGGTCTCGGCGTCGATTGCCGCTGTCGAGCGCGGTGCCAAGCTGTCCTCGCAATTGCTCGCGTTCGCCCGCCGCCAACCCTTGTCGCCCGCGGTCTTCACATTGCGGCAGATTTTCGATGGCCTGGCGGAGTTGTTGCTGCGTGCCCTGGGTGAAACCCTTCAGGTTCACATGACGGCACCCGAAGATTCCTGGAATGTGTTTGTTGATCGCAACCAACTGGAAAACGCCATTCTCAATCTGGCGATCAATGCCCGTGACGCCCTTCAAGGCGAGGGCAGGATTGACCTGTGCGCGGAAAACATCGTCCTCGATCGCAAGTTTTGCGCCGGTAGGGGCATATCCCCGGGGGACTATGTGCGGGTGTCCGTGACGGATACCGGTGTCGGCATGCCGCCGCAGGTGCTGGCCCAGGTGTTCGAGCCATTCTTCACCACCAAGGCCGATGGACAGGGCACCGGTTTGGGTTTGAGCATGGTGTTTGGCTTCGTCAAACAGAGTGGCGGTCATATCGAAATCGCCAGTGACGTGGGGCGGGGGACCCGGGTGCAGTTGTACTTTCCGCGCACCTTGCGCGCGGTACCCAGTGAAACGCCGGGCCCCGATATGCCGCAACGGGGCGGGCACGAACGCATCCTGGTGGTCGAGGACAATGAGGCCGTGAGAGTGTCGGCGGTGGAGTTGTTGTGCGAGGAGGGCTATCAAGTCCTCACGGCCACCAACGCAGACGCTGCCATGCAAATGTTGCTGGAAGGGGTGACGGTGGACCTGATATTCACCGACGTGGTCATGCCCGGCCTGATCAAGAGTTCGGACCTGGCGGCCTGGGCGAAGGTGCAGGAGCCGCCGGTGGCGGTGCTGTTCACTTCGGGGCATACCCGCGACATCATCTCGCGCAATCACCAGCTTAGCCCGGATACCCATTTGCTCAGCAAACCCTACAGTCCTGAAGCGTTGACGCAAATGGTGCGGACCGTTCTTAACGGGTGACAAGGCCAGCGATGGCGCGGCGCAGCGTCAGTCAGCTATGAGGGCCAGGTAACGCACGTTGAGTCTGTCCATCGGTGATTCTCCACACAGGTTTTCAAAGGTGATCGAGTGATCGTTAACCGGTGGAGGCGGCGGTGCAGACAAAGGTTTTATCGCATTTGCGACAGGACGACGAACGGGCACCGCTGGTCTGACAGATGGTCGACAGAACGGGCCAACCGAGGCCATTCTGATAGTTGGTGAACGCAATCAGTCGGCGTTTGCTACCGATTAACAAACGGAGGTGTTCCATGCCGGTGCCCCATGACCTTTTTCAGGATCTGAGTTGCACAAAGGAAGAAATCCAGCAGAAACGCACCAAGGATCCGTTACTGGATTCACTGATCAACAAGTATTCCCTGGCTGATGCCGAAGTGGTGAAAGCGGAGGAAGCCAAATCCAGCGATGATGCGGTGACGAAGCTCAAGGCGAAGCGCTTGGAGGTCAAGGACAAGATCGTCAAACAACTCCAGTTACGGTCCTGATCCAGCGTGCCTGACACCGACGATCGGTGACTGGAAAGTTGGAAGGACCACCAGAACCGGCACCTCGAATGCTCAGAGACCGATATTACGGCTCTCAACGAGGTGCCTCACGACCCGGCCCGAATATCCCGGTGAACTGAACGCTGTCCCCTGTGGGAGCGGGCTTGCTCGCGAATGGGGCCTGCCAGTCAATGTCGATGTTGAATGTGCTGACGCCTTCGCGAGCAAGCCCGCTCCCACAGGGGTTCTACGGTGAATTCAGACCGGTGCACTGTTTATTGCAACGCCTTGCTCAAAGGCAACCGCGCCATGTTCTGTGCCTTCAGTGAACCGAAATACAACCAGTCCCCATACTCGCGCACCGTGGTGATCGGTGAGTAGTTGTCGGTGCTGGCGTCCTGCAGGTTGGCGATCACCTTGCCTTCAAGGTCCAGGCCCAGGGCGAACCCGCGCTTTTCCACCGGTTTGGGCAGGACGGTCATGGCTCGCACGATCATCTTGCGCACGAACGGATGCGCCGCCGTGCCGTCGAGCAGGGCATTTCGAGGGGCATACAATGCCACCCAGAACCGGTCGTGACCATTGAACGACAGGTTGTCCGGCAGGCCCGGCAGGTTGTCGATGAACAGGTCTTGGGTGCCGGCCTTGGGGCCGCTGAGCCAATAGCGGCTGATGCGGTAGGCGCCGGTTTCATTGACCAGCACGTAGGCATCGTCCGGTCCCAGGGCCACGCCGTTGGCAAACTCCAGCTTGTCCAGCACAACCGCCGTTTTGCCGGTCTGGAAGTCGTAGCGCAGCAATCGACCGTCACCACCGTGTTCGAGCACGGCCTCACCGTCGTGGCCATAACCGAAGCGGCTCGAAGCATCGCTGAAATAAGCGTAGTGACCGGGTTTGTCTATGACCACATCATCGGTAAAACCGAAGGGAACGCCGCCGGCCTCTGTGGTCAAGGCCACCAGGCGACCCTGGGCGTCGAGGGACAACAAACCCTTGACGGCATCGGCGATCACCAGCAGGCCATTGGGATGCCGGGCCAGGCCCAGTGGCCGGCCACCGGTGTCGGCCAGGACTTTGGTGGTCTTGCCATCCAGGCTGGTGCGGATCAGGCGCCCGTCGTGCAGGCCGGTGATGAGCGTGTCGTTTTCCAGCAACAGGGCTTCCGGCCCGTCGATGTCGGCGGCACCGACGCGCTCCATGCCTTTGAGGCGCTGATTGTCGGCGTAGACTCCGCTGGAGAGGGACGGCGCGGGTTGTGGCGTCCAGGCCACCGGTCGCACCTTGGTCGGCATCAGCAGCAGGAAGGCGCCGATGACGACAAAGACCAGCAGCAGGCATTTGAGGATTCTGCTCACGCGTTGACTCCGGTTGCCACCAGGTATTTCTGCGCCATCTCGCGCAACGCTTGCATCGACGCCGCCGATTCCCGGTCGATGCGTCGCTTGAGCAACAACCGGTTGGCAATCCGCATCGCCAGGCCGCTGAATTGGTACTCCAGGGTGCGGACGAAACGTGTGTCCTTGCCCAGGGCTTCGCATTCGTAGGTGACCACCAGCGACAGGCCATGGTCACCCTGGGCACGCGCGCTCCAGCGCTGGCCGGGCAGGTACTGCGCCACTTCCCAGCGCAAGTGTCCTTCACGACCGCCGGCGCGGATGTCCTCCTCGAAACGTGCGCCGGCTTGCAATGGACCTTTGGGCCCATCGATGTGCAGCGACGACGGGTGCCATTGCGGCCAAAGGGTCACGGTGCTGGCGTAGGCCAATACATCAATCGGGTGTCCGGCAATGACAATCTGATGCTGCATGCGGGTCATGGGCGTTCTCGTCGGGTTGAGCGGCACGGGCTCCGGCTCCCAATAGAGGGTGCCGAACAGGTAGTCCATCAGCGGGAAAACGATGTTGAAATTGCGCTCCTGCATCAGTTCGCGGCGGTGGTGCAGTTCGTGCAGCCGGCGCATCTGGCGGATCCACGGCAGCCGTGTGACCGGGTTGCGCGACGGCAGATGCTCGCAGGCATGGAACACTTCATAAGCCAGGTAGCCGAGGACAAGAACGCCGCCGACCAGTCCGGCGACGTTGGTATCGATGTGCTTGAGCAGCCACCAGAGGGGCAGGGCCACGGCGAGTGTGTGCAGTACGATCAGCCAGGCCGGAAACAGGATCACCCGCCAGTCGCGGGCGCTGTCGTAGGTCATGTGGCCTGGGGTGAAAAAACTGTGGTGGTCGCCCGCGTGACGGGCATAAAACAGCCGGGCGAAGCGTTTTTTATGATGCCCCAGGTGGCGATGCACCATGTACACGCCGAGGTTGAACACTAGCAGCGTGACGGGCACCGCAAGCCATTGAGCCGGCTGTACCTGATGCACGTTGCTCCAGAAAGCGCTGATCGCCAGCGCCCCGAACAACAGGACAAAAGCGCCGTGCAGCCAAGGGTTGTAGAGCGGATGAATGGCGGCGCGGTAGCGGCTGCGGAATCCTTCGGTGGTCTGCCTCACTGCAATCACCTGTCGTTATTGTTATCTCCTGCAGATTAGTCGATTGCGCTGTTCTGGCGGGGCGAACCTTGAGGACACAACGGCCATGATCCGGTGCAAACCGGTCTCAAGTCAGCGGGTCCCAGCGTTGCGACCAGTCTTCGTCGGAATCGATCACCTCGCGCAGCAGGTCGAAGGCGCGTTGCAGCGTCGGCGAGTCACGGTCGCGGGAGTAGACCAGATAGGTCGGGTAGCTGAACTCCGGAGCCTTGGGCACCCGTTCCAGGGCACCGCTATCGAGATAACTCTGCACGACACGGGTGCGGAAGTAACCACTGCCGCCGTTTTCGAGAAGGTATTGCAGGCCCAACGGACCGAGATTGAAACTCAGCGCAGCCTTGGCTTTTTCCGGCAGGGCGGCATCGTGCTGGCGCCGGAATTCGGCGCCCCAATCGATGTACACATAAGGATCGGGCCTGTCGGCCAGGCGCACGAGAATCAGTTTTTCTTCGAGTACCTGCTCGACCTGCAAACGCGGCCAATACTCGGGCTGATACACCAGCGCAGCATCCAGAACGCCCAACTCCAGTTGGCGCAGGAGGTTTTCTCCGTCATGGATTTCCATGCGCAGGGCGTGGCTGGGGATGTGCTTGCGGATTTCGCCGGCCCAGCCGAGCATCAGCGGGTTACACAGGCTCACCTCGCCACCGATGTGCAGCACATCGCGATAACCCTCGGGCAAGGGCAGATCACGCCGCGCGGCGTCCCAGGTTTGCACCAGTTGGTTGGCGTACACCACGAATGCTTCACCGTTGGGCGTCAGGCGAGCACCGGCACGGTTGCGCACGAACAGGGTACTGCCCAGTTGGCTCTCGAGTTTCTGCACCCGCGCGGTGATCGCGGTCTGGGTGACATGGAGCTTTTGCGCGGCGGCAGCCAGGCTGCCATGGCGGACGATTTCGAGGAAAGTGCGGGCGAGGTCGATGTCCATGGGGTGGCCGGTGTGGGAGGTTGAGGCATTGTAAGAGCACAAACCTCACAGGCACCACTCATACCCCTCGCCACAGGGCAGGCAAAAACGACGAATCCCGCCCCTAGGGGCGGGATTCGTTTGCAGCAGGCACGCTCCCGAAGGCCGGGAGCCAGGTGCTTACGACGGGAACAGCTCGGACAGTTTCATGGCCAGCATCATGTCGCCTTCAGCGCGCAGTTTGCCGCCCATGAACGCTTGCATGCCGTCAGTCGAACCGTCGACGATGCCTTCCAGGGTTTCGCCGTCCATCACCAGAGTCACCTGGGCGTCCGGGTTTTCGCCTTCCTGCAGCTCGCAAGTCTGGTCTTTGACGATCAGCGAGAAGTTCTTGGTGTCGTCGATGCGGAAACCGAAGACCAGGTCCAGACCGGCAGCAGCGGCTGGGTTGAACTTGGCTTTCATTGCTTGTACGGCGTCTGCTACGGAGGTCATGGTTCGATCCTTTCTTGGGTAATAAGAGCAGGGTGATTACTGCCAGGGTCACAATAGTCCGGACTCAGCGAAACGTGATGAGTTCCGGGGCCTTCAACAGTTGCAGGTGCGCATGACTGTTGAAGGAAGCCAGCGACACCTCGCGACCACGAAACTTCAGCTGGTTGAGCGAGGTGTTGACGATTTGCCAGTTCAATTCAAAGGCCTGCCGGGCAGGCATTTGGGTAATCAGGTGGAGCAGGGCGGTGATGGTGCCGCCGGACGTGAACACGGCGATTTTCTGGGTGTTGTCGGCCTGGTCGAGAATGCGATGCAAGCCGGCCCGCACCCGCTCGACAAACCCCAGCCAGCTTTCCAGGCCCGGTGTGTCGTAGGTACCGGCGAGCCAGCGTTCGATAATCAGGGCGAAGATACGCTGGAACTCGCCACGGTTTTGCGCGGCGTTGCGCAAGATGTTCAGCGCTTCGGGTTCGTCCGGCAACATGGCCGGCAACAGCGCGCGGATCACCGCATCGGCGTCGAATTCGTTGAAGGCGGAGTCGGTTTCCAGCAGCGGCACCGGCAGGCCCACCGCGGCGAATTGTTCCAGCGCGCTGTTGGCCGTGTGCTGCTGGCGGCGCAGATCCCCTGCCAGGCAGCGGTCGAAGCTGATCCCGAGTTCGGCCAGGTGCCGGCCAAGGATTTCAGCCTGACGAATGCCGGTCGGCGACAGGACGTCGTAGTCGTCTGCACCGAAGGAGGCCTGGCCATGTCGAATCAAATAGATACTGCCCACGTCCGCGTCATCCCGGTACGTTGAAGGTTTGGCGAGGTTATGAGGATGGCGGTGAGCTGTCAATGAAAAAACATACGCTTGTTTGAAATGCTTGTTACAGGCCCGTTGCCAGAGGTTTCACGGCTGGTCGCAAGGTCGACGCATGGGTATGCTGGAGGTATCCCGCGCGCGTTCAAGCCGCGCATCGTTTGAGGAGTCCCCGTGGAGTTTTTTTCCGAGTACGCCATTTTTCTGGCCAAGACCGTGACCCTGGTGATCGCCATTCTGGTGGTCCTGGCCAGTTTTGCGGCCCTGCGCAGCAAGGGGCGGCGCAAGTCGTCCGGCCAGTTGCAGGTCAGCAAGCTCAATGATTTCTACAAAGGGCTGCGCGAACGCCTGGAGCAAACCTTGCTCGACAAGGACCAGCTCAAGGCCCTGCGCAAGACCCAGGCCAAGACCGACAAGAAGCAGAAGAAAAAAACCGAGGTCAAACCCCGGGTGTTCGTGCTCGATTTCAACGGCGATATCAAGGCTTCGGCCACCGAAAGCCTGCGCCACGAAATCACGGCCTTGCTGACCCTTGCCACGCCCAAGGACGAAGTGGTCCTGCGCCTGGAAAGCGGCGGCGGCATGGTTCACAGCTACGGCCTGGCCTCCTCGCAACTGGCGCGTATCCGCGAAGCCGGCGTGCCCCTGACCGTGTGCATCGACAAGGTCGCGGCCAGCGGTGGCTACATGATGGCGTGCATCGGCCAGAAAATCATCAGCGCACCGTTCGCGATCCTCGGCTCGATTGGCGTGGTGGCGCAGTTGCCCAACGTCAATCGCCTGCTGAAAAAGCACGACATCGACTTCGAAGTGCTGACCGCCGGTGAATACAAACGCACCCTGACCGTGTTTGGCGAAAACACCGAGAAGGGCCGGGAGAAGTTCCAGCAAGACCTGGACATCACCCATCAACTGTTCAAGAACTTCGTGTCGCGCTACCGTCCGCAACTGGCGATTGATGAAGTGGCCACCGGCGAAATCTGGCTCGGCGTCGCGGCGCTGGACAAGCACCTGGTCGACGAACTCAAGACCAGCGATGAATACCTCGCCGAGCGCGCCAGCAAGTCCGAGCTCTACCACTTGCATTACGCCGAACGCAAAAGCCTGCCGGAGCGCATCGGCATGGCCGCCAGCGGCTCGGTTGATCGCGTGCTGTTGAGTTGGTGGAGCCGTTTGACCCAGCAACGTTTCTGGTAGCGGGCCAGGAAATTTTGCCAAACATCCAGCCGGGGCATTTGCCCCGGTTTTTTTTGTGGGGTGTTTTCAGTTGTTTGGAGGCCGCGCGGGCGCGATCCCTTGTGGGAGCTGGCTTGTCGGGCCGCCGCATCGCAGCGATGGTCGTTAACGATTACGCGTGTGAACTGGATTAGCGCGGCGCACTGGAGTCCATCGCCAGCAGGCTGGCTCCTACAGGTACCCGGGAATCTTTTTTTGCCTGCGAACGCTTGCCCGATGTCTTCCACGGCACGGCGAAATCTCTGAAGGCGTCAGGCGATCGTTCCTGCTTTCGGCAACGCGGCGGCTGGGTATGTTGGTGTTCCAAAAAACAGTTGCCATGGAATGCACATGAATGACCATCAGACACCGCTAAATCCCCAGCCTGCGCCGCTGCGCGAAACACTGCAATCTGTGGTGAGCGCGGCCTTACCGCAATCACCCGAGCAGTTCGGTGCGCAGTTGATCAGGGAGAAATGGGGGCAAGACATCGACCCGCCAACCGCGCTGTTGGTCACCCTGGATTACCGCTACCGCGGGCATCCGCCGCAGGACGGCATCGAGCAAGGTCAGGTGGCGAGTACCCAAACCCTGGTCCAGGCGTTGCTGCAGAACTACCAGACCGTCGGCGACGGGCGCTTCGCCGAAAGCGTGTTTGGCTTGTACACACCCCCCGATGTCGGCCCGTCCATTCGCATCGTGGAGCAGGTCGATGAGTTCGCCGACCACGGCAATGGCAACCACCATACCTATGAAGGCATTTATCGCCAGACCACGCCCCAGGAGTATGGACCGGCAACGCAAATTGCCCTCAGGCCGGCGGCGTTCAAACAGTGGGTGTGGGAGCTGGATTTGCAAACCCGCTATCAGGCTTACCTTGATCGCACCTGGCCCTCCGATAAGCGAATCGTCCAGGCGCAGCCTTACGACTTGAGAACCTCGGCCAAGGCCGCCTTCATCATGAGCGCCTGCCTGCAACAGCAGGAGGGCAGTTTGAGTCAGGAAGGCCTGGCCCTGGCCATGCAGGCCGCCGGCTTGCCAGCGGGGCAGGCGTGGAGTGCGTTGACCCTCGATCAGCTACAGGCGCCGACGCGTGTCGGCGCGCCGATCGAGGCCGGTCGGCTGACGATCTATCGCTACACGTCGGACGATATCTGGTGTTATTGCCACCGTCACAGCGGCAAGGTCCTGCTGAATATCCCGGGCAACTCCTCACCCTTGCATGAATTCACCGACTGGCGACACCTGCGCCAATGGATCGTGGCCCAGGGCCAGGTACCGGCCACACGCCAGGCGCTGCTCGCGCATTTTGCCGAGAACGATCGGGAAGACGGCACCTTCCATGCGGGCGTGTCGACCGCGCTGGAGGGCATGGCGGTTTACCCGAACGAACACTGGCTGAAAAGGAGCGCCGGGCTCTTCAACGACGACGGTTTCTGGGACCCGCAGGATTACATCGATCTTGAGCGAGCTCACTCCGACACCGATCCGTTCGCGCAACTGGTGCTGACCATGAAGCAGGCCTCGATGGCCAGCGTCAAAACCATCCGTGACGATGCCCAGGTCAATCGCGACAACCTGAGCGCGGTGGTGGAACCGCTGGTGCGCTGGATCAACCGGTTGGGGCCATTGGCATTGTTCATTCCGGGAGGCGAGGGCGTCCTGGTGCTGGCCGGCCTGATCGACGCCGGTTATGGCCTCGATCAGGCCATCAACGGCAAGACACCGGAGCAGCGCTCCGAGGGCGTGACGCGCACCGTGTTCGGCTTGCTCAATGCGCTCCCGCTGGTCGGGGCCGTGGTGGCACTCAAGGGCGAAGAAAAAATCGCCGGAACCGTGAACGAGTCTGGAGAACCCGCGAGCGAGCCGCATCCCGGAACGCCGGCCAAGCCCGTAGCCGGATCGACTCCGGTGCCGGTGTCGACCCGAGTAGCGCTGTTGCGTGAGGTGTGCGCACCCCATGCTGCCTTCAGTGATGAGGTACTGGGGCAGATCGCCCGGGTCAGCACGGTCGACGACGATATGCTGCGCCTGATGCAGGCAGGTCGCCCGCCAACGCCGCTGCTGGCCGATACCATCACGCGCTTCAAGCTCGATCAGGAACTCGAAGGCGTCACCGATGCGCAAGCACGGGCCGGATTGTTCAACACCCGCTATCAGGCGCTCCAGCACTCGGAGCAGGAATGGGTTCGCCTGTTTCAGCGCGAATACCCAGGATTGCCGAAAGGCGCCGTGGAGCAAATCCTCGACCGTTCGGGAGTCGACATCCATCAGCCCTTCGACGCTGACGAGGCGCTGCAATTGCTCAAGCGACTGGACAACAAATCGCGGGACTACCAACAGCATGTACGACTCAACCGGGCCTATGAAGGCTTGTACTTGCGTTCGGTCCTGCATCCCGACACCGATGTCCTGGCACTGCACTCCCTGCATCGCCTGCCCGACTGGCCGCAAGGCCTGCGCATCGAGGTACTCGACGGGGCAATCAGTGGCCGTGTCCTGGACCGCTGCGGTCCGCTCGATTCCATGGATTGCCGGCGTTTGATCAAGGTCGGTAACCGCTATCGATACACCGCGGTGGCGGCTAGCGACGGCGAGGGTTCGGACCTGTTTACCGCGCTGCTCGACCTCTTGTCCGTGGAGGAACGTACGGCGATGTCGCTTCACTCGCCGGATGCTGCCAGCGAGTTGCGGTTGCGCATTGGCGGTCATGCCTTGGCCCGTTCCGAGTTGATACTGGGCTTGAATCGAATGGATTCGCGGTTGCCTTTCGAAGCCTTGGGATTGCGCGGTGGCGGCTTCCCGAACACGCCACAGGCCGCAGAGCTGTCCCATGGAGTCATGCGTCTGCAGATCAAGGATCTGTATCCGGATTTCACTGATGCCCAGGCGGATGAGTTGCTGATTGAAGCGGGTGCCGGGGCTCAGGCACTGGTGGATCGCCTGATTGCGCAGATGCAGCAGTTGCATGCCGATCTGCGTCAGTGGATCGACCAGTCCGTGCTGGATGCCGATGACATGGACATCGATTTTCTGTCCGTTGGCGATGATGAAGCAGAGGGCATGACCCTGGGGCAGGTGGCGGCGCACAATGTCCAACTGCTGCAAACCGTGATCGATTACGAGCGTGAAACTCGGACCGAACTGGGCGATGAACTGATGAGCATCTGGCAAAAATGCGCGCCCCGGATCAATAGAGTGATGTCGGGTGAGGCGTTCTCCGGGTACAGGCTGGACCTGGCTTTCGAGGACTACCATCGGTTGCCGACGATGAACGTACGCTTCAATGAGGTCGTCGAGTTATCGATGCTGGGCCTGCACCTGGTCGAGCGCGAGAGCCTGAGCGCCTTTCTCGAAAGTTTTCCGAACCTGCGTTCCCTGAACCTGGAGCGTGTCGACCTGCGTCTACTCAACGCAGACGGCGTACTGGAAGGTGTGTTGCCTCCACCGATTCGGCAAATGACCCGTCTCACTACGCTCAACCTGAGTACCACTTTGCTGCAGTTTCAGGAGAACACGGCTGCACAATTGGGTGATCTGGTGAGCTTGCAAACGCTGGACCTGAGTGACAACCCCTTGACCGTCCCGCCCGTTGTCCTGGGCCTCAATGAGTTGCGTGTATTGAACCTGAGAAACACCGGGATCAGCCGTTGTCCGATAGGCATCACCGATCAGCCGTACTTCACCTCGCTCGACTTGCGAGGCAACCGCATCAGCCGGGTTCCCCAATCGATACTGAATCAGGCGGTCTCCCGGGACCGGGTGAAACTGTGGGGTAATCCGCTGACGGATGAAGATACCTTGCTGCGCCTGGTCGATCATCGCGAGCGTACCGGCATCAACTTGTGGCTGAGTGAACCGGGTGCCGATTACGGCAGTGCGACACCCTGGCTGGAGGAGGGCGACGAAAGTGTGCGCGAAGCGCGGCAACAGATCTGGCAACGACTGGCCGTCAAGCCATCGGGCAGTGCGTTGCTTCGGGTCATGGATGGATTGCGCCTGACGGCGGATTTCCAGGTCGGCTATCTGTCGCTGCAGGCGCGTGTGTGGCACTTGCTGCACGAAGCGGATACGTCAGAGGAGTTGTGGGGCTGGTTGCGTCAGAGTATCGAAACGCGGGTTGGCGATGCAGAAAACCCGTTCAGGATGTTCGTGGTGCTGGAAGAACGAGTCCGGCTATACCGTGACTGGGTCGCCATGGGGCGGCCGATTCCGCTGGTGGAACATCCGGTGTTCTAGCGCGAAGGGTAAACCCCCTTGAACCCCGGGGCCGGGGTCCAAGGGGTGACGGTCAGCGGCGACGGAACAGCGGCAGCGGTTCGTCGGTCGCGGCCTGATAGCTCACCGAGAAGTCCTTGAGACCTTCAAGGGCTTCGTGCGGATCCTTGTCGGGGCGAATGGCAAACGCGTCGAAACCACAGCGATGCATGTAGAACAGCTGGTCACGCAGCACGTCACCAATGGCCCGCAATTCGCCCTTGAAACCGTAACGGTCACGCAGCAGGCGGGCGTTGGAGTAGTTGCGGCCATCGGTGAATGCCGGGAAGTTCAGGGCAATGACCTGGAACTGCGCGACGTCTTCACCGATTTCCTCGGCTTCTTCATCGGCGTCAAGCCAGATGCCCAGGCCGCCGTCGCGGGCCATGAGCATACGGCTGTGTTCGCGCCACAACTGCAACGGCACGATGTAGTCGTCGCAGTTGGTGATCTCGTCGATGCTGAAGTCCTTGGGCAGCAGGTGCCAGGTCTCGTCGACGACCTCGTTGTTCTTAATGATTCGCTGCATAGACACGCTCCTTGAAGAGGTCGATACCAATACGCTGATAGGTGTCGATGAAGCGTTCGTCTTCGGTACGTTGTTCGATGTACACGTCGATCAGCTTTTCGATCACGTCAGGCATGGCTTCCTGGGCAAAGGACGGGCCGAGGATCTTGCCCAGGCTGGCGTCACGGCTGGCGCTGCCGCCGAGGGAAACCTGATAGAACTCTTCGCCTTTCTTGTCCACCCCGAGGATGCCGATGTGGCCCACGTGGTGGTGGCCGCAAGCGTTCATACAACCGGAGATGTTCAGGTCCAGCTCGCCGATGTCGAACAGATAGTCCAGGTCGTCGAAACGGCGCTGGATCGATTCGGCGATCGGGATCGACTTGGCATTGGCCAGGGAGCAGAAGTCGCCACCCGGGCAGCAGATGATGTCGGTCAGCAAGCCGATGTTCGGCGTGGCGAAGCCTTGCTCGCGCAGCTCGCCCCACAGGACGAACAGCTTGTCCTGCTCGACGTCGGCCAGAATGATGTTCTGCTCGTGGGAGGTACGCAGTTGACCGAAGCTGTAACGCTCGGCCAGGTCGGCCACGGCGTCGAGCTGTTTGTCGGTGATGTCGCCCGGTGCAACGCCGGTAGGCTTGAGGGACAAGGTCACGGCCACGTAGCCCGGTTTCTTGTGGGCCAGGGTGTTGCGTGCGCGCCAGCGGGAGAAGCCCGGGTGCTGCAGGTCGAGCTCGGCCAGGGCGGCGGACTGGTTGTCCAGCGCCTTGTAGTCCGGGTCGACGAAATGTTTGGCGACGCGCTGCACTTCGGCTTCGGTCAGCGTGGTCTGGCCACCGCGCAGGTGCTCCATTTCCGCGTCGACTTTCTGTGCGAAGACTTCAGGCGTCAGCGCTTTCACCAGGATCTTGATCCGCGCCTTGTACTTGTTGTCGCGACGGCCATAGCGGTTGTAGACCCGCAGGATGGCGTCGAGGTAGCTCAACAGGTCTTGCCACGGCAGGAACTCATTGATGAATGCACCCACCACCGGCGTACGGCCCAGGCCACCACCGACCA
This sequence comes from Pseudomonas sp. ACN5, assembly GCF_002303975.1. Lineage (NCBI taxonomy): Bacteria > Pseudomonadati > Pseudomonadota > Gammaproteobacteria > Pseudomonadales > Pseudomonadaceae > Pseudomonas > Pseudomonas sp. ACN5. Next base: position 46,132 of record NZ_MRCP01000013.1, on the reverse strand, counting down.
GCACACGGAAGCCCAATTCGCCAGCGGCGTTGTGCACCGGCTCAAGGCCGATGTCATGGACTTCGATGGCGGCGCGGTCGGAAGTCGAACCGTTGACGGCGATCTTGAACTTGCGCGGAAGGTAGGCGAATTCCGGGTGGAAAGTCGTCCACTGGCGCACGATCTCGCACCATGGGCGCGGATCGATCAGTTCGTCGGCGGCGACACCGGCAAACTGGTCGGTGGTGACGTTGCGCAGGCAGTTGCCGCTGGTCTGGATCGCGTGCATCTGCACGGTGGCCAGTTCAGCGAGAATGTCCGGAATGTCTTCCACGGCCGGCCAGTTGAACTGCACGTTCTGCCGGGTACTGATGTGGGCGTAGCCCTTGTCGTAGTCCCGGGCGATCTTGGCCATCATTCGCATTTGCCGCGAAGTCAGTTGGCCGTAAGGCACCGCGACTCGCAACATGGGCGCGAAACGCTGGATATAAAGGCCATTTTGCAGGCGCAGAGGGCGGAATTCTTCTTCGCTCAGCTCGCCTGCCAGATAGCGTCGGGTCTGATCACGGAACTGCTTGACGCGGTCCTCGATGATCCGCTGATCGTATTCGTCGTATACGTACATATAAGTCCTGTTCTCAGGCTTGGGCCGGTCGGAAACAGCGGCGTTTTTTGGCTGGCTGGCGTCCGATAAAACCTCGGCAATTCTGCGCGCACGGCCGCGCACTCCCTACGGAGCCGGGGCAAGATACCAGTTTGCAGTTATGCGTAAAAGTGATGTTTGAGCATATGTAAAGAACCAAATCGCCTAATGAGAATCGTTGTGGCAAAGACCCTGTTTGTGATGCGGGCAATCGTCGTCTTTACTCTGCTCGAGTCTTTATGCAATCACCGATAAAACCGACAAGAGGCGATGCAATGAGCAACCCAACCAAAGCACGGAAAAGCGATAGCACTGTAGATGCCTGGGCAATCTTGTTCCTGATCATGCTGGTCGTGGGGACGGCGGTTTTCTGGGTCAGCCACCAATAAACGACCCCGTCCGGGCCCGGTTCCGACGATTGTCTGACAAAAACCGGAAAAATCGCCGTTTTACGGACCTTCGCTGGCTATAATGCGCGGCGAATTTCCGGGGGCTCGGACGACCAATGTTGAAGTTTCTGTATGGCGTATTGCTGACGCTGGGCATGGTCGTGGGACCTTGTGCCCAAGCGGCGTCAGTGCTGTTCCTGAATCCGGGAACCCCAACGGAAGCGTTCTGGGCGAGTTACTCGCAGTTCATGCAGGCTGCGGCGACGGACCTGGGGATGGACCTGCGTATCCAGTATTCCGACCGCGTCTCCGAAAACACCATCCGCCAGGCTCGTGAAGCCCTTCAGGGCGACCATCGTCCCGATTACCTGGTCTTCGTCAACGAGCAATACATCGCCCCCGAGGTCCTGCGGCTGGCCAAAGGCAGCGGGGTGAAGCTGTTCATGGTCAACAATGCCCTGACGGCGGATCAGATGAAACTGATTGGCGCGCGGCCTGACAAATATCCCGATTTGCTCGGTAGCCTGGTGCCCAATGACGAGGAGGGCGGCTACCTGATGCTCAAGGAACTGATCCGGCAGCACGGCCCGGTGGCCCCCGGCCAGACGATTGAACTGCTGGCCTTTTCCGGTTTGAAGGTCACCCCGTCCGCGCAATATCGCGAGAAAGGCCTGCGGCGTGCCTTGGCCGAGCACCCCGAAGTGCGTTTGCGCCAACTGGTGTACGGCGGCTGGACCCGGCAACGCGCCTACGAGCAGGCCAGGTTGTTGTTCAAGCGCTACCCGCAGACGTCGCTGGTCTGGGCCGCGAACGACGAGATGGCGTTCGGTGTGATGCAGGCGTATGTCGAGGCCGGCGGGGAGCCAGGCAAAGGCGTGCTGTTCGGCGCGATCAACAATTCACCCGAGGCGTTGCAGGCACTGCTGGACCGTCGCCTGAGTGTATTGTTGGGCGGGCACTTCAGTCTGGGTGGCTGGGCGCTGGTGCAATTGCATGACTACGATGAAGGCGTGGACATCAGCCAGTACGGCGGCCGTGACCGGCAGATTCCGTTGCTGCAACTGATCGACCGGGCACAGGCCAGGCGACTGCTGGCGATGGGGGCCACCCAGGACTTCGGTGTGGATTTTCACAAACTCTCGGCCAAGGGCCGTCCCGCGTCCTGGCGTTACCCGTTCACCCTGCAAACCCTGATGCACTGAGCCGCGTCAAACCCCGGCCAGGAGTAGCACCAGCTTGACGATGCCGAACAGCGTCAAGGCAAACACCACCGTGAACAGGACCCCCAGAATCACGAAATGACTGGGCTTGCCGTGCGTGAAATCGCGGGCCCGGTTCTTCCCGCTCTGCACCCCGAACGCCGCCGCCATGACGCTGTGCAGCATTTGCCAGAAGCTCGGCGGCTTGTTGTCGGCCGGATCGTCCATAAAACCCTCGCCACGAATGTGTGTGAGGCAAGCATAGACAATACACAGCCTGCACAAAACAAATGTGGGAGCGAGCTTGCTCGCGATGGGGCCGTAACAGTCGATATCCATGCGACTGTCAGTCCGCCATCGCGAGCAAGCTCGCTCCCACAGAGGTATGTGTTGGCCACAATATCGTGGCCAATAGAGCCGCTTAGTTGTCGTAACCCAGGTTCGGCGCCAGCCAGCGTTCGGTCACGCTCAACTCCTGGCCTTTGCGCGAGGTGTAGCTCTGCACCTGGTCCTTGTCGACCTTGCCCACGGCGAAGTACTGCGCCTGCGGGTGAGCGAAGTACCAGCCGCTGACCGCTGCTGCCGGGAACATGGCGTAGTGTTCGGTGAGGAACACGCCGCTGCGGCCGGCGCGCATTTCCTGAGCTTGCGGATCGAGCAGGGCGAACAACTGGGCTTTTTCGGTGTGATCCGGGCAGGCCGGATAACCCGGTGCCGGACGGATGCCGGTGTATTGCTCCTTGATCAGTGCTTCGTTATCCAGCACTTCATCCTTGGCGTAGCCCCAATAGTCTTTACGCACCTGCTGGTGCAGCCACTCGGCGCACGCCTCGGCCAGGCGGTCGGCCAGGGCCTTGACCATGATCGAGTTGTAGTCGTCGCCAGCGTCCTGGTAGGCCTTGGCCACTTCTTCGGCGCCGATGCCGGCGGTGGTGATGAAACCACCCACGTAGTCGGTCACTTCACTGTCCTTGGGCGCGACGAAGTCGGCCAGGGAGAAGTTTGGCTTGCCGTCGGTCTTGATGATTTGCTGGCGCAAGTGGTGCAGCTTGGCCATTGGCTTGCCGTCATCGCCATAAAGTTCGATGTCGTCGTCATGCACCTGGTTGGCCGGCCAGAAACCGAACACCGCGCGGGCGCTGATCAGCTTTTCGTCGATCAATTTGCGCAGCATTTCCCTTGCGTCGTTGTACAGAGAGGTGGCGGCTTCACCGACCACTTCGTCCTGGAGAATGCGCGGGAATTTGCCGGCCAGGTCCCAGGATATGAAGAACGGCGTCCAGTCGATGTACTCGGCCAGAACGTTGAGGTCGATGTTGTCCAGTACCCGGGTGCCGGTGAAGGTCGGTTTGACCGGCGTGTAGCTCGCCCAGTCGAACTGTGGTTTCTTGGCGATGGCCGCGCCATAGCTCAGGCGTTCGGTGCGGGCGCTGCGGTTGGCGGTGCGCTCGCGAACCTCGATGTAGTCCTGGCGGGTTTTCTCGACGAAACCGGCCTTGAGTTCCTTGGACAGCAACTGGGTCGCCACACCGACCGCGCGGGAGGCGTCGGTGACGTAGATCACCGCATCGTTGCTGTACTTGGGCTCGATTTTCACCGCCGTGTGCGCCTTGGAGGTGGTGGCGCCCCCGATCATCAACGGCAGGTGGAAGTCCTGGCGCTGCATTTCGCGGGCAACATGGACCATCTCATCCAGCGACGGAGTGATCAGGCCGGACAGGCCGATGATGTCGCACTTCTGCTCCCTGGCCACCTGGAGGATTTTCTCCGCCGGGACCATCACGCCGAGGTCGACGATGTCATAGCCGTTGCAACCGAGCACCACGCCGACGATGTTCTTGCCGATGTCGTGCACGTCGCCTTTCACGGTCGCCATGAGGATCTTGCCCTTGGCTTCAGGCTTGTCGCCTTTTTCCAGTTCGATGAACGGGATCAGGTGCGCCACGGCCTGCTTCATCACGCGAGCGGATTTCACCACCTGGGGCAGGAACATTTTGCCGGCGCCGAACAGGTCGCCGACGATGTTCATGCCGGCCATCAGCGGGCCTTCGATCACCTCGATCGGGCGAGCGAAGGACAGGCGCGATTCTTCGGTGTCTTCGACGATGTGGGTGGTAATGCCTTTGACCAGCGCATGTTCCAGGCGCTTGTTGACGTCCCAGTTGCGCCACTCTTCGGTCTCGGCTTCCTTGACGCTGCCGTCGCCCTTGTACTTGTCGGCGATGGCGAGGAGGGCGTCGGTGCCTTCCGGGGTGCGGTTGAGGATCACGTCTTCGACGGCGTCGCGCAGTTCCACCGGGATCTGGTCGTAGATCTCCAGCTGCCCGGCGTTGACGATACCCATGGTCAGCCCGGCGCGAATGGCGTAGAGCAGGAACACCGAGTGGATCGCCTCACGCACCGGGTTGTTGCCACGGAACGAGAACGACACGTTGGACACGCCACCGGAGGTCAGCGCGTACGGCAGCTCGTCGCGGATGTAGGCGCAGGCGTTGATGAAATCGACGGCGTAATTGTTGTGCTCTTCGATACCGGTGGCCACGGCGAAGATGTTCGGGTCGAAGATGATGTCTTCCGGCGGGAAGTCCACTTCGTTGACCAGGATGTCGTAGGAGCGTTTGCAGATTTCCTTCTTGCGCGCTTCGGTGTCGGCCTGGCCGGCCTCGTCGAAGGCCATCACCACCACCGCGGCGCCGTAGCGCTTGCACAGTTTGGCGTGGTGAATGAACTGCTCCACGCCTTCTTTCATGCTGATCGAGTTGACAATGCCCTTGCCCTGGATGCATTTCAGGCCGGCTTCGATCACTTCCCACTTCGAGGAGTCGATCATGATCGGTACGCGGGAGATGTCCGGTTCGCCGGCAATCAGATTGAGGAAGGTCACCATGGCCTTCTTCGAATCGAGCATCCCTTCGTCCATGTTGATGTCGATCACCTGGGCGCCGGCCTCGACCTGCTGCAGGGCGACTTCCAGGGCTTCGGTGTAATTGTCCTCGCGGATCAGCCGGGCGAACTTGGCGGAACCGGTGATGTTGGTGCGCTCGCCGACGTTGACGAACAGCGAGCTGCGATCGATGGTAAAGGGTTCCAGACCCGAAAGGCGGCAAGCCTTGGGAATGTCCGGGATCTGGCGCGGCGCATAGCCGGCCACGGCCTTGGCGATGGCTTCGATGTGGCCCGGCGTGGTGCCGCAGCAGCCGCCGACAATGTTGAGGAAGCCGCTTTGGGCGAACTCTTCGATGACCTTGGCGGTTTGCGACGGCAGTTCGTCGTACTCGCCGAATTCGTTCGGCAGGCCGGCGTTCGGGTGCGCCGAGACGTGGGTGCCTGCCTTGTTCGACAGCTCTTCGAGGTACGGGCGCAACTCGCTGGCGCCGAGGGCGCAGTTCAGGCCAACGGAGATTGGCTTGGCGTGGGCCACGGAGTTCCAGAAGGCTTCGGTGGTCTGGCCCGACAGGGTGCGGCCCGAAGCGTCGGTGATGGTGCCGGAAATCATGATCGGCAGTTCGACGCCCAGTTCTTCGAACACGCCCTGTACGGCGAAGATCGCGGCCTTGGCGTTGAGGGTGTCGAAGATGGTTTCGATCAGGATCAGGTCGGCGCCGCCCTCGATCAGGCCTTTGGTGGATTCGGTGTAGTTTTCCACCAGCTCATCGAAGGTCACGTTGCGGTAGCCGGGGTTGTTCACGTCCGGGGACAACGAGCAGGTGCGACTGGTAGGACCGAGCACGCCGGCGACGAAGCGCGGCTTGTCCGGGGTTTCCAGGGTCTTGGCGTCGGCGACCTTGCGTGCCAGGCGAGCGCCTTCTACGTTTAATTCATACGCCAGGCCCTGCATGCCGTAGTCGGCCAGGGAGATCTGGGTGGCGTTGAAGGTGTTGGTTTCCAGAATGTCGGCGCCAGCGTCGAGGTAGGCTTTCTCGATGCCGCCAATCACGTCCGGGCGAGTCAGTACCAACAGGTCGTTGTTGCCTTTGACATCGCTCGGCCAGTCAGCGAAGCGTTTGCCACGGTAATCCTGCTCTTCGAGCTTGTAGCTCTGGATCATCGTGCCCATACCGCCATCGAGAATCAGGATGCGCTCTTTGAGGGCGTGCTTGAGAGCTTGAAGGCGAACGCTGCGATCGGACATTTGGACTACTCGGTAAGACCATGACGAAGGGCCGGGATGATAGCAAACCTGTGCGCTTTTAGAGCATTACTCGGATTTGCATGAATATCGTTCATGTTGTCAGGGGTGGCAGACCGGTAGAATCGCGGCGTTTTTTCAGGATCCAGGACCAGGGACATGTCTTATCGCTTCGTCATCAGCAGTGTGTTGATGCTTTTAAGCTGGGGCGCTGCGGCGCAAAGTCCGGCGAACTCCTCTGCCATTTCCTACAGTCGAGACATTCAACCGATCTTCACTGAAAAGTGCGTGGCCTGCCACGCCTGCAACGACGCCGCCTGTCAGCTCAACCTGGGTAGCGGCGAAGGGGCGGCACGCGGCGCAACGAAAGTCCCGGTTTACGACGGTGACCGTACTAAAGCGGTGGCGCCGACGCGGTTGTTTCTGGACGCCTCCGGCAAAGCCGCCTGGCAGCAAAAGGGCTTCTTTTCGGTGCTCGATGCCCAGGGCAGCCAGGCCGCCTTGATGGCGCGGATGCTGGAACTGGGCCACAACACCCCTTTGCAACCCAACGCCAGGCTGCCGCAAGACATCGTCCTGGGCCTGAACCGGGAGAACATGTGTGCCAGTCCCGCGCAGTTCGATGGCTACGCCGCTTCGCACCCGAAGGAAGGCATGCCGCTGGCGGTGACCGGCCTGACCGACCAGCAGTACCAGACGCTGCAACGCTGGCTGGCCGCAGGTGCACCTATCGATCAGCAGGCCCTGGCCCCGAGTGCGCAAGAAGCGCAGCAAGTGATCCAGTGGGAAAACCTGCTCAATTCGCCGGGCGCCCGGCAAAGCCTGGTGGGACGCTGGCTGTATGAGCACTGGTTCCTCGCCCATCTTTACTTCAAGGAGGGTGAACCCGGGCATTTCTTCCAGTGGGTGCGTTCGCGCACGCCGACCGGCCAGCCGATTGACCTGATCAATACCCGGCGCCCCAACGATGATCCGGGCACGGAGTTCTACTACCGCCTGTGGCCGGTGCAGGGCGTGATCGTGCACAAGACCCACATCACCTATCCGCTGAGTGCGGCGAAGCTGGCGCGGGTCAAATCCCTGTTCTACAGCGGCAACTGGGAGGTCAATGCACTGCCGGGCTATGGGCCGCAGAGCCGGGCCAACCCCTTTGCCACCTTCGAAGCGATCCCGGCCCAGGCGCGCTATCAGTTCATGCTCGATAACGCCGAGTATTTCGTGCGCACCTTTATCCGTGGGCCAGTGTGTCGTGGGCAGATCGCCACGGACGTGATTCGCGATAACTTCTGGGCGCTGTTCCAGGCACCTGAACACGACCTCTACATCACTGACCCGAACTATCGCGGGCAAGCCACGCCCTTGCTGGCGATGCCGGGGCAGAATGATGATGTCGGCAGCGTCCTGACCCTGTGGCACGACTACCGCGACAAACGCAACGAATACGAGGCCTTGCGCCGCGACAGTTACGCCGACGAGCCCGCACCGAGCTGGTCGACCCTGTGGGCCGGAAACGACAACGCACTGCTGAGCATCTTTCGCCACTTCGATAGCGCCTCGGTGACCAAAGGCCTGATCGGCGAAGTGCCGCAGACGATGTGGCTGTTCGACTATCCGCTGCTGGAACGCACCTACTATCAACTGGCAGTCAATTTCGATGTGTTCGGCAACGTGTCCCATCAGGCCCAGACGCGCCTGTATTTCGACCTGATCCGTAACGGTGCCGAGCAGAACTTCCTGCGTCTGATGCCCGCCGATTCGCGGGAGGGCTACCTCGACGACTGGTATCAGAACAGTGGCAAATTCAAGATGTGGCTGGACTACGAGTCCATCGACGATGACAAACCGACGGCGCTGAAGCTTGATCCGCAGGATCCCAAGCGCGATTTCGCCATGCAATTGCTGACCCGTTATGGCGACCTCAATGCCAGGCCCGACCCGATCAACCGCTGTGATGGCGCCTACTGTTCGCGGCCGAACATTGATCCTGGCCTGCAAAATGCCGAGCAGGTGTTGAGCCGCCTGACTTCGCGTCCGGCGGCGGGGTTGAAAGTGATTGATCAACTGCCGGAAGCGACCATGCTGCGCATCGAAACCGGCAGCGGCAAGCGTGAGGTCTACAGCCTGCTGCGCAACCGGGCCCACAGCAACGTGGCGTTCCTGCTCGGCGAATCGCTGCGCTATCAGCCGGGGCTCGATACCCTGACGATTTTCCCGGGCGTTCTCAGCAGCTACCCGAACTTCATGTTCAACGTTCCGGCCGGGCAAGTGCCGGCGTTTGTGGATGCGATGGAGAACGCCAAGGATAGCGACAGCTTTGAGAAAATCGTCGAACGTTGGGGAATACGGCGCAGTCATCCGCAATTCTGGTTCTATTTCCATGACCTGAGCCGCTACATCCAGGAGACCGATCCGGTGGAAGAGGGCGTGCTGGACATGAATCGCTTCGAGAACCTCTGACCAGGCGCAGACCCCCTGTGGGAGCGGGCTTGCTCGCGAAAGCTGTGTGTCAGTCGCAGTTGATTCGCCTGACACGACGCCTTCGTCGGAACGCCGCCCGGAGCAAGCCCGCTCCCACAATTCTTTCCCGACAAAAATACTGGGACTTTGTCCGGCGCGCCGATTGGCGTAAACTGCGCCCAAGCCTGCGAGGAGTTTCCATGACCGCTATTACCATTACCGACGCCGCCCACGATTATCTGGCTGATCTGCTCTCCAAGCAGAACACCCCGGGCATCGGCATCCGCGTCTTCATCACCCAGCCTGGCACCCAGTACGCCGAAACCTGCATTGCCTACTGCAAGCCGGGCGAAGAAAAACCCGAAGACACCGCGCTGGGGCTGAAAAGCTTCACCGCCTACATCGACCATTTCAGCGAAGCCTTCCTGGACGATGCCGTTGTCGACTACGCCACCGACCGCATGGGCGGCCAACTGACCATCAAGGCGCCAAACGCCAAAGTACCGATGGTCAACGCCGACAGCCCGGTCAACGAGCGCATCAACTACTACCTGCAAACCGAGATCAATCCGGGGCTGGCCAGCCACGGCGGTCAGGTCAGCCTGATCGACGTAGTCGAAGACGGCATCGCCGTCCTGCAGTTCGGCGGTGGTTGCCAGGGCTGCGGCCAGGCCGACGTGACGCTCAAGGAAGGCATCGAGCGCACCCTGCTCGAGCGTATTCCCGAGCTCAAGGGCGTTCGCGACGTGACCGACCACACGCAGAAAGAAAACGCCTACTACTAAGGTGTTCGCTGCGAAATAAAAAAACGGCGCTGTGGCGAGGGAGCTTGCTCCCGCTTGATGGCATAGCCATCACAAAATCAGTCGATGCATTTTCCCGTGATGAATGCATTGGCTGATGTTGGGACCGCTACGCGGTCCAGCGGGAGCAAGCTCCCTCGCCACAAGTGCTTCAGGGTCTGTAGAGATGCGCATGCCCCGCGCGATACAGCGACGATTCGCTGAAGTGATCACTGCCCAGCACCCGTCCCACCAGAATCAATGCCGTGCGCCGAAACCCTTTGGCGGCAACCTTTTCGGCAATGTCCTCAAGCGTTCCCGTCACCCAGTCCTGATCTGGCCAGCTCGCGCGGTGAACCACCGCAATCGGGCAATCGGCGCCGTAATGCGGCAGCAGTTCCTCAACGATCTTCGGCAGGTGATTGACCCCCAAATGAATTGCCATGGTCGCGCCGTGCCGGGCCAGGCTGGCGAATTCCTCTCCGGGTGGCATGGCGGTCTTGTCGGCGTAGCGAGTCAGGATCACGCTCTGTGAAACGTCCGGCAGCGTCAGTTCTGCACCCAGAAGCGCTGCACAAGCGGCGGTGGCCGTCACGCCCGGGACGATTTCGAAGCCAATGCCCAGTTCACGCAGATAGCGAATCTGTTCGCCAATGGCGCCATACAGGCTCGGATCGCCGGAGTGTACCCGGGCCACGTCCTGGCCTTTGGCGTGGGCGGCCTTGAACAGGTCGATGATCTGTTCAAGGTGCAGTTCGGCGCTGTTGACTACCTGCTCCGCACAATGACCTTCCAGTACCGCGGCTGGCACCAGCGAGCCGGCATAAATGATCACCGGGCAACTGCGAATCAGCCGCTGGCCCTTGACGGTAATCAGTTCGGGGTCGCCGGGACCTGCGCCAATGAAGTAGACGGTCATCGTCGGTTCCTGTGGGAATAAAAAGGGCTGAACAGGGCTTCAGATGAAGAATGTTCATGATCGAGGCGGGGATTATCGGGGATTTTATGCCGCGCCAGCCAATGCCAGGGTTGCCTGGGCATATTTTTGTCGGGGAATCAGCAGTTTTGCCGGGGCCTGGGCCAGTTGTTCGGCCAGGGCCAGTGCGGCGCTTTCCGCCACGCCGTAGCAACCGGTGCGTTCAAACGCTATTTGCGATTGATGGCTGAGTTGCGGCTCATAGGGGGCCAGTTGTTCGCTGCTGAAGTACAGCAATTCCAGGCCAAGCTGCTGAGCCAGTTCGATCAGTGCAGGTTCGTCGCGTTTCGAATCGATGCTGGCCAGGGCCTTGATTTCATGGCGCGCAATCTGGTGCGCCTCCAGTGCCTGGTCGAGCAGCGCCAGCAAGGTGCTGACGGGGCAGCCCTTTTGGCAGCCCAGGCCGACCACCAGGGTCGGCGCGGTGCTGACGTCCGTCATGCGTGGTATTGGCCATCGCTTTTGCGACGGAACAACCAGGCGCTGATCAAGCCCAGGGCCAGCCAGAACGCCACGTTGGTCAGTTGCGAAGCGATTTTGAATTGGGTTTCCAGCGCCTCCGGAGCGAGCATCGAATGCACTTGCGGTTGTGGTGCGCCAATCACATGGGGAACGGCAAGGATTGCCGCACCGAGAACTTTCATCAGCCAGTGACGGCTGAACACGATCAGCGCGATACCGACGGCGGTAGAGGCGGCGGTACCGATCCACCACAGTTGCCGTTGTGCCAGATCGGCGGCGGCCGTGCCTGGCAGTTCAGGTGGCAGGCCGAGGGTTGGCGCGAGCACGAAGGTCGCATAGCCGGCCAGGCCCCAGAGCAGGCCCTGGGAAGTTTTGGTCGGCGCACGCAAGGTGTACAGGCCGGCCAGCATCAGGGCGAAACCGACGGCCACCACCAGGTTGCCGCCAGTGGTCGACAGCACGCGCTGCCAGCCGTCTTCCGGCTCCCAGGCTTCGGCGTCGTGGGTATGGGCAGCCATCGCGCCATCGGCGTGTTCATGCATTTCAACGGCAGCCGGTTCGGCTTTTTCGTAGGTTTCGGCCTGCAGAATCAGGGGCGCGACCCAGAAACTTTGCAGCAGGGTCAGCAACAGGGCGGCCAGCAGCCCGGTGAAACCTGCGGTTTGCGCAATACGCTTGATCATGTCAGCAGGTCTCAATGGCACGGGAACGCGGAGCTGTGACGGGTATCGTGGGCGGCATTGTGCACCGCTTCGATGTGCGAGAAACCGGCGAAATACACAAGGCACGCGCCCAGGATCGACGCGCAGACGGCGGCGGTCAGACGTTGAGTCAGGGTAGAAGTGGTGCTGGCTGTAGTGTGGCCGGTGCTGCTGATGATCGACATGGCGTTTCCCTCTGGTCTGTCAGCGGGGAATCAAGAGCGCATGCAAAACCCTGCACGACCAGGCGCGCAGGGTTTCAAACAGCGCCCGCCCACCGCGGGTTTGTTGTTTCAGTGATCGTTATGGTCACTTTATGTTGCGGGCCGGTCTCCGGGCTCACGAGGGGCAAAGGCCTGGGCCTGAACCTGAAAACATCACCTTCCCATGCCGTAATGGCACAGTGGATCTGATGCTTCGCTCGCTTACCGTTGCGGGGGCAGCACCGGACTGACATGGCTTTAGAGTAAAGCACATGATTCACCGGTTTCCCGTTTCACCCTGTGAAGGGCACCCGTAACAAGATGCGTAGGAGAGCATGGGCGAGGGTTGGGCGTCAATTGGCAAGGGTTCTCAACTGGAAACCGAGTCGCTTTCTTCGCGAGCAAGCCCGCTCCCACACTTGACCCTTTTCCTCTGAAAGAACCCGATCAAATGTGGGAGCGGCGGTGCGGCGATCCGACTTGCTCGCGAAGGGCACACCGCAGAAGTCACGTGAACATTGACCCGCCCCAATACCATGCGTAGCCTTGCGCTTTCGAGGTTCTTCGGCGTTTGTCGAAGCTAAGAAGGGAACGCGGTCAATGCCGCGGCTGCCCCCGCAACTGTGAACGGTGATGTTCGTTGCCACGCCACTGCAGGCTCAATCCATGAGGCCGGCGGGAAGGCGCAGCGAATGCCAGGCCCAAGGCCGGCACGCCGTCAGCCAGGAGACCTGCCTCGACACAGATTCTCAAATTCAACCGGGCGGGGTGATCCGGTGGCGAACTCTTCAGGCACGCGCATCTGCGTTGCCGGTCGTCGTCCTGTATGCCCGCCACATTAGCCATAGGGCATCCGATGAAAACACTGGCCAAACTTCCCGTCACCATCGTCACCGGTTTCCTCGGCTCGGGTAAAACCACGCTGCTGCGGCACATGCTCGACAACGCCCAGGGTCGCCGCATCGCAGTGATCGTCAACGAATTTGGCGAGTTGGGCATCGACGGCGAAATCCTCAAGCAGTGCTCCATCGGTTGCACCGAAGAGGAAGCCAGCGGCCGCGTCTATGAACTGGCCAACGGCTGCCTGTGCTGCACCGTCCAGGAAGAATTTTTCCCGGTGATGCGCGAACTGGTGGCTCGTCGCGGCGATCTCGACCACATCCTCATCGAAACATCGGGCCTGGCCCTGCCAAAACCGCTGGTCCAGGCTTTTCAGTGGCCGGAAATCCGCAGTGCCTGCACCGTTGACGCGGTGATCACCGTGGTCGATAGCCCGGCCGTGGCCGCCGGCACCTTTGCCGCCTTCCCGGACCAGGTCGATGCCCAGCGCAAACTCGACCCGAACCTGGACCACGAATCGCCATTGCACGAGCTGTTTGCCGACCAACTGGCCAGCGCCGACCTGGTGATTCTCAACAAATCCGACCTGATCAACCCGGCCGACCTGGCCCGCGTGCGCCTGGAAGTCGCCGAAGAGTTGCCGCCAGCGGTGAAAATCATCGAAGCCAGCAGCGGTCGCCTGCCGCTGGACGTGCTGATCGGCCTGGGAGCCGGCTCCGAAGAACACATCGACAGCCGCCACAGTCACCACGACCATCATCACGATGGCGACGATGATCATGACGATCACGATCACGACGCCTTCGATTCGATCTCCATCGAACTGCCGCAAGCCGACGAAAGCCTGCTGATGGACGCGCTGACCCAGTTGGTGGTCCAGCACGGCATCCTGCGGGTCAAAGGTTTCGCCGCCGTCCCGAACAAACCGATGCGCCTGCTGATCCAGGGCGTGGGCACGCGTTTCGACAAGCACTTCGACCGCCAGTGGGGCGCGGAAGAGGCGCGCATCACCCGTCTGGTGCTGATCGGCCAGGAACTGGACGCCGCCGTGCTCGAAGCGCAATTGCGCGCTGCGCTCAGCGTGTAACCCATGCACCTGCTCAGGACCCAGCCCGGCGGTTTCGTGTCGGATGACAACATCGCCGACCTTGGACAAACCCCCGCCGAGCTGGTGGTCCTGTGCAGCGGCGACTCCAGCCTGGCGCTGCTCGCCGAGGCGGCGCAGCAGTTACCCGAGGATTACCCGAGCGTGCGCCTGGCCAACCCGATGCAGGTGCAGAACCATGCCTCGGTCGATTTGTACGTCGATGAGGTGTTGCGTCACGCCAGGGTGATCCTGATTTCGCTGCACGGCGGCATCGCCTATTGGCGTTACGGCATCGAGCGCCTGGTCGAGCTGTCCCAGCGCGGCGTGCAGGTGATTCTGGTGCCGGGCGATGACCGCCCGGACCCGGAGCTCAGTGATCTGAGCACCGTCGGCGCCGAGGACCGTGACCGGCTCTGGCAGTTTCTGCGTCAAGGCGGCATGGGCAACGCCCTGGATTTCTTCCGCTGCCTGGCCAGCCGCTGGCTGGGGCGCGATTACACCTGGGGCGAGCCGCAAACCCTGCCGCGCACGGCGATTTACCACCCGCACAAACATTCTGCCGCACTGAGCGACTGGCAGGCTGACTGGCACGCCGATCAACCGGTGGCGGCGGTGCTGTTTTACCGTTCGCATTTGCAGGCGGCGAACACCGCTTTCATCGATGTTTTTTGCCAACGCTTGCAGGCAGCGGGGTTGAATCCGTTGCCGATTGCGCTGGCCAGTTTGAAAGAACCCGGCTGCCTGGGCGCGGTCGAGGACTGGCTGGATGAAGCCGGCGTCTCGGTGATCCTGAACACTACGGGGTTCGCCCAGTCCAGCCCCGAAGCGCCGCACCTGCGGCCGTTCCGGCGCAATATTCCAGTGATCCAGGCGATTTGTGCCCAGGACAACGAACCGGGCTGGCGCGCCAGTGAACAGGGGCTTGGCCCGCGCGATCTGGCGATGCACATTGCCTTGCCGGAGCTGGACGGGCGCATCATCAGCCGTCCGATCAGCTTCAAGGACCTGGCGTGGCGCAGTGAGCGCAGCCAGTCGGATGTGGTCTGCTACCGGCCGCAACCGGAGCGCATGGACTTCGTTGCCGAACTGGCGCGACGCTGGGTCGAACTGGCGCGGGTGCCCAACGCTGAAAAACGCATCGCCTTGATTCTGGCCAATTACCCGACCCGCGACGGGCGCATCGGCAATGGCGTTGGTCTCGACACCCCGGCTGCCGCGCTGAATATCCTGCGGGCACTGCATGCCGAAGGTTATCCGCTGCCGGCCGAATTGCCGGACAGCGGCACCGCGCTGATCCAGCAGTTGCTGGGCGGCGTCAGCAACGATCTCGATACCCTCGACCTGCGTCCGTGTCAGCAAAGCCTGGCAATGGACGACTATCTGGCGATGTTCAATGCCCTGCCCGAAGCCAATCGTGCGGCGGTGCTCGAACGTTGGGGCGCGCCGGAAAACGACCCGATGTGCCGCAGCGCACGGATGATGATCGCCGGCCTGCGCTTTGGCCTGACCTTCGTCGGCATTCAACCGGCGCGGGGTTATCAGGTCGATCCGAGCGCGGTGTATCACGACCCGGACCTGGTGCCGCCCCACGGCTACCTGGCGTTTTACTTCTGGCTGCGCCACACCTATGGCGCCCACGGCGTGATCCACGTCGGCAAGCACGGCAACCTCGAATGGCTGCCGGGCAAGGGCGTGGGGCTGTCGGAAAACTGTTGGCCGGATGCGCTGCTCGGGCCGCTGCCGAACATCTATCCGTTCATCGTCAATGACCCGGGCGAGGGTGCCCAGGCCAAGCGGCGCACCCAGGCGGTGATCATCGATCACCTGATGCCACCGCTGACCCGCGCCGAAACCTATGGCCCGCTGCGCAACCTCGAACTGTTGGCCGACGAGTATTACGAAGCGCAGTTGCTCGATCCGCGTCGCGCGCGCGAGTTGCAGCGCGACATCCTGCAACTGGTGCGTGACTCGCACATCGACCGTGAACTGCAACTGGACGAGCAACTCGACAGCGATGCCGACGCAGCGATCTGGTTGCCGCGACTCGACACGTACCTGTGCGATTTGAAAGAGTCGCAGATCCGCGACGGCCTGCATGTGTTCGGCGAATCGCCCACCGGGCGTTTGCGTATCGACACCTTGCTGGCGTTGTTGCGCATTCCACGGGGCGATGGCCGAGGAGCGCAATCGAGTCTGCTGCGGGCGTTGGCCAAGGCGTTTGCGTTGGGGTTTGACCCACTGGATTGTGCGCTGGCCGAGCCATGGACCGGACCGCGTCCCGAGTCTCTTTTGCTTATCAGTGACGAGATTTGGCGCACGGCGGGTGATACCCGCGAGCGCCTGGAACTGTATGCAGCGCAGTTGATTTCGGGCGTGTTGAATGACCCCTGTGGGAGCGGGCTTACTCGCGAATCGGTGGACCATTCAACATTGATGTCGATTGACCCACCGCTTTCGCGAGCAAGCCCGCTCCCACAGGAGGCAGGTTGGGCTGAAGTGAGTGCCATAATCGATAGCCTTCGCGAAGTGGTTGCCCCGCGCCTGGACGCCTGCGGCCCAGCGGAAATGCGCGGTCTGCTCGACGCCCTCAGCGGTCGCTTCGTCCCGGCCGGCCCCAGCGGTGCGCCGAGTCGCGGTCGCCTGGACGTGCTGCCCACCGGGCGTAACTTCTACTCGGTGGACGTGCGCAATTTGCCGACCACCACGGCGTGGCGCATCGGTTTCCAGTCGGCCAACCTGATTCTGGAGCGGCACCTGCAGGACCACGGCGATCATCTGCGCCAGCTCGGCCTCTCGGTGTGGGGCACCGCGACCATGCGCACCGGCGGCGATGACATCGCCCAGGCCATGGCGTTGATGGGCGTGCGTCCGGTCTGGGCCACCGGCAGTCAGCGGGTCGACGATTTCGAGATTCTGCCGTTGAGTTTGCTCGACCGCCCTCGGGTCGACGTGACCTTGCGCGTGTCCGGTTTCTTCCGCGATGCCTTTGCCAATCTGATCCGCCTGTTTGACGCGGCGGTGCAAGCGGTGGCTGACCTGGATGAGCCGGACGACCTCAATCCGTTGGCGGCCAAGGTGCGTGCCGAGCGTGCAGCCTTGTTGCAGGCCGGGCTGGATGAAGACGCTGCGCGACGTCAGGCCGGCTGGCGGATTTTCGGGGCCAAGCCCGGGGCCTACGGCGCCGGCGTGCAGGGCGCCATCGACGGTCGCCTGTGGCAAACCCGCGAGGACCTGGCCGAGGTTTACCTCAACTGGGGCGGCTACGCTTACGGCGGTTCCGACGAAGGCACCGCCGCACGAGAACAGTTCAGCCAGCGCCTGAGCCAGGTGCAGGCGGTGCTGCAAAACCAGGATAACCGCGAGCACGATTTGCTCGACTCCAACGATTACTACCAGTTCCAGGGCGGTATGCTCGCGGCGGTGGAAAGCCTGAAAGGCGAGGCGGCAGCCAGTTATCATGGCGATCACAGTCAGCCGGACCTGCCGAAGATTCGCACCTTGAAGGAAGAGCTGAACCGGGTCATCCGTTCCCGGGCGGCCAATCCGAAGTGGCTCGATGGGGTAAAGCGCCACGGCTACAAAGGTGCGTTTGAAATGGCCGCGACCGTCGATAATCTGTTCGCCTTCGATGCCACCACGCAGTTGATCGACGATCACCAGTACGCGTTGCTGGCCGACGCCTATTTGCTCGACCCTGACACCCGGGATTTTGTCCGTGAACACAATCCCCACGCCTTGCGCGACATGACTGAGCGCATGCTCGAGGCGCAACAACGCGGAATGTGGAAAGACCCCGGCGCCTACCGTGAGGCATTGGAGAATCTGTTGCTGGATATAGAAGAAGACAGCTGACACGCTTGAACCTGTGGGAGCGAGCTTGCTCGCGATAGCGGTCTGTCAGGCAACATCTTCTTCGACTGGACAAACGCCATCGCGAGCAAGCCCGCTCCCACAGGGATACAGGTGTCAATGACATCACCGACCATGACCGAGATAGAACAATGACCGACACCCCGCATTTCCCGCTCTGCGCCGTGGTCGGCGCCGACGATTTGAAGCTGGCCCTGTACCTGACCGCCATCGACCCGAAAATTGGCGGAGTCCTGATCGAAGGCCCGCGCGGCATGGCCAAGTCGACCCTGGCCCGCGGTCTGGCGGACCTGCTGGCCAGCGGGCAATTCGTCACATTGCCGCTGGGCGCCACCGAAGAGCGCCTGGTCGGCACCCTCGATCTCGACGCGGCGCTGGGGGAAGGTCGCGCCCAGTTCTCACCCGGCGTACTGGCCAGGGCTGACGGTGGCGTGCTCTACGTCGACGAGGTCAATCTGTTGCCTGATCACCTCGTTGACCTGCTGCTCGATGTGGCCGCCAGCGGCACCAATCTGGTTGAGCGTGACGGCATTTCCCATCGGCACTCGGCGAAGTTCGTGCTGATTGGCACCATGAATCCCGAAGAGGGTGAACTGCGTCCACAGCTGCTCGACCGTTTCGGCTTGAATGTCGCCCTTGGTGGCCACACAGCGCCGACCGAACGAGGCCAGATCATCCGTCGTCGCCTGGATTTCGACAGCGATCCGCAAGGTTTCTGCGCCGAATGGGAGTCGGTGCAGGCGTCTCTGCGTGAACGTTGCCAGCACGCACGCAACGCCCTGGCGAGCATTCCTCTCGACGACCAGGCGCTGGCCCGGATTACCGAGCGCTGCTTTGCCGCTGGCGTCGATGGTTTGCGCGCCGACCTGGTCTGGCTGCGTGCCGCCCGGGCTCACGCCGCCTGGCGCGGGGCGAACGCTATTGCCGAAGAAGATATCGACGCCGTTGCCGAGTTCGCCTTGCGCCATCGTCGTCGCGAGCATTCGCCGCCGGCACCTGCGCAATCTCAAACTGCGAAACAAACCGCGCCGCAGAACGACAATCCGGGTGAAGGGCAGGGCCAGTGGGGAGAATTGCCTGCCCAGGCGCTGGCGACCGGCGCCCGACGTGAAGTGCCGAGCTGGCCAAAAAAGCCCTAGGCATTCGCCCTCGCTGCGACGCGGGGGCGAATGCCAGACCCCGAGCCGGGCGACTGGACCATGGCAAACAGGGCAAGCGTCACGCAGCCCGCAGTGGCTCGGTCAACTGGCCCGGCACCTTGCTCAATGGCCGGCCGCGTCAGCGCGACGACCTGATGTTCCAACTGCGCACGCGTTCGCCCCATGAACTGTGGCTGGTGATAGTCGACGCCTCCGCATCGACCCGCCGTCATCAGGCATTGAGCGATGCCAAGGGCTTGCTGGCGCAGTTGTTCGACGATGCCTATCGCCAGCGCGCACGTCTGGCGTTGCTCACGGCCAGCGGTGCTGCTCCCAAGTGGCAGGTGCCGGGATTGAAGGCTTCCACGGGGCTGCGCCATTGGCTCGACGGCCTGGGTGCCGGCGGTGGCACGCCGCTGCTGGCGGCATTGAGCGAAGCAGGGCGGTGGCTTGCAGCAAGGCAAAAGCGTTTTCCGTCGGAGCAGCAGCGGTTGTTGCTGCTGACCGATGGCCGTCTGAAGGACTGGTCGCTGCTGCCGACGCTTGCGTGTCCGGGGCTGTTGATCGACATCGAACGCGGGCCGATCCGGCTTGGGCGTAGCCGGGTGTTGGCGGCGCAGTTGCAGGCCGAGTATCGGCATATTGACGAGTTGCTGCCTGGTTGAATTCTCCTTTGCCCAGGCTGGCCTCTTCGCGAGCAAGCCCGCTCCCACAGGGTGGAACGCATTCCAAATGTGGGAGCGGGCTTGCTCGCGAAGGCGGTGGATCAGTCAACATCAATTGTGGATTACTTACCCATCGCCTGCCGGTACTGCCGGGTACGCTTGCCTATGTACAACCGGTCGACAATCAACGCCCATAGCGCCGAAACCTCAGGCCGGGTTTTGCGTCCACGGCTCAAGCGATGCAACTGGAACTTCACCACCGCCATGCTCGCCAGCGCCGCCAGGGGTTTGCGCTTCCAGCGGATCGGCGGCAGTTGTGGGTGGCTGTTCTTGCCTTCGCGCCAATGCTTGACCAGGTGCGGCTCCACGGCCAGGGCGGTGCCGATGCCGGCCATGGCGATGCCGCTGTCGAGGACCTGTTCGACGATTGCCAGACGCCGGATCCCGCCCGTCACCATCACTGGCATGCGCGCCACGCTGGCCAGTTCACCGGCCATTTCCAGAAAGTACGCCTCCCGGGCCAGGGTCCGGCCGTCGCGCGCTTCGCCTTGCATGGCCGGTGCTTCGTAACTGCCGCCGGAGAGTTCGAGCAGGTCGATCGGTTGCTCGTTGAGCCACTGGATCACTTGCCGTGCATCATCGGCATCGAAGCCACCGCGCTGGAAATCCGCTGAGTTGAGCTTTACCGACACACAAAATTGCGGCGATACCACCTTGCGAACCGCCTCGACGACGGACAACAGCAGGCGCGCGCGATTCTCCAGCGAACCACCCCAGCGATCAGTGCGTCGATTGGTCAGCGGCGACAGGAACTGGCTGAGCAGGTAGCCATGGGCGGCGTGGATCTGCACACCGGTAAAACCGGCTTTCTGCGCCAGTGCGGCGCTGGTGGCGAAACGTCGGATGACCTCCTGGATGTCGTCCTCGCCCATGGGCTTGGGTTCGGCGAACATCTTCGAGAATTGGCCGAGATCCAGCGCAACCGCCGAAGGCGCCAGTGCTTGCTGGCCGAGGTTGGCCATGGTCTGGCGGCCAGGGTGGTTGAGTTGCATCCAGAAGTGCGCACCGCCGGCCCGGCCGACACTGGCCCACTGGCGGAAGCGCTCCAGATGCCGCTCGTCCTCCAGTGCGACACCACCAGGGCCGGTCATGGCGCGGCGGTCGATCATCACATTGCCGGTCAGCAACAAACCGGCTTCACCTTCGGCCCAGGCTTGATACAGGCGAAGCAGTGCCTGATCGGGTACTTGATCGGTGTTGGCGAGGTTCTCTTCCATCGCGGCTTTGGCAATGCGATTGGCGATGGTCTGGCCGTTGGGCAAATTCAAGATTCGGAAGGGTGACATGCTTGACTCCTCATACTGATGAGTAGAGCCTAAGCTTAAAGTTAACTTTAATGTCAAGCAGGAAAATGAGGCCGCAATGGAAATTGGTGAATTGGCGCAGTTGAGTAGATCAATAGGCAATAGGTGTGTAGCCGATCAAACTCATGCTGGAAAACTCGGCTTTAACCTCAGCCGGCGCCGATTTTTTTCAACACTTCGTCTTCAATGATTTTGTACATCACCGACCTTGCTCCACGCTTGAATTGACTCGATATTTTCCAGAGTTGCCCCAGCTATCCAGATGTCTTTTTTCTTGGAAACCTCGATTTTTCATTCTTGTTTTTTATTGGCAAGAACTGTTTGCGACACGAGGTAGGCAAACGACTCGTTGTTTTTGTTCTCCGCATAAACACGAGATTCATCTCCAGGCTGTAACGGAGCGACGGACATTTGATATGCAATGGTTCTGTCCGGCTTCCAATTGATAAAATTCAACCCCATAAAATTCGGGAGAAGCGTTGCGCCCCCAAAGACGTCTCCCGGGGGAATCAAGAATATTGTGGTGATGGACGTTTTTATCGGGAAGAAAATCGCGCCAGGGTAAGTACCGCACAGTGGAAACCCGGGGGTGCCTTGCCTGCACTTCGCCGGGGGTTCTTGCCCAACGACCAGTTTGGTGGGAGGCGAACTGACACCGTTAACGAAAACCGAGATTGAAATCCCCTTGCCAGGCAGGCTCTGCAGATTTAGCGGGGTCATTGCGAAGTCACCATTGGCGAGGGTGGTGACCTGTTTCAGGATGGTTCCATCGCTGGTTAATGCAGTCACCATGAACGGCCCCGTTGTTCCGGTACCAACGATAGTTCCCGTAATCGATGTGGCGCTTTTTGACAGCGGTGTCGTGACGCAAACTTCCGGACCGTTTTGGCCGATAAATTTTCCGTTGACCAGATATTTGCATTCTTCGGTTACAGAGGTGACAGACGTCTCCTGTTGAACGTTACAGCCTGCTAATCCAACTCCCAGTAAGGCACAGAAACATAATCCCTTTGGCGTCTTCATTTCACATTCCCTTGAATGGGGGGTATGAATCAGATGAGACTCCAGTATTTCTACATGTCTTGCGCAGGTCTACTGTCAGAGTTGACAGTAGTGACAGCCGGCCTGGACGCAGATGCTCGCTAGCACTTGTTTGACGGGAAGATGGCTTTGCCATGACACAGACTCAAAACCATGCACAAAATCCTGCTCAAAACGGCCAGCCCCCCAAGGACCTATTCGAACGCCCGCAATCGCCACGACTGGCGGAATTTCTCAAAAGCCCCCGTTTTTGATCTTTCAGTTTTCAATCAGGAGAAACACTCATGAGCATTACTCGTTACGGCACCGGCAGTACCGCCGCTGGCGGTCAGCCTCGTCCTTTCGCCCGCGCCGTTGAAGCCGATGGCTGGCTGCACGTTTCCGGGCAGGTGCCGGCGGTGGACGGCGAGATTATTACGGGCGGCATTGTCGAACAGACCCACCAGACCATGAAGAACCTGATCGCGATTCTCGAAGAGGCCGGTTATGCCCTGGAAGATGTGGTGCGTGCTGGCGTGTGGCTGGAGGATCCGCGGGATTTCACCAGCTTCAACAAGGTCTTCGCCGAGTACTTCAAACCCGAGCACGCCCCGGCGCGGGCTTGTGTGCAGGCGAGCATGATGGTCGACTGCAAGGTCGAGATCGACTGCATTGCGTACAAGAAAAAGGCTTGAGGTTTGCGGTGAATTCTTCGCGAGCGAGTCCAATCGTCGCACCGCCGCTCCCACAGATGGAATGCGTTTACCGACGCGTGCTGATCGCAAGCGCCAACAACCTGGCCCGTCGCATCAACGAATAACAGCGGCTACCTGCAGCCGCGTGAACGAGGAGTTCGACCATGTCTTCTGCCCCCCAAACTGCCAACGTGGATAAAGGTGCGGCGCCCATCGGTGCCAGCCTGGTGCGTGATGTCAGCCTGCCTGCGCTGGTACTGCATCGCGAGGCGCTGGAACACAACATCCGCTGGATGCAGGCGTTCGTCAGCGACAGCGGAGCGGAACTGGCGCCCCATGGCAAGACCAGCATGACCCCGGCGTTGTTCCGTCGCCAACTGGATGCCGGTGCCTGGGGCATCACCCTGGCCAGCGCTACGCAAACCCGCGCTGCCTACGCCCATGGCGTGCGCCGTGTCCTGATGGCCAACCAGTTGGTCGGCACGCCGAACATGGCATTGATCGCCGACCTGCTGGCCGACCCGACGTTCGACTTCTATTGCATGGTCGATCACCCGGACAACGTCGCCGACCTGGGCGCCTATTTCGCCTCCCGTGGCGTGCGCCTGAACGTGATGATCGAATACGGCGTGGTCGGCGGGCGTTGCGGTTGCCGCAGCGAACAGCAAGTGCTCGACCTGGCCAAGGCCATCGCCGCGCAACCGGCCCTGGCCCTGACCGGGATCGAAGGCTACGAAGGGGTGATCCATGGCGATCACGCCGTGACCGGTATCCGCGATTTCGCCGCGTCGCTGGTGCGTCTGGCGGTGCAGTTGCAGGACAGCGGCGCGTTCGCCATTGCCAAGCCGATCATCACCGCGTCGGGTTCGGCCTGGTATGACCTGATTGCCGAATCCTTCGAAGCACAGAACGCCGCCGGCCGCTTCCTCAGCGTGCTGCGTCCCGGCAGTTACGTGGCTCACGACCATGGCATCTACAAGGAAGCGCAGTGCTGCGTGCTCGACCGTCGCAGCGACCTGCACGAAGGCCTGCGCCCGGCGCTGGAAGTGTGGGCGCACGTGCAGTCGTTGCCGGAGCCAGGGTTTGCAGTGATTGCCCTGGGCAAGCGCGACGTCGCCTACGACGCCGGTTTGCCGGTGCCGTTGCGGCGCTACAAGGCGGGCGTGGTGCCGGCCAACGGCGATGACGTGAGTGCCTGCAAAGTCACCGCGGTCATGGACCAGCATGCGTTCATGACTGTGGCGTCGGGGGTTGATCTGCGGGTGGGCGACATTATTTCGTTCGGCACTTCGCACCCGTGCCTGACGTTCGACAAGTGGCGTGTCGGCTGTCTGGTCGATGAGCAACTGAACGTCATCGAGACCATGGAAACCTGTTTCTAAGATTGAAACCGCGGTGCGGCTTTCGCGAGCAAGCCCGCTCCCACAGTTGACCGCGTTTCATTGTGGGAGCGGGCTTGCCCGCGAAGAGGCCCTCAAGCCAACAGCATCAATCCCGGTAAAACACCTGCACCAGGTGATACCCGAACTTGCTCTTGATCGGCCCATGCACCACCCGCAGCGGTTTCTTGAAGATCACCGCATCGATCACGCCGACCATCTGCCCCGGCCGCACTTCGCCGAGGTCGCCGCCGCGCTTGCCCGACGGGCAGGTCGAATACTTCTTGGCCAGCACATCGAACGCTTCACCCTTGGCGATGCGTTGTTTGAGCTGCTCGGCTTCTTCCGAGGTTTTCACCAGGATATGGCGGGCTTGAGCTTTCATGGGGCGGTTACCTTGCAACGATGCTGGTTATGTGAGTGGCAGCGGGGGGGCGCGATTATGCCTCAACTCAGTCCGGTTGACCGATCATCGTGCGAATCTTGTTGGCCAGCAGGTCGATGGAAAACGGTTTGGTCACCATGTCCATGCCTTCTTCAAGGAAACCCTGGCGCTCGGCAGCGATCTGCGCGTAACCGGTCATGAACAACACTTTCAGTCCGGGACGATGCTGGCGGGCGATTTCTGCCAGTTGTCGGCCGTTCATGCCCGGCAACCCCACGTCGGTCACCAGCAGGTCCACCCGCAGGTCCGACTCCAGCACCGGCAGCGCGTCCTTGGCATCTTCGGCTTCATGGGCGCGGTAACCGAGTTCCTTGAGCAGGTCCAGCACCAACATGCGCACCGCCGCATCATCCTCGACCAGCATCACCGTTTCGCCGGCAATCGCCGCTGGCGCCTCGCCGACCACGGGTGACAAGACTTTTTCCGGCTCGGTCGAATGCAGGCGCGGCAGGTACAAACGCACGCTGGTGCCCCGTCCGGGCAGGCTGAACAGGCTGACATGGCCCCCCGATTGCTGGGCAAAACCGTAGATCATCGACAAGCCCAGGCCGGTGCCCTGGCCGATGGGCTTGGTGGTGAAGAACGGGTCGAATGCCTTGGCCAGCACCGAGGGCGTCATGCCGGTGCCGTTGTCGCTGACGGCAATCATCACGTAGTCGCCGGCCTTGACCGGTTCCAGGGTCGTGATGTCGCTGCCGTCGAGGTACACGTTGGCCGTTTCGATCTGCAACTCGCCGCCGCCTGGCATGGCGTCCCGGGCGTTGATCACCAGGTTGAGCAGGGCGTTTTCCAACTGACTGACATCGGTGTTGACCCGCCAGGTGTGCTCGGCCAGTTGCAGCTTTAGTTCAATGTGGTCGCCCTTGGTACGTCTGAGCAGGTCCTCAAGCGAGCGAATCAGGTCATTGGGGTTCAGCGGCGTGCGATTGAGCGACTGACGCCGGGAGAACGCCAGCAACCGATGGGTGAGGGCGGCGGCACGGTTGGCCGAGGACACTGCCGCCTCGGTGAACCGGCCGATCTCGCTGGCGCGGCCTTCGGCGATGTAGCGCTGCATCAGGTCGAGGCTGCCAATGATGCCGGTGAGCATGTTGTTGAAGTCATGGGCGATACCGCCGGTCAGCTGGCCGACGGCTTCCATTTTCTGGGCATGGCGCAAGGCGTCTTCGGCACGCTCACGCTCGAACATCTCGTTTTGCAGACGCTCGTTGGCCTCGGCCAGTTGTCGGGTGCGGGCGGCCACCCGTTCCTCAAGGGTTTCGTTCAGGTTGCGCAAGGCTTCTTCGGTCATTTTGCGTTCGGTTTCGTCGATCACGAAGATGTAGAAGCCGTTGACCGCACCATCTGCACCGTGGCGCGGCAGGTAATTCATCAAGGCCTGGCGCAGGCTGCCGTCGCGGTGCGGCGTGCTGATGCTGAAACTGCAGGGCCGGCCGGACAGTGCTTCGGTGATGTACGGGGCGCGTAGCGCGTAGGCTTCTTCGCCGAGCACTTCAAGAATGGTTCGCCCGTATAGCTCTTGCGGCGTCAGCCCGTACCAGTCGAGGTACGCCGCGTTGTTGAGGCGAAAGCGTTCTTCGCGGTCGACGTAGCTGATCAGGACCGGCATGGCGTTGATGATCAGTTGCAGCTCGGTCTGGCTCTGGCGCAGGGCCTGTTCGGTGAGTTTGCGCTCGGTCAGGTCCAGGGCGGCGCCGAGGAATCGGATCGGCCGGCCGTGATGGTCCTTGTAGCAGCGACCGCGGGCAAACACCCAGCGCATCTGGCCGTCGGTTTGCAATAGGCGATACTCCTCGGCGTATTCGCTGCCGTGGGTGATGCAGTGCTTGATGCTGCGGGCGATCAGGGCGCGGTCTTGCGGGTGTACGCCGTGCAGGTATGCGCTGATCGGCAACTGGTTGGCCATGGCCGGGTCGACGCCGTGGAGCTGGGCAAAATGCACATCGGCGACGAAACGGTCCTCGCTGATGTCCCAGTTCCAAGTGCCGACCGCATCGGTGGCGGCGAGGGCCAGTTGCAGGCGTTCCTCGGTTTCACGCTGGGCCTTGAGGCTGGCCGCCGAGCGTTGTTCGAGTTCGAGGGCGATGCGCCGGCGCTCGTTGGTTTCGATGGCGGTGACCAGGATCCCGGCCACCTCGGCACCTTCGTCGCGGATCGGGCTGTAGGTCAGGTCGAGCCAGAAGTCGGACTCCTGGCCCTCACGTTGCAGGGTAAAGCGCTGCTCGCTGTAGGTTCGTACCTGACCTTGCAGGACGGCGCTGTAGATCGGGTCGGTAAAGTCTTTCAACTCTGGCCAGATCAGGTGTGTCGGTTGTCCGAAAGCCTGCGGATGCTTGCTTGCGGTGAGCAGGGCGAAGCCGTCGTTGTAGATCTGTGTCAGTTGCGGGCCCCATAGCAGCAGCATCGGCATCGGTGAGTGAATGACGATGTCCACGGCGGTTCGCAGGCTCTGTGGCCAGGTGCTGGCAGCGCCCAGCGGGCTGCTTGCCCAGTCGATCCGGGCGATCAGGGCCTGGGCATCGCTGGCGGTGGGTATAGCGTTCATCCGGGAGTCCTGCGCCTGAGTCGCTTTAGCTGGCGTCTATTCTTGCACAGGTGATCGATTGTGGAGGAACCGTCATGGTGAACGGTTAAGCGACACAAAACCCTGTAGGAGCGAGCTCGCTCGCGATGGTTGTCAACGATAACGCGGGTTGGCAGGTGCCCCGTGGCGCTCTCGGGTTTATCGCGAGCAAGCTCGCTCCTACAGTCAATCCTGGAGTTCTGGACGATCGCGGTACTGCTCCAGCGCTTCGGGATTGGCCAGGGCATCGGTGTTTTTCACTTTCTGCCCATGCACCACATTGCGCACCGCCAGTTCAACCACCTTGCCGCTGATGGTCCGCGGAATGTCGGTGACCGCGACAATCTTCGCCGGCACATGACGCGGCGTGGTGTTGGCGCGAATCGTCTGGCGGATCTGTTGTTGCAGCGCCTCGTCCAGCTCAAGCCCGTCGCGCAAGCGTACGAACAGCACCACCCGCACGTCATCCTGCCATTGCTGACCGATGGCCACGCTGTCGAGCACCTGCGGGATCTTTTCCACCTGGCGATAGATTTCCGCCGTGCCGATGCGCACACCGCCGGGGTTGAGCACGGCATCCGAGCGGCCGTGAATCATCATCCCGCCATGGGGCAATTGTTCGGCGTAGTCGCCCTGGGCCCAGACGCCGGGGAACAGGCTGAAATAGGACTGGCGCAGTTTCTCGCCATCGGCATCGTTCCACAGGCCAACGGGCATCGCCGGGAAATGCCGGGTGCAGACCAGTTCACCTTTTTCGCCGATCACCGGCTGACCGGCGTCGTTCCATACCTCGACGGCCATGCCCAGGCTCTTGCCCATGATTTCGCCGCGCCGCACCGGCGACACAGGGTTGCCGTTGACGAAGCACGAGACGATGTCGGTGCCGCCGGACATCGAGGCCAGGCACAGGTCAGCCTTGAAGTCGCGATAGACAAAGTCGTAACTCTGCGGCGACAGCGCCGAGCCGGTGCACAGCAACGTCCTGAGGCTACCCAGGTCATGACTGTCTCGGGGCTTGATGCCGCTGCTTTCCAGGGTGGCGAGGTATTTCGGGCTGGTGCCGAAGACGCTGATCCCTTCGTCGTCGATCAGGTCGATCAAGCGTTGCGGGTCAGGGTGGAACGGCGAGCCGTCGTACAGCACCACCGCGCTGCCTACCGCGAGGGCCGAGACCAGCCAGTTCCACATCATCCAGCCGCACGTGGTGTAGTAGAACAGGCGCTCGCCGGGGCCAAGATCGCAGTGCAGGCCGTGTTCCTTGACGTGTTGCAGGAGTACGCCGCCGGTGCTGTGGATGATGCATTTGGGCACGCCGGTGGTGCCGCTGGAATAGAGGATGTACAGCGGATGGGCGAAGGGCACCGGGACGAAATCCGGTTCGCCGCCGGGTGCGTAGAAATCGTCCCACAGTGTCACGTTGGCCGGGGTGCGGAAGTCTGCGATGTGCGCCTGAGGCCGCGCATACGGAACCACGATCAACTGTTGCAACGACGGCAGGCGCTGGAGGATCTCGTTGATCTTGGCGGTCTGGTCGATCTCTTTGCCGGCATAGCGGTAACCGGCGCAGGTCACCAGCACTTTCGGTTCGATCTGGCCGAAACGGTCAACCACCCCCTGGGTGCCGAAGTCCGGTGAAGAACAGGACCAGACAGCGCCAAGGCTGGTGGTGGCGAGCATGGCCACCAGGGTTTGCCAGGTGTTGGGCATGCACGCGGCGACCCGGTCACCCACACCGACGCCGGCGGCGATCAAACCGTTTTGAAAGCCGGCAACATGCTCTGCCAGCTCGGCCCAGGTCAAATGTTCACGCTGACCGTTTTCGCCAACGGCGACCACGGCGATCGCATCATCGCGGCGCTGTAGCAGGTGTTCGGCAAAGTTCAGTGTGGCGCCCTGGAACCACTGGGCGCTGGGCATCTGCGGGCCTTCGAGCAGCACGGCGTCGGGTTGCTCGTGGAAGCGAATGTCGAAGAAGTCGACAATGGCCTGCCAGAAGTCGGGGCGTTGCTCGATGGACCATTGGTGCAGGGCCGGGTAGTCGTCAATCTTGAGGTGATACCGCTGATTGATGAAGCGCCGGAAGGCCTCCATGCGGGTTTTGCCAATGCGTTTGACGTCGGGTTGCCAGAGGATGTCGGACATGGTTTGCCTCTTCTTATGTCTTTAGATCCATTCGCGGGCAAGCCCGCTCCCACAGGGGATCACATTTCCATGTGGGAGCGAGCTTGCTCGCGATGAACGATCACGCGGTCTGGCAGATGATTACTGCGCCAACCAGCCACCATCCACATTCCACGCCGCGCCCCGCACCTGGCTGCCGGCGTCGCTGCACAAAAACAGCACCAGTTCACCCAGTTGCGGCGGTGTCACGAACTCCAGCGATGGCTGCTTTTCAGCGAGCAGATCATGCTGCGCCTGCTGTGGGTGAACCCCGCTGGCGGCACGGTCGTCGATCTGCTTCTGCACCAGCGGCGTCAGTACCCAGCCTGGGCAGATCGCGTTGCAGGTGACCTGGGTGGTCGCGGTTTCCAGGGCGACCACTTTGGTCAAGCCGATCACCCCGTGCTTGGCGGCGACATAGGCGGACTTGCCCACCGAACCGACCAGGCCATGCACCGAGGCAATGTTGATCACCCGGCCCCAGCCCTTGGCGCGCATGCCCGGCAGACTCAAACGGGTGCTGTGGAACACCGACGACAGGTTGATCGCGATGATCGAATCCCAACGCTCCACCGGAAACTCGTCCACCGCTGCCACGTGTTGAATGCCGGCATTGTTGACCAGGATATCGACGCCGCCGAACTCGCGCTCGGCGTAGGCGATCATGTCGGCAATCTGTGCCGGATCGCTGACATCGGCCGGGTGGTGGCCGACCTTGCCGCCAAACTGTTCGACCTCGGCAATAACGTTGGACGCATCGCCAAAACCGTTGAGGATCAGGTTGGCCCCGGCCCTGGCCAGGCTGAGGGCGATCCCCAGGCCGATGCCGCTGGTGGAACCGGTGACCAGTGCGGTCTTGCCCGAAAGAGTCGTCATGAATACCTCACACAATGCCAGTGGCGTAGAAGGTGCCGATCACCACGAAGACCGCCAGGGTCTTGATCAGCGTAATACAGAAAATGTCTTTGTAAGCCTCGCGGTGGGTCAGACCGGTGACCGCCAGCAGGGTAATCACCGCGCCGTTGTGCGGCAGGGTGTCCATGCCGCCACTGGCCATCGCGGCGACCCGGTGCAGCACTTCCAGCGGGATGTTCGCCGCATGGGCGGCGCTGATGAATTGCTCGGACATGGCCGCCAGCGCAATGCTCATGCCGCCCGAGGCAGAACCGGTGATGCCGGCCAGCAGGGTCACGGTAATCGCTTCGTTGACCAGTGGGTCGGGAATGCTCTTGAGCCAGTCGGCCAACACCAGAAAGCCCGGCAGGGACGCGATCACCGCGCCGAAGCCGTATTCCGAGGCGGTGTTCATCGCCGCCAGCAACGCGCCGCTGACTGCGCTTTTACTGCCTTCGGCGAGTTTTCGGCTGATCGCCTTGTAGCCAAACACCAGCACCATGAGGATGCCGACCAGCAAGGCGGCCTGTACCGCCCAGATCGCCGTGAGCTTGGCGATGTCCGTGGTCACCGGCGCGGCCATGCCTGGCAGCGCGAGGCTGTGGGTCTTGCCATACACCTGCGGAATCCAATGGGTGAACAGCAGGTTCATGATGCCTACCGCCAAGAGTGGCGACAGTGCGAGCCACGGGTTGGGCAGCTTGAGGTCGGCGGCGGTTTCCGGCTCGTTGCGCAGGTCGGATCCATAACCTTCACCGGCGCGCTGTGCCTTGTTGCGTTGACGCTGGAGAAACAGCATGCCGGCACAGAACACGAAGATCGTGCCGATCACGCCCAGCCACGGCGCCGCCCAGGCAGTGGTGTTGAAGAAAGTGCTGGGGATGATGTTCTGGATTTGTGGCGTGCCGGGCAGGGCGTCCATGGTGAACGAGAACGCGCCCAGGGCAATGGTCGCCGGGATCAGGCGCTTGGGGATGTTGCTCTGGCGGAACATTTCAGCGGCAAACGGGTAGACCGCGAACACCACCACAAACAGCGACACGCCGCCATAGGTGAGCAGGGCACAGACCAGCACGATCACCAGCATTGCCTGGCGGGTGCCGAGCAGGCGTATCGCCGCGGCGACGATGGAGCGCGAGAAGCCGGACAGTTCGATCAGCTTGCCGAACACTGCGCCGAGCAGGAACACCGGGAAATACAACTTGATGAAACCGACCATTTTTTCCATGAACACCCCGGTGAAAGCGGGGGCGACGGCAGAGGGGTCGGTGAGCAGGACTGCGCCGAGGGCGGCAATCGGGGCAAAAAGGATAACGCTATAGCCACGGTAGGCAGCCAGCATCAGCAGCGCGAGGGCTGCCAAGGCAATGATCACACTCATGGTGTGTCTCCTGGGTTGTTATTTTTGTAGGGTGGAACTGGGTAGTAGAGGCGTATAGCGGGTTTTGTGCCAAATACTTAACTTATTGAAATATAAAGATATATTCTGATGTTGGTGAGCTGGTTCGGGATTGTTGTCTCTTGTTTGAGACTTGTATTGGGAGTGCCGGCCTCTTCGCGGGCAAGCCCGCTCCCACAGTTGACCGAATTGATCAGGGGAATGCCTTCTCCTGTGGGAGCGGGCTTGCTCGCGAAGGTCTGTCCAGCAATGGAGATGTATGTCTCTTTATTGAGACTCTGCAATCCCCAACGCCACCATCTTCTTGTACAAAGTCGACCGCCCCAGCCCCAATCGTGCCGCCGCCTCAATGACCTTGCCCTCGCATTGCGCAAGGGTCGTTTCGATCAGTTGCCGGTCAAATCGCTCCCGCGCCGCACTGAAGGTTTCATGGGCAAAGGGCTCCTGGGCCAAGGGCGTCACGCGCTCAACCCGGGTGAACGTACCAATCGCCGCGCGTATGTCCGCCGCTGTCAGGCGCAAGTCATCGCTGAGCAGCGCCGCGCGCTCCAGCACATTGCGCAATTCGCGGATGTTCCCCGGCCAGGCGTGTTGCCCCAACAATTCCAGGGCTTCGTGGTGCAGTTCATGCTGGCTGCGCAGCTCCTCGAGAATCGCTTCACTGAGCGCCGGCACGTCATCGAGGCGGTCGCGCAGGGGCGGAACCTGAATCGGCAGCACGTTGAGGCGGTAGTACAAGTCGGCGCGGAACTCGCCGCGTTTGATCGCCGCTTCCAGGTCGGTCGAGGTCGCGGCGATCACCCGCACATCGCTCTGGATCACCTCATTGGACCCCACCGGCTCGAATTCCTTTTCCTGCAGCACGCGCAGCAGTTTGCTTTGCAGGGGCAGCGGCATATCGCCGATTTCGTCGAGGAACAAGGTGCCGCCCTGGGCGATCTGCAATTTGCCGGCGCGGCCCTTGCGGTCGGCACCGGTAAACGCGCCGGGGGCGGTGCCGAAGAATTCGGCCTCCAGCAATGATTCGGGAATCGCTGCGCTGTTGATGCTGACAAATGCCTTGTGCGCACGGGGCGAGGCATTGTGGATGGCCTGAGCCAACAACTCCTTGCCGGTGCCGGTTTCGCCGAGCAGCAGTACAGGCGATTCGGTACTCGCACTGCGCCGGGCGCGGCGTTTGACTTCCAGGCTGGCGGCGCTGGTGCCGATGAAATGGGCGAAGTTGTATTTGGTCTGCCGCGCCCGCAGCAGCGAGCGGGTGGAGGCCAGTTCTTCCTGCATGCTCATGTAGCGCTTGAGCATCGGCGACAGGCTGCGCAGTTCGTCGAACAGGGCGAAACCGATGGCGCCGATGACCACGCCGGCATCGTCGTGAATCGGCAGGCGCATGACCACCAGCGGTTCTTTTGGGGTGTCTTGCATGTCCAGCAGAATCGGCCGGCCGGTGCGCACCACTTCACGCAACAGGCTGCCGGGGATCACGCTTTCGCAGGGCTTGCCGATCGCCACTTGCGCCGATTGCAGGCCGAAGCGTCGGGCATAGCGCTCATTCATCCAGACGATGTTGGCATCGCGGTCGACAATCACCGTGCCCTCGCTCGATTGCTCGATGATTTCGAACAATGAACGGATCGCCAGCAGGCGAACGCGCTGGTAGTCCTTGAGGCTTTCGGTGGTGTTCATGGGTTTGATCCTGATGATTTATTGCCTGTGCCGGCCTCTTCGCGAGCAAGCCCGCTCCCACACTTGATTTGTGTCGTTCACAAATCCCCTGTGGGAGCGGGCTTGCTCGCGAAGGCCGCGCCGCGGTCCAACTGAATGCAATGGATTATGCCTGCCCCAACAACGCCGCCGCCAACAGCTCCTTGGTGTACGGATGCTGCGGTGAATCGAACACCTCATGGCTGGCGCCGCGTTCTACCACCTTGCCGTCCTTGATCACGATCATGTCGTGGGCCAGGGCGCGCACCACCGCCAGGTCGTGGCTGATGAACAGGTAGGTCAGACCGTGCTTTTCCTGGAGCTGGCGGAGCAGGGCGACCACCTGTTTCTGCACCGTGCGGTCCAGCGCCGAGGTCGGTTCGTCGAGCAGGATCAGCGCCGGCTTGAGCACCAGCGCCCGGGCGATGGCGATGCGCTGGCGCTGACCACCGGAGAATTCGTGGGGATAGCGATGGCGGCTTTGCGGGTCGAGGCCGACTTCGCTCAGTGCGCGGATCACTTCGGCGTTGCACTCTTGGGGGCTCAACTGGCTGTGCACTTCCAGGCCTTCGCTGATGATCTGCGCCACCGACATTCGCGGGCTGAGGCTGCCGAAGGGATCCTGGAACACCACCTGCATTTTCTTGCGCCACGGCCGTAGCTGTTTTTGCGTCAGGCCGTCCAGCGCCTGGCCCTGAAAGCGGATGCTGCCTTCGGAGTCGAGCAAACGCAGGATCGCCTGACCGAGCGTGGACTTGCCGGAACCGGATTCACCGACAATGCCCAGGGTCTTGCCGCGCTGAATATTCAGGCTGATGCCATCGACGGCACGCAGCCAGGTCTTGCGCTGGAACAGGCCGCCACTGACGGGAAACCGCACCTGCAGATCGTTCACCTCCAGTACGTTTTCGCGCTCGTCCCGGGGCAAGGCTTCGCCCTCGGGTTCGGCGTGCAGCAATACGCAGCTGTAAGGGTGCTTTGGTTCGGTGAACAGGGTTTCGCACGGCGCTTGCTCGACGATTTCCCCGGCCTTCATCACGCACACGCGCTGGGCGATGCTGCGCACCAGATTCAGGTCGTGGCTGATCAGCAGCAGCGACATGCCCAGCCGCTGTTGCAGGGACTTGAGCAGCAGCAGGATCTTGCGCTGCACCGTCACATCCAGCGCGGTGGTCGGTTCGTCGGCAATCAGCAGTTCCGGTTCGCACGCCAGGGCCATGGCAATCATCACCCGCTGGCGCTGGCCGCCGGACAGTTGATGCGGATAGGCCTTGAGGCGTTCCTCGGGTTTCTGGATGCCCACCAGGTGCAGCAGTTCAAGGATCCGCACCTGCGCCGCTTTGCCTGCCAGGCCTTTGTGCACCAGCAAGGTTTCGCCGATCTGTTTTTCGATGCTGTGCAGCGGGTTCAGGGACGTCATGGGCTCCTGGAAGATCATCGCAATGCGATTGCCGCGCAGTTGTCGCAACTTGCCGGCATCGGCACCCACCAGTTCCTGGCCGCGATAGCGGATGCTGCCGGTTGTCCGGGTATCGGTTTGCGGCAGCAGTTGCAGGATCGAGTGGGCCGTCACCGACTTGCCCGATCCCGATTCGCCCACCAGCGCCAGGCATTCGCCGGGGCGTATGTCCAGGCACAGATTGCGCACCACGGTCTGGCCGCTGAAGGCCACGCTGAGGTCACGGATTTCGATCAGGTTGGTCATTTCAGCCGTCCGCTCAAGATCTCGGATCGAAGGCGTCTCGCAACGCCTCGCCGATAAACACCAGTAAAGAAAGAATCAGCGCCAGGGTGAAGAACGCCGTCAGGCCCAGCCACGGTGCTTGCAGGTTCTGCTTGCCCTGGCCGATCAGCTCACCCAGGGATGCACTGCCCGCCGGCATGCCGAAGCCGAGGAAGTCCAGTGCTGTCAGGGTGGAAATCGCCCCGGTAAGAATGAACGGCAGGTAGCTCAAGGTCGCGTTCATGGCGTTGGGCAGAATGTGCCGGACGATGACTTTGCGGTCGGTCAGGCCCAGCGCGCGCGCGGCCTTGACGTATTCCAGATTGCGCCCTCGCAGGAACTCGGCGCGCACCACGTCCACCAGGGCCAGCCATGAAAACAGTGCCATGATTCCCAGCAACCACCAGAAATTCGGCTCGACGAAACCCGACAGGATGATCAGCAGGTACAGCACCGGCAGCCCGGACCATACCTCCAGCAGGCGCTGGCCGAGCAAATCCACCCAGCCGCCGTAATAGCCTTGCAGGGCACCGGCCGCGATACCGATCAGCGCACTGACAAACGTCAACATCAAGGCAAACAGGATCGACACCCGGGCACCGAAGATCACCCGGGCCAGAACGTCCCGAGCCTGGTCGTCGGTGCCCAGCCAATTGACGCTGGTGGGCGGACTTGGAGCGGGTTTGTTCAGGTCATAGTTGGGCGTGTCGTCGCTGAATGGAATCGGTGGAAAGAGCAACCAGCCACCATCCTTCTTGATCAGCTTCTGCACGTAGTCGCTGCGATAGTCGGCCTGGAACGGCAGTTGCCCGCCGAACTCCTGTTCGGTGTGGCGCTTGAACACCGGGAAGTACCACTGGCCTTGATAGCTGACCATCAGCGGTTTGTCGTTGGCGATCAGTTCGCCGCCCAGGGTCATCAGGAACAGGCCGACAAACAGCCAGAGCGACCACCAGCCCCGACGGTTTTTCTTGAAACGCTCGAAGCGCCGACGCGCCAGCGGTGAAAGCTTGAGCATCAGGCGTTCCTCGCGGCGAAGTCGATACGCGGGTCGACCAAGGTGTAGCAGAGGTCACCGACCAGTTTTATCAAAAGGCCAAACAGGGTGAAGATGAACAACGAGCCGAACACCACCGGATAGTCCCGGGAAACCGCTGCTTCGTAACTCATGCGGCCCAGGCCGTCGAGGGAGAAGATCACTTCGATCAGCAGGGAACCGGCAAAAAACACACTGATGAACGCCTGGGGAATGCCCGATACCACCAGCAGCATGGCATTGCGGAACACGTGTCCATAGAGCACCCGTCGCTCACTCAAACCCTTGGCCCGGGCAGTGACCACGTACTGGCGGGTGATTTCATTGAGGAACGAGTTCTTGGTCAGGATGGTCAGCGTGGCGAAACCGCCGATCACCAGCGCGGTCACCGGCAACACCAGATGCCAGAAGTAATCGGCCACTTTGCCAATGGTCGACAGCGATTCGAAGTTGTCCGAGACCAGTCCGCGAACGGGGAACCAGTTCAGCGAAGTGCCGCCGGCAAACACCACGATCAGGAACATCGCAAACAGGAACGCCGGCATGGCATAGCCGATGATGATCGCGGTGCTGCTCCAGATGTCGAAATGGCTGCCATGGTGCACGGCCTTGCGGATGCCCAGGGGAATCGACACCAGGTAAGTGATCAGCGTCGCCCAGAGCCCGAGGGAAATGGTCACCGGCATTTTCTCGAGGATCAGGTCGGTGACGGTGGCGCCGCGGAAGAAACTCTTGCCGAAGTCCAGGCGCGCGTAGCTGGTGAGCATCAGCCAGAAGCGTTCGTGTGCCGGTTTATCGAAGCCGTACTGTTTTTCAATGTCCTTGATCAGCTGCGGATCGAGCCCGCGACTGGCCCGGGACTTGCCGTTCATGGACTCGCCGGAGCCGCCGCCGACCGCCGCACCGCCGATGCCCTGCAAGTGTGCGATGGCCTGTTCGACCGGCCCGCCCGGTGCCGCCTGGACGATGACAAAGTTGACCAGAAGAATGATCACCAGCGTCGGAATGATCAGCAGCAGGCGCCGCAGTATGTAAGCCCACATCAGTGCGGCCCTCCGGGTTTGCCACGGCGGATACGCTCGGCCGTCATCTGTTGGTTGGTCAATGGCGTGGTGCTCATCTCCCACCAGCTCTCGATGGCTTCGTCATTGCTCGCTTGCACGTTCGGGATGCCGAAGCGGTTCCACCACACCGTCGAGGTGCCCGGCGGGTAATAGTTGGGAATCCAGTAGTAATTCCATTGCAGCACACGGTCCAGGGCATGGGCGTAATGCAGCATGTCAGCCTGGGTGTTGGCCCGGATCAGCCCGGTGATCAGGGTGTCCACTGCCGGGTTCTTCAACACCATGTAGTTGTTGGAGCCCGGGTCGGTGGCCGCCTCGGAACCGAAGTAATTGAGCAGTTCGCCTCCTGGAGAAGTGGTGACGGGGTAGCCGGTGACGATCATGTCGTAGTCGCGGCTCATCAGGCGGTTGACGTACTGGGACGAGTCGATGCGGCGGATATTGAGGTCGATGCCGATCTGTTTCAGCGTGCGTTTATAGGGCAACAGCAGACGGTCCATGCCGTTCTGGCTGACCAGGAACGTGAAGCTCAGCGGCTCGCCGTCGGCATTGACCAGTTGGTCGCCATCGGGTTTCCAGCCGGCCTGTTCGAGCAAGTCCAGGGCCTGTAGCTGCTTGTCGCGAATCACACCGCTGCCATCGGTCTTCGGCGCCTCGAACACCTGGGTGAAGACTTCGTCGGGAATCTGGCCGCGCAGCGGTTCGAGAATCGCCAGCTCCCCGGCATCCGGCAGTTGCCGGGCGGCGAGATCGGTGTTGGAGAAAAAGCTCTGCTGGCGAATGTACATGTCGCGCATCATCTGCCGGTTGCTCCACTCGAAGTCCCACAGCATCACCAGCGCCTGGCGCACGCGTCGGTCCTGGAACATGGGCTTTTGCAGATTGAACACAAAACCCTGGGCCGGCTGCGGCGCCTCGGTGGCGAGGTGGGCCTTTTGCAGACGACCGTCGCTCAGGGCTGGACTGTCATAACCGATGGAATAGCCGGTGGCGGAAAATTCCCGGTTGTAGTCATAGGCGCCACCGCGCAGGACCTGGCGCGCCACGTCGGTATCGCCGAAGTACTCGATGCTGAAATGATCGAAGTTGTACAGGCCACGGCTGACCGGCAGGTCCTTGCCCCACCAGTCGGGATTGCGTTCGAAGGTGATGCTGCGCCCGGAATCGATCTTGCCCACTTTATAGGGGCCGCTGCCCAACGGCGCTTCATAGCCGCCGCCACCGGCAAAATCGCGAGTCTTCCACCAGTGTTCGGGAAACACCGGCAGGGTCGCGATATCCAGCGGCAGGGTGCGATTTTCGTTGTTCTTGAAATCAAAGCGGATAGTCAGAGGCGATTCCACTTCCACGCCTTTGACGTCGGCGAACTGGGTGCGGTAACGCAGGCTGCCCTGGGTCATCAGCAGGTCGAAGGTATAGCGCACGTCTTCGGCGGTAATGGCTTTGCCATCGGCAAAACGCGCCTTGGGGTTGAGGTAGAAACGCAGTGACAAGCCGTCCTCGGAACGCTCCATCTTCTCTGCCACCAGGCCGTACACGGTGTACGGCTCGTCCAGCGAGCGCTGGGCCAGCGGCGAATAGAGCAAGCCGTCGATCTGGGTGACGCCGATGCCTTTGTCGATGTAAGGCAAGACATGGTCGAACTGCCCGATTTCGATCGCCGATCGCCGCATCGTGCCGCCTTTGGGGGCCAGCGGATTGGTGTAGGCGAAATGACTGAAACCGGCAGGATATTTTGCCGGTTCGCCGTACACGGTCATTGCCGGTTGCGGTGCCGCATTCACACCCGCGGCACCCGACAGCAGGGCCACGGCCGTGAACAACAAGGTAGGGAAAGCCAGTCGCATTGTCAGCCTTAGAGCCGGGTGGTCGTTAACGACAATTTGTACGCTAGCGGCGCGTCCCTCGCCAGCCGAATTACGTGTGTGAAACACAACGGCCCACCAAAAGGCGGGCCGTTGAATAGCTCAAGCGTCGATCAGTCCTGACGACTGGTCACTTCCAGCAGGTGGTAACCGAACTGGGTCTTGACCGGGCCCTGGACCACGTTGAGCGGCGCGCTGAAAACCACGGTGTCGAATTCCTTGACCATCTGGCCTGGACCGAACGAACCCAGATCACCACCCTGGCGGCTGGAAGGGCAGGTGGAGTTTGCCTTGGCAACTTCGGCGAAATCGGCACCAGCCTCGATTTGGGCCTTGAGTTCGTTGCACTTGGCTTCCGAGGCAACAAGGATGTGACGGGCAGTGGCTTTGGCCATGGGAAAATACTCCTTTCAATATTCGATAAAATGCGCAGCCTACCGGATTCAGTGAGCTAATTCTCCTCAAAGTTCCGTTCCATGCGGGATTCACGGCAGGTAGCCCCTCAAAGGCCGG
Organism: Pseudomonas sp. ACN5; assembly: GCF_002303975.1. Taxonomy (NCBI): domain Bacteria; kingdom Pseudomonadati; phylum Pseudomonadota; class Gammaproteobacteria; order Pseudomonadales; family Pseudomonadaceae; genus Pseudomonas; species Pseudomonas sp. ACN5. Next base: position 6,790 of record NZ_MRCP01000013.1, on the reverse strand, counting down.
CGGCTCTCAAGCGCTCGGCATGCTGGACATACAGTTCGACCGGGTCGACGCCTGTGCGCAACTGGCCTGCCGGCTGGCCAAGGGTGTCCAGGTGATCCAGCGCATAGTCGGAGCGGATAACCGTGCCCAGGTGAGAACTGAAGCGACCGACCAAACCGTCGTTCTGCCCGGCTTCCGTGACGAAATACCCGGAAAGGACCCGACAGAAACCGTTGAGCGGATTGAGCGCATTGAGCCCTTCGTTGAGCACATTCGACTGCAGCACGCCGCTCCACGAGTAGTAACGAACACCATTGACCCGTTCGTTACCCTTGCCACCCCAGGTGGCGGGCAGTCCTTGCGGGTATTTGTCATTGAAGGCGCCTACGCCCTCGGTGGTCAGTGCATTGAGGGCGGCAATGGCGTTGCGCGGCTGGTACCGGTTGTCGCTCAGGGTCGCGAGGAAGTCGGCGAAGAGGTTCACCACGGTCTCGGCCACATGTTCCGGCAGACGGCCCGGTGTCAATGCCTTGCGCAGGAAATCGGCGAGCTCCGAGCCATGGTTCGGCCCGCTGACGGAAGTCACCGATGCCACACTGCGTGGTGCAACCGCTGCGGCATAACGTGCGGCCAGTGCACCCTGGCTATGGCCTATGAGGTTGACTTTGCAGGCACCGGTTCCTTCCAGTACCCGCTCGATCTGCATGAGCAATTGCTTACCGCGTACTTCGTTGTCATGGATGGCCGACAAGTGGGGAACGAACACCCTTGCTCCGGCGTTCCTCAGCGCCTGCCTGATGTCGTGAAACAGCTCGAACTTGCCGATTTTTTCGAAGCCGAACAGGCCGTGGATCAGCAGTATTGGATAACGAGTGCTTGCATTCCTTTGCATATTCACACCTTTGCACAGAAGTTCGTCGGGACTGCATGGCGTTTCACTCTAAAACACTCGAGGTTGGCGCGATGTATGAAAAGTCCGCCGAAACCTCCGGAAAGCGGAATAGTGCAAGTGTGAATGCTCAAGATTTGCTGAGGTTTTAGTCGGAGTCGTTTGACGATTTTTCACGACAATCAGGTTGCTCTTGATCAAAGACCTACTTCGTATGTATCGATTTTCCGAGCGAGGCTGAGTGAGAGGCCGACATCACGGCGGGTAGTCGTGAGGTTAAATACACGTCACCCCAAGCCGGCCACCCGTTCGGTGTTTATTCCAGGGACTGGAGCGAATGAATGACTGTTTATGAATCCGACACCCTGAATCTCGTACAGCGACCATTGCCACCGCCCTTACTGGAGCAGGCGGAAAACGGCGTTCTGAACCCCTCTGACCGAAAAGCCGTGATCAGGGTCCGTCCTTACCCAGGCATGACCTGCGGCGACAAATTGCTGTTGAATTGGGCGGGGCTGGATGCCGATGGCCTCGCCTGCAATCATCAGGTGACGCGTTTCGTCAGTGACGACAGGGTCGGCGAGGACATGATCTTTGCTGTGGGTAGCGCTTATATCGAGGCGCTCGACGGTGGTTCACTCGAAATCAGCTACTCGCTCTTGAGCAGTCGTTTTATCGGGATCGTGCACTCCCATCGTTTACAGCTGTGTGTGGGTGATGTGCAATCAGACCTGTTACCCGCGACGGTGGACGACGCGGTGGGCAGAACGCTTGATCCGGATCGGGTCAAGGAAGGGGCGATCGTTACAATCAAACCCTATGCGCGCATGACGGCGGGCGACTGGGTGTTGCTGACTTGGACGGGTGTTTCGCTCGAAGCAAGCTTCAGTGATGCACTCAAGGTCGAGTCCTTTGCTGTGGGCAATGAGTTGTCGTTCTGGGTCAGCCCGGAATGCATTGCGCCCAATCTGGGGTCATCCGTTTCCGTCGATTATTGCGTCAAGCAAGCAGGACATGGCCCTCGATACTCTGAAGTAACGACACTGATGATTGGCAAGATGGAGCGGGGACCGCTGCCAGCACCCGTTGTGCTGGAAGCCGACGAAGGCTGGGTGGATCTGCATGACGTGCAGGATGGGGTGACCGTCGTCATCGAAAACCCCAGGGCTGAAAAAGGGGAGCTGGTTTGCCTGAGATGCGAGGGGGAGAAATTCGATCACTGTGACGAGCGCGAAATCACCAGAGACACCGTGGGCGAGCCGTTGATATTCATCGTTCCCTACCGGTTCTGGAGGGAGCATCGAGATTCTGCGATCCGTGTTTCCTGTTCGGTCGAGCGCCTTGATGACAGCTCTCAACAATCCGGGGTGACACTGGTTAAGGTGCAATCCCTGATGGGACATTGATCACCATTTGCCCTCCAGTCTTCAGATGAAGGCCGGAGGGCGGACAGATGATGCCGGTTATTGGGCGTTGTCTTGCACTCGCAGCCGATCTGCCGCTTCAAGCAACAGCTGTTCTGTCCCGGCCCAACCAAGGCAGCCATCGGTCACTGACACACCGTATTGCATTGACGAACTCAACGGCTGACAGCCCTCGAACAAATGGCTCTCGATCATCATGCCGATCAGCGAACGATCACCTTGCAGACGCTGTTCAAGCACATCGTTGAACACGGCCGGCTGGCGCAATGGGTCTTTGCCACTGTTGGCGTGACTGCAATCGACCATGATCCGGGCCGGAATCCTGAGCCGGGCCAAGTCACTGTTCACCCGGGCGATACTGGCGCCGTCGTAGTTCGGCCCGCGATGGCCGCCGCGCAATACCAGGTGAGTGTCCGCATTGCCCGGGGTTTGAATGATTGCCGGATGTCCCTGGCTGTCGACACCGAAATGGCGATGCGGATGGGCAGCGGAACGCATGGCATCGCTGGCGACAGCGACACCGCCGTCAGTCCCGTTCTTGAACCCGACAGGCATGCCCAGGCCGCTGGCCATTTCCCGATGGATCTGCGACTCCGTGGTCCGGGCGCCAATCGCCACCCAGCTCAACAGGTCATCGAAGTAGCCGGCGGCCATCGGTTGCAGCAGTTCAGTGGCAACGGGCAGACCCAGGCGGAGCATTTCGCGCATCAGCTCGCGGGACAGCGTCAGGCCGGCGGCCATGTCATCGCTGCCATCCAGATGCGGATCGTAGGCCAGGCCTTTCCAGCCAACCGTGGTGCGGGGTTTTTCGACGTAGGCGCGCATCACCAGGAGCATTTCGTCGCTGACTTCGGTGGCGAGGCGGGCAAGGTTGCCGGCGTATTCGAGGGCTGATTCCGGATCGTGGATCGAGCATGGGCCTACGATGACCAGCATACGGGAGTCTTCACCGTTGAGAATCGCGCGAACCGCCTGGCGGTGGGTGGCGACTTGCTGGGTCAGGATGTTGCCGAGGGGCAATTGCTGTTTGAGTTGCAATGAGCTGGGCAGACGCAGGGTCAGCGCTTCATTGGCAGGGCTCAAGGTGGACAGCGGCAGTGCGGAGACGGACGAGTTCATATTCAAGGCTTCCTGGGCTGGTGGCGGGTTCGTGCCCGCGCGCTCGGCCCTACTGGGGTGTTCGACAATTGGCCAGACTGGCTGTTTGTGTGCGCTTGCCACCTGTAGGTGACCGATCGGAGGCGGCAGGCTGTCCCGAGCGGTGGGTGGTAAATCGCCAGGCGGTAAAACTGTCGTAACGGTAATAAGTGGCGTAGTTCATGTTCTGAATCCTCTAAATGTCTGGTGTGTCGCTAAAAACGTTGGGGCTGAAAAAACAAAACCCCCGGTCGGGAGGCCGACCGGGGGTTGAGAATTCTCTGGTGGCGACCCGTTTAAAGTGGGCGCCGTGTGGGTATCAGGCGCGCCAGTGGCTAAACCAATACCCAAAATAAAAGCTGACCGGAGCACAGCCGTCGTTCACCCGGGCAGCCGCAACCGAGCGCAGGGCGCTGGCGGTACGAAGCTGTGAGAGGGTGCTGAACATGGTCTGTCTCCAATGGATGGGTCGAGCTTACTAGAGGCCGGTGCGCAGATTCAATCAGAAAATGCTATTGGCCGGCGACAGGGTTCTCTATCGCTTGAGTGGCCTGAGGGTTGTGACAAACTCTGTGTCTGTTCAAAAACGCATCGACACAAGGACGCTTCATGTCACCGCTGACCATCGCCGCAGCCCAATCGATTTCCATCGCCGGAGACCTTGCCGGCAATATCGCCAGGCACCAACGCTTCATCGTGGCAGCCGCGGAGCAGGGCGTGCAGTTGCTGGTGTTCCCAGAACTGTCGTTGACCGGCTACGAACGCGGGCTCGCGGCCGAGCTGGCGATTGTGCCGGATGCCGCCGTTCTGCAACCGCTGCGAGACGTCGCCCGGGCAGTCGGTGTGGCGGCTGTTGTCGGTATGCCGATTCGACTGCCGGATAACCCGTCGGTCCTGATCGGTGCACTGGTGCTGGGGGCCGATGGTTCGCTTGGGGTCTACAGCAAACAGCATCTGCATCCCGGGGAAGAAGTGGCGTTTGCACCGGGCGCCGGAGGTGAGCCCCTGACCATCGGGACAGACACTATTGCACTGGCGGTCTGCGCCGACTTTTCCCACTCCAGCCATGCCGCTGCTGCAGCGTGCCAGGGTGCAGATATCTACGCCGCAGGCGTGCTGATCACGGAAAACGGCTACGTCGCGGATACCGCGGTGCTGCAAGGCTATGCCGCGCAGCACGCCATGGTGGTGTTGATGGCCAATCATGGTGGCGCGACAGGTGGCTGGGGCTCGGCAGGACGCAGCGCGATCTGGGCGTCGGACGGTTTGTTGATTGCCGCCGCCAGCGGTACCGGCAGCCAGATGGTGGTGGCTCGGCGCAACAGCGAGGGCTGGAGCGGGGAAGTCGTCGCCGTGGAGCCAGCGTGATGGACTGCGCATGGCGTGTGGCCACGCCAGAGGATCTGGCTTTCGCCCGCCACCTGACCTGTAAAAACATGCTGCGCTACTACATTCGGCACGACCTGATATGGCAGGACGAAGCTTTTGACGTGGCCTGGGCAGGGCGGGACAACCGCATGCTGACAAGCGGTGATCAGTTGCCGGGTTATGTGAGCTTGAGCCGTGATGCCAGAGCGTTGTACATCCGCGAACTGCAGGTCGTCGAAGCGTTTCGCGGGCAGGGCATTGGTTCCTGGGCAATCGATCAGGTACTGTCAGTCGCGTACCAGGAGCGGCGACCGGCGTTACGCTTGACGGTTTTTGAAAATAACCCGGCGCGGGCGTTGTACGAGCGCAAAGGATTCACGGTGGTGGGTAAGGATGAATGTTTCCTGAGAATGCAGCTTGATATCAGTCCATGACATTGCCGCAACGCGTTTGCGACCGGCCTTTCAAGATGAATTGAAACTTTTAATCTGATGCTTTCCGCTAGGTCTGCCAGATGCTTTTTGCTAAGGTGTCTGGCAACCCAATAAGACCATATCGCGAGGTGTCTGCTTGATTAGGGTGCTAGTAGTCGATGACCATGATCTCGTTCGTACAGGCATTACACGAATGCTGGCTGACATCGATGGCCTGCAAGTAGTCGGCCAGGCCGAGTCGGGTGAAGAATCCCTGCTCAAGGCGCGTGAGCTGAAACCCGATGTGGTGTTGATGGACGTCAAGATGCCGGGTATCGGCGGTCTTGAGGCCACTCGCAAATTATTGCGCAGTCATCCGGATATCAAGGTCGTCGCGGTGACCGTGTGTGAAGAGGACCCGTTTCCTACGCGGCTGTTGCAAGCCGGTGCGGCAGGGTACCTGACCAAGGGGGCAGGTTTGCCGGAAATGGTCCAGGCCATCCGCCTGGTGTTCGCCGGACAACGCTACATCAGCCCGCAAATTGCCCAGCAACTGGCGATCAAGTCCTTCCAGCCCACCAACGACTCGCCTTTCGATGCCCTGTCCGAGCGGGAAATCCAGATCGCGCTGATGATAGTCGGCTGCCAGAAAGTACAGATCATTTCCGACAAATTGTGCCTGTCCCCGAAAACCGTGAACACCTACCGTTACCGCATCTTCGAAAAGCTTTCGATCAGCAGTGATGTCGAGTTGACGCTGTTGGCGGTGCGTCATGGCATGGTCGACGCCAGCCTCTGAAAATGACCGAAACCTTTGATCCGAGCGCCTTTCTGTCGACCGTCAGCGGGCGCCCCGGCGTGTACCGCATGTTCGACAGCGAAGCGCGGTTGCTTTACGTCGGCAAGGCGAAGAACCTCAAGAATCGCCTGTCGAGTTACTTTCGCAAGACCGGGCTTGCCCCCAAGACCGCCGCACTGGTCGCACGTATCGCCCAGGTTGAAACGACGATTACGGCCAACGAAACCGAAGCCTTGCTGCTCGAGCAGACGCTGATCAAGGAATGGCGCCCGCCCTACAACATCCTGCTGCGCGACGACAAATCCTACCCCTATGTCTTTCTCTCCGACGGAGAGTTTCCGCGCCTGAGCATTCATCGCGGTGCGAAAAAGGCCAAGGGCAAGTATTTCGGTCCTTACCCCAGCGCCGGCGCGATCCGCGAAAGCCTGAGCCTGCTGCAAAAGACGTTTTTCGTTCGGCAATGCGAAGACAGCTATTACAAGAACCGCACCCGTCCTTGCCTGCAATACCAGATCAAACGCTGCAAGGCACCCTGCGTCGGGCTGGTGGAACCCCAGGTGTACGCCGAAGACGTGCGCCACTCGGTGATGTTTCTTGAAGGACGCAGCAGCGCGCTGACTGACGAGTTGTCTGCCGGGATGGAAGAAGCGGCGATCAATCTGGAGTTCGAGCGAGCGGCCGAGCTGCGGGACCAGATTGCGTTGTTGCGCCGGGTTCAGGACCAGCAGAGCATGGAAGGCGGGACCGGGGACGTCGATGTGATCGCCGCGTTCGTCAACCC
>NZ_MRCP01000012.1:0-223287 GCF_002303975.1 Pseudomonas sp. ACN5 | reverse complement strand
CGGAAGCCTGGGACTGGTACTACAAGAACGTCGGCAAGTCCCGTTGCCCGATCGTCGACACCTGGTGGCAGACCGAAACCGGCGGCAACATGATGAGCCCGCTGCCGGGCGCCCATGCCCTCAAGCCGGGCTCGGCGGCGCGTCCGTTCTTCGGCGTGGTGCCGGCCCTGGTGGACAACCTGGGCAACATCATCGAAGGCGAGGCCGAGGGCAACCTGGTGATTCTCGATTCGTGGCCGGGCCAGGCGCGTACGCTGTATGGCGACCACGACCGCTTCGTCGACACCTACTTCAAGACCTTCCGCGGCATGTATTTCACCGGTGACGGCGCCCGTCGCGATGCCGATGGCTACTACTGGATCACCGGCCGGGTGGACGACGTGCTCAACGTCTCCGGCCACCGCATGGGCACCGCCGAGATCGAAAGCGCGATGGTCGCACACCCGAAAGTCGCCGAAGCGGCGGTGGTCGGTGTGCCGCACGACATCAAGGGACAAGGCATTTATGTCTACGTCACCCTGAAAAACGGCGAGGAGCCGAACGAGCAACTGCGTCTGGAACTGAAGAACTGGGTGCGCAAGGAGATCGGGCCGATTGCTTCGCCGGATGTGATTCAGTGGGCACCGGGGCTGCCGAAGACTCGCTCGGGCAAGATCATGCGGCGGATTCTGCGCAAGATTGCGGCGGCTGAGTACGAAGGGTTGGGGGATATCTCCACCCTGGCGGACCCGAGTGTGGTGCTGAACCTGATCAATACGCACCGCAGCATGAACGTCGCCTGACAGTTCGGGCCCCATCTATGAGCGCCCGGGGCTCAAGGCATCGGCACGACGGTGTAATAAACGCCGTTGGCGCCAAAGGACGGTCGCAACCAGGAATTGCCGCACTGGTAGTACGTGGTATTGGAGAAACTTATCAGGCCACAACCTGGGGGCAGTGAGGCGTACGTCGCGCCCATGGGCATTGTCGGTGGTGCGGAGGCCACCATGCCGGCGTTATAGCTGGCGTTCTGGTCGGCGACCGTCGCTGCTGCTTCACCGACGACCACGCCCGCCGCAGCGGCAGCGGCCGGATTGACGCCCTCGTTATAGCCACAGTTGTAGCAGCCACTGCTGGCAATCACGGCGGTTGGCGGATGGTAGTAAGCGGTCCCGTAAGGCACGGCACGGTAGGCGGTTGTGCCATAAACGGGGGGACGGTAAGCCGTCGTGCCATAGCCATCCGCGTGATAGCCGGCGGCGGTAGCGCCATTTTCACCTTGCGCATGCCAGGCACCTTCACCACCCGACGCCGTTCCACCTTCCGCGCCCGTGCCGTGCCAGGAGCCCTCGCCACCGGACGCCGAGCCGCCGCGATAGCCGGTGCCGCTCCAGCTCCCATCACCTCCGGAAGCCGAGCCGCCGCGATTGGTTTCGCCACTCCAACTGCCGCCACCGCCCGAAGCCGAGCCGTATTCACCCGAATGACTCCATGAGCCCCCTCCTCCGTACGTGCGCCCGAAGCCGGAAGCGTGGGACCAGGCCGCTGCCTGGTCGCAGGTGAGCACAGCGACAAGCAGGCCGGCGAATTTCAAGGTAGATCTGTTCATGGGTCAGTCTCCTTGTTCAGGGTTTCGCCACGGGTTCTTTTACCCCCTGCGGGGCACGAAGATCGGGCGGTGGGGCAAACTCAATGCGGTGGGCCGTTTCGATGTGGTCAGGCCTGAAAAAATCGACAGGCATCGCCGACTGGAGCTTCCAGTCACTGAAATCGACTTGATGCCGGGATCGTGTCGGATCATCGAGAAACACGGCGCGCAACCGGCGTGGCAGCTTGTCCTGCACGCCGATCCAGGCCTGCACGAACACGCTGTCGCTGGTGTAGGCGATCACATCGGTGGTGGTGTCACCGACCACCGTGCTTTGGCCGACGTAAAACGCCACACGCAGGTCCCGGGACAAATCCTTGTAGGGATCGGCGACGATCACGTCGGTAAACGGAAAATAGATCGCGGCACCCTGGTACGCGGCCTCCAGGGTTGCATCAAGGGTAGGCGGTGCGTCCGCCTGGGCCAGCAAGTCGCCTTTACGTTCGAAGGCATAGGCTTTTTTGCCATCGTAGTAAAACTCGGTGGCGGGGCCGTCGCCGGAAGTCAGCACACGAAGGCGATCCGGTCGTTGCACGTTGACCAGGTCCACCGTGCCATAGGCCAGGGGAGGCCCTAGCCGGCTGGGCTTTTCGTAGGTCGTGACGGCTTTGAAACTCATGCCCTGAGTGCCTGCGAGCCTGGCACTCATGCCCTTTAGAACCTCCAGCGCCCTGGGTTCCAATTGCACCGCAGGCGGATTGGCAGAGGGAGCTTGTGCGGCGTGCAGCGGGATGGCGAATAGACCTATGGCTAGACCGAGACAGAACAACCGGACAGGCGTTTGGAAGCTAGGCATCGATTGTTCTCCACGGAAACCTGCGGGGCGATCACGGGTCGTCAGACTCAGTAGCAAAGCTCAGTTACAGGGTGACTGCCATGCATTCGGGAAAATAGTTTGAACAAATCCGGTCAGAAACCCGCGCATAAGCTTCAGCAGCGCGAACCTCGCGAGGCAGTACGACTTACGCATGACGCCGCTGTGTATCACACTGTGTCAGCTCGACGTCCCGATACACAGTCTTTCATCCAGCCGGTGATTGGACACAGGCCGGATACGTTGCCGCGTTTCAATGCAAGCAAGGTTCGCAGGGGCTCAGACCGATCCCTGCCCCATGGCTGGTAATGGAGACATCCCATGAAGATGGCACTGCGCAACAGCAACACCGGCAAGACTCGCCGCCACCTGGTCGGCCCATCGATCCTCGCCCTCACCCTGTTCGGTGTGCTCGGCGCAGCCCATGCGCAAACGGCCACCACCGTGCAGCCGGCTGCGACCCCTGCCCAAGCCACTCAGGCGGCGCCCTCGCCGTTCGGCCCGCTCAAGCATGTCAACGCCGGGCTGCTGGACGTGGCGTACGCCGAAACCGGCCCGGCCGACGGACCGGTGGTGATCCTGCTGCACGGCTGGCCGTACGACATTCACAGCTATGACGAAGTCGCGCCGTTGCTCGCCGCCAAGGGCTACCGGGTACTGATGCCCTATGCGCGCGGCTATGGCGATACGCATTTCCTCTCCGACAAAACCCTGCGCAATGGCCAGCCGGCTGCGCTGGCCAGTGATGTCATCGACTTCATGGATGCGCTGAAGATCAAGCAAGCGGTGCTCGGTGGTTATGACTGGGGTGCGCGTTCGGCCGGCATTGTCTCGGCGCTGTGGCCGGAGCGGGTCAAGGCGCTGGTCTCGGTCAGCGGTTATCTGATCGGTAACCAGGCGGCCGGCAAGAATCCGCTGCCACCCAAGGCTGAACTGCAGTGGTGGTATCAGTTCTACTTCGCCACCGACCGCGGTCGCGCCGGATACGCGAAAAACACCCACGACTTCGCCAAGCTGATCTGGCAACTGGCTTCGCCGAAATGGGCGTTCGATGACGCTACCTTCGACCGCAGCGCCAAGGCGCTGGACAATCCGGACCATGTCGACATCACCGTGTTCAACTACCGCTGGCGCCTGGGCCTGGTCCAGGGTGAAAGCCGCTACGAAGTGCTTGAGCAGAAGCTGGCCACGGCGCCGTCCATCAGCGTGCCGACCATCACCCTTGAAGGCGATGCCAACGGCGCACCGCACCCGGCCCCCGAAGACTATGCCAAGCGCTTCACCGGCAAATACGAATTCCGGCTGATCAACGGCGGCATCGGCCACAACCTGCCGCAGGAAGACCCGCAGGCGTTCGCCAAGGCTGTGACCGATGCGGATCATCTTTAACCTTCGCGTATTTATCCAGTAGCAAACGCGGTGCACTTGAGTCCATCGCCAGCAGGCTGGCTCCTACAGTTTCAGCGTGGGCGCGGTCCCTTGTGGGAGCTGGCTTGCCAGCGATGGGCGTTAACGATAACGCGTGTTGACTGAATAAACGCGGTGCACTTGAGACCATCGCGAGCAAGCTCGCTCCTACAGTTTCAGCGTGGGCGCGGTCCTTTGTGGGAACTGGCTTGCCTGCGATGGTCGTTAACGATAACGCGGGTGAACTGGATGAACGCGGCGCATTTGAGTCCATCGCGAGCAAGCTCGCTCCTACAGTTTCAGCGTGGGCACGGTCCCTTGTGGGAGCTGGCTTGCCTGCGATGGTCGTTAACGATAACGCGGGTGAACTGGATGAACGCGGCGCATTTGAGTCCATCGCCAGCAGGCTGGCTCCTACAGTTTCCTGCCATTCGTTTGCTACGAGTAATGGATCTCGCTCAAGTCGATCGACACCAGCAACGCCTCCTTGTTGACCTGCCCATCGGCCTTGCGCCGATAGGCTCGTCGCTTGCCCGGCATGTGCAAGCCGTCGGCCTGGACGTAGTCATAAACCAGTTGGGCAGCGGGCATGCCACCGCTCACATCGACGTTGTAGTCGTGGCGGCGCAGCAGAAAGTCATCGCCGAAATAGAAGTCCTGGATGGCGCTATGGGTTGCGATGCTGTCGGGGAAGTGCACCCGCAAATGCCGCCAGAGCTCGGCGCCCTCTTGCAAGGGATCGATTTCCTCGCTGGTTACGCCCGGCAAGGTGAACAGGAAGGGCATGGTCAGGTAGGACCACATCGCATAGCCGTTGAAGTAGGCCCGGTGCAACGGGTCCCAGGCCGTGTGTTCACCATGGCCCTTGAAGGATGCCCGGGGTGCCTGGCGCTCGGCAATCACCTTGCCCGCGGTATTCTCGATGGCGATCCGGTTCGGCGTATAGGCCGTGAATTGCCCCGGTGCACCGAAGGGTGTCACCGAGGCTCTTTGTTCATGCAGCCACACGGTCATCTGGCGTGGCGCGCTGTCCTGGGTCAACCCTTTCATGCCCCAGAGCGACCCGCCGGTGACGATCGTGGCGCAGACCTTATTGAAACTGTTCCAGCGCGCCAGGCCGCCATGAGCGGTCAGTATCCGGTCCAGCAGTTCGCGATCCTGGGCAGGCATGATTGCGTCCCCTCCTCGTCCGTTGGCGCTTGCATCACTTTCAGAATAATGGATCGCCGGCCGCGTGCCGGACCGGCCGATGGACAGCCGGATTGAGACGAGCGCATCGTTGGTCCGGCGTTGTCGGCGATTGACCAGTCTGTAGGAGCGAGCTTGCTCGCGATGGTCTCAAGAGCGCCGAGTTGAGCCAGTAAACAAGCGTTATCGTTAACGACCATCGCTGGCAAGCCAGCTCCCACAGAAGACCTCGTCTGTAGGAGCGAGCTTGCTCGCGATGGTCTCGAGAGCGCCGCGTTGAGCCAGCAAACAAGCGTCATCGTTAACGACCATCGCTGGCAAGCCAGCTCCCACAGAAGACCGCGCCTGTAGGAGCGAGCTTGCTCGCGATGGTCTCGAGAGCGCCGCGCTTACCCAGAAAACAAGCGTTATCGTTAACGACCATCGCTGGCAAGCCAGCTCCCACAGAAGACCGCGTCTGTAGGAGCGAGCTTGCTCGCGATGGTCTCGAGAGCGCCGCGCTTACCCAGAAAACAAGCGTTATCGTTAACGACCATCGCTGGCAAGCCAGCTCCCACAGAAGACCGCGCCTGTAGGAGCGAGCTTGCTCGCGATGGTCTCGAGAGCGCCGCGTTTACCCAGAAAACAAGCGTTATCGTTAACGACCATCGCTGGCAGGCCAGCTCCCACAGAAGACCGCGCCTGTAGGAGCGAGCTTGCTCGCGATGGTCTCGAGAGCGCCGCGTTGAGCCAGCAAACAAGCGTCATCGTTAACGACCATCGCTGGCAAGCCAGCTCCCACAGAAGACCGCGTCTGTAGGAGCGAGCCTGCTCGCGATGGTCTCGAGAGCGCCGCGTTGAGCCAGCAAACAAGCGTTATCGTTAACGACCATCGCTGGCAAGCCAGCTCCCACAGAAGACCGCGCCTGTAGGAGCGAGCTTGCTCGCGATGGTCTCGAGAGCGCCGCGTTTACCCAGAAAACAAGCGTTATCGTTAACGACCATCGCTGGCAGGCCAGCTCCCACAGAAGACCGCGTCTGTAGGAGCGAGCTTGCTCGCGATGGTCTCGAGAGCGCCGCGTTTACCCAGAAACAAGCGTTATCGTTAACGACCATCGCTGGCAAGCCAGCTCCCACAGAAGACCGCGTTTGTAGGAGCAAGCTTGCTCGCGATGGTCTCAAGAGCGCCGCGTTTACCCAGAAAACAAGCGTTATCGTTAACGACCATCGCTGGCAAGCCAGCTCCCACAGAAGACCGCGTCTGTAGGAGCGAGCCTGCTCGCGATGATCTCGAGAGCGCCGCGTTTACCCAGAAAACAAGCGTTATCGTTAACGACCATCGCTGGCAAGCCAGCTCCCACAGAAGAGCGCGTCTGTAGGAGCGAGCCTGCTCGCGATGATCTCGAGAGCGCCGCGTTTATCCAGAAAACAAGCGTTATCGTTAACGACTATCGCTGGCAAGCCAGCTCCCACAGAAGACCGCGTTTGTAGGAGCGAGCTTGCTCGCGATGGTCTCGAGAGCGCCGCGCTTACCCAGAAAACAAGCGTTATCGTTAACGACCATCGCGAGCAAGCTCGCTCCTACAGTAGACCTGCTCGATACCGCACCAATAGTATGATAAATTTCACACAGTCGACCATCTCGTGGAGGGCCCGATCATGGGAACCGTACGAAAAACCATCACCGTGACTGACCAGCAAGACAACTGGATCAAAGCGCAGATAGAAGCGGGCCATTACACCAACGACAGCGAATATATTCGCGATCTGATCCGTCGTGAACAGGAGCGCAGCGCTGAACTCGAAACGATTCGTGCCGCCCTTCGGGAAGGTGAATCCAGCGGAAAACCCCGCCCATTCGATCCAGTTGCATTCAAACAGAGAATGTTAGCCGCGCATGGCTGAATATCGTCTAACGCCTGCCGCAGAGGGCGACCTTGAGGCAATCTGGAGTTATACCGCTCGCCAGTGGGGCCTGGACCAGGCCAATCGCTACATTGACATCCTTACCTCAGCATTTGCGCAATTGGCCGAGCACCCAAAAAAAGCGCCGGCCTGCGACACTATCCGTCCTGGCTACCGGCGCTGCAGTGTAGAGCGGCACATGATCTATTTTCGAATCACGGCGTACGGAATTGCGATCATCAGGGTCCTTCATGATCGGATGGAAGCGCAGCGCAATCTCTAACTCTCCATTTCGCACCCCATGTAAGAACTGGACGAATGTATTGCTTCGACCAACCGCCATCGCGAGCAAGCTCACTCCTACAGAGTCAGCAAGCCTGGGGTTGTTTGGCGGAAGGCAGCCGGAGTCGAACCTGCCCGGGAACGGATGCCGTCCCCAACCGGGTTTGAAGCCCGGCCGCGCCACCGGGCGCGATTGCCTTCCTTGAAATCCTGCCCCTGAATCAGGGCTCATTGCGCTGGGCCAACGCATTGTCCGGGCGAACCAGGCGACGATCGCCAAATCGCCGGGTCAGGCCGATGCGGTCGAAGTATTCCAGTATCTGGATACTGCGCTTGCGCCCCAGGCCCACCGCATCACGAAACGCCGCCACCTGAATCACCGGGTTGGCGTCCGCCAGTTGCAACAGCATAGCCGCCAATCGGCGAATCATGCTGTCGGTGTAAAACAGGTCGCGCACCACTTGATGCATCAGGCCCAGGCGCGCCATCTTGCGCAGCAGCCCGCGCACGGCCGCTTCCTCATGCCCCAGGTCGCGCACCCACGGCGGGGCGAATGCGGCCTGTTCGAACAGCGGTTGCAATTGCAGCCACAGGGCTTCGTCCTCTTCGCTCAAGCGCACCTGGTGCCCGGGCAGATGCAACCACGGGCCACTGCTGGCGATGTCGCCGCTGGCCAGCAACTCATCGAGCAGGCTGATGAATGTCCCGCGCCCTTGAGTGCTGCCGGCAAATCGGCGCAAGCGATCGCGGTCCGGCCCCATCTGGTCCGGTTCCAGTTGATGAAAGCGTGCGAGGTGCTCCAGCACGGCGGCCTTCAAGCCCTGCCAGCGGCTGGCACTGAACAGCAACGCGCCCTGGCGGGTGTCGATCAAGCGCACGTCAGCGGGCAACACCCAACGGCTGCGCGGTCGGTTGAACTGCCGCTCCAGTCGCTGCGGATCGAGCCCGGTGTCGCTGTGGGCCAACAATGCCGGTAAAACATCCTCCAGCTTCGTGCTGCTCGCCAGTGCCACCAGCTGCGCCAAGCGTTCGGGGCTGCGCCGTTGCCGGGTGGGTGCAAACGGATCGAGTACCCGACCGCCGCCCAAGGTACGTTGGGCACTCTGGTCGCGCAGGATCAGCCGATCGCCTTTCACCGCGTGCACCGGCGTATTGAGCAGCAGTTGTGCAAACATCCGCCCACCGGGCGCCAGGCTGGCGCCTTCAAGCAAGGCGACTCTGCCGGTGACGTCCTGGGTGCCGAGGTGCACGTGCACTGGTTGAAAGTGTTCGAAGGCCCGGGATTCGCCGGCAAGCAACTGCATGTCGATGTCCAGCCGCTGGGTGGGTGCGTACAAGCCGTCGGCCAGCAACCAGTGACCGCGATGAATGTGCTCCAGCGCCAGCCGCTCGGCACTCAGGTTCAGCGCCACGCGCTGGCCGGCACAGGCGTGTTCGGCGGCCTGGTTTTGTGCGTGCAGGCCGCGAATGCGCACCGGTTTGCCTTGTGGCCCCAACAGCAAGGTATCGCCCACCGCGACCTGGCCGGACAGCGCCGTGCCGGTCACCACGATACCGGCCCCGGCCACGCTGAAGGCCCGGTCGATCGCCAGGCGAAAACCACCTTCGGTGTTGCGTTGCGACACTTCACGCTGAGCATCGAGCAACGCCTTGCGCAAGGTTTCGATGCCCTCGCCGGTCACGCTCGACAGTGCAATCAGCGGCGCATCGGCATAGGGTCCGGGCGCCAGCAAGGTACGGATCTGCTCACGCACGTCTTGCACCCTGGCGCTGTCGACCCGATCGCACTTGCTGATCGCCACCAGCGCCTGCGGGATGCCGAGCAACTCGACGATCGCCAGGTGCTCGCGGGTCTGCGGCATCACCCCGTCATCGGCGGCCACTACCAGCAACACCAGATCGATGCCCTGTGCCCCGGCCAGCATGTTGTGGGTGAAGCGCTCATGGCCGGGAACGTCGATGAAACCGGTCAGTGGCGCCTCCGGCTCCAGCGCGGCATACAGGTAGCCGAGGTCGATGGTCATGCCGCGCTCACGCTCTTCCCGGCGCCGGTCGCCCGCCTGCCCCGTCAGCGCCTGGAGCAGCGCCGTCTTGCCATGGTCGATGTGTCCTGCGGTGCCGACAATCACCCTGCCCGGCCCTCCACCTGCAATTGATCGAGCTGCGTCAGCCAGGCCGGTTCGTCGTCCAGTTGCCGCAGGTCCAGCCACAGGGCGTCATCGTCAATGCGCCCGAGCACTGCAATCGGCAAGGCGCGAAAGGCCTCCTCCAGATTCAGCAAGGATCGCCCGCGCAAACGCTTCGACGTGAGTGGGCGAATACACAGCGCCGCGCTGGCCAGCCGCGCCACCGGTTGGCTGCCGCTGCCGATCATGCCCAGTGACGGCATGGCACTGACGCTCCAGCCGTCGCCCAACACGTGGGCCAGCGCCGGTTGCAAGCGCTCAGCCTGGGCGATGATATCGGCCTGTGGTCGGGTCAACAGGCGCAGGCTTGGCAGACGCTCGGCCAGTCGGTCCGGGTTTCGGTATAGACCCAGCACCGCTTCCAGGGCGGCCAAGGTCATTTTGTCGACCCGCAGCGCACGCTTGAGCGGGTTTTTCTTGATCCTGGCGATCAGGTCCTTGCGGCCGACAATCAGCCCGGCTTGCGGGCCGCCGAGCAGTTTGTCGCCACTGAAGGTGACAATGTCCGCGCCATCCAGCAGCGCCTGACGCACCGTCGGCTCGGCGGGCAGCCCCCAGCGGGTCAAGTCCAGCAGGCTGCCGCTGCCGAGGTCTTCGAGCAGTGGCAAGCCGTGCCGGTGTGCCAGTTGCGCCAGTTCAGCGGTCGGCACGCTGGTGGTGAAGCCTTGAATGCTGTAGTTGCTTGCGTGCACCCGCATGATCAAACCGCTGCGCGGGCCGATGGCAGCCTCGTAGTCGCGGGCATGGGTGCGGTTGGTGGTGCCCACCTCGACGAGCTTTACACCGGCACGGGCCATGATGTCGGGAATGCGGAAGGCGCCGCCGATTTCAATCAGTTCGCCCCGGGAAATAATCCCTTCCTTGCGCGCCCCCAGGCTGTTGAGGGTCAGCAGTACCGCGGCGGCATTGTTGTTGACCACGGTCACCGCTTCGGCGCCGGTCAACTCGCGAATCAAACCTTCGATCAGGTCGTCTCGATCGCCGCGCTTGCCGCTGCGCAGGTCAAATTCCAGGTTGAGCGGATAACGCGCGGCCATTTGCACCGCCTCGATCGCCTCTTCGGGCAACAACGCCCGCCCGAGGTTGGTGTGCAGCACCGTGCCGGTGAGGTTGAACACCCGCCGCACATGGCTGCGATGTTGGATCGCCAATCGCTCGCCGACCCGGCCTGCCAACACCTCGGCGCTGACTTCTTCAGGTTCGAGCAAACCCTGCCGTGCCCCTTCGCGCAACTCATCCAGCAACAGCCGCAAGGCACCCAGCAAGGCGTCGCGTCCATGGCGCTCGGCCAGCGGCCGGCACGCCGGGTGACGCAACAGACTGTCGATGGAAGGTAGACGCAGGGGTTGGCTGGCACCGCGTGCAGACATCTGGCACTCCTGGAAACGAATGACCCTCGCGCCAGAGTGTAGACGCTGCGTTTATTCGTCTCCCGGCGCCAGCAGCAGATTCGGCGCCAGGCGCTGATAACCGTCCTGGGCCAGGCGCATGTCGAGCATCAGGCTGGACAGGTCGGCCGATAACGCTTCGGCATCCGCATCGTTTTCCAGGTAGAGCAACTTCAGATAGCTGTTGCAACCGGGACAGACTTCGGCGCGCAACGGCGCCTGGTTGGCGGCATGGCGATCATCTTCGAGGCTGAGGTATTCCAGGCCCTTGCTCTGCTCGCAATACACGCACTTGACCCGCACCACGTGCCACTCGCAGGCGCACAGCGAACAGACCAGATAACGCAAGCCGTTGTGCTTGCCGCGATGGCGGATGACCCCGGCCATGGCCGGCGAGCCACAGGCCGGGCACTGGCTGAGGCTGTCGCCGGGGGTCAGTGCCAGGTTCAGCGTACTCAACAGCCAGTGGCTCCAGGCGGTTTGCAGCGCCGCACCGAGAAACGGCACCAGCGCCGCCGGTACCAGCGAATACTGGCCGCTGACCAGTGCCACCGCCCAGGCGCGGCGTTGCCCGGCACCGGCCAGGCGCAGGGTGTCCACGGCATCGGCCACGGCGGATTGTGGCGGTGCGCCATAGCGTTGCAACAAGGCATCGAGGTAAAGCTGCCAGTCGTCTTCGCGCGCCAGGCTGTCGGCCGCAAAGGGCGGCAAGCCGTGCTGCTGGCACAATTCGATGCGCTGCCGGTCCAGAGGCTCGCCAAGCGGCGGATCGTCCAGCACCTGTTGCTGCACCCGGCACAACCCGGCAATCAGGCGCAGATAATCGGCCAGCGGGTGCCCTTCGGCCAGGGTTTCCAGACGCTGGGCGCGCAGGCCGAACAGGTCAGGCGGTGGCAGGTACAGAAACGGCGGCGAACTGGCCGCCGCTTCGATTTCTCCAGGTTCGAGGATGGTTGGCAAAGGTCAGCCCTTTTTGGTGATCGGTCGCGTAGGCGCTTCGTCGCGGGTCTCATCTTGAGTCACTTGGCGATACCAGAGTTCGTGGTGCTTCCTGGCCCAGGCGCGGCTGACCCGGCCGTGCACCATGGCGCTGACCGAGCCTTTGATCCAGATGCCGGCGTAGATGTGCACGATGATGCTCAGGATCAGCACGAAACCGGCCAGCGCATGCAGCAACATCGCCCAGCGTATAGCGGTGATGCCGAAATACTCGCTGAAGTAGGCACGCCAGATCACCAGCCCGCTGAACAACAGCACCAGCATGCACAGCAGTAAAGTCCAGAACAGCAGCTTCTGCCCGGGGTTGTATTTGCCGATGGGCGGGACACCCTCCTCTTCATTTTTCATCACCCGGTCGATGCGCCTGAGCCACAGGCGATCGTTGGCGATGAAGTAGTTGGCACGCCAGAAGCGAAACACCAGGCCAAGGAACAACAGGAACATCAGCACGCCCATGAACGGGTGCAGGATGCGTGTCCATGGCCCGCCGCCGAACAGGTTGCTCAGCCAGAACAATGCCGGGTGGAACAGTGCCAGACCGGACAGCCCCGCCATGAGGAACAGAATCGCCACCAGCCAGTGATTGGTGCGCTGGTTGCTGGTGTAGCGCAGGATCGTCTTGTCGCTCATGGCCTGCCCTCCCCACGGGGATCGAAGGTATGCACCGACGGATCGACTTCGTGCACGGCGTTGTCCGGCGGCTCGGGATGTTCATCCTCTTCGACGATTTGCGGGCCGACCCGCACGTAGTGGAAGAACCCGGCCAGCACCGCCGCGCCCATGGCCAGCAGCGCCAGGGGTTTACTGATGCCTTTCCACAGCCCCACCAACGGGCTGATCGCCGGGTGATCGGGCAAGCCGGCGTACAACCTTGGCGTATCGGCATGGTGCAGCACGTACATCACGTGGGTGCCGCCGACGCCTTCGGGGTCGTACAGGCCGGCGTTTTCAAAGCCTCGGGTTTTCAGATCGACGATGCGTTCGGCTGCGTGCTCCTTCATGTCGTCCTTGGAGCCGAACACGATGGCGCCCGTCGGGCAGGTTTTCACACAGGCCGGTTCCAGCCCGACCGCCACCCGGTCCGAGCACAGGGTGCACTTGTAGGCCTTGTGATCCTTCTGCGAGATCCGTGGAATGTTGAACGGGCACCCGGTGATGCAGTAGCCACAGCCGATGCAGTGGTCCTGATCGAAATCGACGATGCCGTTGGCGTGCTTGATGATCGCCCCGGGGCTGGGGCATGCCGCCAGGCAACCGGGCTCGGCGCAGTGCATGCAGCCGTCCTTGCGAATTAGCCATTCCAGGTTGCCGGCATCGGTCTCGTGCTCGGTGAAGCGCATCAGCGTCCAGGTTTCCGCGCTGAGGTCCTGCGGGTTGTCGTAGGTGCCGTGGTTATGGCCGACCTCATCGCGCAGCTCGTTCCATTCCGAGCAGGCAACCTGGCAGGCCTTGCAGCCAATGCATTTGGTGGTATCGATCAGCTTGGCGACTTCCTCCATGCCGCGCACCGAGGGCGCGGGTGTGGTGGTGGCCGAGCGGGCAATGATGTCTTGGCTGGCCATTTAGACTTTCTCCACGTTGACCAGGAATGACTTGGATTCCGGGGTCTGTGTGTTGCCATCGCCGAGGAACGGCACCAGGGTGTTGGTCAGGTAGCCGTGTCGCGTGAGCCCGGTGAAGCCCCAGTGCAGCGGAATGCCGATCTGGTGCACCACCTGGTTGTTGACCTGCAGCGGACGAATCCGCTTGGTCACCACTGCCACCGCTTCGATGAAGCCACGCTTGCTGCTGACCCGTACCTTATCGCCTGCGACTATGCCTTTTTCCTTGGCCAGCACTTCGCCGATCTCGACGAACTGCTCCGGCTGGGTAATCGCGTTGAGCTTGCAATGCTTGCTCCAGAAGTGGAAATGCTCGGTCAGCCGGTAACTGGTGGCGGCGTACGGGTAATCCTTGGCCACGCCGAGGGAGTCCCACACCGAATCGAAGATTCGCGCTGCCGGGTTGCTGGTGGCTTTCTTGTTTTGCGGGTGCAGCGGATTGATGCCGATCGGTGTCTCGAACGGCTCGTAGTGCTCGGGAAACGGGCCTTCGTTCATCTTGTCGACGGCGAAGAATCGCGCCACGCCTTCGGGGTTCATGATGAAGGGGTTCATCCCGGCTTCCGGCGGCACGTCGGCCTTGTAGTCCGGCACATCGGTGCCGGCCCAGGCTTTGCCGTTCCACCACACCAGGCGTTTTTTCGGATCCCACGGCTTGCCTTGCAGGTCCGCCGAGGCGCGGTTGTAGAGAATCCGCCGGTTGGCCGGCCAGGCCCAGGCCCAGCCCTGATGCTGGTGCATGCCATACGGGTCGTTGTTGTCGCGGCGGGCCATCTGGTTGCCCAGTTCGGTCCAGCTGCCACAGAAAATCCAGCAACCGGAGGCCGTACTGCCGTCATCCTTGAGCTGGCCGAAACCGGCCAGTTGCGCGTTGGCCTTGATCGCCGCGCCGGTGGCGTCGGTGAAGTCGGTCGTCGCCGAGCCGTTGATTTCCTTGGCCAGCTCCTCCGGCGAAGGTTCGTCGGCGATCTTGTACGGCCACGTCAACTTGAGCAGCGGGTCGGGATACGCGCCGCCATTGGCCTGATAACGCTGGCGCAGACGCAGGAACAATTCGCTCATGATCCGCACGTCGGTGCGTGCTTCGCCAGGGCCGTCGGCGCCTTTCCAGTGCCATTGCAGCCAGCGGCTGCTGTTGACCAGCGAACCGTCTTCCTCGGCAAAACAGGTGGTGGGCAGGCGGATCACTTCGGTCTGGATGTCGGCGCTGTTCACGTCGTTGTACGGCCCGACCTTTTGCCAGAACTCGGAAGTCTCAGTGGCCAGTGGGTCCATCACCACCAGCCATTTAAGCTTGGCCAGTGCCGCCATCACGCGATTTTTATCGGGCAGCGCGGCGATAGGGTTGAAGCCCTGGCACATGTAGCCGTTTACCTTGCCTTGCCCCATCAGGTCGAACACCTTGAGGATGTCGTATTGGGGGATGTCCAGTTTCGGCAAGTACTCGTAAGCCCAGTTGTTCTCGGCGGTGGCGTTGGCGCCGTACCAGGACTTCATCAGGCTGACATGGAACTTGCTGTAGTTCTGCCAGTAGGACAGTTGCCCCGGCCGCAACGGCTTCTGGGTGCGCTTGACGATGTAGGCGTTGTAATCCTGTTCGGCATCGCCAGGTAGCGTGAGGTAGCCCGGCAGTGAGTTGGACAACAGCCCCAGGTCGGTCAGCCCCTGGATGTTGGAGTGCCCGCGCAAGGCGTTTACGCCGCCGCCCGGCATGCCGACGTTGCCCAGCAGCAGTTGCACCATCGCCGCGCTGCGGATCATCTGCGCGCCAACCGAGTGCTGGGTCCAGCCCAGTGCGTAGAGGATGGTCATGGTCTTGCCCGGTTGCGAGCAAGTGGCGATTTCCTCCCAGATTTTCTGCATGGCATCGACCGGCATGCCGCAGATCTGGCTCGCCAGTTCCTTGGTGTAACGGCTGTAATGCTGCTTCATCAACTGATAGACGCAGCGCGGGTCCTGCAGGGTCGGGTCGACCTTGGCAAAACCGTCTTCACCGAGCTCATAGCCCCAACCGGACTTGTCGGTGTAGAGGCGCTTGGCCGCGTCGTAGCCGCTGAAAATCCCGTCCTCGAAGCCATAGCCGGCTTTGACGATGAACGACACGTCGGTGTAGTTGCGCACGTACTCGTGCTGGATCTTGTCCTCGGTCAGCAGGTAGTTGATCAGCCCGCCCATGAAGGCGATGTCGGTGCCGGTACGGATCGGCGCGTAATAGTCGGCCACCGAGGCGGTACGGGTAAAACGCGGGTCGACCACGATCAGCCGCGCCTTGTTGTGCGCCTTGGCTTCGGTCACCCATTTGAAGCCGCACGGGTGCGCTTCTGCTGCGTTGCCGCCCATCACCAGAACCAGATTCGCGTTGGCGATATCGGTCCAGGTATTGGTCATGGCACCACGGCCGTACGTCGGGGCAAGACTTGCCACCGTCGGGCCGTGTCAGACACGCGCCTGGTTATCGAACCCCAGCATGCCGAGGCTGCGCACCACCTTGTGGGTGATGTAGCCCGCTTCGTTGGACGCCGCCGATGCCGCAAGGAAACCGGTGGTCAGCCAGCGGTTCACCGTTTGACCCTGCTCGTTCTTCTCGATGAAGTTGGCGTCGCGGTCGGCCTTCATCAGGTCGGCGACGCGATCGAGGGCTTCATCCCAGGAGATGCGCGTCCACTCGGTGCTGCCGGGCTTGCGCACCTGCGGGTATTGCAGGCGGCCGGGACTGTGAATGAAATCCAGCAGGCCGGCGCCTTTGGGGCACAGGGTGCCGCGGTTGACCGGGTGGTCGGCGTCACCTTCGATGTGGATGATGTTTTGCGCGACATTCTTTGCCGCATCGCCCTGGCTGTACATGATCAAGCCGCAACCGACCGAGCAATACGGGCAGGTGTTGCGGGTTTCATGGGTGTGGGCGAGCTTGAAATGACGCACCTGTTCGGCAAAGGCAAGCGTCGGGGCCATGCCCAACGCACCCAGGCTAGAGCCTGCAAGGCCGATACCGGCGACCTTGAAGAACTGACGACGGCTGAGATCCATCGTGCACTCCTGATCAGGTGGAACCCGGTACATGGCCGGGCTTTTTCGAACAACCACGGTAGCGGCAGTCTGGCTGCCGACAGTTGAACTTTAGTCAATGCTGTCGAATCTGCGATGAAACCCGACCGTCGGGCGTTAGTCGGCGTTCCCGGCTATTGGCACAAAACCTGTGGGAGCGGGCTTGCCCGCGAAGGCGTAGTGTCAGCCAACACTCATGCTGGATCTGCCGGCCCCTTCGCGGGCAAGCCCGCTCCCACAGGGGGTGTGGTGTCAGTCATCGCGAGCAAGCTCGCTCCTGCAGGGCATTGGCGCTTATCATGGCGGGCATGATTAACCGGCCTTTACGAGATTTGCGCATGACTTTCGATTTTGATCAGGTGTTCGACCGCCACAATACCGGCAGTACCAAGTGGAGCCGCTACCCGGCGGACGTGTTGCCGATGTGGGTCGCCGACATGGATTTCGCCGCGCCGCCGGTGATCATCCAGGCCCTGCAAAAACGACTGGAACACCCGATGGTCGGTTACAGCGTGGCCCAGAATGACCTGCGCGAGGCTATCGTGGCCGACCTCTGGAACAAATACGCCTGGCGTGTCGAGCCCCAGGAGCTGATTTTCCTGCCGGGCGTCGAGTCGGGCTTCAACATGGCGTTGAAGGCCCTGGTGCAGGCGCCACAGAACGTCGTTGTGCAGGTGCCGAACTACCCGCCGCTGCGCCATGCCCCCGGACATTGGGGCCTGAACAAGGTCGAACTGAATTTCGAAGCGCAGGCCGATGGCACCTACAGCACGCCGCTGGATACCCTGAGCCAGTCGCTGCAGGGCGGTGGCGCACTGCTGCTGAGCAATCCGCATAACCCGCTGGGCAAAGCCTTCCCCCGCGCAGAGCTGCAAGCCATTGCCGACATTTGCCTCGAGCATGATGCCTGGATCATTTCCGACGAGATCCACGCCGAGTTGTGCTTCGACGGCCGCCAGCACATTCCGATGGCCACGCTGAGCCCGCAAGTCGCCCAGCGCACCATCACGCTGATGTCGGCGAGCAAGGCCTACAACATCGCCGGCCTGAAGACCTCGTTCATGATCATCCAGGACCGCCACCTGCGCGAGAAGGTCAACCACGCCCGTTGCGGCATGGTCGACAGCGTCAACCCGCTGGGCATGGAAGCCACCCGGGTCGCCTACAGCGAAGCTGCGCCATGGCTGGCCGAACTGAAGGTCTATCTGCAGGGCAACCGCGATTTCCTCGCCGAAGCGGTACGCACCCGCCTGCCGGGCATCACCATGAACCTGCCGCAAAGCACCTACCTGGCGTGGCTTGACTGCACGGCACTGGGGCTGGACGACCCGCAGCAGTTTTTCCTGGAACAGGCCAGGGTCGGCTTGAGCGCCGGCCTGGATTTCGGCGATGACTGCAAGCAGTTCGTACGCCTGAATTTCGGCTGCCCACGCTCGCTGCTCGAAGAAGGCATCGCGCGGATGGAGCTCAGCTTGCGCCATCTCAAGGCCTGACCTCCCCCTCAACAACACCCCGGATCCGTGTAGGAGCGAACTCGCTCGCGATGAACGCCAGCGCAACGCGTTTATTCAGACAGAACGCGTTATCGTTTACGTCCATCGCGAGCAAGCTCGCTCCTACAAGTCATCTGCATCGCGCGGATGGAGCGCAGCTTGCGCCATCTCAAGGCCTGATCCAGCCCTCGACAACCACCCGGATCCCTGTGGGAGCGGGCTTGCCCGCGATGAACGCCAGCGCAACGCGTTTATTCAGACAGAACGCGTTATCGTTTACGTCCATCGCGAGCAAGCTCGCTCCTACAAGTCATCTGCATCGCGCGGATGGAGCGCAGTTTGCGCCATCTCAAGGCTTGATCCAGCCCCTCGACAACGACCGGGGTCCCTGTGGGAGCGGGCTTGCCCGCGATGAACGCCAGCGCAACGCGTTTATTCAGACAGAACGCGTTATCGTTTACGTCCATCGCGAGCAAGCTCGCTCCTACAAGTCATCTGCATCGCGCGAATGGAGCGCAGTTTGCGCCATCTCAAGGCTTGATCCAGCCCCTCGACAACGACCGGGGTCCCTGTGGGAGCGGGCTTGCTCGCGATGAACGCCAGCGCAACGCGTTTATTCAGACAGAACGCGTTATCGTTTACGTCCATCGCGAGCAAGCTCGCTCCTACAGTAATGGTTGTTTCGAGATCCGGACCATGAGCTTCATTACCTGGGTGGCGGTGTTGGGGGCTGTGTTGCTGACGCTGGCACTGACTTCGTCGTACCTGCGCTGGATGCCGGTCACCACTTCGGCGGTGTGTCTGGTACTGGGCGTCGCCATCGGTCCGGCGGGCTTGGGCTTGCTCAGGCTTGATATCAAGGATGCCGCTTTCTGGATGGAGCATCTGTCGGAAGTAGCGGTACTGTTTTCGCTGTTTGTCTGCGGGTTGAAGTTGCGCCTGCCCCTGGGCGATCGCCGATGGCGGGTGGCATTTGCCCTGGCGGGACCGATGATGATCCTGACCATTGCCGGTGTAAGCCTGTTGCTGCATTTCGGGTTTGGGTTCCCGTGGGGGCCGTCGCTATTGATCGGGTCGATTCTGGCGCCCACCGATCCGGTCCTGGCCTCTCTGGTACAGGTCAGCGATGCCAAGGATTACGACCCGGTCAGGTTCGGGCTAACCGGTGAAGCCGGTTTCAACGATGGCATTGCATTCCCCTTCGTGATCCTCGGCTTGTTGTTTCTGCAACACAGCGACAATACAGGTGCCTGGCTCGACGACTGGATCCTCAAGAGTCTGCTATGGGCCGTGCCCGCCGGACTGCTGACCGGCTACTGGATGGGGCGCGGCATTGGCCGCCTGACCTTGTTCATGCGCATCAAGAACGCCGACAGCACCTTCTCACCCAATGATTACCTGGCCCTGGCCCTGATCGCACTGGCCTATGTCGTGGCCGAAACCATTCAGGGCTACGGGTTTCTCTCGGTGTTTGCCGCCGGCCTGGGCTTGCGCCAGGCCGAGGTCAAGACAAGCGGTGGCACCCACGCACCGGCCGAACACCTGGTCCAGGCGGTGGTCGGTCATCAGCATGTCGAACCCGAAGCGGCCGTGGCCGGTAACGTGGACCACCTGCAAGACACGCAAGTCGCTGCCGGGATCATGATGGGCGACATGCTGTCGTTCGGCAGCCTGGTGGAACGGGCCATGGAAGTGTTTCTGGTCACCTTGCTCGGAGTCGTGCTGGTTGCACACTGGGACTGGCGGGCGCTGGTGCTCGCGCTGGTGCTGTTCGGGATGATTCGCCCGCTGGCAGTCTGGCTGATGCCCTGGGGTTCGCTGCTCAACGGCCCGCAGCGCTGGTTGATCGGCTGGTTCGGCATTCGCGGCATCGGCAGTTTTTACTACCTGTTCTACGCCTTGAACCACGATCTGTTGCCTTCGGTGGCCACCTTGTGTGCCGACCTGACGCTCTCGGTGGTGGCCCTGAGCATTCTGGTCCACGGCATCAGCACCCAGCCAATGCTGGCCCGCTATGAACAGCACAACCGCCGCGTCACTTCATCGCCAAGGCAATGATTTCCACCAGGTTGAGTTGGGTAAAAGGTTTCGACAAACGCGGCAGATGGGTGGCAAAGCCTTCCAGCCGCTCGGCATAACCGGTGGCGAGGATGATCGGCACGTCCGGTCGCATGCTCCTGATGGCATTGGCCAGTTGTGCGCCACTCATCTGTGGCATGGCCATGTCGGTGATGACCAGATCGATCTGCGGTTCACTGCTGAACAGTTCCAGCGCCCTGGCACCGCAAGGCGCACTGATGACCCGATGCCCGAGGTCCTCGAGCAGCAGGCAGGTGCTGGTCAACACCAGGCTGTCATCGTCCACCACCAATACGCTCAGGCCGGGTCCGGTCACGGCCGGCGTTTCGGCTACCGGTTGCACGGGCGAATCCCCGGTGGCGACCGGCAACCAGAGTTCGGCGGTGGTGCCATGGTCCTTCTGGCTTTTGAGGATGAATCGTCCGCCCAGTTGTTCAATAAAACCGTGAACCATCGACAACCCCAGGCCCGTGCCTTTGCCGACGCCCTTGGTGGTGAAAAACGGGTCCATCGCCGAAACCAGCGTGGTTTCATCCATGCCCTCGCCGGTATCGGCAATGCTCAGGCAGACGTAGCATCCCGGGGCCAGTGATGAGGTGGTGCTGTCGGTCACTTCGCGGTTTCTGGCGCTGAAGTTGATGGTCCCGCCGTTGGGCATGGCGTCACGGGCGTTGGTAGCCAGGTTCAGTACGGCCAGTTCCAGCTGATTGAGGTCCGCCATCACCGGTTCGAGATCTTCGGGGAAGTGCGTTTCGATTTTCACCAAAGGTCCCAGGGAGCTGCGCAACAGCCCGGAAATGCCTTCCACCAAGGCCGGTATCCGCACAGGTTCCGACTTGAGTTCCTGGCGTCGGGCAAACGCCAGCATGCGCTGGGTCAGGGAAACGCCGCGCAAGGCACCCTGGGTAGCGTTGTCGATCAAGCGGGTTAATTTGGGATTGTCCGTCACCCGTTTGCGCACGATTTCCAGATTGCCGAGGATCACCGTCAGCAGGTTATTGAAATCGTGAGCGATCCCGCCACTGAGCTGGCCGATGGCCTGCATTTTCTGCGCCTGGAACAAGGCCTCCCGGGTTTGCTCCAGCACCTGCTGCGCTTGCGTGACGTCAGTGATATCACGGGTAATCTTGGCAAAACCGAGCAAGGTGCCGGTGTCACCCCAGATCGGATCGACGATGACGTGGGCGAGGAACCGCGTACCGTCCTTGCGCATCCGCCAGCCCTTGTTTTCAAAGCGCCCTTCACGCACGGCGATGTCCAGCGTCCTTTGTGGCTCGCGGGCTTCGCGATCCTCCGGGGTATAGAAGATCGAAAAATGCTGGCCAATGACTTCTTCCGGCAAGTAACCCTTGATGCGCTGGGCACCAAGGTTCCAGTTGCTCACGCGTCCGTCCGGCGAAAGCATGTAGATCGCATAGTCGGTCACGCTCTGCACCAGCAGGCGGAACTGCTGTTCGCTTTGCTTGAGGATTTCCTCGGCCACCCGGCGGTCGGTCAGGTCGCGGGTGATCTTGGCGAAACCCAGCAAGGTGCCCGACGGGTCGAAGATCGGATCGATGACCACATGGGACCAGAAATGGCTGCCGTCCTTGCGCACCTGCCAGCCTTCGCCCTCGAAACGCCCTTCACCAAGCGCCGTGTCCAGTGTCCGCTGGGGCAAGCCGGCACGGCGATCCTCATCGGTGTAGAAGCGCGAGAAATGCTCACCGAGGATCTCGGCCTCTTCATACCCCTTGAAACGCCTGGCGCCGGCATTCCAGCTGGTAATGATGCCGTCTGGATCAATCATGTAGATCGCATAGTCGATCACCGCATCGATCAATAGCCGAAAACGACCGTCTTCGATGGCACTGACCTTGGTTCGATCTTCGCTCATGGATCCCACCGCTTCATTATTTCTCTGGAGTATGCGTCATGTCGGGAATTTGGAAAGCCCACCAACGCGGCAACAATTGTTTGACCTTGCTCTGGCCAAAACGGTCGTCGATCAACATCACCACCCCTTGATCCTGTTGCGTACGGATGACCCGTCCGGCGGCCTGCACCACTTTCTGTACACCGGGAAACAGGTAGGTGTAGTCGTAACCGGCGCCAAAGATGGCGGCCATGCGCCGTTTCAGTTGCTCGTTCACCGGATTGAACTGGGCCAGCCCCAACGTGGCGATAAATGCACCGATCAACCTGGCACCGGGCAAATCGATGCCTTCACCAAAGGCCCCGCCCAGTACTGCGAAGCCGACCCCCTGGCCGTCGGCGTGGAATTGGTCGAGAAACTGCTGGCGTTGCGCCTCGCCCATGCCTCGGGACTGCGACCACAGGCTGATGTGCGGATGTTTCTCGGCGAGTAGCTGCGCCACCTGCTGCAAATATTCGAAACTGCTGAAAAACGCCAGGTAATTACCGGGACGCTTGCAGAACTGCCTGGCGATCAGGTCCACGATCGGTTCGAGAGAGGACTGGCGATGCACGAACCGCGTGGAGATCTGGTTGACGATGTGCACTTGCAGTTGATCGGCATGAAACGGCGACTCGACGTCGATGCACACCGTGTCCGCCGGCGTTCCCAGTAAATCGGCGTAATAGTGCCTTGGGCTGAGGGTCGCGGAAAACAGCACGGTGCTGCGCGCGGCAGTCAGGCGCGGGCGGATGAACCCTGCGGGTACCACGTTGCGCAGGCACAGCAGCGAGAGATTGCGCTTGCGTTCGAGGTCGCGCTTGCTGATGTCGAACAGGAACTGCTCATCGAACAGTTCGGCCACCCGGCAAAACTGCAGCATGTCGAAGTAGAAGCCTTGCAGTGCGCTGTCCAGCCCTTGTGGATGATCGTTCAGGTAGTCACCGATGCTGGCGCTGCACGATGACAGTGCCTGAAGGAGCTTTTCCGGCGCCTTGTCATAGGCTTGATAGGCGCCGGTTTGCGCTTCATGCAGGGCATTCCACTCGCGGTTGATTCGCTGCATCGGCTTTTTCAGCACCTCGGGTGCGGTTTTGCGCACAGCGTTGAAGGTCGCCTGATCGAGGCTGGCGCTGTACATCTGCCGGCCGCGCTCCACCAGGTTGTGGGCTTCGTCGACCAGCACCGCGACCTTCCAGTGATTGGCCTGGGCCAGACCGAACAACAAGGCGCTGAAATCGAAGTAATAGTTGTAGTCGGCAACCACCACGTCGGCCCATCGCGCCATTTCCTGGCTCAGGTAATAGGGACAGACATCGTGTGCCAGGGCAACCTCGCGCAGGGCGCCCTGGTCCAGCAGGCTCAGTTGACTGGCCGCCTGCCGCGCAGCCGGCAGGCGATCGTAGAAACCCCGGGCCAGTGGGCAGGACTCGCCGTGGCAGGCTTTGTCCGGATGTTCGCAGGCCTTGTCCCGGGCAATCATTTCCAGCACCCGCAACGGTGGCGCATCGGCGCTGGCCAGCAGCACTTGCGCGGCGTCCAGGGCCAGCTTGCGTCCCGGGGTTTTCGCTGTCAGGAAGAACACTTTGTCCAGCTGCTGCGGTGCCAGTGCCTTGAGCATGGGAAACAGGGTGCCCAGGGTCTTGCCGATTCCCGTGGGCGCCTGCGCCATCAGGCAGCGCCCTGTGCTGACGGCCTTGAACACCGACTCGGCCAGATGGCGCTGCCCCGGCCGAAAATCGGCGTGAGGAAAGGCCAGGCGCTGCGCCGCGAGATTGCGTCCGTCACGATGGACGACTTCCTGTTGCGCCCATTGCAGGAAGCGCGCGCATTGCCGTTCGAAGAACTGTTGCAGCTGCGCGGCCTCGTGGGGTTCGACCAGGCAGGTTTCCTTTTCACTGACGATGTCGAAATACACCAGCGCCAGGTTGATCCGGGGCAGATCCAGTTGGCGGCACATCAACCAGCCGTAGATTTTCGCCTGGGCCCAATGCAGCTGACGGTGGTTGGCCGGTTGTTTGCTCAAGTCACCGCGGTAGGTCTTGACCTCTTCCAGGCAGTTTTGCCCCGGGTCATAGCCATCCGCCCTGCCCTTGACCGTCAGGGTCTGAAACTGGCCCTCAAGGGCGACTTCACTTTGGTAACCCTCGCTGCGCCGCGAGGCCACCGTACGGTGCCCGACAATGCCCTCCAGCGCAGTGGGCGACGGCGTGAAGCGCAGGTCGAGGTCGCCGGTCTTGGCGGTGAACTCACACAGCGCCCGCACCGCAATGCTGTAGCTCAAGCGTCCTGCTCCGCCCATTGCACGTAGCACACGGCGATGGGCATCTGGTGTTCGTGGCAGAACTCCAGCCAGCGCAACTGGTTGTCCTGCAGGCGATCGCCCGGGCCCTTGACTTCGATCATGCGGTAGGTCTTTTGCTGCGGCCAGAACTGGATCAGGTCCGGCATGCCGGCGCGATTGGCCTTGATGTCCAGCAAGAGGCGATTGAACCAGTGCTTGAGATGCTCGGCGGGGAGGCAATCGAGGGCTTGCTCCAGCAACTCTTCGCTGAGCACACTCCAGAACACGAACGGCGACTGCACGCCCCACTTGGCGGCATAACGTTGGCGGATGGTCTGCCGATAGCGCCCGTCTTCCAGTTCGGCCAGGCACGCCTGGAACAGTTCGGCCCGGCGGGCCTGGAAATCTTCGCTGAGCAAATCCACCGGCCCGCGCTGGAACGGGTGAAAAAACGCACCCGGCAAAGGCGCGAAGATCGCCGGCCAGCACAACAGGCCGAACAGCGAGTTGATCAGGCTGTTTTCGACGTAGTGGATCGGTGCCGAATCCTCAGCCAGATGCGCCTGAACGTAAAACTCGACCGACACTGCCGGATCGACTCTTGGTAGTTGCAGGTCCAGACGCTGCATTTCCCGAGGCGCCGCCCGCTTGATCGGCGGCCCGCCGAGCTTGCGTCGCAGGCGCGGCAGCACGCGGTGCAACTGCTGGTGTTCGGCGGCACTCTCCGGTGCCTGTTCGGCCTGCTCGGCCAGATCCAGCGCCAACTCGAACTCCCCGCTGCGCTCCAGCACGCGAATGAGCCGCGCCCGCGCACCCGGATAAGCGCATTCACGGTAGAGATCCAGGGCCATGGCGAAATCCGCAATGCGTTCGCAATGCTGGCCCATCTGGAACAACAGCTTGCCGCGCCGGCGTTGCAACCAGGGATTGTCCAGCGCCAGGCCCTTGATGCGCCCGGCCACCTCTTCCAGCGCTTCACCGGCTTCGAACTGTTGCTGGTACGCGTGCAGCAGGACACAGGCATCCACGTCCTCGCGGCTGCGCAAGCCGCGGGACTCGGCGCTGAATTCGACTTTTTCGTAGGTGTAGATACCCAGGTCGGCCAGCACGAACTCCGACCAGTCCTGATACAGGTTGCCGAAGAACATCAGGCGCAGGCGATCGCACAACTCCATGATGGTCAGGCTGAGCAGGCGCTCATCGAGCCACGGGCACCAGTCGTTGAAGCTTTGCGCCTGGGGAAATTGTTCGCTCAGTGCTGGCAGCCAATCGGTTTTCCTGCCTTTGGGTTGATCGATGACAGCGCCAAAGGTCTGGAGGATTTCACCCTTGAGCAGCAGTTCGAACAGTTCCTCGACCGCCAGCGGCATGCGCTCATCGACCCAACCGAGTGCCAACAGCGGGCCGGAGGCGCTGAGGATATCGCCGATTTCGTCGTAATGCAGTTTGCCGGCCCTGAAATGAATGCCCTTGCGCATGACCATTCTGACCAGTAGTGCCTGCGATTCACGGGGCAACCGCTTAAACTCATTAATGAAACGCAACTCGTCAACGCTCAGTACATCGGCAAAGCGCTGCTCAAGCCAATCAAGCACTTGCAGGAAGTTGTTCAAGTAGTAGAACGGATCGTCGAGGGGATTTGCGGTCACAGGAAATGGGCCATGGCGAGCGAGTACTGGTTATGCGTACAGATACCAGTTCCACCCTGCCCGGTGCAATCGGAAAAGGATAAATGGAGGCGCTGTACGGAATATTTCCCGGGCAGTAGAACTTTCTGCCCCCAGGCGGCACCAACCGCCATAGGCATGCAGTGACAGGCGCGAATGGATGGCACTGCTTCACAACGAACGGGAGGTGATCATGGACATCAAGACTTTGGGCTTACCCCTGGCCGTCGCGGCCCTGCTGATGCTGGCCGGTTGCTCGACGCCCACGGTGGTGACCCTGCAGAACGGCACTCAGTACCTGACCAAGGACATGCCGAAGACCAAAACCAAGGACGGATTCTTTGAGTTCGAGGACATTTCGGGAGCGATGGTGAAAGTCAGGGCCGACGAAGTGGCGACGATTCGTGAGGAAGACTGACGTTTCTCCTGGCACGATGTGGCAGGTTTCGAGCACTGCCTTACACTCGATAGACCCCGTGCGACCGAATGAATGTGCAACGCCTGGACACAGGCGTTGCAATACGGGCATCACGCATAGACTCAGGTGACGCCGAAATGAAAATGGTCATGCCACTTCTGGCCTCTGTGCTCGCTGTCAGCGCGTGCGTGACGGCGAGCCTTTGTGACGCCGCGACAAAGGCAAAGCCAAAACCCTTGCCAACTTACAAAACCAGTTTCGATTGCACCACGCCCCAGGCATCCACCGAAAAGCTTATCTGTCACGACGCTCAGCTGGCGCGCATGGACCTGGAACTCGATCGTCTTTATCGCCTGGCGCTCACCGACGAACATTCAGTGCCGCGCCCGAATAAAGTCGAGATAGATCATCGGTTCTGGATGGAGTCCCGTAACCAGTGTGGTGCCGGGCCGCAAGCCAAGGGGTGCGTCATCGCCAGTTATGCCGAGCGTGCGTTCCAACTGCGCCAGGGTTCGGCCATTGCCAGAACCAAGGACCCCAGCAGGCTCTCCGAAGGCCCCTTGGCTTATCGTTGCGCAGGGTTCAACGCATTGGTTGCCGCGACCTTCTTTACGGTCGAACCGGGCGTGGTGTTCCTCAAATGGGCCAACGCCTCGGTGACGCTGAACCAGGTGCCGAACAATTCCGGAACCCAGTACAGGGGCAAGGATTACAAAGGCAGCTACAGCTTCTGGCAAATCGGCGATGAGGTTTTTTTCCAGATACCCGGCTCAGGCCAGATGAGTTGCGCAGCCGAGCCGGTCGGCTGACAAGGATGGCAACGGGACATCCTGTCCCGATTGCCTGATCAGGCCTTCAGCTGCCGGTGCGAATCTTGTTCCACACGCGTGTGCGAACCCGGTCGATGTTCAATGGCATGGCTTCCAGGGCAAACAGTTTCCCCATCATTTCCGGGCTTGGGTAAACCTTGGTGTCGTTCTTGATCGCCGGGTCGATCAGGCTGTCAGCCTGCTCGTTGCCATTGGCGTAGTGCACGTAGTTGCTGACGCTGGCCATGACCTCCGGGCGCAGCAGATAGTTCATGAAGGCGTAACCGGCCTTTTCGTCGGGAGCGTCGACCGGCATCGCGACCATGTCGAACCAGATGGCGGCGCCTTCCTTGGGAATCGCATAACCGATGTCGATGCCATTGTTGGCTTCCCTGGCACGGTTTTCCGCCTGCAGGATGTCGCCGGAGAAACCGACCGCGACGCAGATATCGCCGTTGGCCAGGTCACTGGTGTACTTGGACGAGTGGAAATAGCTGACATAGGGCCGCACTTTCAACAGTAAGGCTTCGGCCTTTTTGTAGTCGTCCGGGTTCTTGCTGTGAGGCGCCAGCCCGAGGTAATTCAACGCCGCCGGCAGCAGTTCGGGACCGTTATCGAGGATGGCCACGCCGCACTTCTGCAACTTCTGCATGTTCTCGGGCTTGAAAATCAAGTCCCAGGAGTCCACCGGGGCGTTGTCGCCCAGCACCGCCTTGACCTTGGCAATGTTGTAGCCGATGCCAGTGCTGCCCCACAGGTACGGGAAGCCGTGCTCGTTGCCCGGATCGTTGGTCTGCAAGGCCTTGAGCAATACCGGGTTGAGGTTTTTCCAGTTCGGCAACTGGCTCTTGTCGAGCTTCTTCAGTGCGCCGCCCTCAATCTGCCGCGCCATGAAGTGGTTGGACGGAAACACCACGTCGTACCCGGATTTGCCGGTCATCAGCTTGCCATCGAGGGTTTCGTTGCTGTCGTAGACGTCGTAGGTGAAGCCGATGCCGGTTTCTTTCTGGAAGTTTTTCGTGGTGTCCGGCGCGATGTAATCCGACCAGTTATAGATTTTGACGGTTTCGGCCGCCTGACTGATCGATGCAACAAGCAGCAGCGGAGCCAGGGTCAGTGTCTTTCGGAGCATGAGTCGATTCCTGTAGGTTGTTTTTGTTGGCAGGCAATCAAGGATCAGAAAATCAGGACGTAGGTCTTGCGCACGGTTTCCTGGATATCCCAGATCCCGAGGCTGTTGGCCGGCAACATCAGTGCGTCGCCCGCTTCTATGTGCAGCGGTTCACCGCCGTCCGGGGTGAAGGTGCAGCGGCCCTGGATGAAGTGGCAGAATTCCTGGGCGACGATCTGCCGCCGCCAGCGCCCCGGGGTGCATTCCCAGACGCCGGTCTCGACGCCGTCGTCGCGTTCGACGCTGGTGGTCGAAGCCACGGCCACGGGCGTGCCGAGGGGCACGGCGACCGGGTTGGATTCCTCCAGCTTCAGGGTTGCGGTGTGTTTGAATTGCGTGATGCTCATGGGATTACCTGTCGATATGGCCTGTCGATGAAGAGCGCGCCGTTTAGTGCATGAAACCTTCCATGAAACCGGCCACCCCGCTGGCCAGCTTGCGCCGCCAGGGCGCGGTAGCCGGGTTGGCCAGGGTCTGGTCCTCATGGACAAAGCTGCGGATGATTGCGTTGTAGCCAAGCCAGCGGATCGGTTCCGGCTCCCAGGCCCTGAGCGCGTCGAGGCCCCGCTGCGGGATGACCCACGGCTGGCGCACCAGATCGGTGTCGCGCCCCAGGATCAGGTCGGCCAGCGTTCGTCCACCGAGGTTGCTGGCGCCAACGCCCTCCCCGCCGTAGCCGCCAGACAAGGCGATGCCTTTGGTCCGGTCGCAGAGCATGTGCGGCTTGAAGTGACGGGACATGCCCAGGTTGCCGCCCCAGGAATGAGTGATCTGCACGTTCTTCAACTGCGGGAACAGTTCGCCGAACAGGTAGCGCCGCAGGTCCTTTTCATCCGTGGTCAGCTCGAAGTCATGGCGCAGCTTGCCGGCGAACTGATAGCCGCCACGGGCGCCAAAGATCAAACGGTTGTCAGCGGTGCGCTGGCCGTAGGTCACCTGGCGACTGGCCTCGCTGAATGCCTGGCCACGGCTCAGGCCGATTTCATCCCAGGTGGCCGCCGACAAGGGCTCGGTCGCGACGATCAGGCTCTGTACCGGCATCTGATAACGCCCCAAGGGCGGCAAGGTGACGGCGTAGCCTTCTACTGCCGGAACGACCCAGTGACAGCGCACCGACGCTTTCGCCGTGCGCAGGCTGCCGGATTGCCAATGGGTGACCGGGCTGTTTTCGTAGATCCTGACCCCCAGGCGCTCCACCATCCGGGCCAACCCGCGTACCAGCCTGGCCGGGTGGAGGGTCGCCACGTGTGGCGCATAGATGCCGCCATAGGGTTTGGCGACGCGGATCTGCTGCGCCAGTTGTTCCGGGCTCAGCCAGCGATAGTGGTTGTCGTCGAGGCCCTGGCGATGGAGATCGTCCAGGTGGTGACGCAGGCTGGTCGCCTGCTCCGGATAACGCGCAGCGCAATACAGCACCCCGCCTTTACGGAAATCGCAGTCGATGCCCTCACGTTCGAGGACAGTCTCCACTTCATTCGGAATGCCATGCAACAAATCATAGGAAGCGCGGCGCTCTTCGACCGGCAAACCGGCCAGCAGACGATCTTCACCCAGCAAGTTGCCCATCAGCCAGCCGCCATTGCGCCCCGACGCGCCGAAACCGGCGGTCTGCGCTTCGACAATGGCGATGTTCAGCTGCGGTTTCTGCTGCTTGAGGTAGTACGCGGTCCAGAGACCGGTGTAGCCCGCGCCGATGATCGCCACGTCCACATCCAGGTCCCGCTCCAGCGCCGGACGCGCCAACAAAGGCTCGTCGAGCTGGTCCATCCACAAACTGATAGTGCGCCACGCCGGCATGCAAGACTCCGCCACTGAAAACTTCGATGGCGTCGATCCTAGTGCGTGGGCTCAGGCGCTGTCTTGCGCGCGTGCACGCAAAGAAATTTGTTTGACGTAAGCCTTGGGTGACTGACCGGTGTGCTGGCGGAAACAGCTGTAGAACGCCGACAGCGAATTGAATCCGGCGGCGAACGCCAGTTCATCGATACGCAGCGGTGGCGTGGCGCCATCCAGTGCCGCGAGCAAGTGTTGCAGGCGCGCCTGGTTGACGTAGCGGTAGAAGCTCTGGCCCAACACCTGGTTCAACAGATAGGAAATCTGGTTACGGCTGTACCCGCACTCCTTGGCCACCCGTTGCAGGTCGAGTTCCGGGTCGAGATACGGCTGCTGGCGCTGGAAATACTGCTGCAGGTCATCGGCCATGAAGCTCAACTGACGAGGCGACAGGCCCAGCCGGCTGACCGCCGGGCGTTGGCTGTGGGTGGCTTTGCTGACGGGTTGCTCATGCACCAGCGAAGCGTATTCATTGACCCGCCAGATCAGCCCGTCCTTGACGGTGAT
Organism: Pseudomonas sp. ACN5; assembly: GCF_002303975.1. Taxonomy (NCBI): domain Bacteria; kingdom Pseudomonadati; phylum Pseudomonadota; class Gammaproteobacteria; order Pseudomonadales; family Pseudomonadaceae; genus Pseudomonas; species Pseudomonas sp. ACN5. The sequence continues at coordinate 192,711 of NZ_MRCP01000012.1, read as the reverse complement.
CGCCTCGCTGGCGCGGAACGACACCAGTCCTTCACCACCGCGCAGGGTGATGCGGTACTGAATGAAGGCGGTGTTGCCGTCCAGTCGAATGCGGTCGGAGTGCTCCAGCGCTTCATCCGGATCCCGGGGCATGCTGCTGCGCACATAGTCGCGCAATTCGGCCAGGCCCATGACCCGGTTCTGGAAAAAGTCGTTGTACTGGACTTCAGGGTGATAGAGCGCCATGACGCCGTCCAGGTCCCGGTGTTTCCAGCGCAAGTGATAGCGCATGACCGTCTCGCCCGTGGCCTGGGTTTGCAGCGGGCCATCATCCTCGGCGTGCATTGAAAGTCTCGACGCAAAAAACCGAGCTTGCCCAACTTCCGCTTTGTCTTCAACGACTAAACGGATGTGGGTTTTGGGCCGCCAATATCAAGGAAGCGTGACCTGAATCAAAAAAAGGGCGGCAATCGCCAAACGACCTGAAAAAACCACATTCTTTTCACATCCGGATGCTACTTTTAAAGACTGTCACTGGTTGAGCCATTGAAGGTTCTTCCCTCCTACCATGAGCTAAAGGAAGCGCTCGATAATGAAGGCGGGCAACACATGAATAGAGGGTTCAGTAAGGTCACGTTTCCAAACGCCTGCCAGCTGATGCGCTGGCATTTTCATCCCATGGGTTTCGAGGCGAGCATGGACGCGCCGGGCAGCATGATTGCCCGTCTTTTCGATCGTGCCACTGGCGAGACCATGATCGCCATTGCCGGTATTCCTTGCGCCACCGTCATGAATGCCGCGGATGTAGAACGAATAATCGAAGCGGTGGAGGATGAACTTGAAGCCTTCGTTCCACCAGAGGCCCTCAGGAGTTATGCCTGAAGCCTGTCCACTCCCAAAAGAGCCCACATCACGTGGGCTTTTTGTTGAGCGCTATTCCCTGTAGGAGCGAGCTTGCTAGCGATGGACTCAAGAGCGCCGCGTTTAGCCAGTAAATACGCGTTATCGTTAACGACCATCGCGAGCAAGCTCGCTCCTACAAAATCAGGCCGTGGTTTGGCTTTTACGATGATCGACAAAGAACGCCTTGCCCTTGCCGATCCGGTCGGACGCCTTGGGCAGGTTCGCGGCCTGGGTATCTTGCGCATCGACGTACCAGTAGCAATGGCTGACGGCACGGGTAATACCCACGTACGCCAGGCGCAGGATCTCGTCCTTCTGGGCATTGTCGTAGGGTTCGCTGTCACCGGCCTTGCCCAGGCCCGCCATCCGGTAAACCTGATTCTTGTAGGGCGAACTGGTCAGGTGTTGGCAGTCACCCAGCAAAAACACCGCATCGGCCTGGAGGCCCTTGGCACTGTGATACGTCAGTTGTTTGAGCCTGCGAGCTGTATGGGGCAAGCTCGAATCAGCATTAAGCACTGGCTGAATATGCTCTTCTATCAATGACTTATCGCTACTTTTTCGATAAAGCATCAAGATTGAATCACCCTTTCGGTAATGCTCCATCAGGCGCTGCGCCATGCCCTGGTCATCACGATCGAGGACGTTCACCGGCAGCAATGCCTTGGGCTCACCGCTGGCCTTGGCTTTCTTCCCGGCAATCGCCGGTGCTGCGCGCACGATGTGCTCGGCGGCATCGATGATGTGCTGATGGCTGCGGTAGTTGTCACTGAGCATGACCTTGGTGGTGCTCGGCGACGGGAACTCCTTGTTGAACTCCATGAAGTAGCTCGGCGAACTGCCGCGCCAGCCATAGATGGATTGCCAGTCATCGCCCACACAGAGCAGCGAGGAACGCTGGGCACCGCGTCCGACGTGCATGGCCGGCCCGCGACTGCGGATCTCCGCCAGGCTGGCCCTGATCCAGGAGACGATTTGCGGCGAGACGTCCTGGAATTCGTCGATCATCAGGTGCGACAGCGGCCGCAGCAGCTCATCACTCAGCAGCTTGAGGTTCTCCGGCGAATGCTCGCTGAACAGGGCGAACATCCGGTTGTAGGTCATGATTGGCGGTTTCTGGTCGAGCAAATGATCTTCCAGCGCCCGCCAGTAAAGGCTCAGGGCCTCGAAGAAGAACCGGTCGGGATCGTCCTTGGCGAAGCTCATCTGTCCCACCGCACTCGGCACATCCAGCCCGAGGTTTTCGATGAACCCGGCGGCGGCGACAAAGCAATCGAGCAACGGCGCGGAAGCGAGCTCGCCCTTGACCTTGTAATCGAAGCCCGGCCCGGCGCTGGCATCGCCGGCGAGCGATGCCAAAACACGCTTTGATGATTCGTAACTATCCAGCCATATCAAAGGTTTACGGCAGAAAGCTTGAAACAGGGTGCGCTTTACTGCCCATTCTGCGCGCACCGTCAGCTTGGCATTGGGCCGCGTGACCTGCGGGTTCTCCCGAGGATCGAACCCCAGCACCACCCAGGCGTCCAGCGTCGGGATGTAGCCGTGACAGTGGAATGTCGAGCCGTTGATATCGAACGACTGGCGATTCGGTTCGATGCCCTTGATGGGCCAGGCACCGGCACGAAACCACAGGTCTTCAATGGCGTCGCACAACTCTTCATCACGCTTGGCCGCCAGTTCGGTGACGCCCATGCGTTTCTGCACATCCGGATGATCCCGCTCCAGTTCCTTGAGTTGCAAGGCATGCCGGGACAAAGGCTTGATCAGCTCGCGAAAACGCTCGTCGTTACTGTGCAGGCGGTGATAGCAAGCGTTGAACTGTTGGCGCTGAGCGTCGTTGATACGCAGGTCGAACGGATTGCTGTCGACCTCCTCGTCACCCTGTGCAGCCCGCAGGCTGAGGTTCTCGAAGGCCTGTAGTCGCTCGAAACCCGGAAGACTGCGCACCATCGGCAGGATCCGCGAGTGAAAGGTGCGCACCAGGTCCCGTGCCTCCTTGAAACTGATCGCGCGGCCCCAGAGCGCAAACAGTTCGATCAGCTTGTTGATGAAGTCCTTGCGCGATTCACGGGTGAAGGTCACCACCGTCATCGAACTCAGCTCGAAGCCCAGGTAATGGCTCAACAGCAAGATGCGCAGCACCAGCGTGGTCGACTTGCCTGCGCCGGCACCGGCGATCACCGAGGTGGATGGCGTGTCGCTGAAGATCATTTTCCACTGTGCGGCGCTGGGCTGGGCATGGGCCGGCAACAACCGGGCGACATCTGCCTTCATGCGCTTCTTCAACTCGGCGCTCAACGGCAGGCGCCAATCGTCGAACAGCAGGTCATCGACATTCGGGGGCCGGTGTTCAGTGGAGCGCGCGTCGCGGATCAGCAGGACCTGCCGCCCCTCCTCCAGCCCCTCGAGCTTGCCTTCCCTGTAGCCGTAATCGACCCCGGCGCTGTGACCACTGCGAAAACCGTCGGCCTGGCCATGCAACCACGACGCACGATGCTGTGCGTGCAGGCGGGTCAGGCTGTAACCGAAGAATCGGGCTAGCAGTCGCTTGATCAGCGGCATCTCGGCCAGGGGGCGAAGTTCAGGCGGAAGATCGGGTGTGTGTTGCGGCACGCGGACTGACTCCAGGGTGTGAGGCTGTTGGGCGCTATGGTGTCTGCATTTGCCATTGAGTTCTAGTCAATTGCTTATGACTCATTGGCTTATGCGATGAAGTGAAGGTGGGATGAGAAAGTTTTGAGCCTACTTCATATCAAATCATTCGATGGGAATGCCGCATTTTTTACGCTTTTTATCGATTGTTTCCTGTTGGATGATGGCCGTCATCAACCACCGGTCTCGCTTCGTGGCTCAGGCGCCCCGCCCCATGACGAACCTTTTCTGGAGACGATCATGCTTGAACTCAGACCTTTCAAAACCCTTGGCGGTGCTCACCACGGCTGGCTGGATGCGCATCACCATTTTTCGTTCGCCGAATACTACGATCCACAGCGCATGAACTGGGGCAACCTGCGGGTCTGGAATGACGACGTGATCGCTCCCGGCACCGGCTTCCCGCAGCACCCGCACCGGGACATGGAAATCATCACCTATGTCCGTGAAGGCGCCATTACCCACCAGGACAACCTGGGCAACAAGGGCCGGACCGAAGCGGGCGACGTCCAGGTCATGAGCGCCGGTACCGGGATCGCCCACAGCGAGTACAACCTGGAAGCGACGCCGACCCGGATTTTCCAGATCTGGATCATCCCGAATGAGACCGGCCTGGCACCGTCCTGGGGCGCCAAGCCGTTCCCGAAAGGCGATCGCGAAGGTTTTGTCACCCTGGCCAGCGGTAAACAAGGCGACGAGCAGAGCCTGCGCATCCGCGCCGATGCCCGGCTGGTGGCAGCCAATCTGAAGGCCGGTGAAACGGCCGAATACTTGTTGGACAGCGGTCGTCGTGCCTACCTGGTCCCGGCCACCGGGGTCATTGAAGTCAATGGCTTGCGCGCACAAGCTCGAGACGGTGTCGCGGTAGCCGATGAGCAGGTGCTGCGGGTGACGGCCATCGAGGACAGTGAGATCGTGTTGGTGGACCTGGCGTGACCTGCTGAGGGCAATCGCAAAAAAAGGGGCGACCGTGTTGGTCGCCCCTTTTTTATTGTTGCAGCGAATCCTTTGTGGGAGCGGGCTTGCTCGCGAAGGCGGTGTTTCAGTCAGCATTGATGTTGAAGCTGATACCGCTTTCGCGAGCAAGCCCGCTCCCACAGGGTTGAGTGTTTATTTCGCGGAGATGGCACCATCCACCAGCGTTTGCGCCTCGGCCACCAGCTGCTTGAGGTGGTCGTCGCTGACAAAGCTTTCGGCGTAGATCTTGTAGATGTCTTCCGTGCCCGACGGACGCGCTGCGAACCAGCCGTTTTCGGTCATGACCTTGAGACCGCCAATGGCCTGATCATTGCCCGGCGCATGGCTGAGGATGCTCTGGATCGGCTCGCCGGCCAGTTGGGTCGAGGTGACCTGTTGCGGCGACAGCTTGCTCAACAGGGCTTTCTGCTCCGGGTTGGCCTTGGCGTCGACCCGTACCGAGAACGGTTCACCCAGTTCATCGGTCAAGGCACGGTACGCCTGGCTCGGGTCGCGACCGGTCCGGGCCGTCATCTCGGCAGCCAGCAGGGCCGGAATCAAACCGTCCTTGTCGGTACTCCAGACGCCGCCGTCCTTGCGCAGGAACGAGGCACCGGCGCTTTCTTCGCCGCCGAACCCCAGGGAGCCATCGAACAGTCCATCGGCAAACCACTTGAAACCGACCGGCACTTCGTACAGGCGACGGCCCAGGCGTTTGGCCACGCGATCGATCAAACCGCTGCTGACTACGGTTTTACCTACGGCAGCATCGGCGCGCCATTGCGGACGATTCTGGAACAGGTAGTCGATGGCAACGGCCAGGTAGTTGTTCGGTGCCAGCAAACCACCGGACGGCGTGACGATGCCATGGCGGTCATGGTCAGGGTCGCAGGCAAACGCCACGTCGAAGCGCTCTTTCAGGCCGATCAGGCCTTGCATCGCATGGCTGGACGATGGGTCCATGCGGATCTGGCCGTCCCAGTCGACGGTCATGAAGCGGAAGGTCGGGTCGACCTGTTTGTTCACCACATCCAGGTCCAGACGGTAATGCTCGGCAATCGCCGACCAGTAGCGCACCCCTGCTCCACCCAGCGGATCGACGCCCAGGCGCAGCTTGGCATCACGGATGGCGTCGAAGTCGATCACGTTGATCAGGTCGGCGACATAGGTGTTGAGGTAATCGTGACGATGGGTGGTGCTGGCCTTGAGTGCCTGCTCGTAGCTGATGCGCTTGACGCCTGCGAGCTTGTTGGCCAGCAATTCGTTGGCCTTGGCTTCGATCCACTTGGTGATGTGGGTATCGGCCGGACCACCGTTGGTGGGGTTGTACTTATAGCCACCGCTTTGTGGCGGGTTGTGCGACGGCGTGATGACGATGCCGTCCGCCAGGCCGCTGGTGCGACCACGGTTGTAGCAGAGAATCGCATGGGAAATGGCCGGTGTCGGGGTGTACTCGTCGCCAGCGGCGATCATCACGGTCACGCCGTTGGCCGCCAGCACTTCAAGGGCGCTGGCACCGGCCGGCGTGGACAGCGCATGGGTGTCGATACCGACAAACAGCGGGCCATCGATGCCCTGAGCTTCACGATACAGGCAAATGGCCTGGCTGATCGCCAGCACGTGCCATTCGTTAAAACTCAAGTCGAACGAGCTACCGCGGTGCCCCGACGTGCCGAAGGCAACGCGCTGGGTCGAAATGGCGGCATCAGGCTGGCCGGTGTAATAGGCCGTGACCAGTCGCGGGATATCGACCAACAGTTCTGCCGGTGCCGGCTTACCCGCAAAAGGACTGAGTGTCATGCAAAACCTCTGGAATTGAGTGGTTCAGGAATTGAGTCGCAGTTTACTGGCAGTTTGACCGCAACGCGATGGGATCGATCCAGCACAGTGGAGGTTGTTATTTTTTGTCACTCACTCGATCGATTCCAGGCGCAGCGCATCCCCCAGCAATCCCAGCGCGGCCGCCAGGTTGTGATCGCCGCCGAAGGTATGACTGAGGCGCAAATGCTGCCCGTGCAGACCGTGGAGGCTGAACAGTTCGCCCGGCGCGATGACCACCTGTTGCGCCAGCAGGCGCTGGAACACACGGCGCACATTGACCCGGCGCAACGAACGCACCCAGATCGTTGCACCGCCTTGCGGCTCGACTAAATGCAAGGCATCTCCCAGTCGCTCCTGCAACAACTGGGTCATTTGACTCTTGCGCTCCTTGAGTAGCCGTCGCAGCACCAGCAGGTGTTGATCGATGCGACCGCTGCTGTACAAACGGGCGATGGCTTTCTGGCGAATCGGCGACAGTCGAAACGAACGCAGCAGGAAGTGCCGTTGCAGCTCGGCGCTCAAGTGCCTTGAAAGCAGGTAGCCGTAGGGCGCTTCCGGTCCAATGATTTTCTCGAACGCGGAAAACACCATCAGCCGTTCAGGATCCAGCAAGTCGCGAAAACGCAGGCCGCCCGGGTCGAATCCGAGCTCGCCATAACAATCGTTTTCCAGTACCCAACTGTCATGCGCGGCCAACAGCCGGGCAATGGCCTGCCTGTTTTCCTCAGGCGCCAGGCTGCCACGGGGCATGTTGAGGGCCGATGACAGTATCACCAGTCGTACCGGCTCGGTCTCCAGCAAGGTTTTCAGCCGGTGCGGATCCAGGCAACCATCGGCTTGCACAGGCCACTCGATCACCCGCACACAGGCGGCTTGAAACAAACGCAGGATCGTCCAGTCGCACGGTGATTCAACCACTACCGTGGCGTCTTTCAAGCCCAGCACGGCGATGAGGATTTCCAGGACGCCGCGCAGGTCGGCACCGATGTAGACATCATCGGCATGCCAGTAACGCATGGGTGACGTGGTGTAGCGTGCGGCCAGGGCGGTGCGCAGCTCGAGCTCGCCGCAGGGTTGCGAGGGCGACTGCGGCTGCCTTGGATACTGGCGCAGCATCTCTCGCTCCAGCAGCAACAAGGGACTGTCGAGCGGCTGCAACAAAGCCGGCTCATCGGCGCTCAGGACCAGCATCCCCGGACGCCTGGCATTGACATAGACAGCTTCGAGCAGATCGCTGCCGCTGTCCTGCGGGTTGAAAGACGACACTGGCAACGCGTAATAACCCGACTTGGCCACCGAAAACACGCGCCCTTCCTTCTCCAGCAGCGAATAGGCGTACTGAATGGTCGAGATCGACACATTGAGGCGCTCTGCCAGCTGCCGCAGCGACGGCAGGCGGATGCGTGAATCCCCTTCGGACTCATTGATCAAGCTGCCCAGATACCGATAAACGGCCTGATAGGCGAAATCCGTTTCTCGTGGACCTTTCATGGCTGAAGGCCGACCGCACTGGCTGATAGTCCGCTCACCCTCAGTGACCCGCTGACCATTCATCCACCAACGTGTTGCCAGTGTCAGGATCGCCCGCTGCCTCTTGCAACGCGGCGCACTGGATCTGCGCTTCGAGCCCCCCTTCGTCGCTGCCTGGCGCCCGTTCCATGCGATAAAGCCGGCCAATCAGGCTGACGGGCAATCCGCTGACATCAATCATCCATTGCATGATCTGTTCGGCGACCGGCTGCCCCTGCATGGCCCGGTGCAACTCGGGCATGGCCACCAGCATGCCCGGATGGCACTGACGCAAAAATCGCTCAAGCCCCGCACCCTCTTCGATAAACGGCGCAAAAAGCAGACACACCAGTTGTGCTTCGCTCAGGCCCAGGTTCTTTTGCGCCTCGGCCGCCGCTCGGGCACGCTGATCGCCCAGTGTCGCCGGGTTGCCGAACACCTCGATGGCCTGCTCGCACAAACGCTCGGGCAAACGCTTGCGGCGCATCATCACCAGGGCGCGTTGCAGGTATTGCGCAACGCCTGACTCATAATCGCGGCCCTGCACGAAGCTCGCTTGCAACCCACGTACGTGCGCCGAGATCGACGCGCTGACGAATTCGTTGTCGCTGATCTGCGCGGACAGTTCGTCAGGCTGGAAGCCGAGAAATTCAGTCAGCAATGACCAGCGCTCCTCCAGGTTGCTGACCAGCAGGTCGTGAATCTCGATGCAGGTGGTACGACGGCAGGTCTCAAAGCGCTCTTCAGGACGCCATCGGGCCTGGACGTCATCGGCATAGAACGCCTGATAACAGTCGCTGCCCAGCTCATCAAGCAATGCAAACAACCCCGTGTGGCCGGCCTCGCCCACCGGCGAAGGCTTGAGCCCTGCCTTGGTGGCGGCACGCTTCAAGCCGTCGATGAACTGTTTCTGCTGACGCGGCGTGTCACTGACGAGCAAAGCGTCGACGCCACCGTCCCAGCGGGCGATTTGGCCGTAGAACTCGCCCGTGGCCAGATATCCGTCATCCCACAGGTCGAACCCGCCGTGCCACGCCCGGCGATGACCGATCAGCAACAGGTTCAGGCGGCTGGATTCGCGACCAGCGTCGGAGATCCGCGTCAGGTGATCGAACGGCAACACTTCCCGATCATCGACCATCAACACCTCGACCCGAGGATCGTCATAGACGAACAGTGCGCTGTTGGTCCGGTGCATGTTTTCCACGGCCGCCCGGCTTGTCCCGTTCAACCGCAACGAGGCGATGCGCAACTGAAATGTCGCCGGCGCCCGCGTGGCGATGGTCAATTGCGCCGCACGCAACAGCGCCAGGCTGTAGCAGTTGTCGCGGGCCCCGGACTGAACCGCCAACACCTTGAAATCGCCAATGCGCTCCATGCCCCCCGCCGCCACTGCCAGACGCTGAATCAACAACTGCAATGCAGTGCGCTCGGCACGGGAGAAGAAACCCAGCAATCGCTGCAGCACTTGTTGATAGACATAGTTCATCGCTTGGTCATGGATGCTGGTCATCTTTATTTACCTGGTACTCGTAAGTTCAATATCGCGCGGACAACACATTCCGCTGGACTGTCTGCACAAATGGAGTCATCGACTTTATTGCCAAATGCTAGCACTTGAATTGTCTGGCAATCATTTGAATTGATCGTAACAGTCCTGCTTTCGCAAACTGCAGACATGACTGTAACGCGCGGCTGGCAAGGGTTTTATCAACTGAAGGCGGCGTCCTAGGAAGCGTCCTACAACGTCCCACAGACACTTAACACAAGAAATAAGGAAAGAAGTTGTTGCTGTCTTTCTGGCTATTACACAACAACTAACTAAATTGGAGGCGTGCACCGAGGGCGCACATTGAAAAGTTTTAGCCTGACACCCAGCCATGACTCATTCCTTGAGATGAAAGTAATCATTCAATTATCAGGGCTTAGTGGCTGATTAGAAGCTACAGATTACGGGCAAAAACCAGTTCAGTTGCTGGACCGGCCTGCGGATCGACGGTTTTTTTGGGGGGGGCACAAACGAAAGAGTCCGTGTGGGCACGGACTCTTGGGGGGGGGTGCGTCGACTCTTGGGGTAAGTGCTATGCCGGTTCGACCTGTAGGGCGACCCGCTCGCGACAAGGGCATTCGTCCATGTAGCGGTGTGCCTCGACCACCTCGGCAAACGGGAAGACCCGAGTCTTGAGCGGCAGCAGCACGCGGTCAGCGGTCAACTGGTTGATGTCGCGCAAGGCGCGTTGCAGTGCGACCTGGTCCTGGATGATGCCCAGTTCCGGCTTGCCGGTGAAGTTGCCGATGCAGTGCACGAAGAACTGAATGTTTTTCTGGAACGCCGCGCAGGCCGGGAATGGCGTCTGGTTGCCACCTTGCAGGCCGTACAGCACCAGGCTGCCGCGAGGCGCCAGCACATCGCCCAGCAACGACATCTGAGGACCGCCCAAACCATCGAAGACCACATCCACACCGCGGTTATCGGTGATCTTGTTGATCCGTATCAGCAGATCTTCTTCCTCGGTAACGATGACTTTTTCGGCGCCCAGCGACAACAGATACTCACGTTCCTCCGCTGACTTGGTTGCGGCAATCACACGAACACCCAAGGCCTTGCCCAGTTGTACGAACGAAGGTCCGGCGCAATGGCTGGCGTCGGTCACCAGGGCGAATTGCCCGGGCTTGACCCGTGCCAGGTCGGCATAAGCAAAATAGGCGACCAACAGCGGCGTGTAATGCACGCTGGCTTCGATCGGGCTCAGCACGTCCGGGTAACGGGTCAGCGACGAGCGCGGCAGGACAATCAGTTCTCCGTAGACCGGATAGTCGTTCGGGCTTTGGGCCGGGAAACTGGCGACCTTGTCACCGATCGCCAGGTCATCCACACCCTCACCGACAGCCGTGACGATACCGGCCATTTCCTGGCCAAGGCCCGAAGGCAGACGGGCGTGGGACGACGCCAGGTTCTGGCGCCAGAGCGTGTCGTACCAGCTGATGCCAATGGCCTCGACGCGCACCTGCACTTCGCCCGGTGCAGGCAGAGCCGCCGCATGCTCTTCGCATTTGAGCACCTCGGCTGGACCAAACTTGTGAAAACGGATCGTGCGGGACATCACAAACCTCGCCAAATGAACCTCTAATGCCATGAACTCTAGCTGGGCTTTCAACCCAACACTATCAGTGGGTATTAATAGTCGACATGCCTGTCATTGATTCCGCAGCGGCGGCGACATTGTCAAATGCCGCAAGATACCGAAGCCTCCTTTGCAGGAAATCTGAATTACCCGGTGCAGAGTACCAGCCTTTCCCCTTAATATTCCTGCTGGCCATTGTTCTCATATGGCCGCCCACGTCAAGTTTGCTGACTCTGCCAGGACTCCAGATGAATCGTAATGACCTGCGTCGTGTCGACCTGAACCTGTTGATCGTTTTTGAAACATTGATGCACGAACGCAGCGTGACCCGTGCTGCGGAAAAACTGTTCCTCGGCCAGCCGGCCATCAGTGCGGCGCTCTCGCGCCTGCGCGGGTTGTTCGATGACCCGTTGTTTGTGCGTACCGGCCGCAGCATGGAGCCGTCCGCCCGGGCGATCGAGATCTTCGCCCTGCTCTCGCCGGCTCTGGATTCGATTTCCACCGCGGTCAGCCGTGCGGCCGAGTTCGATCCTGCCACAAGTACCGCCGTGTTCCGCATCGGCCTTTCGGACGACGTCGAATTCGCCTTGCTGCCCATGCTGCTCAAGCGCCTGCGCGCCGAATCGCCGGGGATCGTGCTGGTGGTGCGTCGGGTCAACTACATCCTGATGCCAGGGTTGCTGGCCTCCGGCGAGATCTCCATCGGCGTCAGTTACACCACCGACCTGCCGGCCAACGCCAAGCGCAAGGTACTGCGCCGCAGCCAGCCCAAGCTGTTGCGCGCCGACACCGTGCCGGGGCCATTGAGCCTGGATGATTACTGCGCGCGCCCCCATGCACTGGTGTCGTTCGCCGGCGACCTCAGCGGCTTTATCGATGAAGAACTGGAAAAGCTCGGGCGCAAACGTCATGTGGTGCTCGCAGTGCCGCAGTTCAACGGCTTGAGCACCTTGCTGGCCGGTACAGACATCGTCGCAACCGTGCCGGACTACACGGCCGATGCACTGACGGCCGCGGGCGGTGTGCGCGCGGAAGATCCGCCGTTGCCGGTGCGCAGCTTTGAACTGCACATGGCGTGGCGCGGGTCGCAGGATAATGATCCGGGGGAGCGCTGGTTACGGTCGCGGATTCAGATGTTCTTTGGGGATCCGGATAGTCTCTGAGAAGGGTTGGCTGCCTGATCGGCTATGCAGCGGGCAATCCTTCCAGCGTAAACCATGGCAAACGGTGAAATGGGCGCGGCGCAAGCCTGAATGAAAACGGGCGCACCGACGTCGAACCGGGGAAGATCAGCAAAAGAATTTCGTATACCCTAGCGCTATCTCACTCCAAATGACCGCCGCCGTGAACCTACCCAAACTCAACGCACCCGACCTCGGTAACACGCCTTCGACGTCGGAAATCATCACCCGCCATCTGCGGGATGCGATTGTCGCCGGGCATTTTGCCGAGGATGAACCGATCCGCCAGGACGACATCGCCCGCCAGTTCAATGTCAGCAAGATCCCGGTGCGCGAAGCCCTCAAGCGCCTGGAGGCCGAAGGGTTGGTGATGTTCCAGCGCAATCGCGGGGCGATGGTCACGCGGGTTTCCGATGCGGAGCTGGCGCAGATGTTCGAAGTGCGGATGTTGCTGGAGGACAAGATTCTGCGCCTGGCCATTCCGAACATGACCGAAGAGACCTTCGCCCGTGCCGAGCGCATCTGTCAGGAATTCATTGGCGAGGACGACGTGGGGCGCTGGGCCGAGCTCAACTGGGAGCTGCATTCCTGCCTGTACGAGCCTGCGCAGCGACCGTTTCTGGTGAGTCTGATCCGTTCGGTCAACGACAAGCTGGAGCGTTATCTGCGCATGCAGATGAGCTTGTCGGCCGGTAAGGAACGGGCCGATCACGAACACCGCGAGATCCTGGCGGCCTGCCGCGCCGGGGATGTGGAACTGGCGGTGAAGCTTCTGGACGAGCACATTGCCGGCGTCTGCACGACCCTGTTCGAGCACCTGCCCCACCCCCACTGACCGCTGTGGATGCTGTGCCGATTTCGTCATCGACGCAGACTAAATCCATCAAGCCGACACCCCGCCGCACGGGCCACTCTTGCGTTCACTCAACCGAATGGACGTGGCCCTCCCATGAAACGCATCTCTGTGATCGACTCCCACACCGGTGGCGAACCGACCCGCCTGGTGACCGCCGGCTTTCCTGAGCTGGGCACCGGCAGCATGGCCGAACGGCGCAAGGTATTAGCCGAACAGCATGATCAATGGCGCGCCGCCTGTATGCTGGAACCACGGGGCAGTGACGTACTGGTGGGCGCCCTGCTCTGCACGCCGGTGGACCCTGGCGCCTGTGCCGGGGTGATTTTCTTCAATAACACCGGTTATCTGGGCATGTGCGGCCACGGCACCATCGGCCTGGTGGCGTCGTTGGCGCACCTGGGCAAGATCGGCCCCGGCGTGCACAGCATCGAAACGCCGGTGGGCACGGTGCAGGCAACCCTGCACGAAGACCATTCGGTGAGTGTGCGCAACGTGCCAGCCTACCGTTATCGCGAGGCGCTGGCGGTGCAGGTACCGGGCATCGGCCAAGTGGTCGGTGATATCGCTTGGGGCGGCAACTGGTTTTTCCTGGTCGCCGAGCACGGCCTGCGGGTGGCCGGCGACAACCTCGAAGCGCTGACCGCTTACACCTTCGCCGTGCAGCAGGCACTGGAAGCCCAAGGCATTCGCGGTGAAGACGGCGGCTTGATCGATCACGTCGAGTTGTTCGCCGATGACGATCACGCCGACAGCCGCAACTTCGTGCTCTGCCCCGGCAAAGCCTACGACCGTTCGCCCTGCGGTACCGGCACCAGCGCCAAACTGGCATGCCTGGCGGCCGACGACAAGTTGCAACCGGGGCAGATCTGGCGCCAGGCCAGCGTCATCGGCAGCGAGTTCGAGGGTTCCTATGAACTGCAGGGTGAGCGCATCGTGCCGACCATTCGTGGTCGCGCGTTCATCAGTGCCGAGGCGAGCCTGATCATCGAACAGGACGACCCGTTCGCCTGGGGCATTCGTCCATGAACGAGGGCCAGGTGGCCGATGTGATCGTGATCGGCGCCGGCATTATCGGCGCCGCCTGTGCCCAGGCGCTGGCCCGTCGCGGCTTGCAGGTGCTGGTACTGGACGCCGGTCTGCACGGGGCCACGGCCGCCGGCATGGGTCACTTGCTGGTACTCGACGACAACCCCGCCGAACTGGCCCTGAGTCAGTATTCATTGCAGCGCTGGCGCGATCTGGGCGCAGACCTGCCCGACAGCTGTGCCTACCGCTGCAACGGCACGCTGTGGCTGGCGGCCAATGCCGAAGAAATGGCGGTGGCCCACAGCAAATTCCTGAACCTGCAAGCTCAGGGCGTGGCTTGTGAACTGATCGGCGCCAGTGCCCTGCGCCAGCGCGAACCGGAACTGAGCGAAGGACTGGAAGGCGGCTTGCTGATCAATGGCGACGGCATTCTATACGCCCCGGCGACGGCCGGATGGATGCTCGAAACACCGAACATCCGCCAGCGCCGGGCACGCGTCAGTGCGGTCGATGGCAACCGTGTCTGCCTCGATGATGGTCGTTGGTTGAGTGCCGATGCCGTGGTATTGGCCAACGGTATTCAAGCCAACGAGCTGTGCCCGGAATTGCCCATCGTGCCGAAAAAAGGCCACTTGCTGATCACTGATCGCTACCCCGGCAGCGTCACCCACACGCTGGTCGAACTGGGTTACGTCACCAGTGCCCACAACGCCACGGGGCCGTCGACCGCCTGCAATATCCAGCCGCGCCCCACCGGACAACTGTTCATCGGGGCCTCGCGGCAATTCGCAACCACCGACCCGCAGGTCGAAGGCTGGATGCTCGCCAAGATGCTCAAGCGTGCCGCCGAGTACATGCCGGGGCTGGCCCGGCTCAATGGCATCCGTGCCTGGACCGGTTTCCGCGCCGCCAGCCCCGACGGCTTGCCGCTGGTGGGTCAACATCCACGACATCAAGGCTTGTGGCTGGCAGTCGGTCACGAAGGACTGGGCGTAACCACCGCCCCCGGCACCGCCGATCTACTGGTGGCGCAACTGTTCAACGAAACCCCGCCACTGGCCGCACAACCTTATCTGCCCCAGCGTTTTCTCGGAGAACCGGTCTATGCCTGAATTGTTGCTGGACGGCCACGCCCTGAAAGTCGCCGAAGGCACCAGCATCGCCGCTGCCCTGGCGTTGGCCAGTGACGGCTGCACGCGCACCTCGGTCAGCGGTCAGCGCCGTGCGCCGCTGTGCGGCATGGGCATTTGCCAGGAATGCCGGGTGACCATCGATGGCCGGCGTCGCCTGGCTTGCCAGACCCTGTGCCGTGACGGCATGCAGGTGGAGACTCGCCCATGAATGAATACGCTGATCTGTTGATCATTGGCGCGGGCCCTGCCGGGATGAGCGCCGCCCTTGCCGCCGCCCCCAGCGGCGCCCGCATTGTCATGCTCGACGACAACCCGCTGCCGGGCGGGCAAATCTGGCGCGACGGACCTCAAGCCAACGTGCCCGGTCAGGCCCGGCGCCTGCGCGAGCGTCTGGCGTCGTGCAACAACATCCGCCATCACGCCGGTACTCGGGTGATCGCCAATCCCGGCGCGAAACAACTGCTGGTGGAAGATGACGACCATGGCTGGTTGATCGGCTACGACAAACTGATTCTGTGCACCGGCGCCCGTGAATTGCTGCTGCCCTTCCCCGGCTGGACCCTGCCGGGTGTCACCGGTGCGGGTGGTTTGCAGGCACTGATCAAGGCCGGTTTGCCGGTGCAAAACGAGCGCGTGGTGATCGCCGGCAGCGGCCCGCTGTTACTGGCCAGTGCCGCCACCGCCAAACAGCATGGCGCGCAAGTACAACGCATCGCCGAACAAGCCAGCCGCAGCGCCGTCGCCGGTTTCGCCGCGCAACTGCCGCGCTGGCCCGGCAAATGGCTGCAATCGTTCAGCCTGTTCGACCACCGCTACCGCACCGCCACCCACGTATTGGCGGCGCTTGGCACCGACCGAGTGGAAGGCGTGCGCCTGCAACAACAAGGCAACATCGTCGAACTGGAATGTGATCGGCTGGCCTGTGGATTCGGGTTGATTCCGAACATCCAGTTGGGTCAGGCACTGGGTTGCGCCATCGAAGATCAAGCCATCGCGGTGGATGCCTGGCAGGCCAGCAATCGCGCCGATCATTATGCGGCGGGCGAATGCACAGGGTTCGGCGGCAGTGAGCAGGCCTTGGTGGAAGGTGCGATTGCCGGCCACGCTGCGGTCGGCAATCTGCAAGCCGCCAGGCAATTGTGGCCGCGCCGGGCGCGCTGGCAGGGTTTTGCCAAGGCGCTGAACAGCGCGTTCGCCCTCGACCCGCGACTCAAGTCCCTGGCCCAACCCGACACCCTGGTTTGCCGCTGCGAAGACGTGCCCTACGCGGCATTGACCGGTCACTCTGACTGGCGCGAAGCCAAACTCGCCAGTCGCTGCGGCATGGGCGCCTGCCAGGGCCGGGTGTGTGGCGGCGCAGTGCAGCATTTGTTTGGTTGGCAGCCCTCGGCACCGCGCCCCCCCTTCAGCCCGGCGCGGATCGAAACCTTGATGTCCCTGGACGATACCCCGCCGGCGTGATGACCACGCCTGGGGTTTCGGCCACGGTGCCGAGTCTCTATGATCCCGGGGGTCACCCTCAGACTCCCGGCGCCATGTATCCATCGCTCACCACCTTCAAACCTTGCGACCTGCCGACGCTGCTGAACAGCCTTCAGCCCATCGCGCCGTTGCTCGATACCTTGTCGGACGTGGTGTTTTTCATCAAGGACTGCGAGGCCCGCTACGCCTTCGTCAACCAGACCCTGGCCCGGCGTTGTGGTTTCAAACACAGGGACGAGCTGCTGGGGCGCACCGCCGAAATGGTCTTCCCGGAACGCTTCGGTCCGCTGTACACCGAGCAGGATCGGCGCGTGCTGTCCAGCGGTCGCGAACTGGCCGATCAGCTGGAGCTGCATTTGTATTATGGCAATCAGCCGATCTGGTGCCTGACCCACAAACTCGCCTTGAAGGATGAACAGGGTCGAATCGTGGGCCTGGCCGGAATCTCCCGCGACCTGCAATCGCCGCAGTCGAACCATCCGGCGTTCCAGAAACTCGCCGCCGTGGATGCCCATATCCGCCGCCACTTCGCCCGCTCCATCAGCCTCGCCGAACTGACCGCCATCGCTGGCTATTCCGTGGCGCAATTGGAGCGGCACTGCAAACGGGTGTTCCAGCTCACCCCACGGCAAATGATTCACAAGGCGCGCCTGGAAGAAGGTTCGCGGTTGTTACTGCACACCGAATTGCCGATTACCGAGATTGCCTTGCGCTGTGGTTACACCGACCACAGTGCCTTCAGCCGGCAGTTTCGGGCGCTGACCAGTTTGTCGCCGAGTCAGTATCGCGATAACCAGCGTTAGGCGGGTGATGAAGAGTGTTCTTGCGGGCCTCATCGCGAGCAAGCTCGCTCCCACAGGGGATTGCATTTACCTTGCGCACGCGGTCAATTGTGGGAGCGAGCTTGCTCGCGATGAGGCCCGCCCATCCACCACAAAACCTGCAATGAACCGATAAGCAGGCACGCACCTCTCACCTGCCAGTGTTCCTTAAAGGTGCGTCCACGCTACCGCTGCTCCCATACGTAACACCTGTCCTCACTGCCTTGGCGTCAACTCGCTACGGGTTGCACCGCTACAAAACCTCTACGCCAAGGCCTGACAACTAATTCACCCCTCGGACTGGAAATAGGCACGCTGATTGCTATTGTTAATATCGTATACGAAATCCCCAATACGATATTCAACAGCACTTCACGTCACGAGGCCTCTATGAAAAACCCCGCATTTGCCGTAGCCCTCAGCGCTGTTCTCAGTACCTCCTTTATCGCCACTGCCCAGGCCGACAAGCTCGACGACATCATCGGTTCGGGCAAGCTGCGCTGCGCCGTGACCCTGGACTTCCCGCCCATGGGCTTTCGCGACGCCAGCAACTCGCCGGCCGGCTTCGATGTGGACTATTGCCGCGACCTGGCAAAGATCCTCGGGGTCGAGGCCGAAGTGGTGGAAACGCCGTTCCCGGATCGCATTCCGGCACTGGTCTCCGGGCGGGCTGACGTGATCGTCGCGTCCACCTCCGACACCCTCGAACGCGCCAAGACCGTTGGCCTCACCGTGCCCTACTTTGCCTTCCAGATGGTGGTGCTGACCCGCGACGACACCGGCATCAACAACTTCGACGACCTCAAGGGCAAAGCCGTGGGCAACACCAGCGGCACCTATGAGGCCATCGCCCTGGAGAAAGACGTGAAGAACTGGGGCTCGGGCAGTTTCCGAGCCTACCAGTCGCAAAACGATACCCTGCTGGCCGTCACCCAAGGCCACATCGATGCCACCGTGGTCACCAACACCGTGGCCGCCGCCACCCTCAAGTCAGGCAAATACAAAAACCTGAAAGTCGCCGGTAACGCCCCTTACGTCATCGACTACGTGTCCCTGGGCGCCAAGCGCAGCGAGTACGGCCTGCTCAATTACCTCAACCTGTTCGTCAACCAACAGGTGCGCACCGGTCGCTACAAGGAGCTGTTCGTTAAATGGGTCGGCACCGAGATCTCGCCGACCAACCTGACCGTGCCTCAGGTCTACTACTGAGATGTCCGGCATGCCTGGGCCAATGTCTCTGAGCGGGCGCAGCCTGGTGGCGGGTGCCGCGCAAGGCGCCCTGCTGTTCGCCGATGTCGGCTTGAGTTTCTGGGGCGGAGTCGATCCCTGCACGGGTGAAGTCATCGACCGCCATCACCCGCTCAGCGGCCAACACCTGGCCGGCCGCGTGCTGGCGATTCCCAGTGGTCGCGGCTCGTGCACCGGCAGCAGCGTGTTGATGGAACTGATCAGCAATGGCCATGCACCGGCGGCATTGGTGCTGGCCGAAGCCGACGAGATCCTGACCTTGGGCGTGCTGGTGGCGCAGACCATTTTTGCCCGTTCCCTGCCGGTGCTGTGCATCGGTCGGGAGGCCTTCGCCGCCTTGCGCGGCCAGGCCTTCGCCCGGGTCGAAAACACAACGCTGAGCCTGTTCGATCACCTGCCGGGCGACGCCTGGCAGGCGCTCGACAGCCCATTACCAGACACTGACAGCATCGCCTCGATCAGGCTCACCGAGCACGATCGGGCGCTGCTCGATGGCCGGCATGGCAAGGCCGCGCAAATGGCCATGCAGATCGTCCTGCGTATGGCCGAACTGCAGGGTGCCGACCAGTTGGTGGATGTCACTCAAGCACACATCGACGGCTGCATTTACACGGGACCTGCGAGCCTGCGCTTTGCCCGGCAGCTGGTGCAATGGGGAGCAAAAGTGCGAGTGCCCACCACGCTCAATTCAATTTCCGTCGACCAGCGCCGTTGGCGTGAACTGGGTATCGACCCGGCACTGGGTGAACCGGCCAGTGCCTTGGGCGATGCCTATATGGCGATGGGCGCACAGCTCAGTTTCACCTGCGCGCCGTACCTGCTCGACACTGCACCGAAGGCTGGCGAGCAAATCGTCTGGGCGGAATCCAACGCAGTGGTCTACGCCAACAGCGTGCTCGGTGCACGCACCCTGAAATACCCGGATTACCTGGACATCTGCATCGCCCTCACCGGTCGTGCCCCGCTGATCGGCTGCCACCTGGACGCGCAACGCAAGGCTCGGTTGCAGATCGAGTTGCCTGCCCTCGGTGAACTGGACGATGCCTTCTACCCGCTGCTGGGTTACCACATTGGTGCCCTGGCCGGCAGTCGCGTGCCGCTGGTGCTGGGACTGGAAAAACGCAAGCCGAGCCTGGACGACCTCAAAGCCTTTGGCGCGGCCTTCGCCACCACCTCTGCGGCGCCACTGTTCCACATCGCCGGGGTCACCCCGGAGGCCATTGACCCGGCGCAGGTGCTGGATGCGGACACTTCCATCGCCGTGGAAAAAATCCGCCTGAAGGACCTGCTGCGCAGTTGGCGCGAACTCAACAGTGCTCGCGATAACCGGGTGGATGTGGTGTCGCTGGGTAACCCGCACTTTTCCCTCAGCGAGTTCGCTCACCTGGCGCGACTGTGCCGGGGACGACAAAGACACCCGGATGTGGTGCTGGCCATCACCTGCGGCCGTGCCGTGTTGGAGCAGGCCCGCGAGGCCGGGCACATCGCCGTGATCCAAGCGTTTGGCGCGACCCTGGTCACCGACACCTGCTGGTGCATGCTCGGCGAACCCGTAATCCCTCTGGCAGCTAAAAACCTGATGACCAACTCGGGCAAATACGCCCACTACGCACCGGGCCTGGTCGGCCGCAAGGTGCACTTCGCCAGCCTTGCCGAATGCGTCGACGCGGCCTGCACCGCAACGGCCAGTGGACGTTTGCCGGCCTGGTTACAACCTGCTGCCCTACTGGAGAGCCCTGCGCATGTTTGACTACAGCTTCCAATGGCGCTCCGCCCTGCGCGCCCTGCCGGACATGCTTGCCGGTGCCATCGTCACCTTCGAAACCGCCGCGCTGTCGATGATCTTCGGCGTGCTGATCGCCCTGGCCCTGACAGTGATGCGCGAGGCCAAACACCCGTTACTGCGCGGGTTCGGCAACGGTTGGGTATCGATTGCCCGCAACACCCCGTCGCTGTTCCAGATCTACATCCTCTACTTCGGCCTCGGCTCGCTGAACCTGCACGTCAGTTCCTGGTTCGCCCTGCTGGCCGGGATCACCTTCAACAATGCCGGGTATCTGGCGGAAAACTTTCGCGGCGGCCTCAAGGCCGTGCCTGACACGCAGGTGCGTGCGGCGCGTTCCCTCGGCATGAGTGCCTTCCAGGCCTACCGCATGATCATCGTCCCCCAACTGCTGCGGATCGTGTTCTACCCGCTGACCAATCAGATGGTCTGGGCGGTGTTGATGACGTCGCTGGGGGTGATCGTCGGACTAAACAATGACCTGACCGGTGTGACCCAGGAATACAACGTCAAAACCTTCCGCACCTTCGAGTATTTCGCCATCGCAGCGGTGCTGTATTACTTGATTGCCAAGGCGATCGTCGCGGCAGCCCGGCTGATGGCCTGGCGGTTGTTCCGTTACTGAGGAGCTGTCCATGTTTTCCACCGATTTTTCCTCGAATGACCTGATGTTCCTGCTCAACGGTGCGTGGGTCACGATGCAACTGACGTTCTGGTCGATCATTCTCGGTTCCTTGGCCGGGTTGTTATTCGGCCTGCTGCGGGCCTTGTTGCCACGGGCCAGCCTGCCGTTGGCCTGGGTGCTGGACGTGTTTCGCAGCGTGCCGTTGCTGATCCAGTTCGTACTGTTCAACTCACTCAAAAGCATCATCGGCCTGAACATCAGCGCCTTCAGCGTCGGCTGCATTGTGTTGGGGGTTTACGCTGCGGCGTACTTCACCGAGATCGTGCGGGCCGGCGTGCTGGCGGTGCCGTTCACCGTGCGCCGGGCCAGCCGTTCGCTGGGGCTGAGCTTCTTGCAGGACTTGCGCTGGATCGTCCTGCCGATGGCCACCCGGGTAGCGTTCCCCGGCTGGCTGAACCTGGTGCTCGGTGTCATGAAAGACACCGCGCTGGTGATGTGGATCGGCATCGTCGAACTGCTGCGCGCCTCGCAAACCATCGTCACCCGCATCCAGGAACCGTTGCTGGTGCTGTGCATCGCGGGCCTTATCTACTACGTCATGAGCCTGGTGGTCGCACGCCTGGGCGCTCGTCTGGAAAGAAGGTGGCAAGAAAATGATTGAGATCGACAACGTACATAAATCCTTCGGCAACCTCGAAGTGGTCAAGGGCGTCAACCTGACGGTGAACAAGGGCGAAGTGGTGTCGATCATCGGCGGCTCCGGCTCCGGCAAATCGACCTTGCTGATGTGCATCAACGGCCTGGAACCGATCCAGAAAGGCAACATTCGCGTTGACGGCGTCGAGGTCCATCACAGCGCCACCGACCTCAATCGCCTGCGGCAGAAAATCGGCATTGTGTTCCAGCAATGGAATGCCTTCCCGCACCTGACGGTGCTGGAAAACGTCATGCTCGCGCCGCGCAAAGTGCTGGGCAAAAGCAAGGCTGAGGCTGAAGAACTGGCGGTGAAGCAACTGACCCACGTCGGCCTGGGCGACAAGCTCAAGACTTTCCCTGGCAAGCTGTCCGGTGGACAGCAACAACGCATGGCCATCGCCCGCGCCCTGGCCATGTCACCGGACTACATGCTGTTTGACGAAGCCACCTCGGCCCTCGACCCGCAGTTGGTCGGTGAAGTGCTGGACACCATGCGCATGCTCGCCGAAGACGGCATGACCATGGTGTTGGTGACCCACGAAATCCGCTTTGCCCGGGACGTGTCCGACCGTGTGGCGTTCTTCCGCAATGGCCTGGTGCATGAGATTGGTTCGCCGGATCAGGTGATCGGCAATCCGGTGCATGCGGAAACTGCGGCCTTCCTGAAATCAGTGAAGTAGCGGATGGCCCCTTCGCGAGCAAGCCCGCTCCCACAGGGTTTAATGGTGTACACAAAATCAGTGTGGGAGCGGGCTTGCTCGCGAAAGGGCCCTAACAGACAAAACAAGGAGCAAGCCATGCGTTCATCAAAAGTCATTCATGTAGTCAGCTGCCACGCCGAAGGCGAAGTCGGCGACGTGATCGTGGGCGGTGTCGCCCCGCCGCCCGGCGCGACAGTGTGGGAACAGTCGCGCTGGATCGCCCGGGACGAAACCCTGCGCAACTTCGTCCTCAACGAACCCCGCGGCGGCGTATTCCGCCACGTCAACCTGCTGGTCCCGGCCAAGGACCCACGGGCGCAGATGGCCTGGATCATCATGGAACCGGCGGACACCCCGCCGATGTCCGGCTCCAACTCGTTGTGCGTCGCCACCGTATTGCTCGACAGCGGCATCCTGCCCATGACCGAGCCGCAAACCCGCCTGGTGCTGGAAGCGCCCGGCGGCCTGATCGAAGCCGTGGCCGACTGCCGCGATGGCAAGGTGCAACGGGTGGAAGTGAAAAACGTGCCGTCCTTCGCTGATCGCCTGGATGCCTGGATTGAAGTCGAAGGCATCGGCTCGCTGAAGGTTGACACCGCTTATGGTGGCGACAGTTTTGTGATTGCCGATGCCCAAGGCCTGGGTTTCTCCATCCGCCCGGATGAAGCGGCCGATCTGGTCGCGGTCGGGCTGAAAATCACTCGAGCGGCCAACGAACAACTGGGCTTCGTGCATCCGCTGAATCCCGAGTGGTCGCACATTTCCTTCTGCCAGATCGCCGCGCCCATCGTCCATGAGAACGGCATCGCCACCGGCGCCAATGCGGTGGTGATTCAACCGGGCAAGATCGACCGTTCCCCCACCGGTACGGGTTGCTCGGCGCGCATGGCGGTGTTGCAGGCCAAAGGCTTGATGCAGGTTGGCGAGCGCTTTGTCGGCCGTTCGATTATCGGTTCGGAGTTCCACTGCCGCATTGATTCGCTGACCGAAGTTGCCGGCCGCGCCGCGATTTACCCGTGCATTTCCGGCCGGGCGTGGATCACCGGCACCCATCAATTGCTGCTCGACCCAAGCGATCCGTGGCCACAAGGCTATCGCCTGTCCGACACCTGGCCCGGCGCCTGATCACGCAATCCCTGCCCCCCAGACCAACGGCCAGTAAAAACCCCTGAAAAACCAAAAAAAGCACTAGCCGAGCATTGTCATTTTAAATATCGTATACGAAATACAATTAACGAACCGGAGGTAACAATGAGCAAGCGCATTAACTGGAGTGGCGTCTTCCCAGCGGTGACCACTCAATTCAACGATGACTTCTCCATCAACCTGGAAAAAACCCATCAGGTGATTTCCAACGTGATCCGCGACGGCGTGTCGGGCCTGGTGGTCTGCGGCTCGGTGGGTGAAAACACCTCGCTGACCGCCGAAGAGAAAATCGCCGTGACAGAGGTCGCTGTCGATGCCGCCCGTGGTCGCGTACCGGTGATTTGCGGCGTGGCCGAGTTCACCAGCCTACAAGCGGCCAAGGTCGCCAATGCCGTACGCCGGGTCGGCGTCGATGGCGTGATGCTGATGCCGGCGCTGGTCTACGGTTCCAAGCCGTTCGAGACCGCCGAGCATTACCGCTACGTGGCGAAAAACGCCGACGTGCCGCTGATGGTCTACAACAACCCGCCTATCTATAAAAACGACGTCACCCCGGACATCCTGATTTCCCTGGCCGACTGCGACAACGTGGTGTGTTTCAAGGATTCTTCCGGCGACACCCGCCGCTTCATCGACGTGCGCAACGAAGTCGGTGACCGTTTCGTGTTGTTCGCCGGCCTCGACGACGTGGTGCTGGAAAGCATCGCCGTGGGTGCCGAAGGTTGGGTCTCGGGCATGTCCAACGTGTTCCCGAAAGAAGGCGAAACCATCTTCCGCCTGGCCAAGGCCGGTCGTTTCGCTGAAGCCATGCCGATCTACGAATGGCTGATGCCGATCCTGCACCTCGATGCCCGTGCCGACCTGGTGCAGTGCATCAAACTGTGTGAAGCCATTGCCGGTCGCGGCAGCGCCTTGACCCGTCCGCCACGCCTGGCCCTGCCGGAAGCCGACCGCGTATTCGTCGAGCAGATCATGGCCAAGGCGCTGGCCAACCGCCCGGAACTGCCGGACGTCGGTCTCTGAGTGATTGCCGGGCGGGTCTTTACTGGCCCCGCCCGGCTGCCCGTTTTTTGCGTTTCAACAAGGTACGTCAGCATGTCGAATCCTCAACACACGCAAAGCGCAACCACACCCTCGGGACTCAAACGCGTGGTGGCCGCCGCCATGGCTGGCACCGTCGCCGAATGGTATGAATTCTTTCTCTACGGCACCGCCTCGGCATTGGTTTTTGGCAAGCTGTTCTTCCGCCAGACCGACAGCCCCATCGACGGCATCATTGCCGCCTTCGCCTTGTACGCGGTCGGCTTTCTCGCCCGGCCGTTAGGCGGCTTGGTATTCGGTCACTACGGTGACAAATTCGGCCGCAAACGCCTGCTGCAACTGAGCCTGGTAGTGGTCGGCATCACCACCTTCCTGATGGGTTGCCTGCCTGGCTTCGACCAGATCGGTTACGCAGCGCCAGTGCTACTGGTGCTGTTGCGGTTGATCCAGGGCTTCGCTTTCGGTGGCGAATGGGGCGGCGCGATTCTGCTGGTGTCTGAACACTGCCCGGACAATCGTCGGGGCTTCTGGGCCAGTTGGCCGCAAGCCGGGGTGCCGGCCGGCAACCTGGTGGCCACGCTCGCCCTGCTGCTGTTGTCGTCGAACCTGTCAGAGCAACAGTTCCTTGCCTGGGGCTGGCGCGTGGCGTTCTGGTTCTCGGCGGTAGTGGTGTTGATCGGTTACTGGATTCGCACCAGCGTCGATGACGCGCCGATCTTCAAGGAAGCCCAGGCCCGTCAGGCCCAGACCAAACAGCAACAGTTCGGTGTGGTGGAAGTACTGCGTCATCACTGGCGTTCGGTGCTGGTGGGAATCGGCGCTCGCTTTGCCGAGAACATCCTCTACTACACCGTAGTGACGTTCTCGATTACCTATCTGAAACTGGTGGTGCACAAGGACACTTCGCAAATTCTGCTGCTGATGTTCGGCGCGCACCTGGTGCACTTTTTCCTGATTCCCCTGATGGGCTATCTGTCGGACATCATCGGGCGCAAGCCGGTGTACCTGACCGGCGCGGTGCTCACAGCGTTCTGGGGTTTCATCGGTTTCCCGATGATGGACACTGGCAACAACTGGCTGATCATGGCCGCCATCACCCTGGGCCTGGCCATCGAGTCGATGACTTATGCACCTTACTCGGCGCTGATGGCTGAACTGTTCCCGACCCACGTACGCTACACCGCTCTGTCCCTGTGCTACCAGGTGGCGCCGATTTTCGCCGGTTCCCTGGCACCGCTGATCGCCATCACCTTGCTCAACAAGTACCACAGCTCGACTCCGATCGCCTGGTATCTGGTGGGCGCCGCGCTGATTTCCGTGGTGGCTGTCGGCCTGACCCGCGAGACCCGTGGCAAGTCATTGCGCCAGGTGGATGCCGAGTCGGCGGCGCGGGTTGCTGCGCTGGACCCAGCCTCAACTGGCCCACGCCGGGCCGACTCTCTGGCGTAGGAGCGAGCTTGCTCGCGATGGACGTCAACGATAACGCGTGTTGTCTGAATGGAAGCGTTGTCCTTGCGTTATTCGTCGGAACGCCGCCCGGAGCAAGCCCGCTCCCACAGAGGTTTTGTGTTGCTACCCCATTTTTCGACAGGAGCTTTTTTGATGCCTGAGATCCTTGGCCACAACTATATCGGCGGAGCGCGCAGCGCCGTCGGCGACATCATCCTGAGCAGCCATGACGCCAGCACCGGCGAAGCACTGCCCTACTCTTTCGTGCAAGCCACCGCGCAAGAAGTCGACGCCGCCGTCCAGGCCGCTGCGGCCGCCTATCCAGTCTTTCGTAATTTGCCGGCGACGCGCCGGGCGCAATTCCTTGAAGCCATCGCCGCGCAACTGGATGCCCTGGATGACGAGTTCGTTGCCCTGGTGACCCGTGAGACCGCCCTGCCCAGCGCCCGGATTCAGGGCGAGCGCGGCCGCACCAGCGGCCAGATGCGTCTGTTCGCTCAGGTCCTGCGTCGGGGCGATTTCTACAGCGCGCGCATCGACCGCGCCCTGCCGGAGCGTCAGCCGCTGCCACGGGTTGACCTGCGCCAGTACCGGATCGGCGTCGGCCCGGTGGCAGTGTTCGGCGCCAGCAATTTTCCGTTGGCCTTTTCGACTGCCGGCGGCGATACCGCAGCGGCCCTGGCCGCCGGTTGCCCGGTGGTGTTCAAGGCCCACAGCGGGCACATGGCAACCGCCGAATGCGTGGCCAATGCGATCCTGCGCGCCGCCGAGCAGACCGACATGCCCAAGGGTGTGTTCAACATGATCTACGGCGCTGGTGTCGGTGAAGCGCTGGTCAAGCACCCGGCGATTCAGGCCGTCGGCTTCACCGGCTCGCTCAAAGGTGGCCGTGCCCTTTGCGACATGGCCGCTGCACGGCAACAACCCATCCCGGTGTTCGCCGAGATGAGCAGCATCAATCCAGTGTTGGTATTGCCCGAAGCCTTGCGCGCGCGGGGCGAGAAAATCGCCGGTGAGCTGGTGGCATCGGTGGTCCAGGGTTGCGGGCAGTTCTGCACCAATCCGGGGTTGGTCATTGGTATTCGCACCCCTGAATGGACGGCGTTCACTGCGCGACTCAGCAACCTGATGGCCGAACAACCGGCGCAAACCATGCTCAATGCTGGCACCCTCGGCAGCTATGAAAAAGGGGTGCGGGCCTTGCTCGAGCATCCGGGCGTGACGCATCTGGCGGGCCACGACCAGCAGGGACATCAGGCATGGCCGCAACTGTTCAAGGCCGACGTCAGCCTGCTGCTCAATGGGGATCCGCTGCTACAGGAAGAAGTGTTCGGGCCGACCACCCTTGTCGTTGAAGTGGCGGACAAGGTTGAGCTGCGGCAGGCATTGAACAGCTTGCACGGGCAACTGACCGCGACGTTGATTGGCGAAGCATCGGATCTTCAGACCCATGGGGACCTGCTGATACTGCTGGAGCAAAAAGTCGGCCGGGTACTGTTCAACGGTTACCCCACCGGGGTCGAAGTCTGCGATGCCATGGTCCATGGCGGGCCTTACCCTGCAACCTCCGACGCCCGTGGCACATCGGTTGGCAGCCTGGCCATCGAGCGATTCCTGCGTCCGGTGTGCTACCAGAACTGCCCGGACGCCTTGCTACCCGACGCCTTGAAAAACGCCAACCCGCTGGGGATTGCACGGCTGGTGGATGGCAGCAGCCAACGCGAGCCAATCTAGAAACCACACAAATGACTGTAGGAGCTGCCGCAGGCTGCGATCTGTTGATCTTGAAAATCAACAGCAAAAGATCGCAGCCTTCGGCAGCTCCTACGCAAAATATGTGATCACCACCCATCAAATGTGGGAGCGGCGGTGCGGCGATCCGACTTGCTCGCGAAGGGGTCATCGGGTCCAACATCTTGGTTGATTGACACACCGCCTTCGCGAGCAAGCCCGCTCCCACAGGATTGAGCACTTTGATTCAATCAGGCGAGCAAGGCCATTAGGTCGTTGTACAGCGCCTCGGGAATTTGCACGCCTTCCACCAGGCTGCGTGCCCTCGCCGCGTATCGTCGTTGCGACGGCAAGCGTGCGCCCTGCCCTTCAATGCCCTGGAACAACGTTTCGGCCCGGGCCAAATGCTCTTCAGTGGCGTCCCCCAGAAAGCGCCGAGGGTCCAGGGCGATGATCAACTCGCCATGGTACGGCGACGACTTGCTGCCGCCGTCGTAAGCCAACGACTCGGCACTGGTCAGGTCACCGATCAGCGGCCCGGCAATCAACTCCACCATCGCCGCCAGCGCCGAACCCTTGTGCCCGCCAAACGTCAGCATCGCGCCGCTATCAAGCACCACGTTGGCGTCGGTGCTCGGCTGGCCTTGGGCGTCCACGCCCCAACCTTCGGGAATCGCCTTGCCGGCACGCCGGTGCAGTTCGATATCACCCCGGGCAATCGCGCTGGTGGCGAAGTCGAACACAAACGGATCTTGCCCCGCACGCGGCCAACCGAAGGCAATGGGATTGGTGCCGAACACCGGCAGTCGTCCTCCAGCCGGCGCCACCCAGGCGTGGCTCGGATTACACGCCAGTGCCACCAGACCCGCAGCAGTCAGCTGCTCGATCTCCACCCACAACGCCGAGAAATGGACACAGCGGTTGATTGCCAGCGCCGCAATGCCGTTGGCCCGGGATTTCTGCGCCAGCAACGGCAACCCCGC
Organism: Pseudomonas sp. ACN5; assembly: GCF_002303975.1. Taxonomy (NCBI): domain Bacteria; kingdom Pseudomonadati; phylum Pseudomonadota; class Gammaproteobacteria; order Pseudomonadales; family Pseudomonadaceae; genus Pseudomonas; species Pseudomonas sp. ACN5. The sequence continues at coordinate 163,860 of NZ_MRCP01000012.1, read as the reverse complement.
CTGAAACGCCAACTGCGAAAACCCACCGCCGGCATCCACCCGCACAATCGATGGCGCCTGGTCGATCACCTGTGGCTCGGCATCGGCTGACACCTTGCCGGCCCGCAGGGAATTCACACACCCCAGAATCCGGTACAAACCGTGGGAGGCACAGCCATCACGTTCGCCAACAACCACCGTCGCCGCCACCGCTTGTGCATGGGCCAGATTAAAACCGTTGTGCAACAAGATCGATTCAGCCAACTCACGAGCTTCGATCAGGGTCAGTCGGATCATGGTCATCTCCTTGGACAGACCGGTCAGAGTGGTCTATCCGAGGCGTCATGGCTTGATGGGTTTGGGCCGTGGCGGTGACGAAATTGGCACAGTGCAGGCCGTTGGACCCTGTTAAATCAATGGCTGATGACGGGTCCCTGATCCTGATTGTGTAGAAGGCTGCTGGCCTCTTCGCGAGCAAGCCCGCTCCCACAGGGTTCACACTGTACCTTGTGGGAGCGGGCTTGCTCGCGAAGGGCGCGACTCGGTCCCAAGCCTGATCTTTGCAGACGAGGCAACACACAATTGTCATCAATCCAATTGATCGCCGATTAATCAAAGGTGCAATCTAGAGGGCTGGCTCGGGTCTTATATCATTCCGAATGATAGTTACCTTCGCCCCATTCGATTCGTGAGATACAAACCCGCCGCGCATCATTCGCCAATCTCAATACATTGGCGGATGCATCCATGGAACAGTCATTCAAACATTTGCGCTTCCCGTTGGCTTTGTTGGCCGTCGTGGTGATCAGCGCTTGCGGCAAGGCCCCGGAAACCGCCGCCACGATGCCAGCAGCCAAGGTCAGCGTGGCCAAGGTGCTGGAACAACCGGTCAACGAGTGGGACGAATTCACCGGGCGCCTGGAAGCGCCGGAAACGGTCGAGATTCGTCCACGGGTCTCCGGCCAGATCGATGAAGTGGCCTTCACTGAAGGTGCCCTGGTCAAGAAAGGCGACCTGCTGTTCCAGATCGACCCGCGTCCGTTCCAGGCTGAGGTCCGCCGCCTCGAAGCCCTGGTTGCACAATCGCGCGCCAATGCCACCCGTAGCGAAAACGAAGCCCAGCGCGGTGAACGCCTGCGCACCAGCAACGCCATTTCCGCCGAGCTGGCCGACTCGCGCACCAGCGCTGCCCAGGAAGCCCGCGCCGCTGTCGGTGCCCTGCAAGCGCAGCTTGACCTGGCCAAACTGAACCTGAGCTTCACCCGCGTCACCGCACCGATCAGCGGCCGTGTCAGCCGTGCGGAAATCACCGCCGGCAACCTGGTGACGGCCGACACCACGCCGTTGACCAGCGTGGTCTCCACCGACAAGGTCTATGCCTACTTCGACGCGGACGAGCGTGTGTTCCTCAAGTACACCGAGCTCGCTCGCCAGGGCAAACGCGGCGCCACCACCCCGGTGTATATGGGCCTGTCCAATGAAGACGGCAACCCGCACCAGGGCGTGATGAACTTCGTCGACAACCAGGTCAACCCCAAGACCGGCACCATCCGTGGCCGCGCCGTGTTCGACAACAGCGATGGCAGCTACACCCCGGGCCTGTATGCACGCCTGAAACTGGTGGGCAGCGGCACCTACAGCGCCATGCTGATCAACGATGAAGCGGTGGGTACCGACCTGGGCAAGAAGTTCGTGATCGTGATGGACGGCGACAACAAGACCGCCTACCGCGCGGTGGAACTGGGGCCGAAGATCGAAGGTTTGCGCATCGTGCGCAGCGGCCTGAACAAGGACGACACCATCATCGTCAAGGGCCTGCAACGGGTACGTCCCGGCTCACCGGTCACCCCTGAAGTGATTCCGATGGCCAGCGAACAAACCCTCGCGGCACTCGCACAACAACGCCAAGCGCTGGAAGCCAGCAACCTGCCCCAAGTCGCGCCCGCCAGGGTCGCGCCGGGCACGGCTGTGAAACTGGCTGCCACGACCCCACGCGGTTAAGGGATTTTTACGATGAATTTTTCCCAATTCTTCATTTCGCGGCCGATCTTCGCAGCGGTGCTGTCGCTGCTGATTCTGATCGCCGGTGCGATCTCGCTGTTCCAGTTGCCGATCAGCGAATACCCGGAAGTGGTGCCGCCGACCGTGGTGGTGCGCGCCAACTTCCCGGGTGCCAACCCGAAAGTCATCGGTGAAACCGTGGCCGCTCCCCTGGAACAGGCCATCACCGGCGTGGAGAACATGCTGTACATGTCCTCGCAGTCGACCGCCGACGGCAAGATCACCCTGACCATCACCTTTGCCCTGGGTACCGACCTGGACAACGCGCAGGTGCAGGTGCAGAACCGCGTGACCCGGACCGAGCCGAAACTTCCCGAGGAAGTGACGCGCATCGGTATCACCGTGGACAAGGCATCGCCGGACCTGACGATGGTGGTGCACCTGACCTCGCCGGACAAACGCTACGACATGCTGTACCTGTCCAACTACGCGATCCTCAACATCAAGGATGAGCTGGCGCGACTGGGCGGTGTCGGTGACGTGCAACTGTTCGGCATGGGCGACTACTCGCTGCGGGTCTGGCTCGACCCGAACAAGACCGCTTCGCGCAACCTGACCGCCACTGACGTTGTCACCGCCATTCGTGAACAGAACCGCCAGGTGGCCGCCGGTGCCTTGGGTGCACCCCCTGCCCCGAATGCCCAAAGCTTCCAGCTGTCGGTCAACACGCAGGGCCGCCTGGTCAGTGAGGAAGAGTTCGAGAACATCATCATTCGCTCTGGCGACAATGGTGAAATCACTCGCCTCAAGGACATCGCTCGCGTCGAGCTGGGTTCCAGCCAGTACGCCCTGCGTTCGCTGCTGAACAATCAGCCGGCGGTGGCGATCCCGATCTTCCAGCGCCCGGGCTCCAACGCCATCGAGATCTCCAACGAAGTCCGGGCAAAAATGGCCGAGCTGAAGAAGAGCTTCCCCGAAGGCATGGACTTCAGCATCGTCTATGACCCGACGATCTTCGTGCGCGGCTCCATCGAGGCGGTGGTGCACACCCTCTTCGAAGCACTGATCCTCGTGGTACTGGTGGTGATCCTGTTCCTGCAGACCTGGCGCGCCTCGATCATTCCGTTGGTGGCCGTGCCGGTTTCGCTGATCGGTACCTTTGCCGTGATGCACCTGTTCGGTTTCTCGCTCAACGCCCTGTCACTGTTCGGCCTGGTACTGGCCATCGGTATCGTGGTGGACGACGCCATCGTGGTGGTGGAGAACGTCGAGCGGAACATCGAGCTCGGATTGACCCCGATTGAAGCCACCAAGCGCGCCATGCGTGAAGTGACCGGTCCCATCATTGCCACGGCGCTGGTGCTGTGTGCGGTGTTCGTTCCTGCTGCGTTCATCTCTGGGCTGACCGGGCAGTTCTACAAGCAGTTCGCCCTGACCATTGCGATTTCCACGGTGATCTCGGCCTTCAACTCCCTGACCCTGTCGCCGGCGCTGGCTGCTGTGTTGCTCAAGGGCCATGACGCACCGAAAGACCGTTTTTCCAGGGTGCTGGACAAGATGTTTGGCGGCTGGCTGTTCCGTCCGTTCAACCGTTTCTTTGAGAAGGCCAGCCATGGTTACGTCGGCACCGTTGCCCGTGTGATCCGCTCAAGCGGCATCGCCCTGCTGCTGTACGCCGGCCTGATGGTCCTGACCTTCTTCGGTTTCTCCAGCACCCCGACCGGTTTCGTACCCGGCCAGGACAAGCAATACCTGGTGGCCTTCGCGCAACTGCCGGACGCATCGAGCCTGGACCGCACCGAAGACGTGATCAAGCGCATGTCCGACCTGGCCCTGAAACAGCCTGGCGTGGAAAGCGCGGTGGCCTTCCCTGGCCTGTCGATCAACGGTTTCACCAACAGCCCGAACGCCGGCATCGTGTTCGTGACCCTCAAACCGTTCGACGAGCGTAAAGACCCTAGCATGTCCGCCGGTGCGATTGCCGGTGCCTTGAACGGCCAGTACGCGAACATCCAGGAAGCCTACATGGCGATCTTCCCGCCGCCGCCGGTGCAAGGCCTGGGCACCATTGGTGGTTTCCGCCTGCAGATCGAAGACCGGGGCAACCTGGGTTACGACGAGCTGTACAAGGAAACCATGAACATCATCGCCAAGAGCCACAATGTGCCGGAACTGGCCGGCCTGTTCACCAGCTACACGGTGAACGTGCCGCAGGTCGATGCCGCCATCGACCGGGAAAAAGCCAAGACCCACGGCGTGGCCGTCAGCGACATCTTCGACACCCTGCAGATCTACCTGGGTTCGCTGTATGCCAACGACTTCAACCGTTTCGGGCGCACCTATCAGGTCAACGTTCAGGCCGAACAGCAGTTCCGCCTCGAATCCGACCAGATCGGCCAATTGAAAGTGCGTAACAACAAAGGCGAGATGATCCCGCTGGCGACCTTCATCAAGGTCAGCGACACCTCGGGCCCTGACCGCGTGATGCACTACAACGGCTTCATCACCGCTGAAATCAACGGTGCGGCAGCCCCCGGCTACAGCTCCGGCCAGGCCGAAAAAGCCATCGAGAAACTGCTCAAGGAAGAACTTCCGAACGGCATGACCTACGAATGGACCGACCTGACCTACCAGCAGATCCTGTCCGGCAACACCGCGTTGTTCGTGTTCCCGCTCTGCGTCCTGCTGGCGTTCCTGGTATTGGCGGCGCAGTACGAAAGCTGGAGTCTGCCACTGGCGGTGATCCTGATCGTACCGATGACCTTGCTGTCGGCCATCACCGGTGTGATCGCCTCCGGCGGAGACAACAACATCTTCACCCAGATCGGCCTGATCGTACTGGTGGGCCTGGCGTGCAAGAACGCGATCCTGATCGTCGAGTTCGCCAAGGACAAGCAGCTGGAGGGCCTCAACCCGCTGGCCGCGGTACTGGAAGCTTGCCGTCTGCGTCTGCGGCCGATCCTGATGACCTCCTTCGCGTTCATCATGGGGGTTGTGCCGTTGGTGTTCTCCAGCGGTGCCGGTGCCGAAATGCGTCACGCCATGGGTGTGGCGGTGTTCTCCGGGATGCTCGGGGTGACCTTCTTCGGTCTGTTGTTGACGCCAGTGTTCTACGTATTGATTCGTAACTTTGTCGAGCGTGGCCAGGCGCGCAAAGCCGCCAAGGTCGCCCTGAAGCTGGAGTCGCACTGATGAGTTTGAAAGCCTTCCTGCCGAGCCTGCTGGTCCTGGCCTTGAGTGCCTGTGCCGTGGGTCCGGATTACCAGACGCCCAACACCGAGGCGGCCAACATCACGGCCGCCACCGACGGCGCCGCCGGCCAGAAGAACTTTGACCGCTCGCGTTTCGAAGGCATCTGGTGGCAGCAGTTCGAAGACCCGACCCTCAACCAGTTGGTGACGCAATCGCTCAAGGGCAACCGTGATTTGCGCGTCGCTTTTGCCCGCTGGAAAGCCGCACGGGCGATCCGCGATGACATCAGCAACGACAACTTGCCGGTCGTCACCAGCCGTGTCAGCAGTGACCTGGGCAAGGGCCAGATTCCTGGCCAGACCACCGACCGGGTCAACAGCGAACGCTACGACCTGGGCCTGGACATGGCCTGGGAGATCGACCTGTTTGGCCGTATCCAGCGCAACCTGGAATCAGCGAATGCCGAGCAACAGTCGCTTGAAGCCGATCTGTACCAGCTGCAGGTGAGCATGATTGCCGAACTGGTGGATGCCTACGGTCAACTGCGCGGCGCGCAACTGCGGGAAAAGATCGCCCTGGCCAACCTGGAGAACCAGCAGGAGTCGCGCAAGATCACCATCAACCTGCGTGATGCCGGTGTCGGCGATCAACTCGATGTGGAACGTGCCGATGCGCGACTGGCGTCGGTCGAAGCCAGCGTGCCGCAATTGCAGGCCGAACAGGTTCGGGAGAGGAACCGTATCGCCACGCTGCTGGGGGAGCGTCCGGACAAGCTGACCGTGGACCTGAGCCCGAAAGACTTGCCGGCGATTGCCAAAGCCTTGCCGATCGGTGATCCGGGTGAACTGCTGCAACGCCGGCCGGACATTCGCAGTGCCGAGCGCCAATTGGCGTCGGCCACGGCGCGGATCGGCGTGGCCAAGGCCGACCTGTTCCCGCAAGTCAGCCTCAGCGGCTTCCTTGGCTTCACCGCCGGGCGTGGATCGCAAATCGGCTCCTCGGCGGCCAACGCCTGGGCGCTGGGCCCGAGCATCACCTGGGCGGCGTTCGACCTGGGCAGCGTGCGCGCCCGTTTGCGCGCCGCCGACGCCGATGCCGAAGGCGCACTGGCGACTTACGAACAGCAAGTGTTGCTGGCCCTGGAAGAGTCGGAAAACGCTTTCAGCGACTACGGCAAGCGCCAGCAGCGCCTGATCTCGCTGATTCGCCAGAGCGAGTCCAGCCGTTCCGCAGCCGATCTCGCCGAGATTCGCTACCGCGAAGGCACCGCCGATTTCCTCGTGCTGCTCGACGCCCAGCGTGAACGCCTGGCGGCTGAAGACACCCAGGCCCAGGCCGAAGTCGATTTGTATCGCGGCATCGTCGCCATCTACAAGGCCCTCGGGGGCGGCTGGCAGCCCGAGACGGTCGCCAGCAATTAGCCCGATGGTTTAAGGCGCTCCTTTGGTTGGCCGCAACCAACCAATTCCTTTGCCCTGCGTCTCATTCGGTCGCGGGGCTTTTTTTGCCTTTTAAAAGGCAATGAATTTTCTTGTAGGAGCGAGCTTGCTCGCGATGGACTCAAGAGCGCGGCGTTTAGTCGGTAAGCACGCGGTATCGTTAACGACCATCGCGAGCAAGCTCGCTCCTACAGAGGGCGGTTATTGTTGGTCTTTGGGTTTTTGGTTTTCCTGGACGGTCACGGTGGCCGTGGTCCCCGCCCTGAGTTTGTCTTTACCGGCATAGTCGGCATCGATCTCGATCCGCACCGGCACCCGCTGCGCCAGTTTGATCCAGGTGTAACTGGGGTTGATGTTGGCCAACAGACGACCGCCCGGCAGGTTTTCCCGGTCGGCAATGGCAAAGGCAATGCTCTGCACTTTGCCGCCGAAGGTTTCGCCACTCATCAACTCGATCCTGACCCGGTCGCCCTCGCCGATCCGCGGCAACTTGGTTTCTTCAAAGTAACCGCTGACATAGAACGAATCGCTGTCCACCAGCGCCAGCAGTGGCCCCCCGGCCGAGGCGTAGTCGCCCTCCCGGGTCAGCAGGTTGGTGACATAGCCCGTCACCGGGGAGACGACATGGGTGCGCTGCAAATCGAGCTCCGATTGGGTCAAGGCCGCGATGGCCAGTTGCACGTTGGCCTGGGCCAACACCAGGTTGGCCTGATTTCGCAGCAGATCCGCCTGGGCCACCGACACATCGGTGTTGGCTTTTTCCCACTCTTCGCCGGAAATCGCCGAACGGTCCTTGAGCGTGCGCCGCCGTTGCTCCTCGCTTTGACGTTGCTTGAGCAATGCCTCGCTGGCGGTAATGGACGCCTGGGCCTGCCCGAGCGAGGCTTTCGACACCTCGACGGCACGCTTGGCATGCTCCACCGCCAGCGTGTAACGCGCCGGATCGATCTCCAGCAGCGCCTGACCCTTGTTCACATGTTGGTTGTCCTGCACGGCCAGGCTGACGATTCGCCCCGAGACATCGGCGGACAAGGTCACCACATCGGCACGCACCCGGGCATCCCGGGTCCAGGGGGCACGGGTGTAATGCTCCCAGGCGAACCAGCCCAGGACCAAGGCCAGCAGTACCACCGCCAGCGTCGTGAGTCGGGGAAGGATGTTCTTCAAGGCATCAGACTCCCATCACCAGTATCAAGGTGGCGCAGACGCAGACGTACAACGCGCCTTCGAACAAGGCCTCATGCCAGACGAACTGCAGCACACCGAAGCGCCGCAGCACCCAGTCCAGCAGCAGGAAAATCGGCAAACCCAGCAGCAACGCCTGGGCAATCGGGGGCAAATAGGCGCCACCCACTTCCAGATCAATGGGCAAGGACAGGGTCTCCTTCAATGCCGGAGGGTTGAAAGTAGCCGCGATAACGCTCGACGAACGACACCACGATCAACAGCGCCACGCGCATACGGAACACTGACCACAAGCGCTCATGGACATCGGTATGCAGGGCATCCAGTTCGTCGCCCAGGGCGTGCAGGCTATCGAGCACCTGTGCCACTTCGACCCCGGGCCGGCCGGCGACCAGCCTGCCCGTTTCCCGGACGGTGGAAAACAGGCGACTTTGCAGATCCGGACTCAACAGTGCGTTGTTCTGCCCCTGCTGTCTGAGCTGATTCAAGGCAATCCCCAGCGCCATGCAGGCCAGGCTGACTTGAAACCGCTCATGGGATTGTGGCTCCTGCGTTGCCGGCAGCAGCCCCAGCATCATGGTCAGGCGATCAACCATGCGGCTCTCGAAAGCAAATTGCTGTTCATCGGTCGGCGCGGTTTTCAGCAAGGCGTACACCTGCTCGCCGTTCTCTTTATAGAGCCGCCCCATGCGCAAATCCGGCCTGAACGGAAAGATCAGCGCATAGACGCTCAACGCCAGCACGGTCGCGCAGGTATAGGCCCCGGCAAATTCGAACCACTGGATGGCGGTGTTTTGACCGATCCCTACGTTCAACGGACCGAGCAGCAGAAACGTCGTGAGTCCCAGACCAATGCCAGTGCCTGTCGTGGCCGGACTGGCCAGCCCCACCGCAACGGCATAGAGCAAGGGCGCCAACAGCAAGGCAAGCATCTCGAAATTGCTGATCATCGGCACGAACATGAACTGCAGGAGCGCCGAGGCCAGCAGTGCCAGCCCAAATCCCCTCGCGTAGCTTTGCACGGCCAGCAGCGGCCTCGGAAAGGTCGACATCAGCGAGCAAAGGATGCCCACCAGCACCATCCCGCCCCGCGCACCGTCCCAGCCGGTTTCGATCCAGATCAAGCCGCAAATCAACAGCGCGGAAAAAGCCCGGATGGCATTCATGGTCGCCAGGGTGAAGTCCAGATGCAGCGGATTTTCCCGCCCGCGAAACACGCTGCTGGCCGGTCGCCCGCTCTGGATGGCGTCACTCAATTCCAGAATCTGCTCCAGCTGCTGCAGCAGGCGAGCCTGCTCCCAGCGCAGTGACCAGGCCAGCGAGCGCAAGGTGGCCGGCAACGGCTCGGTCAATTGTTCGGCTCTGTAGGCCAGCTCATCAAAGCGTTGTTGCAACGACGTGAAATGATGGCGCTTGTCACTGGACAGCGAACGCCCCTCCCGCGCCAGCTCATCGAGAAACGCCAGTTCTTCGGCCCGCAAACGTTGAATTTCCTCGGGCAACTCGCCCTCCCAACGCTCGGTCAACAGCAGCCGCTGGTGGCGCAGGGCTGTCAACCGCGCGGTCAACAACACCAATTGGTTGCCCAGTAGTTGCACCAGGCCGTTGGCACTGCGCAACCGCGGCGCATCGAAGTACATGTGCCGGCGCACGCCCTCCAGACCGCTGATCTGGCCCAATAACTGCATTTGTCGCTGCTGGAAATCGGCTTCGCTCTCTTCGGTGCGGATGACGGCACTGGCATGGGTGGCCAGCAACCGGGTGATCTGGTCGATCCTGGCGAAGTAGTCACGGGCGACGGTTTCAGGCCTGGCGGTCAGCAGGCTGACCAGACACACGCAGGCCACCGCCAGCAAGGTCTCGGTGACGCGGGTCACCGCCAGCAGAAACATGCCGTCCTGATCCGGCACCGCCAGCAAGGCCACCACCACGGCGGTGTAGCCGCTGAGGACAAATGCCTGGGAACTGGTATAGCGCAACAAGGTGCCACCGGCGGTGCACAACGCCAGCCACAATGCCAGGGTGGTGATGAACGGCAGCGGAGCCTGGGGAAAGATCGCCATGATCAACACCGCCACGGCTGCCCCCAACGTGGTGCCGATCACCTGGCCAAAACTGCGGGCCAGCACCATGCCGCCCAGTGGCTGGCTGATGATGACCACGGCCATGATCGACCACTTGGGTTGGTCCAGATCGAACAAAAACGCCAGGTACAGGGTCAACAAACCGGCCGCGATGGTTCGCAAGGCAAACAGCAACACCCCGGGGCCGGGGTTGAGCATCGCTTTGAAGTATTGCAGCAGCGCTTGCATGGGAAAGCCTGTCGGACTGTCTCCAGCAAGCGTAGTCATTTGTGCGGCGCCTCGACAGGAATCCCTGCCGAGGCGATATTCAGGTTTATTGGTTGGCTCGCTCGCCGCTCAGAGGGAAAGTAATGCCTGTACTATTAGTTGCTGCTTTCTGCATCGGAAGTTTAACATTTGAACCATGTTTAGGAGTGCTTAGTGCAACACTTCTGCCGATGGCTGTTGGGTTGGGGTAGAAGATCTTGTTAGCGTCATAAGCGCCTAGTATTTTTTCCGGCGGAATGTCATTTGGGTAGTTGATTTCGTAGGCCTTTTTCCTAAGTTTTGAACCAGGATTAGTTGCCAGCTCTTTATTATAATACATATGAAAACCTTCTATATCTCGACCATCAACGACATACGTATATCCTCCTCTTTTGCCCCCATAATAAGCCGCCCCCAGTCTACCACCACTGTAATAAGCAGAGGTTGATATTCCCTTCCCGTCCAGACCAAGTGCGTTTGCATCTCCGCCAAAACCACCCTGCATTCCATTAATCTGCTTTATATCCGTATATTCCTTGCGCAACTTGAAGCCCTCCTCAAAAATTTCGCTTGGCGGACGCATATCCCCTCGCATGACGACCCCCCTATACACATAACCCTTTGATGGCCCACCAAAATACGTCACCCCTGTTCTATCCATTAATTTTTGCGCAACCTTCGGTCCACGATTCAATCGCATAAACTTGTTTGCAGTTCGATGATTTATAAACTTCCAGTCAACCTTTGAAAGTATCTCCAAGATATCCTTCTCCACAGGAGCGACCCATCTAGGTATTTTTTTTACTGCTTCCAGAATGGGATTTTTTGGCTTTTTTTCCGATAAATATTTAGCTACATCATCTGACACACGCCCTGACGAAGCCATCCGCTCGATTACTTCATTGCCAATTTTTTTGTATGAAGACTTGGGAATAGCTTTACCAGCCACTTTCCCTATAAATGGCCCGACAAGTTCGAAAATGGCTCCACGTAACGCATTGGCCTTGTGTTGCGCTGCCAGGCCCGGATCGTCCTCCAGTTCACCTCGTACATAAGTTGCCCCTACCGAGCCAAAGCCTAACAACATCGACATTCCCGCTGCTAGAGCACCAGGGCCAGGAATAAATGCGGTGCACATCGACAGCATGGCAAGTGCATCGGACACCAATGCCAAAATGGCATCTGTCATGCGCTCGGCGAAGGTTGAGGTCAACGTGTCTATGGCAGCCTTGACCTGATCACCTTGTCTTTTGTAAAGCTCCTCATAAATCGCTTCGACATCACTGTCTGGCCATCCAAACAGAATAGGTTCATAGGATAACTTTCCATCTATCTTTTTTGCGAAAAATGAAGGAAGGTTAAATATGTTAAAAAAATCCAATGGTTCCAGTTCTAATTTTTCAGGATCGATAAAACCCAGGCTGTACTTGAAGTCATATTCGCCCCGCCCCAAAAGTTCATTCAGAGCAATTCGCATGGACAAATTACCTCGCAGCTCTGGAAACTGCTCGATTGACTTCGTTCTTTGTCTCAATTCGGGAGGGTGCTCGATCACCGTGCTGTTCCCACCCAAAAAAACGAACAACCCCCCTGAATTACTCCAGTCTTGCAAATAAACGGCGTTACTCACTTTGTGAGGAGTACTGAGACCACCATCACGAATCGAGATCGTTTGCGCCTTGATCTTGCCATCAAGAAACTTCTTTGCAATATTCTTGTTTTGCGCCGTGCCCTTACCTTCCTGCAGGAATACTTTCAGGGCGCGTTCCAGTTCTTTTTGCTTGCCAACCCTCCAAAAATCAAAAACATCTGGCTGTGAAAGTATTCCCTGCGCGTGCTCGTTATACAATTCCAGAAGATCCATCTCATCAACTTGCGCAATAAACTGCGACGTGTAACGATCAGGCCACGATATGGTAATTGATTTGCCGTTCGCTTCTTTTTTATGTTGCCCCGCAAATAATTGTGCCAGATTATATCTTTTCCTAATATGCTCTCCAGGCGTGTGCTTCTCTGGCAACCCTCGAAACCAAACTGTGAATTTGGTTTTATAATTCAGCGTTGACTTTATGTCCTTCGGCAGATTCGAACCAGCAATGGTTTCCTCGATGACTGTCCGTATAAAAACTGAAGGATCGGAAACCTTTTGCAGGCCTTCAAGCGTATTGATGAATCTGTCAGCTGCCTGACCAATCGTCATACCAGGAGCTATTTCCTCGTCCGGGCGACCTGTTGCGCGAGCGTTTAATGAGTGTTGTCCCGCCTCGACTAGCCAACGAGCAGAAGCATGTGCGGATACGCCTTTTTCATTGGTTTGCATGTTACCGCCCAGGCTTCGTTTCCTGCGTACGACACCATGGATGTCATCAGTTTCCAACTGAGCTGAAGCATGCTCCGTGGTTGAACCTCCTCCTGAATATTCCTCGAACTCCTCGAATTCTTCGTGAGCATCGGCAGCCGCCAACTGGATAATTTCTTCGAGATAATCCTGGTAAGTTACATCGGCACTACCCTGGACGGTCTGCTTTAAAAGCGCCTCGATATCTTCTATCAGTTGTGGATCGTCGCCCGGATCAAGATAGTCGGATTCGCTGATACGCTGTAGAACCCTGTCTGCAAAGTCTGGCTGTTCATCAAGGAGCTCAGTGATGCCCTCTATTGTATTTTCATGAACAACGAATGCTTCATCAGGTTCAAAGTCCGGTTTTGAGTTCGATTGTCTTGCTTCGGCAGTTTCGTCATTGGCAGGCAGATGCCAACTGATGTAAAGGTTGCTGATCGCCACGTAGGCAGCAAAGACTCCCACGGCACCACGCGAATTGCGCTCTATCAAGTCTCCCGTTCGGCTCAGGACCGCGACGCCCGTGCTGAGCAAACGCCCACTCATTGCACTCAGCCAATTACCCAGTTGATTTCCCAATGCGTCCATGTCGGGCATACCGGACCAGAATGAATCGGATGGCAGAGCTTCGGTTGTCGGGCTGTAGACTTTTTCATTCAGCAGAACTTTAACCTCTGCCAGCTCTGCGGCATAAGCGCTGTTCCAGGGCGTAATGCTGTTGATGGCCCGGGTTAAAACGCCGTCCAACTGCGCAGCAAACTGTTCGAACGAATGGGAGGCGGCATCGGGTTGATGTCCCGACAAATCAACCGAGGATGCCGGCAGATCTTCGGTTGCCCCCCTGCTCGTCTGGTCGTCTTGTGTCGAAGCCGGTCGACCGATTGCAATATGCCTGCTGTCCAATCTCAACGCCCCGAACGAATCCAGCACATTGCAGGCCCACAAAAGCCTGGCAGCAAAGCCCTCGGGAATGCTCGAGCCTTTTGTGCTGACGTTCAAGTAAAAGTCGGCGTTGCGCTCGAATGCCTGCAAGGTCGATAGCAGAGGCGTGGATTTGTCGGTGGTTGGCTTTGCATCTTGCGCGGGTTCCGATGAGTTTATCGGCGTTGAAAATGAATTCGGTGGCTCGAGCGGGCTTTCCAGCCAGCGGGGGTCGATCAGCCACTCCTGCCAAGTCTGTTTATACTCTTCAGCGGGTTTAAGCTGATTGCAGATCGCCTCGACCTCTATCGCAAAGCGGTTCGGCCAGCGCACTCGCTCGCTTTGTAGCGGCCTGCGCAGTTCATCAAGGAACTTGACCAACTGCTGATGCGCGTCCTTGGGAGAAGGCCGAACAACGCACGCGTCTTCAAGCATCATCAGGGCGCTTTCACCTGAACGACGAATATAGGTCCGGGCTTGCTGTGTAATTTGCTTGAGAGCCGTCCACTGAGAGTCTGTAAGCAACTCGTTGTTTGCGATTCGTTCATTCACCAGCGCTGTTGAACGATCCAGCTGAGACTGGATAAAGCCAATCACCCGCTCGGTGTTTTGTCCACTCGTAAACCCAATGTTTTCACCCAGCTCCGACTGCCATTGGCCGGGCGGCAAATGACAAACCACATCAACTATTGTTTTCAAACGATCGTCGGTCGTCGACCCCAATGGTCGGATCGAACGTAACATTGCGGCTGCAAATAGATCGGCAATGGCTTTGCCAGTGTTCGTTTGCAAAATACCGCTTCTCAGAACAGCTAGTACTTCTTGCTCGGTAAGAGACGCCGTCTGCAATTGCGCCTTGAGTTCTGACCACTGCTGTTCGAGATCATCCTGACTGGTGAAGCGATCTTCGAAGGCGTTGCGTGCGAGCATTGGGGGTGGAATATCGGCATTAGTGCCCGTGGACCTTGCAGGTGCACGACCGGACCTGTGCAGAACCAGGGGCGTGTTCTCGGTATGCCGGACCTCGTCGAAAACCAACGTTCTATTCATTTGATCGCAGGATAAAGAGGTTGTGGATGGCGCATGTCTGATGCTTGTGACGCTAGGAGGGAGAGGCACTCGGGATTTTCCGTTTCAGTTGACTCAGTTCTCGCGAGGCTACGCACTGTCACGGTAAACGACTTGTAAAAAACGCTACTGAACCGCCCACCAGGAACATGGTGACGGCATCTCAGAGCCACACAGGTTTGACTCCCTTCCCAGACTGATCGAAGCTGGCACTCTTTTGCTGATGCCTCATCTCCCGGATTTTTTGCATGTCCCAGTCCCGCCGCTATCTGTTTATCAGCCTCTTCGCCCTGCTCGTCATCGGCCTTGCATGGTTTTCCCTGCGCGATACCACCCCGGTGGTTCCCGAAGCCATCAAGCACGGTTACAGCGAAGCGCTGGCAGCGGCCCGGGGCGGTCAACCAGGTGCTGCGCGGGTGCTCTATCAGCAGTTGAAGCGTCCGGACCTGTCCCCCAAGCGCCGTGTCTGGTTGCATGCCGAGCTGCCCAATTATCCAAGCTCGGTGGCCCTGAAACTGGCGGATGCCGACTTGCAGAACGAGTCGCCCGAAGTGCGTATCGCCGCGATCAGGAGCGTCAGCGCCCTGGTACCGAACGGCCAGCGCAGTCTTTTGCTGGGGCCATTGCTCGACGACAGCGAACAGAGCGTGCGGCTGGCGGCAATCAATGCGCTGCTGGGGTTGTCCCCGGACGAACTCGGCCTGTATTTCGGGCCGCTGGAGCAAGCCATCGATGCCTGGGAGCTGGTGCTCAAGAGCGAGCCGCAAAGCGCCGAAAACCAATATCAGCTGGCCCGGCTGCACCTGCACAACGCCGAACTCAAGCAAGCGCAACAGGCGCTGGACAATACCCTGCGCCTGGCGCCGGACAACCTGCCGGCGCTGGTGCTGCAAATCGAAGTGCTGGACAAACAGGGCCAGAACGACGCCGCCCGGCAACTATTGGCCAGGCAACTGCAGGCACAGCCCAACTCGGCGTATCTGCAACATGCCCTGGGGCTCTGGCTACTGCATCACGACCAAAGCGAATTCGCCCTGCTCGGCCTGTCCAAGGCCGTTGAGCTTGAGCCGGATAACCGGGATTACCGCTACGACCTGGCGACCACGTTGCGCGGTGAGCAGGAACTCGAAGCGGCGCAGATACAGTTGCAGGAAATCGTTCAGCGCCATCCGAACGATCGCAAGGCACGGGTGCTGCTGATCAACTACTGGAAGGAAAGCGGGCAGCTGCAAAACGTGCAGATCCTGACCGCACAGCTCGAACAGATGAACCCTGATGATCCGTCGTTGCAGCAGGGGCTCTGAATACAAAAAAGGTTGAACGCTCGTCCGGGCCAGGGGTCAAGTGAAAAGGCAGCCCGTTGCGGCTCTTGCAAGTGGCTGCCTCATTGTTCCTGGCCACAAGAGGACTCTTATTTGTCTCTAATCAACGAATTGAACCGTACCAAGGCGGCCACCGGTATCGAAGGCCTTGACGATATCCTCGATGGAGGATTGTCCCGCGGTCATGTGTTTCTACTGGAAGGCGAACCGGGAACCGGCAAGACTACCGTGGCGCTGCACTTCCTGTTGGCCGGCGCGCAAGCCGGCGAGCGCTCGTTGTACATCACGCTGTCCGAAACCGAACGCGAGCTGCGCCAGGGCGCCTTGTCCCATGGTTGGGAGATGGACGACAACGTCCACATCTTCGAGCTGACGCCTCCGGAAAACCTGCTCAATGCCGAACAGCAGCAGACGCTGCTGTATTCCTCCGACCTTGAACTGGGCGAGGCCACCCGGCAGATTTTCGAAGTGGTCGAGCGGGTCAAACCGACCCGCGTCGTCCTGGACAGCCTTTCCGAAATTCGCCTGCTGGCACAAAGCTCGCTGCGTTATCGTCGGCAGATTCTGGCCATCAAACATTATTTCGTGCGTTATGACGCCACGGTCTTGCTGCTCGACGACTTGACCACCGAGTCACTGGACAAGACCGTGCACAGCGTCGCCCACGGCGTGATTCGCCTGGAAGAGTTGACGCCCAATTACGGTGCCGAGCGACGGCGCGTGCGCGTGGTGAAGTACCGCGGCCAGAAATACCGGGGCGGCTTTCATGACTTCACCATCGCCAGCGACGGCGTGCATGTATTTCCGCGTCTGGTGGCCGCCGAACATCGCGGTCAGTACCTGCGCCAGCAATTGACCAGTGGCATCCGGGAAATGGATGCGCTGCTGGGCGGCGGTATCGAAACCGGTTCCAGCACTTTGATTCTCGGTCCGGCCGGGACCGGCAAATCACTGATCTCAATGGTGTTCGCCGCCGCGGCGGTGGCCCGGGGTGAAAAAGCCGCGCTGTTCATCTTCGATGAAGAGCTGGGGTTGCTGTACGAGCGCATGAAGAACATCGGCATCGATTTGCAGGCCCTGCAAGACAGCGGCAATCTGCTGGTCGAACAGGTGGACGCCGCCGAGCTGTCTCCCGGCGAGTTCTCCCACCGGGTCCGGCGCTGTGTCGACGAAGGCAATATCAAAACCGTGGTGATCGACAGCATCAATGGCTATCAGGCGGCAATGCCGGAAGAGAACGCCCTGGTGCTGCACATGCACGAGTTGTTGCTGTACCTCAATCGAAAAGGCGCCGCGACCTTCATGACGGTGGCCCAGCATGGCCTGGTCGGCGACATGCAGGCCCCGGTCGACATCACCTACCTGGCCGATACGGTGATCTTGCTGCGTTACTTCGAGGCCCTGGGCAAGGTACGCCGGGCCATTTCGATCATCAAGAAACGCACCGGCAGCCATGAATCGACCATCCGTGAATACCGCATCAGCGCCCAGGGCATGACCATCGGTGAACCGCTGGAAGCCTTCCAGGGCGTACTGCGCGGGGTGCCCACCTATCTCGGGGCCAGCAACCCCTTGCTTGCGGAAGATATCCGGTGACCGCGCTGCTGGCGACACCCGAGCGCACCCTCATCCTTGCGCCGCGAGGGCGTGACAGCCAGATTGCCTTGATGATGCTCAACGAAGCCGGGTTTCACGGGGTGATCAGCCAGGACCTGCCAGGGCTGTGCGCCGAGTTGGAACTCGGTGCCGGCCTGCTGCTGATTTCCAGCGAAGCGCTGCTGGGTCGTGATCTCGAACCGCTGATCCGGCTGATTGAACAACAGCCCGCGTGGTCGGACCTGCCGATCGTGTTGATGACCCACCATGGTGGCCCGCAACAGAATCCGGCATCCCGTTTCGGTCCGCAATTGGGCAATGTCACCTTCCTCGAACGGCCCTTTCACCCGATCACACTGATCAGTCTGGTCACCACCGCCTTGCGCGGACGGCGACGACAGTACGAGGCCAGGGATCGGCTGATCGACCTGAGCCAGAGTGAATTGCGCCTGCAAAACACCCTCGAAACCCTTGAACAGCAGGTGGAAGAGCGCACCGCGCAACTGCGTCACAACGAAGAGGCGCTGCGCCAGTCGCAGAAAATGGAAGCCGTCGGCCAGCTCACCGGCGGTATCGCCCATGACTTCAACAACATGCTGACCGGCATCATCGGCAGCCTGGAATTGTTGCGTCGACGCCTGGCCCGAGGCCGTACCGAAGATCTGGACAGCCTGATCGACCTGGGGGTGACCTCGGCCAACCGCGCGGCCGCCCTGACTCACCGCCTGCTGGCGTTTTCCCGCCGCCAGTCGCTGGATTCCAAACCCGTGGAAATGAACGCCCTGGTGATCTCCATGGATGAACTGCTGCAACGCAGCATCAACGAAAGCATTCGCCTGGACATGCAACTCGATGAACAACTGTGGGTGGCCGAAGCCGACCCCAATCAACTGGAAAGCGCCCTGCTCAACCTGGTGATCAACGCCCGCGATGCCATGCCCAATGGCGGCAGGCTGGTGGTCTCTACCTCGAACCGGCACCTTGACGAGGACTTTGCTCAGTCCCAGAGCAATCTCGATGCCGGTGACTACGTCGTGCTCAGCGTCACCGACACCGGTTGCGGCATGGCGCAAAGCATCGTCAACCGCGCCTTTGACCCCTTCTTCACCACCAAGCCCATCGGCCAGGGCACCGGGCTGGGTTTGTCGATGATCTATGGCTTCAGCAAGCAGTCAGGCGGTCATGTCGTCATCCACAGCGTAGTCGGCGAAGGCACCACGGTGAGTCTGTTTCTGCCACGCTTCGGGGGTGATCTGCCTCAGGAGCATCCGGTCAATGTCGGACACTCGCCCTTCGCCAACAATGGCGAGACGGTATTGATCGTCGAGGACGATCCGGCGGTACGAGTGCTGGTCAGCACGGTGTTGAGCGACCTGGGTTATGACTTCGTCGAAGCCTGTGATGGCGATAGCGCGGTGCCGATACTCGATTCGGCCCAGCGCATCGACCTGCTGATCAGCGATGTCGGCCTGCCCGGCATGAACGGCCGGCAACTGGCGGAAATCGGCCGGCAGCTGCGGCCCGATCTCAGGGTGCTGTTCATCACCGGCTACGCCGAGCACGCCGCCGTGCGCGGCGGGTTCCTCGATCCGGGCATGCAGATGATCACCAAGCCGTTCACCTTCGACCTGTTGACGGCGAAGGTGCGGGAGATGATCAGCGCCTGAATGCTTACGAAAGCATGTCCTGCATCAGTTCCTGCAACTTATCCAGATCGAATGGCTTGTCCAGGATCGGCGCCTTGCGCGTGATCGGGCTGTCGGTCTCGCGGATTTCCTGGGCATAGCCGCTGATGAAGATCACCTTGAGTTCCGGTCGCAGCTTCACGGCGGGTTCGGCGATCTGCACGCCGGAGATTCCACCGGGCAGGCGGAAGTCGGTGATCATCATGTCCAGGTGGGGTTTGCTCGCCAGGATTTCAAAAGCCTGTTCGCCGTTTTCGGCCTGCAATACGCGATAACCCTCGCCCGACAGGTAAGCGGACAGCACCATCAGAATCGAGGGATCGTCCTCGACAACGAGTACTACGTCTTGTGCATCTTCGCTCATGGGAAGCCTTTGTTCGGTCAATTGCTGCTGATACGACCGTGGGGTCGATCAGAGGTTGCGTTTATCTGGCTGTTTTCCTACAGCGGCAGACAAACGCGAAACAAGGCGCCCTCGCCAATCCGGCTCTGGACGGTAATTGTACCGCCATGGGCGGTCACGATCTGTTCTGAAATAAACAATCCCAGACCCAGTCCGGCGACGGCCTGCCTGGCCGATACGCGCTCGAACTGCTGGAATATGCGCGTCTGGTTTTCTTCGCTGATCCCGATCCCCTGGTCGCGCACGTCTACCAGCGCCAGGCCTCCTTCACTGTATACCTTCACCGAGACCGGGCTCTTGGCCCCGTAGCGCAAGGCATTGGTCAACAGGTTGGATATGACCTGTTCAATACGAAATTCATCCCAGTTTCCGATCACCGGTTGCTCGGCATCGAGGCTGACCGACGTCTCGGCGGCGTCGATCTGCCGGGAAAAGTTGTGCAGCAAATCGCGAACCAGCGTCGAAAGATCGAACCGTGTCGGTCGGATCGACAGCTTGCCGGTGCGAATGCGCGAGACATCGAGCATATCCTCGATCAGGCGAATGAGGCTTTTGATCTGCCGCTCGTCGCGGTCGACCATGGCGTGCATCTTGTCCAGGGTGAAGGCGGCGGCGTTGTCCCGGGCCAGGTGCATCTTGCGCAGCTGGGTTTCAAGGATCAGGCCGTTGAGCGGCGTGCGCACTTCGTGGGCGACGATGGACATGAAGTCATCGCGCATGCGCACCGCCTGCTCCAGTTCCAGCTGGGTGTTCTGCAGTTGCTCGAGCAGGGCTTCCTGTTCGCGGCGACTTTGCTCAAGGGCCAGCACTTGTTCCTTCATCGCCTTGCTCTGGCGATACAGGTCGACGAACACATTGACCTTGCTCTTGACCGCGTGGATGTCCAGTGGTTTGTGCAGGAAGTCCACGGCGCCGCTTTCATAGCCTTTGAACGCGTAGTTCATTTCACGCCCGGCGGCGCTGACAAAAACGATCGGGATGTTCTTGGTTTTTTCGGTGCCGCGCATCAACTCCGCCAGTTCGAAGCCATTCATGCCAGGCATCTGCACATCGAGGATGGCCATGGCGAATTCGTGCTGCAACAGCAGTGACAAGGCTTCGTCGGCGGACAGCGCCTTGTACACAATCCGGTCTTCACGCCTGATCAGCGCTTCGAGCGCCAGCAGATTTTCCGGCAGATCGTCCACGATCAGCAGTTTGGCCTGGATATTACTCAGCATGCGATTCGTTCCATCTCGACAAGCAGACGGCCGATGCCGCGTACAGAAAGTATGTGGTCTGGCCGGTGCATATCCAGCGCAGCCCGGGGCATGGTGGCGACCTGAGCCTCTTGCGGGTCTTGCACGATGGTGATGCCACCGCGCTGTTTGACCTGGGCCAGCCCGTGCGCGCCATCGCGGTTGGCGCCTGTGAGCAAGACTGCAACGAGCCCGGCGCCGTAGGCATCGGCAGCCGATTCGAACAGGTAATCGATGGCGGGACGCGAATGATGCACTCGAGGCTCCAGGCTCAGGGAAAAGCTGCGGTCCCGCTCCACCGACAGGTGATAACCGGGCGCAGCGAAATACAGCGTGCCGGCCTCGACCGAGGTCTTGTCGCACGCCTCCAGCACCGGCATGGCCACCCGGCGGGCAAACACATCCGCCAGCTGGCTGCGGCGTTCGTCCGGCAGGTGCAGCACGACAATGATCGGCAACGCAAAACCTTCGCGCAGCGGGCCGAGGATGTTCAACAGCGCCTCAACGCCACCGGCGGAGGCTCCGATCACGATCGCTTCGATAGCTGGCAGGCTCGTTGCACTGTTCATGTTTTTCTATAGATCCGTTCTTGTTTGACCAACGGCTCGAACTGATCGCCAAAAGTCGAGAAATCCGGGGTTTCCTTGCTGCCCAACACCAGGAATCCGCGATGACAGAGGGACTCATGAAACAGTCCGAACGCTCGATCCTGAAGCTTTTTATTAAAATAAATCAATACGTTACGACATGAAATTAATTGAGTTTCGGAGAACACACTGTCCGTCGCCAGGCTGTGATCGGCGAAGGTCACGTTTTCGCGCAGTGTCTTGTCGAAAATCGCGTACCCATAGGCCGCCGTATAGTAGTCGGCAAATGAACACTGGCCACCGGCCTGCTGGTAATTAGCAGTGTAGGCACGGACGTTCTCCATCGAGAAAATCCCTTGCTTGGCTTTTTCCAGAGAGCGCGGATTGATGTCGGTCGCGTAGATGATGGTACGGTCGAGCAAGCCCTCTTCGCGCAACAGAATGGCCATCGAATACACCTCTTCCCCCGTACTGCATCCGGCGATCCAGATCTTGATCGAGGGGTAGGTTCGCAGCAGCGGCACCACTTCCTTGCGGATGGCCAGGAAGTGCGAGGGGTCACGAAACATCTCGCTGACAGGAATGGTCAGCAACTGCAGCAGTTGCATGAAAGCGGCCGGATCGTGCAGGACCTTTTCCTGCAGCGCCGAGATGGTCTGGCACTCGAACTGACTCAACGCATGATTGACCCGACGCTTGATCGACGCGCCGGAGTAATCGCGAAAATCGTAGCTGTACTTGAGGTAAATCGCCTCGATCAACAGGCGCAATTCGATTTCGCTGCTTCGCTCCACTAGATGCGTTCCATCTTCGGCAACCACACGCGAATCAGCGAAAACAGGCGGTCCAGGTCGATGGGCTTGGCCAGGTAATCGTTGGCGCCGGCTTGCAGGCAGCGCTCCTGATCGTCCTTCATGGCCTTGGCCGTCACCGCGATGATCGGCAATTTGCGCCAACGCGGGACCTTGCGGATTTCAACGGTGGCTTCAAAGCCATCCATCTGCGGCATCATCACGTCCATCAACACCAGATCGATGTCCTCCACTTCATTGAGTCGTTCAATCGCTTCCCGGCCATTACGACCAATGACCACGACTGCGCCCTTTTGCTCCAGCGCGCTGGTGAGGGCGAAAATGTTGCGCACATCGTCATCCACCAGCAGCACCTTGCGTCCTTCGAAGACCCGGTCGCGACTGCGGGCGACCTTGAGCATCTTCTGCCGG
The DNA here is from genome assembly GCF_002303975.1 of Pseudomonas sp. ACN5. Classification (NCBI taxonomy): domain Bacteria; kingdom Pseudomonadati; phylum Pseudomonadota; class Gammaproteobacteria; order Pseudomonadales; family Pseudomonadaceae; genus Pseudomonas; species Pseudomonas sp. ACN5. The sequence continues at coordinate 141,350 of NZ_MRCP01000012.1, read as the reverse complement.
TCATGGGACAACTGCGATTCGACTTTGTGCAGAAAAAGTGTCACCTCGTCCAAAAGCCGCTCTGGCGAACGCGCGCCCTTGATGATGATCGAACGCGAATACTTGCGCAGTTCAGCCTCTTCATCGCGGGTCAGGTTGCGCCCGGTATAGACGATGACGGGTGGAAAGGAGCAGATGTCTTCGGTGGACATGCGCTTGAGCAGGTCGTTGCCGAGCATGTCAGGCAGCTTGAGGTCGATGATCATGCAATCGAAGACCGACGCGCGCAGCAGGTCCAGTGCCTCCTGCGCCAGGCCAACGGCGGTGATCTCTATGTCATCGTCGCCGATCAGGCGGGCAATGCTGTCGCGCTGCAGGTCGTCGTCCTCGACCAGCAGTACACGTTTGACCTTCTGGGTCAGCTTGGCCTCCAGGCGCGCAAATACGTCCTTGAGTTCCTCGCGGGTGGTGGGTTTGACCGCATAGCCAATGGCGCCCATGTGCATCGCCGCTTCGACCCGGTCCTCGACCGAAATCACATGCACCGGGATGTGCCGGGTTTCGGCGTGCTCCTTCAGGCGTTGCAGCACGGTCAGGCCGGAATGATCCGGAAGCCGCATGTCCAGCAGGATCGCGTCGGGGATGAAGGCCTTGGCCAGGTCGTAGCCTTCGTCGGCGCCATGGGCCACCAGGCACTGATAACCCAGCTCATGGGCAAGATCGTAGAGGATGTGCGCAAAGTTCGACTCGTCCTCCACCACCAGAATGCAGCGGCTGGTGAACGGCCCCTTGTGGCGATCGTCGTCGAAACGCGCAATGTCGACTTCGGCCACCAATGGCGACAACGTGGGCGGCACTGCATTCGGTACAGCCGCCACCGCAACGGCCCGCATCGGTTCGACAGGCACCTCGCCCGGTTCCACGTACTGCTGCGGCATGACCAGGGTAAACACACTGCCCTGCCCCGGTTTGCTGGTCACGCTGATGGTACCGCCGAGCAGCGCGGCCAGATCGCGGGAGATCGACAAGCCCAGCCCGGTACCGCCGTAGCGCCGATTGGTGGTGCCATCGGCCTGACGGAAGGCTTCGAAAATGCTGTCGTGTTGATCCGCCTCGATGCCGATCCCCGAATCGCGGATGCTGAACGCGATGCCGTCATTCGGCGCCGCAGCGACGGACAGGCTGACACTGCCGCTTTCAGTGAACTTCACGGCGTTGGACAACAGGTTCTTGAGCACTTGCTCCAGGCGCTGGCGGTCGGTGAACAGCATCGGCGGCGCGCCGTCCAGCAAGTCCACCTGGAAATCCAGGTGCTTGTCCATGGCCAACGGCTGGAACAGGCCCCGCAGGCCATCGACCAGGCGTGCCACGCTGGTGTTCTCCGGACGGATTTCCAGCTTGCCGGCCTCGACTTTGGAGATGTCCAGAATGTCGTTGATCAGATTGAGCAAGTCATTGCCGGCGGAATAGATCGACTCGGCGAACTTCACTTGCTCGGCCGTGAGGTTTTCTTCCGGGTTTTCCGCCAGCAGCTTGGCCAGGATCAACGAACTGTTGAGCGGCGTGCGCAGCTCGTGGGACATGTTGGCGAGGAATTCGGACTTGTACTTGCTCGAACGCTGCAATTCCAACGCGCGCTCTTCGAGCTGGATCTGCGCCTGATTGAGTTCGGAGTTCTTCAGGTCCATGGCGTCGCGTTGCTCAGCCAGCACTTGTGCCTGCTCGGCGAGTTGTTCGTTGGTCTGCTCCAGCTCCACCTGCTGGGTTTCCAGGTGCGCCTGGGACTCCTTGAGCACCCGCGACTGTTCTTCGAGCTCCTCGTTGGTGGTCTTGAGCTCTTCCTGCTGCACCTGCAACTCTTCATTGAGCTGTTGGGTTTCGGCCAACACTTCCTGCAAGCGCTGGCGATAGCGTGCGGCCTCGATGGACGTGCCGATGTTGCCGGCAATCAATTCCAGCAACGCGACATCGCGGTCATCCAGCGGACGCAGGAAACCCAACTCGATCACACCATTGACCCGGTCGTCGTCGCTGGTCGGTACCACCAGCACACTGCGCGGCAAACCGTCACCGAGGCCGGAGCTGACCTTGAAATAATCCCCCGGTACCTCGTCCAGGCGAATCAGCCGCGCCTGCTGCGCCACCTGACCGACAATGCCTTCATCGCTGTAAATCTGCTGCTCGCGCTCTTCCTGTTCGCGGGAAAAACCGTAGCTGGCGATGCGTCTGAGACCGCCGTGGTCTTCCCGAACATAGATCGCCGCCACGGCGGTACCGAGGTACTGCGCGCAAAACTGCAGGATGTTGCGACCCAGCAGGTTCAGGCTCAACTGTCCCAGCACCTGCTCAGCGAGCTCGGTCTGGCCGTTGCGCAACCAGGCCTGTTGCTCCAGGCGCTGGGCACTGGCTTGCTGGGCTGCGAGACTGACGCTGTAGCTTTGTGAAAGGCTGAGCAAATCGCGACGCCCGACATACGCCAGCAAACCACTGACGCCGGCAATGAACAACAGATAGAGGCTGATACTCCAGACAGTGGTGCGCCGCACCTCTTCATTGCGCGTGGTGCGCAACTGTTGTTCGGAGTCGATCACCTCCTCGAACTGCGTGCGAATTTCATCGGTCAGGCGTTTGCCCCGCCCGGCCTTCACCACCGAGCGATAATCACCGCTGCTGCGCTGCAAATCGATCAACGATTGCGCATAGCTGGCCCACTCCTGTTGCAACGCCTGCAAACGCAGCAAGCGGTCGGTCTGCACCGGGTTGTCGGCGGTCAGCTCGAGCAAGGTGTTGAGGGCCACGGCAATCCGCGGCTTGGCGGTTTCGTAAGGGTCGAGGAAGTGCTCGTCGCCACTGAGCAGGAAACCGCGCATCCCGGTCTCCAGGTCCACGGTCAGCTTGACCGCTTCATTGGCGTTATTGATCACCCGGTCGGTGTGTTCCACCCACTGGATCGTCGACAGCAGATAGGTGATCAGCGAAACGAAGAACACCGCGCTGATAAGGCCCAGCCCCAACGGCAGGCTGATATTGCGGCTCAGGAGTTTACGAAATCGTTGCTCATCAACCGAGGACGCAGAGGTCATGGGGCAGGCCTTGTCGAACTGTCAGAATGCAAGGAGTTTGCCCCAAAACTGGCACATGGATCCATTTTTCTGACATGTTTTCGCGCATAGGCCTACATTGCGCTGCGCCCACGCTAAACGGCGGGTTATCCTTGCTGATCTGCGTTGCATGCTTTTTTGCGCCACCTCGGGAACTTGTCTGGATCTGCCACTTACTGATGCTAGAGGCCGGTGATTTCCAGCGACCGGCAATGCCAAACTTATTCAGGAAGTCGACTATGTCATCCGCCAACGCCTACACCATCCTCGTCGTCGAAGACGATGCCATCGTGCGCATGCTGATTGTCGACGTACTGGAGGAGCTGGAGTTCAAGGTGCTGGAGGCTGACGGCAGCGTGCAGGCGCTGGAGACGCTCGGGGACTCGAAGCAACGCATTGACCTGATGATGACGGATGTCGGCCTGCCGATCATGGATGGTCGCGAGCTGGCCAAAGAAGCACGTGTCTTGCGTCCTGCCCTGCCCATTCTGTTTGCCAGCGGTTATGCCGAAAGCATCGACGTCCCCCCCGACATGCACGTGATCGGCAAACCCTTCTCCATTGATCAGTTGCGCGACAAGGTCAAAGGCATTCTCGGGTGACCTGGCGATCCACTGTGGTTTAATGCGCGCCGTTTTTGTCCCTGCCCTGTCTTCGCTTCAAGGAAATTCCGTACATGATTGAGCCCCGCGCAACCAAAGTCCTGGTCATTGGTTACGTCTGGCCCGAGCCCCGCTCTTCGGCGGCCAGCGGGCATGTCATGCAGATTCTCGAGGTCTTCCTGGAGCAAGGCTGGGAGATCACCTTCAGCAGCCCGGCAGGTTTCGGAGAACAGCGCGCAGACCTGACGGCGCTGGGTATTCGTGAAGTCCCCATCGAGCTGAACAACAGCAGTTTTGACACCTTCATCAGTGAACTGGCGCCGGACATCGTGTTGTTCGATCAATTCATGATGGAGGAACAGTTCGGTTGGCGGGTCGAGAAGTATTGTCCCGATGCGTTGCGCGTGCTGGAAAGTTGCGACTTGCAAAGCCTCAGGCAGGGTCGGCATCAACGCCTCAAGGAGCGCTTGAAGGCCAGCGAGGACAACAATGACTTCAGCGGCCTGTTCGCCCCGGCGTCGCGTGAAGAGTTTGAACACATGGCCAATACCGATCTGGCCAAGCGCGAAATCGCCTCGTTTTATCGTTGTGATTTGACGCTGATGGTTTCCGAAGTGGAAATCGAATTGCTGGTCGAGCAGTTCAGAATTCCGCGCAACTTGCTGCACTGGTGCCCATTGATGGTCGATCTTCCGGCCGGCGCGCCAGTAGGGTATGAAGATCGCGCGCATTTCCTGCACATCGGCAACTTTCGCCATGCGCCCAACTGGGATGCGGTGCTCTGGTTGAAAACCGCGATCTGGCCGCTGATTCGCGCGCAACTGCCTGATGCGCAGTTGCACATCTATGGCGCGTACACCCCGCCCAAGGCCACTGCCCTGCACAACGCGGCACAGGGCTTTCATGTACTTAACTGGGCAGAAGATGCCTTGCAGGTGATGTCCAAGACGCGGGTGTGCCTGGCACCGCTGCGCTTCGGTGCCGGCATCAAAGGCAAGATCGTCGATGCGATGCTCTGTGGAACACCCAATGTCACCACGCCAGTGGGCGCGGAAGCCATGCACGATCAAGAGCCCTGGCCCGGTGCCATAACCCGTACGGCGCGCGAATTCGCCGACAGCGCCGTGCGGCTTTATCAGGACAAGGCGCAGTGGCTTGTCGCCCAGGCCCAGGCCCGTCACCTACTGAGCAGCCGCTACCCGCAGTCCACCCATGGCCCTGCGTTGATCGAAAAGCTGATCGAATGCCAGAGGTATCTGCCACAGATCAGGCGCGATAACTTTACCGGCAGCATGTTGCGCCATCATCAACACAAAAGTACCCAGTACATGGCGCAATGGATCGAGGAAAAAAATCGCAATCAAGCATAAATTTTGTAGCGCTCGTCCACATCCCCATCAAAACGCCGACAGGATACTCACTGAATTCCGTCGGCGTTTTGCATTTCAGGGTGGCTAACCTATTCAAGGCACTGCGACGCTGTAGATAAGTAACACCCCTCCCTTTGTCACTCCGGATAGTTTCGGGCTGCCTGGAACCTGAAGCCTTCAGGTTGCCAGTGCATTCAGACAAAGGAACAACCATGACAGTCAAAAAAACGGAATTTATCTACAAACAGAACTGGATGAGCAACATCCTCGACGTAGACAGATTAAAACTCACCGATATTGTCTGGCCCTGCACCCATAACGCCGGCATGGACAAAAAAGCACCTGATTTTGATGATGTGACCGGTAACTGGACCACTTGCCAGAGCGATTCATTTGCCTGGCAACTGGCCAATGGCGCACGGGCCTTGGATATTCGCCTCGAATACGCGGAAGATCCGCAAGCGGTTTTTTACTTTCAGCACAGTGGCCATCGCTCGGGTCGGGTACTGGACGAATTGATCGAGGCAGTGCTGTCGTTTCTTGATCGCAACCCGGATGAATTCCTCGTACTGGACTTTCATGAACTCAGGGATGGCGGCAAGCCTTTCGATTATAAGAAGCTCAACGAGCAACTGGTGCGGCGACTCGGGATGCGGGTCATACTTCCTGCCAACAGGCATGCCACCGTGGGCGAACTCAAGCGCTCCAGTACAAGTCGGCGAATTGTCATGGCAGCGCAGTTCAGGCCTGGTCTGGACGATAACTGTTTCTGGCCGCGCATCCCCCACAAATGGCGCGACAGTACATTCACCGGTTCCGGCGATCTGCGGACCTATATTGCGAAAACCCTGGAAGATGCGCCTTACGACACATTTTTTTGGTCATTGTCGGCCACTGCGTACACGCTATTTGGCGGACCAAGGAATATCAAAGAAAAGATCAACGACTGGTTCAATACCACCGGAGACTGGGTGACGCGTTGCAGCATCATCAATACCGACTTTTTCGACACATCTGAAATTGTCCGTTACTGCTGGAGTGCCAGCAGCATGAAGGCTGTTTACGGCCCCTCACTGCACAAGACATGATCGAGGCGAGAAACAATAAAGTGCGCAGGACCGGCACTCGCTGGCCTGCCGCTACCCAACATCCCGTATGAAGTTGATGATTGACCGCGCGCGTCCCACGACAAAATACTTGATCGCCTTCAATCAACACTACGTTGGCGCAACTTGTTATTCATCAATCAATGCAAGGACGCATTAATGAACAATACGACCCGAGACGATTACGCACTCAATAACTGGATGAGCGCTACACCGGCAATCGATAACCTCTCGCTTGGTGAACTTACACTACCCGGCACGCACAATGCAGGGTGCGACTGGCAAGCGAGCTATGCACTGATCCCCGGCGCGCACTGGCTGGCCTGCCAGCACGACTCGTTCGCAGCTCAACTGAACAACGGTTCACGCGCACTGGATTTACGACTGGACTTTGACGGCGCGGCCCCAGAGTTTGAAAAATTCCGATTCCAGCACAATGGCTATCGCTCATCTCGTAACCTGTTAGCTTTATTTGCTGCAGTGAATCTGTTTTTGCGCGATAACCCTGACGAGTTTGTGATTCTGGATTTTCATCAACTCAAGGACGGGCAACAATCGTTCGACTATGCACTCTTCAACGAGATGATGCTCCGTTATCTTGGCGAGAGAATAATCCCCACCGGCAATAGAGACCTGCCACTTGGCGAGCTAAAGAAAATCAGCGGCAAGCAACGAGTTCTGGTAGCGGCCCAACAACATCCGGAGTTAAATCCCGCCTGGTTCTGCGAGAAAGTCGAACACAAATGGAGCGGAATTGGCGACACAAATGTCAAGGAACTGGAGCAGCACATCACGAACGTGTTGAGGTCGCCACCTCCCCGTACCCGCTTGTGGTCACTGTCCGCCACAAGCTACTCAAAAGCTGGAGGCCCCGTCGATATCCATGATGAACTGGATAACTGGTTTGACCCTGCCACCCACAACCGAAGCGAAAGGTGCAACATTATCAATGTCGATTTCATGGAGGAGTCGCAGCTGGTTGCCTACTGCCGTAGCGCGAGCTTGATAAATGCCAGAAAAGCCAGAAAAATCAGATAATCCCGAAAGCCGAGAAGGCTCCTGTCAGGTTACGCGACATCGACAACTGGCATTAACCCCCCCACAAGAGGCATGATCAGGACGCGATAACAAGAAAAGTGTATCGACATGCCCCGTATTGCCAGAGTCACCGATCCTTCCTACGAATTGATGGACGACCACAACGGCTTGTCCATCATTTACCGCCAGCATGGTTTCCCCTGCCCGCTGGTGCGCTGGCATTTCCACAAGGAATACGAGCTGCACCTGATCGTCGCCAGCTCCGGCAAGGTGTTCATTGGCGACTACATCGGCAACTTCTATCCGCAAACCCTGTTCCTGACCGGTCCCAACCTGCCGCATAACTGGATCAGCCAGGTGGCCGAGGACGAAGTGGTGCCCAAGCGCGACATGCTGGTCAACTTCACCGACGAGTTGTTCGACAGCGGCTATCAAGTGTTCGCCGAGCTCAAGACCCTGGCACCCTTGCTGGAGCGCGCGCAATACGGCATCGAGTTTCGCAGCAAGCACACCATTGCCCAAGCCATGCAGTTGATGCAGCGTATTGCCGACACCAGCGGCATGACCCGGCTCGGGCACTTTTTCATCCTGCTCGAATTGCTCGCCGCCACCGACGACTACCAATTGCTCTCCGGCGCCACGACGCCGCAGTTGGCCGACGAGAACAACATCGATCGTACCAACCGTGCGGTGGATTACATCTTCGCCCATTACGGCCGGGAATTGCCGCTGGAAGAAGTCGCCGAACATCTGGGCATGAAGCCCACATATTTCAGCCGCGTATTCAAACAGGCCACCGGGCGCAATTTCATCGAATTCGTCAATCGCCTGCGCATCAGCAAGTCCTGCGAGTTGCTGGCCGATGGCAACAAACCGGTCACGGACGTGTGCTTCGAATCGGGCTTCAACAACATTTCCAACTTCAACCGGCGCTTCCAGCAGCTCAAGGGCATGACGCCTTCGCATTACCGGCGATTGGTGGTGCAGCGGCTGACCGAGCAAAACCAGGGATAGCCGCTGGTCGGAACTGGTAGTTTTGACAGTGGTTTGGCCGTGATGGGTTATCCATGCTTGCAGCACCCCAGCCATCCACATCGAGACCTCAGACCATGCGCCCCGATTCCTCGCAAGATTCCGTCACTCCAACAATCATCGACGAATACGCACGCTTCAACAAACCGGGAGAAACCCAACAGTGGACGGGCGAAGGTGAAATAAAACAGGATGACATCACCGAAGAGAACTGCTGGTTTTCAACCCGCGCCCGGCGGGATTTTGGGGAGCAACTTACGCCGTCGATTGACGTCCGGGTGCTGATCCGCCTCCGCGGTCTTTTTCCCGGCGAAACATTGATTGCTGAGCATCCCGCTGGTGTCCACGAGATCCAGGGGCTGCCTTTTCGTCAGCACAGTTCGTACCTGATTACAGGTGCAAAAGCCGATGCGGATGGAAAATTCTTCGTGCAGTTTAAATTGGCCACCGGACAAACCATGTCGATTGATTCAATCCATGTGCGAGCGCCCGTGTGAGCTGCAAAGCAAGGATTAGCATTTCAGCAACTCTCCATCAGTGCAAAATAGTATCAGCCAAAGTGCTGCCAACGCTTTGTCATCGTCCGTATTGAAGGTTGTAATCAGTGCACATTCTTCCTGCCTTCGGAAGACACAAAAACAATAACTGTCCTTCTGTAACCCGCCGGGTGCAGAAAAGGAGTGCACGATGCAACCTTCGGCAAAAACCCTGCTTGCCCTCACCTGCATGACCCTCAGCAGTGTCAGCCTTGGCGCCCAGACCCTGACCATCGCCACCGTCAACAACAGCGACATGATCCGCATGCAAAAGCTCTCGAAAACCTTCGAGGCCGAGCACCCGGACATCAAGCTCAATTGGGTGGTGCTCGAGGAAAACGTCCTGCGCCAGCGCCTGACCACCGACATCGCCACCCAGGGCGGGCAATTCGACGTGCTGACCATCGGCATGTACGAAGCGGCACTCTGGGGTGCCAAAGGCTGGCTGGAGCCGATGAAGGATTTGCCGGCCAGCTATGCTCTGGACGACGTGTTCCCGTCGGTGCGCGAAGGCCTGTCGGTCAAAGGCTCGCTGTACGCCCTGCCGTTCTACGCCGAAAGCTCGATCACCTATTACCGCACCGACCTGTTCAAGGACGCCGGCCTGAGCATGCCCGAGCGCCCAACCTGGGAACAGATCGGTGAGTTCGCCGCCACACTCAACAAACCGGACCGGGAACAGTACGGCATCTGCCTGCGCGGCAAGGCCGGTTGGGGCGAGAACATGGCGCTGGCCACCACCATCGCCAATGCCTATGGCGCGCGCTGGTTCGACGAACAGTGGCAGCCGCAATTCATCGGGCCCGAGTGGAAGAATGCGCTGAACTTCTACGTCGAGACCATGAAGCAATCCGGCCCGCCGGGTGCATCGAGCAACGGATTCAACGAAAACCTGGCGCTGTTCAACAGCGGCAAATGCGCGATCTGGGTCGATGCCAGCGTCGCCGGCTCGTTCGTCACCGACAAGAGCCAGAGCAAGGTCGCCGATCACGTCGGTTTCGCCTATGCGCCGCATCAGGTCACTGACAAGGGTTCGGCCTGGTTGTATTCCTGGGCGCTGGCCATTCCGGCCAGTTCCAAGGCCAAGGACGCGGCGAAAACCTTCAGCGCCTGGGCCACTTCCCGGGAATACAGCGCACTGGTCGCGGAAAAAGACGGCATCGCCAACGTGCCGCCCGGCACCCGGGCCTCGACCTACAGCGAGGCCTACATGAGTGCCGCGCCGTTCGCCAGGGTGACGCTCGAATCGCTCAAGGCCGCGGACCCGGGCAAGCCGACGCTCAAACCGGTGCCTTACATCGGCATCCAGTTGGTGACCATTCCCGAGTTCCAGGGCATTGGTACCCAGGTCGGCAAATCCTTCTCGGCGGCGCTGATCGGCCAGACCACGGTCGACCAGGCGTTGGCGGCGGCCCAGCAAATCACCGAGCGCGAGATAAAACGCGCCGGGTATCCCAAGTAACCCCGTCACCAATGTGGGAGCGGGCTTGCTCGCGAAAGCGGAGTTCCAGTCGCAAAAGATGCATCGGATGTACCAGCCTCTTCGCGAGCAAGCCCGCTCCCACAGTTGATCTTCATCTGCCCGTACTCAACCGGTTCTGATCACCATGAATACATCAACTGCCAAAGCTCACATGGACATTGCCCAGCCGCAGCGCAAAAGCCGCGTGGCCAATCCCGGCTGGTTTCTGGTCAGCCCTTCGGTGGCACTGCTGCTGTTGTGGATGATCGTGCCGCTGGGCATGACCCTCTACTTCTCGACGATTCGCTACAACCTGCTCGATCCCGGCGAGAACGCGTTCGTCGGGCTGGAGAACTTCACCTACTTCCTCACCGATTCAGGCTTCCTGCCCGGCGCCACCAACACCCTGTTGCTGGTGGGCAGCGTGCTGTTGATCAGCGTGGTGTTCGGTGTGCTGATCAGTGCACTGCTGGAGGCCAGTGAGTTTTTCGGTCGCGGCATTGTGCGGGTCATGCTGATCTCGCCGTTTTTCATCATGCCCACGGTCGGCGCGCTGATCTGGAAGAACCTGATCTTCCACCCGGTGTCGGGGATTCTCGCCTACGTGTGGAAACTGTTCGGCGCACAACCGGTGGACTGGCTGGCGCACTACCCGCTGCTGTCAATCATCATCATTGTCTCCTGGCAATGGCTGCCGTTCGCCATCCTGATCCTGATGACCGCCATGCAGTCCCTCGATCAGGAACAGAAAGAGGCCGCTCGCCTGGACGGTGCCGGCCCCATCGCGATCTTCTGGCACCTGACCCTGCCGCACCTGGCGCGGCCGATCGCGGTGGTGGTGATGATCGAAACCATCTTCCTGCTCTCGGTGTTCGCCGAAATCTTCACCACCACCAACGGCGGCCCCGGCTACGCCTCGACCAACCTCGCGTACCTGATCTACAACCAGGCGCTGGTGCAGTTCGATGTCGGCATGGCCTCGGCGGGCGGTTTGATCGCGGTGGTCATCGCCAACATCGCGGCGATCATTCTGGTGCGGATGATCGGCAAAAACCTGACCGACAAAGCCTGAGGCCTGCCATGACTCTTCAACAATCCCGTCGTTTGCAAAGCCTGTTGCTCGGTACGTTGGCCTGGGCCATCGCGATCCTGATCTTCTTCCCGATCTTCTGGATGGTACTGACCAGCTTCAAGACCGAAATCGAGGCCTTCGCCACGCCGCCACAGTTCATCTTCACACCGACGCTGGAGAACTACCTGCACATCAACGAGCGCAGCGACTACTTCAGCTTCGCCTGGAACTCGGTGGTGATTTCCTTCAGTGCCACAGCCCTGTGCCTGCTGATCGCGGTGCCGGCGGCCTACTCCATGGCGTTCTACGAAACCCGGCGCACCAGAGGCACGCTGCTGTGGATGCTCTCGACCAAGATGCTGCCGCCGGTGGGCGTGCTGATGCCGATCTACCTGCTGGCCAAGAGTTTCGGCCTGCTCGACACGCGGATTGCGTTGATCGTCATCTACACGCTGATCAACCTGCCGATCGTGGTCTGGATGATTTACACCTACTTCAAGGACATCCCCAGGGACATCCTCGAAGCCGCGCGGCTGGATGGCGCAACGCTGGTCCAGGAGATGCTCCGGGTATTGCTGCCGATCGCCAAGGGTGGCCTGGCGTCCACGGTGCTGCTGTCGCTGATCCTGTGCTGGAACGAGGCCTTCTGGTCGCTGAACCTGACCTCGTCGAAAGCCGCGCCACTGACTGCGTTGATTGCCTCGTACTCAAGCCCCGAAGGGCTGTTCTGGGCCAAGTTGTCGGCGGTCTCGACCCTGGCCTGCGCGCCGATCCTGATCTTCGGCTGGATCAGCCAGAAACAGTTGGTCCGCGGCCTGTCGTTCGGCGCTGTGAAATGAAAGCCCCCTGACCGAACACGATACCTGTGGGAGCGAGCTTGCTCGCGATGGACGTGAACGATAACGCGGGTCGTCAGGAAAAACGCGTCGCCTGCCAGTTTTTCGCAAGCAAGCTCGCTCCTACAGAAAAGCCTGCCCGGCTCAATCTGAATAAAAACAACCGGAGGCCCATCACCATGGCCAACCTGAAAATCAAGAATCTGTACAAAGGCTTCGAAGGTTTTTCCATCATCAAGGGCATCGACCTTGAAGTGAACGACAAGGAATTCGTGGTCTTCGTCGGCCCGTCGGGCTGCGGTAAATCCACGCTGCTGCGCCTGATCGCCGGGCTCGAAGAAGTCAGCGGCGGCACCATCGAACTCGATGGCCGCGACATCACCGAAGTGAGCCCGGCCAAGCGCGACCTGGCGATGGTGTTCCAGACCTACGCCCTGTACCCGCACATGAGCGTACGCAAGAACATGTCGTTCGCCCTTGACCTTGCCGGCGTGGCCAAAGCCGAAGTGGAGAAAAAAGTCAGCGAAGCGGCGCGCATCCTCGAACTGGGGCCGATGCTGGAGCGCAAGCCCAAGCAACTGTCCGGCGGCCAGCGCCAGCGCGTGGCGATTGGCCGGGCCATCGTGCGCAACCCGAAAATCTTCCTGTTCGACGAACCGCTGTCCAACCTAGACGCCGCCCTGCGGGTGCAGATGCGCCTGGAATTGCTGCGCCTGCACAAAGACCTGCAAGCGACGATGATCTACGTCACCCACGATCAGGTCGAAGCCATGACCATGGCCGACAAAGTCGTCGTACTTAACGGCGGCAAGATCGAGCAAGTCGGCTCGCCACTGGATCTCTACCACCAGCCCGCCAACCTGTTCGTCGCCGGTTTCCTGGGCACGCCGAAAATGGGCTTCCTCAAAGGCAAAGTCACCCGCGTCGACAGCCAGGGCTGCGAAGTGCAACTGGAGGCCGGCACCCGCATCAGCCTGCCCTTGGGCGGCAGGCATCTGAGCGTCGGGAGTGCAGTGACCCTGGGCATTCGCCCGGAACACCTGGAACTGGCCAAGCCCGGCGACTGCACCTTGCAGGTCACCGCCGATGTCAGCGAACGCCTGGGCAGCGACACGTTCTGCCACGTCCGGACTTCCTCCGGCGAAGCCCTGACCCTGCGCGTCCGCGGCGACCTGGCCAGCCGCTACGGCGAAACCCTGAGCCTGCACCTGGACGCGCAACACTGCCATTTATTCGATGCCGACGGCATGGCGTTGACTCGCCCGTTGCGCGTTGCCGCCTGATCCCAGAGAGCCTGTGATGAAACTCAATAAACAGAACCTCAGCCGCCTCGCGCCTGGAGTGGCCCTGCCCGCCTACGCGTTGGACGATACCCGTCAGGGCATTGCGCACATCGGCGTCGGCGGCTTCCATCGCGCCCACCAGGCGTTTTATACCGATGCGCTGATGAACACCGGAGAAGGCCTGGACTGGGCCATTTGTGGCGTCGGCTTGCGCGCCGAGGACCGTCGCGCCCGTGACGACCTCAAGGATCAGGACTACCTGTTCACCCTGTTCGAGCTCGGCGATGGCGACGACACCGAAGTGCGGGTGATCGGGGCCATCCGCGACATGCTGCTGGCCGAAGACGACACCCGGGCGTTGATCGACAAACTGGCCAGCCCCGAGATCCGCATCGTCTCGCTGACCATCACCGAAGGCGGTTACTGCATCGACGACAGCACCGGTGAGTTCATGGCGCACTTGCCGCAGATCCAGCATGACCTCGCGCACCCCGACACGCCAACGACCGTGTTCGGCTTGCTCTGTGCCGCACTGGCCAGGCGCCGCGCCGCCGGCACAGCGGCCTTCACCCTGATGTCCTGCGATAACCTGCCGCACAATGGCGCCGTCACCCGCAAGGCCCTGCTGGCCTTCGTCGCCTTGCACGACAGCCCACTGCGCGACTGGATCGACGCCAACGTCAGTTTCCCCAACGCCATGGTCGACCGCATCACGCCGATGACCAGCACCTCGCACCGCCTGCAACTGGCGGACCAGCATGGGGTGGACGATGCCTGGCCGGTGGTCTGCGAACCTTTTGTGCAATGGGTGCTGGAAGACAATTTCGTCAACGGTCGCCCGGCCTGGGAAAAGGTCGGCGTGCAGTTCACCGACGACGTCACGCCCTACGAAGACATGAAGATCAAGCTGCTCAATGGCAGCCATCTGGCGCTGACCTACCTGGGATTCCTGAAGGGTTACCGTTTCGTCCACGAAACCATGAACGATCCGTTGTTCGTACGCTATATGCGCGCCTACATGGACCTGGACGTGACGCCGCAACTGGCCCCGGTGCCGGGAATCGACCTGACCGAGTACAAGAACACCCTGGTGGCGCGTTTCTCCAACCAGGCGATTGCCGACCAGCTTGAACGGGTGTGTTCGGACGGCTCTTCGAAGTTTCCGAAATTCACCGTGCCGACCATCAACCGCCTGATCGCCGACGGCCGCGAGACCAGGCGCGCGGCGTTGGTGGTGGCGGCTTGGGCCTTGTATCTGAAGGGCGTGGATGAACATGGCGACACGTACAGCATTCCCGATCCTCGTGCCGGGTTCTGCCAGGCGCTGGTGGCCGATGATGTGCTGATCACCCAGCGGTTGCTGGCTGTCGAAGATATTTTTGGTACGGCGATACCCCGCTCGGCGGAGTTTGTCGCGGCGTTCGAGTGGTGCTGCAACAGTTTGCGCGAGGTGGGGGTGTCGCGGACGCTGGAGCGGGTGTTGGCGTAAGTCCTGCGGCGGAGCTGCTGCCGTCTTCGCGAGCAAGCCCGCTCCCACAGGAAAGCGCCATTTCAAGTTCTGCGCATGACCTGTGGGAGCGGGCTTGCCCGCGAAGGCAGCCTGACAGGCGACATCCATGTTGAATGATCCAAGGATCCACTATGCCAAACCAACAACGCTTCCTCGGCATCGACTGCGGCACCCAGGGCACCAAGGCCATCATCCTCGACGCAGTCAGTGGTGAAGTGCTCGGCCAGGGCGCGGCCAGCCATAGCCTGATCAGCGCGGCCAATGGCCGTCGCGAACAGGACACCCATCAGTGGCTGGAAGCCTTCGCCACGGCCACCCGCCGCGCGTTGCTCGCGGCCAGGGTCGATGGCCAGTCGATCCTCGGCATTGGCGTGTCCGGCCAGCAACATGGCCTGGTGCTGCTCGACGAACGGGGCCAGGTGCTGCGTCCGGCCAAGCTCTGGTGCGACACCGAAACCACGCCGGAGAATGACCGTCTCCTGGCCCACCTCGGCGGCGAACAGGCTTCGCTGGAGCGCCTCGGCGTAGTCATCGCGCCGGGCTATACCCTATCCAAGCTGCTCTGGACCAAAGAGCAACATCCCGAGGTGTTTTCCCGGATCGCCCGTATCCTGCTGCCCCACGACTACCTCAACCATTGGCTCACCGGCCGCAGTTGCAGCGAATACGGTGATGCCTCGGGCACCGGCTACTTCAATGTGCGTACCCGGCAGTGGGATGTGCAGTTGTTGCGCGACATCGACCCCAGTGGACGCCTGCAAGCGGCGCTACCCGAACTGATCGACGCGCACCAGGCTGTCGGCACGATTGTGCCGGGGATTGCCGAGCACCTGGGCATCAATCCGCGGGCACGGGTGTCCAGTGGCGGCGGCGACAACATGATGGGGGCCATCGGCACCGGCAATATCCAGCCCGGTGCAATCACCATGAGCCTCGGCTCGTCAGGCACGGTGTACGCCTATGCCGATCAGCCGAACATCGCCCCGGATGCCGCAGTCGCCACGTTCTGTTCTTCCAGCGGCGGCTGGCTGCCATTGATCTGCACCATGAACCTGACCAATGCCACCGGCCTGATTCGCGACCTGCTGGACCTCGACATCGATCAGTTCAACGCACTGGTTGCCAAAGCGCCCATCGGTGCCGAAGGCGTGAGCATGTTGCCGTTCTTCAACGGCGAGCGGGTGCCCGCCCTGCCCCATGCCAGCGGCTGCCTGTCGGGCCTGACCATGAGCAACCTGACCCGGGCCAACCTGTGTCGCGCGGTCGTCGAAGGCACGACGTTCGGTTTGCGTTACGGACTGGACCTGCTACGCCACAATGGCTTACAAAGCCGCAGCATTCGGCTGATCGGTGGCGGTTCGAAAAGCGCGGTGTGGCGGCAGATCGTCGCCGACATCATGAATACCCCCGTGATCTGCACGGAACAAAGCGAGGCCGCGGCCCTGGGTGCGGCGATCCAGGCGGCCTGGTGCGTATCCCGGGGAACCGGGAACGAACTCAGCCTGGCGGACTTGTGCGAGCGCTGCGTGAAACTCGACCCGGCCAGTGAAACCCTGCCGGTCGCCGACAATGTACGAGCCAGTCAGCAGGCTTATGAACGCTATCGACAGCAAGTCGCAACCCTTTGAAGAGTGAACAACTATGTACCTGGTGTGTGGCGAAGCGCTGTTCGATTTTTTCAGTGAAAACGACGCCGGTGGTCTGGCGTCCAAAGTGAATTTCAAAGCCATCGCCGGTGGCTCGCCGTTCAACGTGGCCGTGGGATTACGCCGGTTGGGCGTGGATTCGGCGTTGTTGGCCGGGTTGTCCACCGACTACCTGGGCCGGCGCCTGTTGCAGGTGCTGCAGGATGAAGGTGTGCGCCAGGACTTCCTGCTGGATTTCGCCGCGCCGACCACCCTGGCGATGGTCGCCGTGGGCGCCAATGGCTCGCCGCAATACAGCTTCCGTGGCGAAGGCTGCGCCGATCGACAGTTGCAGCCGGAGCACCTGCCGGCACTCGGGCCTGAAGTGCGCGGCCTGCATATCGGATCGTTTTCCCTGGTGGTGCAGCCGATTGCCGACACCCTGT
Organism: Pseudomonas sp. ACN5; assembly: GCF_002303975.1. Classification (NCBI taxonomy): domain Bacteria; kingdom Pseudomonadati; phylum Pseudomonadota; class Gammaproteobacteria; order Pseudomonadales; family Pseudomonadaceae; genus Pseudomonas; species Pseudomonas sp. ACN5. The sequence goes on along the minus strand of NZ_MRCP01000012.1, from coordinate 124,352 downwards.
TGGCATTGGTGCGCCGGGAAAGCGGCAAACGCCTGATCAGCCTCGACCCGAACGTGCGCCTGAACCCGGAACCGGACATTGAACGGTGGCGTAACCGGATCGCGATGCTGGTGGAATTGGCCGACCTGATCAAGGTCAGCGACGAGGACCTGCATCTGTTGTACCCAGGCCAGGACCCGGCGCAAGTGATCGAGGGCTGGATGCAGCATCGCTGCCAGCTGGTGTTCCTGACCCGGGGTGGCGAAGGCGCGACCGTGTTCAGCCGGGCCCACGGCTCGTGGTCGACTCCGGCCTGCGCGGTAAAAATCGCCGACACCGTGGGCGCCGGCGATACCTTTCAAGCGGCGTTGATTGCCTGGTTGACCGAACAGCAACTGGATTCGGTGGCGGGAGTAAAGCAACTTGGCCGCGAGCAGATTGACGGCATGCTGAAGTTCGCGGTGCAGGCGGCGGCGTTGACGTGCAGCAAGACCGGGCCGGATCTGCCTTATCGGGAGCAGCTGGATCTGCGCTGAATTCGAGGGCCTCTTCGCGAGCAGGCTCGCTCCCACAGGGTAGTGGGAGCGAGCTTGCTCGCGATGACTTTCTATCAGGCGCTCGATGGTCTTAACTGATACACAGGATCGCGCCTTCGCGACAGGCGGCGTTCAGCCGGGTTAACCCTCGTTTAACCGCGCGGTCCAACACTTCACTGGACCGCACGCCCTCAGACTGTTCTGACGCCCGGTGCGGCAGGTTCGACAAGCCACACATCGAACTGACTTTCCGTACGCACTGGAGATCGCTGATGAACACTCGCACCTTGCTGATTACCGCCGCCCTCGCCTGCACCGCGTTTGCCGGCCTGGCCCAGGCCAATGACACCGCTACCTCTCAAGCCGTGCCCTATCACTACGGCATGCCATTGCATGTCAGCAAAGTGATTTCACTGACCGAGCCGGACACCCTGGAATGCAAAGTGGTGAAGGCCGACATGAAGTACCTCGATGAAACGGGAAAACCCGCAGAGATCACCTACCGTAAACTTTCCGACGCCTGCGAGAACCAAGGCTGACCGAAACGTCTGATTTGACACCAGGCAGTATTCCTTTGAGGGCCGTGGCGCTATGCTCTAGCGCCTCCCTCACTGCCCGCAAGGATTGGCCATGCAGTTTTCGTTTCGCACCTTGTCGATGTTTACCGCCGCCTTATGTCTCTTGCTGAGCCTGGTCTGGGGTTTGGCACCTCAATGGCTACTGTCGCTCTGGGGGATCGAATTCTCATTCGTGGCAGGATTGGTCGCGCGCCGCACCGCGGTGCTGTTCGCAGCGTTTAGCGTGATCTCTTATCTGGTTCGCAACGCCCCCCCTTGCGCAACCCGCAATGCGCTAAGCCTCGGCTTCGTCGTCGGCTGCTGGGGATTGGCCGTGCTGGGTTTTGCCGAATGGCTCGCCGGCCATGTCGGGCCGGGCATGTTGCTGGCTGTCGGGCTTGAACTGGCGCTGGGCCTGGCATTCTTCCAGACCCGGCGCGTGTCGGTGGAGCTCGAAACGGCAGGTTAAAGCGCCCTGCCCAGCATCGAGTGTGGCTCGACTGCTACGTGATGCTGTCTGGAACGCAGTTGGGTGATCAACTCGTTTATTTCCCGACAACCATTGAGTCCGGAGGCATCGATGCCGGTGACATTTAGATCGAGATGATCGGTTTGCCCATCGGCATAAACCTTCACGGTCATCAACAGGTCCGGTGACAACGTGCACTCGCAACGCTTGGGTAAAAAGCTGGTTTCGATGATACGGCGAAGTTCCAAGGCAGAAAGAAACATGGCGACCTTCTCCTTTGTGAGACTGCCAATCAACATCAACGCTCGCTCGTATGCTCTCTCATATAAAAGCCCGGCAAGCTTCAAGGACAGCTACAGCATAAAACATACCCCGGATTTCGGAGCGCAGCTCATCGGCAATTCAAGGGTTTAGGTCAGTCACCTGTAAAACCTGCCGTGCAGCTTGCATTATACGCCCCTGGCGCCCCCTGCAATTTGCACGCTGGGCGCCGCGGATTTGCATTCGTACCACTCGACAGTGAAAATGCCGCCCTTCACTTCAAGCAAGGAAGCATCATGAATTCTTTGACCGTTAACGCTGGCGCTGCGCTGTTCGCACTGGGCCTTGCCAGCGTGGCACATGCCGCCAAACTCGAAGACACCGCGCCCTATCCGAAAGCCGGGAGCGGGTTTATCCGCCAGGTGATTCACCTGGCGCCACAGCCCCGGGAAGACGACTTCCAGGTCGAGATCCTGGCCGGCAAAACCATGACCGTGGACTGCAACCGCCCGCGTCTGGGCGGCATTCTCGAAGAGAAGAACCTCGAGGGTTGGGGCTACCCCTTCTATCGCCTGGAAAAAGTCATTGGCCCGATGAGCACGCTGATGGCCTGCCCGGACGGCACGAGCAAACAGGATTTTGTGCCGGTGGTCGGTGACGGCTTCCTGCTGCGTTACAACAGCAAGCTGCCGCTCGTGCTCTACGTGCCCAAGGACATCGAAGTGCGCTACCGAATCTGGTCGGCGTCGAACAAGGTCGAGAAGGCCATTCAGGAATAACCCGGGCATCTGTTATTGGCCTGCACCAGGGTCATGCCGGCGCGCTGCTCAACGCGGCGCGCTCGGCCACATGCCCCAGGCTGTCAAAATTGATGTTGGCACCGGAATCGATGGCGACCAGGGTCTGACCACGGACCCCGCTTTGTGCCACGTACTGCTTGATTCCGGCCACGGCCAGTGCACCGGAAGGCTCGGTGATCGAGCGGGTATCGTCGTAGATATTCTTGATGGCGGCGCAAAGCTCGTCATTGCTGACCGTCACCACCTCATCAACGCAAAACCGGCAGACCTCAAAACCGTAAGCGCCGATCTGCGCCACCGCCACTCCATCGGCAAAGGTGCCGACCCTGGGCAGGATGACTCGCTCACCGGCCAGCAACGCGGCTTGCAGGCACGCCGAATGCTCCGACTCGACGCCGACGATGCGCACCTGCGGCTGCAAGTATTTGATGTAAGCGGCGATGCCGGCGATCAGCCCCCCGCCCCCCACCGGCACGAAGATCGCATCCAGCGGACCTTGATGCTGACGCAGGATTTCCATGGCGACCGTGCCTTGGCCGGCGATCACATCCGGATCGTCAAAGGGCGAAACAAAGGTGCGCCCGCTTTCCCCGGCCAGCTCCAGTGCATAGGTGAGCGCAAACGGAAAACTTTCGCCATGCAATACCGCATCGGCGCCCCGGCTACGAACTCCGATCACCTTCAATTGCGGCGTCGTGGAAGGCATTACGATGGTGGCACTGATCCCCAACTCCCGCGCTGCCAGCGCCACACCCTGCGCATGATTACCGGCAGAAGCCGTGATCACGCCGCAAGCCTTTTGCGTGTCGCTCAGTTGCACCAGCTTGTTGTAGGCGCCGCGGATCTTGAAGGAAAAGGTCGGTTGCAAGTCTTCACGCTTGAGCAGGATCTGGTTGCCCAGTGCCTCGGACAAGGCCGGTGCCGTTTGCAACGGCGTGCGCACCGCCAGTTCATACACCGGCGCGGCAAGGATTTTTTTGACGTAGCGTTCAAGCAGGGCTTGCTGGTCGGTTGTAAAACTCATGGTCGTCTCCTGACATGGATCGGGGCCCAGGAGACAGAAAGTAAAAACCCGCCTCTAGGGCGGGTTGGGTGCTGCAGTCGTGAGCTAGCCCGCCAGATGAGGAATGGCGGTAATAATGCTTGGCTGGCAGCGCAATACGGTGGAAGTCATGGCTCGAAATTAGCCGGGCGTTGATGGCAAGTCAATGGCAAATTTGTGCAGATCCCTCTAGGCTGCCGATTCCAGTCATTGCCCAAGGAAGGAACACATGAATGCCATTGCCCTGCCCCTTATCGCCCTGATCGCCTTTTCCGGCTATACCCTTTCGGTGATGTTCCAGGCCGAACAGTCGCTGATCGACTTCGGCATCAGCCTGATGTCACGTCCCGATACTGCGCAGGTGGTGATCGATCTGTACTTGCTGGCGACGCTGGCGGGTATCTGGATGTACCGGGATGCGCGAAAGCGCGGGCTGTCGACGCTTTCGGTGGTGCCTTATCTATTGATCACCGCTGTGTTTGTGTCGGTCGGGCCATTGTTGTATCTGGTGGTACGCGGGGTTCAGGATCGCCGAAAATTGCCTGCTACGACTCGACAGTTGTAGAAGCCTTGAAATTGCTTTCGCGAGCAAGCCCGCTCCCACACTGGGGCTGTGTTGTTCACTGGTTTTGCGCCCTCACACTGAAATCCTCTGTGGGAGCGGGCTGCTCGCGAAGGCGGCGTGTGAGATTTACTTCAATCCGACTTTATACAACGCACCATCCTCTTCATCGGTCAACACATACAAATACCCGTCCGGCCCCTGTCGCACGTCGCGAATGCGCTTTCTCAACGCCCCGAGCAACCGTTCCTCGTGCACCACCTTGTCGCCATTGAACTCGAGACGAATCAGCTCCTGGCTGACCAACGCGCCGATGAACACATTGCGTTGCCAGGCCTTGAACCGATCGGCATCGTAGAACGCCATGCCGCTCAGGCCCGGGGACTTTTCCCAGACATGGTTCGGGGCAACGGTACCTTCAACGGTTTCACCCCTGGCTTCGGGAATCGGTTTACCGGAATAGTTGATGCCATGGGTCGCCAGCGGCCAGCCGTAATTCCTGGCGCGCTCGATGATGTTGATTTCATCGCCGCCCAGAGGGCCATGTTCGTTTTCCCACAGCGTGCCGTTCCACGGGTTGAGCGCCGCACCTTGCGGGTTGCGCTGACCGTAGGACCAGATTTCCGGGCGTACGTTGGTCTGGCCGACAAAGGGATTGTCCTTGGGTACCGTGCCGTCCGGGTAGATTCGCACCACCTTGCCTTGCAGCTTGTCGAGGTCCTGGGCGGTCGGGCGCTCGTTGTTTTCCCCCAGCGTCACGAACAGATAGCCGTCGCGATCGAACACCAGCCGCGAACCGAAATGGTTGCCTTGCGAGAGTTTGGGTTCCTGGCGCAGGATCACCTGGAAGTCCTTGATCGCCGTCAGATCGTCGGAGAGCCGGCCGCGCCCCACCGCCGTACCGGCCTTGTTGTCCTCTCCACCCCCTTCGGCATAGGACAGATAGACCATCCGGTCCTTTCTGAAATCGGGTGACAACGCGACGTCGAGCAAGCCGCCCTGGGCCTTGGCCCAGACCGTTGGCACGCCATTGAGCGGCGCCGACAGCTTGCCGTCGGCGGTGACCAGCCGCAGGTTGCCGGGCCGCTCGGTGACCAGCATGTTTTTACCATCCGGCAGGAATGCCAGCGCCCAGGGGTGCTCCAGCCCCGTCACGACGGTGGTCACCTCGAGTGTGCCTTCTTCGCTTTTCATTGTCTGGGTGGGCGCGGCAAGCACAGGGACAGTGGCGGCGATCAATACGCTGGTACAGAGGATTGCCAATGAGTTTTTACGCAACATGCAGACTCCTTTTCTGATGATCATGAGGTCTGAAAAAAAACCTGGGCACACGTCATGCCGGCCGCTCAGCGGTTGCCGGTGCCGGCGTCTCGTGGCGCAGGATTGGGAATGAATGTCGGTGGGCTGGCGGGAGCGCTCCGCTCGGGGTAGCGATTACCGATGCCGCCGTTGTCCAGTGTCGGCGGGCGCGGGACCGGCACGGTATTGGGCCCGCGAATGGCCGGGGCACTGGGTCGGGTGCCTTGCATGCTGTTGGGGTTGGCCCGGTTGATCGGGCTGCTGTAAGGATTATTGTTGGTGTTGCCCGGCAGATTCTGGGCCATGAGCAGCGAAGCAGAGGTATCGGCCTCGACCATTGAGCCCAGTACAGCACTCAGGGCCAGCGCAATGGCGCCAGACACGTATCGGTTCATGGCGGTGCCTCGCTACGTCACGTGGATAAGGACTTCGATATCACGCTACGCCCGGGGTTCGTATTTGTTAACAAAAACCTCCCCGGCAAGATGTAACACGACGTTGATCCGGTTAAAGGAACGGCCCCAAAGACCACGGAAACTTTTGCTCGAGGCCGCAGGTCACCTGAACATCACACGCGAGTAGACGACCATGGCACGGGCAATCTGGAAAGGCGCAATCAGCTTCGGACTGGTGCATATCCCCGTGGCGCTGGTCTCGGCAACGTCTTCCCAGGGCGTCGATTTCGACTGGCTCGACAGCCGCAGCATGGACCCGGTGGGCTATAAGCGTGTCAACAAGGTCACGGGCAAGGAAGTCACCAAGGAGCACATCGTCAAGGGCGTGCAATACGAAAAAGGCCGGTACGTGGTGCTCAGTGAGGAGGAGATCCGCAGCGCTCACCCGCTCTCGACCCAGACCATCGACATTTTTTCCTTTGTCGACGGCGAGCAGATTCCCTTGCAGAACATCGACACACCCTACTACCTGGCGCCCGACAAGCGCGGCGGCAAGGTCTATGCCCTGCTGCGCGAAACCCTGAGCAAAACCGGCAAGGTCGCCCTCGCCCATGTGGTACTGCACACCCGTCAGCACCTGGCCGCGCTGATGCCTCTGGAGTCGGCGCTGGTGCTGGTGATGTTGCGCTGGCCGGCGGAAGTCCGGAGCCTCGATGAGTTGGCGCTGGGCAGCGAAGTGACCCGGCCGGAACTGGCCAAGGGCGAGCTGGACATGGCCAGGCGCCTGGTGGAGGACATGAGTGCCCAGTGGTCGCCGCAGGACTATCGGGATGGTTTCGAGGACAAGATCATGGCCCTGGTGGACAAGAAGGCGCACGAAGGCAAGATTGAAGACGTCGAAACCGCCTCTGGTGAAGAGCTACGTAAAACGGCGGATGTCATTGACCTGACCGAACTGCTCAAGCGTAGCCTGGGCAGCAAGGGTGCCGGCAAAGCAACGGCCAGGCCCAAGGCGAACAGCAAACCGGCGGCGAAGAAGAAAGCCGGTCAGTGATTGGCTGGATGTACCGGCCTTATCGTCTGGACGCCGCCCGGACATACCACTCAGATCAGAATGATGACCACCAGCAACCCCGCGAAGATCGACCACTTTTCGAGGTAGTAAAGCTTGCGGTTGCGTTTTTTCAGTTGTTTGCCGTGCAGGCGAACCTTGTAGATCTTGCCGAACAGGCGGTTGAGGCCGCCGGTCTTGTCGCCCGCCTCGTTTGGCGCACCCGCCGCCGACATGACATGGCGACTGAACCAGCGATTGAATGCTGCTGCCCACCTGTATTTCATTGGCCGCTCGACGTCGCAGAACAAAATGATGCGGTTTTGCTGCGTGGTGTTTTCTGCGTAATGAATGTAGGTCTCATCGAACATCACCGCTTCGCCATCGCGCCAATGGTAGTCCTGGCCATCGACATTGATGTAGCAACCCTCGGCGTTTGGGGTTTCCAGACCCAGGTGATAACGGTACGAACCGGCATACGGGTCGCGGTGGCGCACCAGTCTGGATCCCGGTGGCAACTCGGCGAACATTGCCGCCTTGATCGAACCAATGCCCTGCACCAGCTCGGTGGTGCGCGGGCAGAGCTTCATGGCCGATGGATGGCTGTCGCCGTACCATTTGAGGTAAAAACGCTTCCAGCCGGTCTTGAAAAACGAATTGAAACCGACGTCATCGAACTGGTTCGAACGCTTGATCTGGCCGGCACGAAGCAAATTCTGGCCTTCGGCACGAATTTCTTCCCAGTGCGCCTGCAGCGGACTCAGGTCGGGGAAGTCGGCCGGGTCGAGATAGGGTTTGTTGGGGATTTTCGAAAACAGATAAAGAAAGCAATTGATCGGCGCCAGAAACGTCGAGTGATCACTCAACTGGCGGCCCAGCTTATGGCGCACTTGGCCACGCAGGTGGACATACGCAATAGAGACAACGTAGATAACGGCAATGATCAGTTTCACGGAAATCGTCACACGTCAGAAGAAAACAAACTGCGCCCTTTACCGGAATGCCGGTCTCCGGGTCTTGTGCAGCGGCTGAAAACGAAACAGCGGCCCTGTAGCACCATTGAGCTACACCGACGATCGGCGCTTAGCCGACAGATGGCATTTTAGCCACAGTTTGTAACCGATAGTTAACCTGTAACTGTGAAAAACTGTCCACAAAATCCGTCGAAACGTCACTGCGGCCTCAACGCCCTATCGTTTAAAGAGCCAGACCAGTACAATCGCCGCCAAACTTTACGCGCCCCCAGGTTGAAAGCGGGAAATTCCCCTTTCAGCGCACGTCGACTCGGGTCAGGCGCGCCACATGCTGCTGTCCACTTAATGCCAGATTGAACTTCCACTGCCGATCGGGATGAATGTCCCGCGGACCGGACAGTGGAAACGGGTACTGAACCGGTACTGCCGCAACCCTAGCTACTCTGAATGCTTCGCAGGAAAAACCTTTGATTTCTACAGCTAACATCACGATGCAGTTCGGCGCCAAGCCGCTCTTCGAAAACGTTTCGGTCAAGTTCAACGGTGGCAACCGTTACGGCCTTATCGGCGCCAACGGTTGCGGCAAGTCGACCTTCATGAAGATCCTCGGCGGCGACCTGGAGCCGTCCGGCGGCCAGGTCATGCTGGAGCCAAACGTGCGTCTGGGTAAATTGCGCCAGGACCAGTTCGCCTACGAAGAATTCACCGTGATCGACACCGTGATCATGGGTCACGAAGAGCTGTGGAAGGTCAAGGCCGAGCGCGACCGCATCTATTCTTTGCCGGAAATGAGCGAAGAAGACGGCATGGCCGTGGCCGAGCTGGAAACCGAATTCGCCGAAATGGACGGCTACACCGCCGAATCCCGCGCCGGTGAACTGCTGCTGGGCCTGGGTATTCCCCTGGAACAGCATTTCGGTCCGATGTCCGAAGTGGCTCCGGGCTGGAAGCTGCGCGTATTGCTGGCCCAGGCGCTGTTCTCCGATCCGGAAGTGCTGTTGCTCGACGAACCGACCAACCACCTGGACATCAACACCATTCGCTGGCTGGAATCGATTCTCACCGTGCGTAACAGCACCATGATCATCATTTCCCACGACCGTCACTTCCTCAACAGCGTCTGCACCCACATGGCCGACCTGGACTATGGCGAGCTGCGCCTGTTCCCGGGCAACTACGACGAGTACATGACCGCGGCGACCCAGTCCCGCGAGCAACTGCTGTCGGACAACGCCAAGAAAAAAGCCCAGATCGCCGAACTGCAAACGTTCGTCAGCCGCTTCTCGGCCAACGCCTCGAAAGCCAAGCAGGCCACTTCCCGCGCCAAGCAGATCGACAAGATCCAGCTGGCCGAAGTCAAGCCATCGAGCCGCGTGAGCCCGTTCATCCGCTTCGAACAGACCAAGAAACTGCACCGCCAGGCCGTGACCATCGAGCAGATGTCCAAGGGCTTCGACGGCAAGACCCTGTTCAAGAACTTCAGTTTCACCGTCGAAGCCGGCGAGCGCGTGGCGATCATCGGCCCGAACGGTATCGGCAAGACCACCCTGCTGCGTACCTTGATGGGTGAGCTGACCCCGGACGCCGGTTCCGTGAAGTGGACCGAAAGCGCGGAGCTGGGCTACTACGCCCAGGACCACGCCCATGACTTCGAAGACGACGTCAGCCTGTTCGACTGGATGGGCCAGTGGACCCAGGGCGAGCAGATCATTCGTGGCACCCTGGGCCGCATGCTGTTCTCCAACGACGAGATCCTCAAGTCGGTCAAGGTCATTTCCGGTGGTGAGCAAGGCCGCATGCTGTTCGGCAAGCTGATCCTGCAAAAGCCGAACGTTCTGGTGATGGACGAACCGACCAACCACCTGGACATGGAATCCATCGAGGCGCTGAACCTGGCGCTGGAAAACTACCCGGGCACGCTGATCTTCGTCAGCCACGACCGTGAGTTCGTATCGTCCCTGGCCACCCGCATCATCGAGTTGAGCCCGAACGGCGTGACCGACTTCAGCGGCACCTATGACGACTACCTGCGCAGTCAGGGTGTGGTGTTCTAAGGGCAGCTAAAAGCCTTTAGCTGCAAGTGAAAAGCCCTGTCCATGTGACGGGGCTTTTTGTGTTTCATGGCCAGGATTTTGTTGGGTACCGAATCCTTCGCGAGCAAGCCCGCTCCCACATTTGGGATGCATTTCCCCTGTGGGAGCGGGCTTGCTCGCGAAGAGGCCCTCGATACCAGCAATAATTAGTTAGCCTGCTTCCTTTTACCCCACCACCGCGCCATGATGCAGTTCTCCCACCGCCGCCCGCGAAAGAGCCCTCATGTCTGTGCAGCAAGTGCCCCCGCAAAGCGCCATGGCGATCACCCTGCAGATCGTCTCCATCGTGTTCTATACCTTTATTGCCTTCCTCTGCATCGGTTTGCCGATTGCGGTGTTGCCGGGTTATGTCCACGAGCAATTGGGGTTCAGTGCCATCGTGGCCGGGCTGACCATCGGCTCGCAATACCTCGCCACCCTGCTCAGTCGCCCCATGGCCGGGCGCATGTCGGACAGCGTCGGCACCAAGCGGGCGATCATCTATGGCTTGTCCGGGATTGTGCTCAGTGGCCTGCTGACGCTGCTGTCGACCCTGTTGCAAGGTTTTCCATTGCTCAGCCTGCTGATCCTGATCGCCGGGCGCTTGTTGCTGGGCATTGCCCAAGGCTTGATCGGCGTCGGCACCATCAGTTGGTGCATGGGTCAGGTGGGCGCCGAGCACACCGCGCGGTCGATTTCCTGGAACGGCATCGCCTCCTATGGTGCGATTGCCATTGGTGCGCCGCTGGGCGTGGTCATGGTGCAACAACTCGGTTTCGCCAGCCTGGGCATCGCCCTGTCGCTGCTGGCCCTGGCTGCACTATTGCTGATTCGCAACAAGCCCTCGGTGCCGGTGGTACGTGGTGAACGCTTGCCGTTTTGGGCGGTGTTCGGGCGCATTGCCCCGTTTGGCGCGAGCCTGAGCCTGGCTTCCATCGGCTACGGCACCCTGACGACTTTTATCACCCTGTATTACGTCAATCGCGGCTGGACCGGTGCCGCCTATTGCCTGACCGTGTTCGGGGTCTGTTTCATTCTGTCGCGGCTGCTGTTCATTTCCGCCATCAACCGATTTGGCGGGTTCACCTGCGCCATTGCCTGCATGTGCATCGAGACGGCGGGCCTGGTGCTGCTGTGGCTGGCACCATCGACCGGGTACGCGCTGATTGGCGCCGGCCTGACCGGCTTCGGCCTGTCGCTGGTGTACCCGGCGCTGGGCGTCGAGGCCATCAAACAGGTGCCCAACTCCAGCCGGGGGGCAGGATTGAGTGCCTATGCGGTGTTTTTCGACCTGGCGCTGGCGATTGCCGGCCCGTTGATGGGCGCGATCGCATTGAACATGGGGTATTCGTGGATTTTCTTCAGTGCGGCGCTGTTGTCGGTGACCGGACTGGGACTGACCCTGCTGCTCAAGCACCGCGCCATGGCTTGACCCTCAGCAGGAGCTATTGATCAGCCGTCTGCATCCCGGCCCGGGTCGCCCTGCCCAGGGTGCGCGAGAAGAAGCTTCCGGCTTCAGAGATCAGATTGCGATGAATGTCTTGCCGATCGACGCCATCGGCATCGGTACACAGCGCGGGCATGATCGCTATCTGCTCGTCATTGCACGGCGCCATGAAGACGAAGTGCCCTGCTCCCGCCAGTAACTTGAAGTCAGGCGCCGTCGGCAACTTGCGCGCCAGTGCCGCGGCGTTCTTGTCCACCGCCACCAGCTTGTCGCCATCACCGCTGTAAAGCAGCACCGGCACGTGCACATCGGCCAGGGTGTGGCGACCGAACTTCAGGCTCAACGGCGCCATCAGCATCAAGGCGTGCACGCGTGGGTCCGCCACCGGTTGCAGGTCGTCGCGGTCGACAATCAATTCGCCTTGGGTATTGCAGGCGTCGCGGTCGTCCGGACGTTCCTGGCAATAACGGCGCAGGCGATCCAGGTCCGGCGTGGCGCCGGACAGAATCAATGCGGTCTCGCCACCGGCCGAATAACCAATGACGCCAACCTGATCGGCGTTGACGAAGGGAGACAACATGCGGTCGCCCAGGGTGGCAGTGATGGCTTCGGAAATCTGGATCGGCCGGCCATACAGGTTACTCAAAGTACCGAGGCGGCTGTGGTCCCTGGAGTTGTCACCGGGGTGGATCACCGCCACCACGACGAAACCTTTGCGTGCCAGCGAGGTGGCGAGGTCGTGCAAGGCCAGGGGGGTTCCGGTGTTGCCGTGGGACAGCATCAGCATCGGGAACCGGCCTATCGCGACCTTGGTGTCCTCCCCGGCTTCGACGGTGTAACCCTCGAGTTTGCTGGTGTGCTCCCAATCACTGGAAGGATAGAAGGCGATGGCGCGCATCGGCTGAAGGTCCAGTGGGTCGAGAAACGTCATCTCATGAAAGCCGACGCTCCAGTGCGGATGCGGTGCAGGCGCGGCGTGCACTGTATTCAGGCTGCAGAGCAGGCAAATCAGTAAAGTTGCACAAAGACGCACCATGAGATGCCCACCTTGTTACCGGACTTGAGACGTACCCCCTGAACAGCATAAGTCGGGCCACATATTGAAACGACCAGAAACAAAAAACTCCGTAGCTGGTACTTGCGTAACCAGAATACAGAGTTTTTTTGGTTTACCGGAACGGTTGCTAACTTTTACGCAAGCCTTACGCTGCGGCGAACAACTGCTCGTTGATTTGCGCGTGAGCAGCGCTCATCGCTTTGCTGCGAACGTCGTCACCGTAAGCCAGACCTTCGGCGCGGACGATTTCGATGTCGGTGATACCGATGAAACCGAACAGCAACTTCAAATATTCTTCGTGGGCAACACCGGTTGCCTGGCCGGCGTGCATGCCGCCGGAAGTCGAAACGATCACCACTTTCTTGCCGCCGCACAGGCCTTCAGGGCCGGCTTCGGTGTAGCGGAAGGTCTGGCCGGCGACGGCGATGCGGTCGATCCAGGCCTTCAACTGAGTCGGGATGGTGAAGTTGTACATCGGTGCAGCGATCACTACGGCGTCGGCAGCCAGGAATTCGGCCAGGGTCGAGGCGCTCAGTTCGGCTTCGTGCTGTTGTGCGGCGTTGCGCAGTTCAGCGGTGGTGCCGGCGGCGACCAGGGTAGTGGAAGAGAAATGGCTGATGGCATCAGCGGCCAGGTCACGGTAGGTCACGACGGCGGTCGGCTCGGCGGCTTGCCAGGCCTTGACGACATCACCGCTCAACTGACGGGAAGCCGAGTTGTCGCCCAGGATGCTCGAATCGATGTGCAGCAGTTTCATGTGGGATCTCCAAGTGAGGATCGCCCACAAGGGCGATCTGATGGGACTAATCCTACAGACGAAACCAATAGCTGATTAGTCGGCAACAATGCGATAGTTCGTTCCACAGATAGAACAGTCGGATGCACATCATGCAAGACCTCAACGACCTGTATTACTTCGCCAAAGTCGTGGAAGCCGGGGGATTCGCGGCAGCCGGACGCTTGCTGGGCATCCCCAAGTCCCGACTGTCGCGGCGCATCGCCGAACTGGAAGAACGCCTGGGTGCACGCTTGCTGCAACGCACCACGCGACAGCTGAAACTGACCGCTGTGGGTGAACGCTACCTCAGGCACTGCCAGGCGATGCTGCTGGAAGCGGAAATGGCCGACGAGGCCGTGGCCAGCATGTCCAGTGAACCCCGCGGGCGTTTGCGGGTGTCCTGCCCGGTCGGGTTGGCCCACGAAATATTACCGGGGGTGATCAGCGACTTTCTGGAACGGTTTCCGCAAGTCCAGCTGGAGGTCATGCTGCTCAACCGCCGGGTTGACCTGGTCAACGAAGGCATTGATGTTGCCCTGCGTGTGCGGGAGCTGGGCGACGAAGACCCGCTGCTGGTCACCCGCCGCCTGCGTCAGGCGCAGATGCTGATGGTCGCCAGCCCCGGTTTCCTCAAAGGTCGTGAGATCAATCACCCCGAAGATCTGAAAAACCTGCCGGTGCTCGGCGCCTTGGAAGCCGACCGCCTGGTGCACATCCGCCTGCTGGATCAAAAGGGCAAGAGTTGTGAACTCGCGCTCGAGGCCCGGCTGGGCATCGATGACTTTATCGTGCGCAAGGCCAGCACCCTCTCCGGCATCGGCTTTACGATGCTGCCCATGATGTATTGCGAACAGGAGCTGGAAAACGGCTCCCTGGTGCAGCTGTTGCCTGAGTGGTCGTTGCCCGGTGGCTGGTTGCAGGCGGTCTATCCTCATCGACGCGGGGTGATGCCGGCGGTACGCGCCTGGATTGATCATCTGGTCGAATCATTCAATGCCTGTGGGGAACGGTTGATATGAAAACTGGACGGATGAGCGAAGAGGATGTCGCGAAATTTTGCCTCGCCCTGCCCGGTGCTCGGGAAGATTACAAATGGGGAGGTGTGCGGGTGTTTTCGATTGCAGGGAACAAGATGTTCGCCTTGCAGGGCCTGAGGGGTGATTCCCTGGCCTTCAAGGTCGACAAGGATCTGTTTCTCGGTCACTGCGACCGCCCGGGCATTCACCCGGCGCCGTATCTGGCCCGCGCCCAGTGGATCATCATGCAAACGCCCTACCCGCTCGGTGGCGAAGAACTACAGGGATTGCTGCAGCGTTCCCACCAATTAGTGGTGAGCAGACTGCCCAAGCGCACTCAAGTCGGACTGTTGCTGTAGGGCGTTGTTTATCGGGTCAAGGCGAACAAATGTGCGCCGAGAAACAGGTGATCGATCCAGAACACCTGGTGCAACAGCACGATGATCCAGAACACCAACTGGAACGAGACTTTGCGGGTTTTGTGGCGAAACGCCTGCTGGGCCAGCAATGCACCGGGCCAGCCGCCGGCGAGCTCCAGCGCATGCAGGACATTCTCCGGCGTCCGCCATTGATTGGCGCGCGCCTTGCGCTTGTCGCTCCAGTACAGAAAAAACGTCACGACGCTGACAATGCCGTAGGCCGCCAGGGGAATCAGCGACACCCCGTGCAGCCATAACGACACCGAACCCGACAGCGGCAACGCGCACAGGATTGCAAACACCAGCCACTTCAGCCGTGAATGGCGAACCTGTCCCCCGGGCTGGCGCCCGGGGTTATTGCGCGAGCTTGAGTCACTCACGGCTTGACCGCACTCCAGTCGACCCAGCCGAACTGCCAGGTCGCCAGGATGATCAGGCCGAACACAATGCGATACCAGGCAAACGCCGCATAGCTGTGGTTGGCGATGAACTTGAGCAGCCCGCGGACCGCAATCATCGCAAAAATGAACGCCGTGACGAAGCCGATGGCGAACACCGGGAAATCCGCCGGGACAAACAGTTCACGGTACTTGTAGCCCGAGTACACCGCTGCGCCGACCATGGTGGGCATCGCCAGGAAGAACGAGAACTCGGTAGCGGTCTTGCGCGACAGACCGAACAGCAAACCGCCGATGATCGTCGAGCCCGACCGCGAAGTCCCCGGGATCATCGCCAGGCATTGGGTGAAGCCGACTTTCAAGGCATCTTTCCAGGTGATGTCATCCACGGATTCGGCGTGTACTTCATGCTGGCGGCGCTCGGCCCACAACATGACGATCCCGCCCACGACCAGCGCCGTTGCCACGGTGATGGGATTAAACAGGTAATGGTGGATCAGGTCGGCGAAGATCACGCCCAACACCACGGCCGGCAAGAACGCGATCAACAGGTTTGCGGTAAACCGCCGGGCGCCCGGCTGGGTTGGCAGACCGATGACCACGTCGAGGATCTTGCGTCGAAACTCCCACACCACCGCCAGGATGGCACCCAACTGAATGATGATGTTAAACGCCATCGCCCGCTCGCCCCCGAAGCCGAGCAAGTCGGCCACGATGATCTGGTGGCCGGTACTGGAAATGGGCAGGAACTCGGTAAGTCCTTCTACAACCCCAAGAATCAATGCCTGAAAGGCGGTCCAAAGATCCATCAATCCCCCAAAGGGCTATGCGCGCCGGCATGCCCCGTTAATATTTTTTCAAATGCTTTTTGCGATCAGCCTGGCTGAGGTCTCCCGCGCATCAAGGATCACCACAGAACCGTTAAAATCCTGTGAAAAAACCACCTTGAATCAGCTTTACCCGTGCGGGGGGCGAAATCCTATCAGACAAGTCCGATCGGCGGTTACAATCCGCCCCTCTTTGATTTCCCCAAGGTATCTCCATGTCCGGGCTTGAACTGTTTGCCGCCGCCCTCGGTGTCATTGCCGTCTGGCTGACGGTCAAACAGAACCCCTGGTGCTGGCCTATCGGCCTGGTCATGGTGCTGCTCTACAGTTGGATCTTTTTTGAGGTGAAACTGTATTCCGACATGCTGCTGCAAGTTGTCTATGCCGCCTTGCAGCTTTACGGCTGGTGGCAGTGGACACGGGTTGGCGACACGACCCATGGTCGCGAAGTCAGTCGCCTCGACGCTCGAACCGTGGTGTTGAGCCTGGTCATTGGTGCCGTCGGCAGTCTGTCGCTGGGAGCCGCCATGGCCCACTGGACCGACGCTGCACAGCCCTGGCTTGATGCGGCGCTGACCGGGTTCAGCCTGGTGGCGCAGGTCTGGATGGCGCAAAAACGTGTCCAGTGCTGGCCGTTGTGGATCGCTCTGGATGTGATATTCGTCGGGTTGTTCGTCTATAAGGGCCTGTACCTGACCGCCACCCTGTACGGGTTGTTCGCCGTCATCGCCGTACAGGGCTGGCGCGAATGGCGTGCCGACCCGGCATTGCGCGCATGAAAGTCCTGGTCCTCACAGGCCCTGAATCCAGCGGTAAAAGCTGGTTGGCCGCCGAGTTGCAACAGCGTTTCGGCGGGATGCTGGTTGACGAGTACGTGCGCTGGTTCATCGAGCAGAATCCGCGGGACACCACGCTGGCCGACATTACGCCCATCGCCCGCGGTCAATTGGCATGGGAAGACCAGGCGCGGGCGCAACAGCCACCTTTGCTCATCCTCGACACGCACCTGCTGAGCAATATTCTCTGGAGCCAGACCCTGTTTGGCGATTGCCCCGCCTGGATTGAACAAACGCTACTGGCCCGGCATTACGATTTGCACCTGCTGCTGTCACCGGAGCACGTCGAGTGGACGGATGACGGCCAGCGTTGCCAGCCCCGATTGAGTGAGCGCCAGGCATTTTTCGAGCAGACCCTGGCCTGGCTTGAACACCACGCACAACCGGTTCAAGTGCTGCACGGAGATTGGGCAGAACGCCGAATCCAGGCACTGAACGCCGTGACCCGATTGCTCGGCGCCTGACCCGCGTTTGGGGCAATTCCCCCATCTTCCCCCTGCGGCGGGGGGGATAGTGTCCGATCCTGAAACACCCTCCCTGCCTGAAACCATCCATTTCAACGCTCCTCCTCGTTTGCTCGCCGGAGGTGTTAAGGCATTGTTACAACAACGCTAGAACCCTTGTTCCAGAGGGGTTTGTCCGCAATTACGGGCTGCCAGCGCAGGGATTCGTCTCACCGTTGGTACACCCTCGACAAAGGGTTCCCGAACCAAGTCTGTAAGCCATTGAATCACCTCGATATTCAAAAGGCGGCACAGCTTTCGCTGTATTCCTCACACAGCTGACCGTGGCCAGCTTACAAATGAAGGAATGAATGTCGTGGAGATATTCAAAAAAAAAGGCTTGATGTGCCTCCTGCTGATCGCGACCGCTACTGGCACTGTTCTCAGTTTAAACGTTCAAGCCGAAGGCAACGGTGTCATCGTGCTTGACCGTACCGTTCACCCAACGCTCATCGGTCGCAGCGGCGGCAGGGATCCGAACCCGGCCACCATCAGCGCCAACCCTTCTGCCCGCGTCACCGGCGAACTCAGCGACGCCGACATCGCCGGGGTAACCACCGGAACGACCCCTCATAACAGCTTCGGGCAAAACCCGGGCGGCATGCACGGCCTGAATGTCATCACCAACCCCAACGGTTTGCCCGGCATGTCCGTCGGCCACGGTGGTGGCAGCGGCGGCACCATTTCCGGAACCATCAACCGCGCCATGAGCAGCGGCCTCAGTCCACTGGGCAGAATAACGGGGGGGCAATGAGATGGATCGTTCCCTTTTTTTACCTGCCTTTTTACCTGCCCAGTTATTTGCCCTGTTACTTGCCCTGCTCGGCGGCACCAGCGTGATGGCCGATTCGGGCGTCAGTTCGGTGAACAACGCCACCCTCCTGGATTCCGGTACCCAATACCGAGGCAACTTCAGCGTCAACCAGGCGGCGGGTGATCAACAGCAGCAGGCCAACGTCCGCGCGATCGCCATTGGAACCGAAACCGGGGCGACCACCAGCGTCAGGCAGAGCATCACCACGCCAGCCAATCCGTCGATGGATGCGACGGCCAATATCGGTGGCACCTCTTTCAGTAATGGCAACGGCGTACTGGGCGTCAACCAGAGTGCCGGGGCGAACAACCAGATGGCCAACGCCCTGCGCATCAGCATCGGCGCTGCACCACAAGCCATCGACGACAGTGCTCTTTCTCAACAGAACGTGGCGTTGCTACCGAACTCGGGAGCAACTGGCACCCCAAACGGCAGTCGCCAGGTCGTGACAAGCGACCAGGCCTTCACCGGTAGCCGGGGCGTGATCCAGGTGAACCAGAGTGCCGGGGTGGGGAACCGAATGGCTAACACCCTGAGTATCCGGGTCTCTGACTGACCCCGACACAGTGCCAATGGGGAAGTATCAACACTTGACCAACTAATGAGCACGGAGAATCACCATGAACCCGACAACTGCTCTCAAACCACTGGCTTTCGCCCTGGCAGCAGTGATGGCATTTGCAGCCCAGGCGGATCCCGTGCAGGGCAATGGACAGGGCAACAACCCACAGCCTGATAGCCCGTCGCTGGATCAGATTCTGCAGATTACCTCAGGCGCCGGGGCCGCCGTGCTGGACTCGCAAGAAAGCAGTGACAGCAGAGTAGTGAACCGGGGTACCCAAAACGACGCCAAAATCGAAAACTCCCTGAACAACTCCAACGGCAACATGGGCGCCAACGTTGCAGCGGGTAACGGCAACCAGCAAGACAACGCCGCCGCCCTCGCCACGGCTGACGAAGCCTTCATCTTCGGCTCCGCCGTAACCGTCTCCAGCGCGACTCAGAGGAGCACCGGCAACACCGCCAGGAACCACTCCAACACCAACAACACATCGCTCAATAACGCGGGCAACAGCGGTTCCGGCAACATCGGCATCAACGTGACCACCGGCGACTTCAACCAACAGAAAAACAACCTGGCAATTGCCGTTTCCGGCGGCCGTGTAGCAGTAGCCGCGGCGGCGGCCAACCAAAGCACGTCCGGGCTGAACGTCACCAACAACGCCAGGACTGAATTCGTACCCGTGGGTGTACTCGGTCTGTCCGGCATAACCACTCAACAAGTGATGACGCCAGAAGGCTGGAGACCTCCTGTAACCAACAATGCTTCGATCACGAGTTCGATGAACAACTTCTCCGGCAACGGCGGAGCCAACGTATCGTCCGGCGTCGGCAACCAGCAAAGCAACTCGCTGTCCATCGCCGCAGGCTGTAAATCATGCCCATAATCGCGACCGCCATGAAAGCCCCGGCGACGGCGCTTTTCCTTGGTCTGAAGGCGTATCGTCCATGCGTAAGACGGCCCTTTTCGTTCTGCTGTGCCTGTCAGGCCTGACCCAGGCTGCACAGATGCCGGTTGCCGCCCTGCCGGGCGGCGTGCTGGTGTACAAGCACGTACAGAGTTTGCGTGAGCGCAAGTTCAGCGACATCGTCGAACAGAAAACCGATTTCAGCTGCGGCGCCGCCGCGCTGGCAACGATCCTGCGCCAGGCCTATTGGCTCGACGTCGATGAGGAGCACATCATCAAAGGCATGCTGGTCTTCGCCGACCAGGACCTGGTCCGTACCCAGGGTTTTTCCATGCTGGACATGAAGCGCTACATAGAAAGCATCGGCATGCGCGCCCGGGGTTACAAGATCCCGCCTGAAAGACTCGATGCCGTGACGATTCCGGTGGTCGTACTGATGGAAACTCGTGGCTACAAGCACTTTGTAGTGTTGCAGCGGGCGGACAAGAACTGGGTCTACATCGGTGACCCGGTGCTCGGTCACAAACGCTACTCCCATGATGATTTTGTCAAAGGCTGGAATGGCATTGTCTTCGCTATCATCGGTGCCGGTTACGACAAGACCAATGCGTTACGCAGTCCACCGGAACCGCTGACTGCCAAGAACAAGATGGATAATTTCAACCCGGTCAAAGATGCTGAATTGATGGAATTTGGTTTCATACAGAGCGACTTCTTCTAATCGCCAATAAGATGACAGGGGGCAGGATGCTCCGGGAGCAGCAAATGAAAACCTCGTATTGGGTGGTCACTGCCTGTCTGGCAGCGACCACTTCAGGTTTTGCTGATGAGTTCAGACCCATCGAAATCAAGGACCAGGAACTGGCCGAGTTGCGTGGCCGGTATGTGATGCCGGGGCGGATCATCAGCTTCGGTGTTGTCATGAGCAGTACCTGGCGCAACGCCAGTGGTGACCTGATCGGGGCAACCACCTCGATGCGTCTTCAAGCCGAAACGGTCAAGCCCGAGTTCTACGTATCAACCATCAAACACAGCGGTAAAGGCGGTTCGCCCAACTCGGGTACCGGTCGTGTAACCGGTGGCGCCGGATTGAGCACCTCTCAGGGCATTACCCAGGTCACACGGGCTGCAGGCGATGGCAACCGCTCAAACAACAAAATCGCCATCAACGTCAAAGAGGCCAGCACGGCCCCAGCGCCGGTGCAAAGCCGGGGCCAGGCGCTGATAGCCGGTCAAACCATCACCGGAAGCAATGCTGCAGGGAGTGTCTCCGTGTCCGCGACCGGCGGCGGTGTTCAGCTGGCCATTACTGCCAACAACAACCAGGGCTCAAGCCTGCAACAAGTCGCCCAGGGCGGATTACTTCAAGACACCCGGTTGCTGGGCAACAGTAATGTGGTCAACAACATGACTCGACTCAACGTCGTGCTCGACAATAAAAGCCCGAGTGCCGGTGCATTGGGCTACAACCTGAACCAACTCACTGCATTACGGACCTTGGGGTATTGAGCTACGCTAAGTCACGACCATTGGGCACAAATGGACGGCTTTTTCATGTACCGATCGGTATCACTGCGTGCAGCTATATGCTTGTGCTCTCTACTTCCGGTGGCGATGGTGCAGGCAGCACCTGACCCGGAACTGGTGGCTCTCAAACGAGAGCTTCTGGAGTTGAAACAACGATACGAAGTCCAGCAAAAAGCGCTGGCGGTTCTTGAGCAACGGGTCCGCCAGGTCGAAGAACAGCCCGCTGCCCCCCCTCCCAAACGCCTGGCCAAGTCACCAGCGGACCTGAAGGGCAATCCAAACGTCGCCACCGGCACCGGTGCCGCGGCGGCTTCAGGGGGGGCCGCCGGAGGCAGCGGCAGTTCGTATGGACAATCGCTGGCCGATGACTCACAACCGGCGCAAAGCGTTTCAAACCTGTATGACGAGGCCAGCGGGTTCTTCGGCGGTGGCAAGTTCAGCGTCGAAACCGGGATAACCTACTCCAGGTACGATACACGCCAACTGGTCCTCAACGGTTTTCTCGCCCTGGACTCGATCTTTCTCGGTGCCATCAACCTGGACCGGATCAAGGCTGACACCTGGACGCTGGACCTCACCGGCCGCTACAACTTCAACAATCGCTGGCAGTTCGACCTGAACGTGCCGGTGGTCTACCGCCAGTCCACGTACCAGTCCGGTGGCGGCAATAGCGGTGCCGCCAACGTCACGACCGAAGACACCGTCAAGCAAGACCCGACCATTGGCGACGTCAACTTCGGTATCGCCTACAAATTCCTCGACGAGTCGGCCAACACGCCGGATGCCGTGTTGACCTTGCGCGTCAAGGCACCGACCGGCAAAGACCCGTTCGGCATCAAGCTGGTTCGGGTAGACGAAAACTCCAACCTGGCCGTGCCTGAATCCTTGCCTACCGGTAACGGCGTCTGGTCGATCACGCCGGGGATCTCTCTGGTCAAGACCTTCGATCCGGCGGTGCTGTTCGGCAGCCTGTCGTACACGCACAACCTGGAGGAGTCTTTCGACGACATCAGCTCCAACCCGGCGCTCAAGACGCCGGGCAAAGTACGTATTGGCGACAGTTTCCAGATTGGCGCCGGTATTGCGTTCGCCTTGAACGAAAAGATGAGCATGTCGTTCTCGGTCTCTGACCTGGTGCAACGCAAAAGCCAGCTCAAGGAAGATGGCGGGGATTGGCAATCGGTGGTGTCCAGCGATGCCAACGCCGGTTACTTCAACATCGGCATGACCATTGCGGCCACCGACAGACTGACCATCGTACCCAACCTGTCCATTGGCATGACGGATGACGCCCCCGACTTCCAGTTCAGCCTGAAATTCCCTTACTACTTCTGACCAGGCTCTTCACGCAATCCAGGGAAACTGTAGGAGCCAGCTTGCTGGCGATGGGCTCAAGCGCGCCGCGTTTATCCAGATCACACGCGTTATCGTTAACGACCATCGCTGCGATGCGGCGACCCGACAAGCCAGCTCCCACAAGGGGCCCTGCCCACGTTAAAACTGTAGGAGCCAGCTTGCTGGCGATGGGCTCAAGCGCGCCGCGTTTATCCAGCTCACACGCGTTATCGTTAACGACCATCGCTGCGATGCGGCGACCCGACAAGCCAGCTCCCACAAGGGGCCATGCCCACGCTGAAACTGTAGGAGCCAGCTGGCGATGGACTCAAGCGCGCCGCGCCCCCAATTTCCATTGCAGCGGTCTTTTTGTTTGAAGCAGGAGTTCAACGAATCTGATGCTTGTGCAACAACCGGTAGAAAGTCGGGCGCGACACGCCCAATACTTTGGCGGCGACACTCAGGTTATCGCTGTGACGGCTCAATACATCGCACAACGCCTGGCGTTCGGCCCGGGTCTTGTATTCTTCGAGGGTGCCCATCGGCGCGGCAATTGCGTGTTGACTGATCAACCCCAGGTCACGAGCCTCGATCTGCCGGCCTTCGGCCAATACCAGTCCGCGACGTACGCGATTGGCCAGTTCACGCACATTGCCTGGCCAGTCGTGTTTGCCCATGGCAATCAGGGCGTCTTCGCTGAAACTGCGGGGGCGACGTCCGGTTTCACGGCTGTAGAAATGGGAAAAGTGATTGGCCAGCATCGATAAGTCGCCATGGCGCTCGCGCAGCGGAACGGTCAGCACTTGCAGTACGTTCAGGCGGTAATACAAGTCTTCGCGAAAGCGTTTCTTCGCGATAGCGGCTTCAAGGTCGACATTCGTCGCCGCCAGCACCCGCACATCGACCGGAATCGGCTGACTGCCGCCCACCCGCTCAATGTGCTTTTCCTGGAGGAACCGCAGCAGATTGGCCTGCAACTCCAGCGGCAGGTCACCGATCTCGTCGAGAAACAGGGTGCCACCGTTAGCGGCTTCTATTCGTCCGACCTTGCGTTGATGTGCGCCGGTAAACGCACCTTTCTCATGACCGAACAACTCGGACTGGATCAAGTGTTCGGGAATCGCACCACAATTGATCGCGATGAAGGGTTTGCTGTGACGCTGGGACAGGCGATGCAGGGTTCGTGCGACCAATTCCTTGCCAGTGCCGCTTTCACCGCGAATCAATACCGGAGATTCGGTCGGGGCCAGTTTACTCAACAGTTTTCGCAGTTCACGCACAGGTTTACTGTCGCCGAGCAATTCGTGCTCGGACTGGTCAACATGCACCGTACCCTGCCCACGCAACCGCACCATGCCAAATGCCCGGCCCAGCGTTACCTGAACCCTGGACACATCGAATGGCAAGGTATGAAAGTCAAAAAACCACTCACAGACAAAGTCGCCGACATTTTTCAGTCGCAGCACTTCCTGGTTGAGTACGGCTATCCACTCTGCGCCACTGCGGCTGATCAACTCCTTGACCGGCTCCGGGTGCTCAAGGTGATACGGCTGCAGGCGTATCAGGCCCACGTCACAGGTTCGCTCAGCGGCGTGCTCCAGCGTGCAGCTGTCAACCTCCCAACCGATATCGCGCAGTCCAGGGAGCAGACGATAGCAATCGTCACAGGGGTCCACCACTAATAGACGTCGTGAAGCTGGCGCATCGCTCATGACTGTTCCTTGACGCCAAATTTTAGAAAATTTATTAAAAACAATCATTTGGCGGGCCTGACTGTAACGTTAGCAAGAACTTGACAGCCCCTTGTACCGTTTGACTATAGGACTGAAAGAAATACAGTTATAAAAAACGCCTTTGATAGTTACCTAACGACTCTTTCCTTTCATTCAGCTTTCAATGCCGGACTCATTCTTGAGCCAATGAAATAAAGTCGAAATTTCTTTTGATTGCGTGTGACCCGGACCCCGGTTGCGGGCATCAGTACAAGTAACCAGCCGAACGGTAAGCCCAACCGACGGCACATCACTTGATTGGGCATACAGAGAGAAGACCCTATGAACGCCCCGCTCCGTATCAACGAAGCACTTCTGATTGCCGACCGCGCATTCAAACCATTCAAATGCGTGGCCTGGGCTCCACAAGACGGTAATGGCGAACTCAGCCTGACCGTTATCGATCGCACCAGCACCCGCATTGGCCGCAAGCAGATCCCGAGCAGTGCTTATTCCGATCCTGCACAACTCGAACTGTTGCTGGAACAGGCCCGCGCCGAATTGAGCGAGGAAGGTTACACACTGCAGTCGTGGTCGATGCCGCACTAATCGTTTTGCGGATTACTCCGGAGTAATCCGCGCCCTCCCCCGTCTTTTAGTTGGGCTGATGGTTCTCGCCCATACGCACTCATTGCCCCGTTAGTTTGAGCTTTTGTGCGCCTGATACTTTGCAGGCTTGCCATTGGTTCGAAAAGACACTGTTGTGGCACACAGCGACTCTCCGTCTGTTAGTTCATACCGTTGTGCATCTCCCCATTCAGGGATTGAATATTCTTCTTATAAAGTCGCCACCCAAACTTCTGGATAAGGACGACTCGCAAGGAGATGCGGTTCATGCCAATCCAGTCCGCCATTGCCCGCCCCGCCGTCCGGAACACTGCCGGCACTCTCGATACGACGTTTGCAGGCAACGGTAAAACCCAGGTGTATTTCGCCGACAGCCTTTGCAGCATGGCCAACGACGTCGCAATCGATGCCCGGGGCCGTATGCTGGTGGCGGCAAAGGTCGTCATGGCCGAGGGCAGCCGCTTTGGTCTGGCCCGCTTGCTGGAGGATGGTTCGGCAGACCTTGCGTTCGGCAGGCAAGGCAGCGTCATCGGGCAATTCGAACCCGGATTCGAAGCCATGGGCGCCAGGGTTCTGGTCATGCCCGACGGCAATATCCTGTTGGCCGGCCTGCAATACGATAACGCACACCGCACGCTCCCGGGTCTGGCACTGTTCGATCAAGAGGGGCGCCTGGTTCGAAGCTTTGGCGATAATGGCCACCGCGTCGTGCGATTGCCTGGTGGTCTGTCCCTCGGTATGCGCGATATCTGGCTGCCTCCCGGTGTGCCGGGCGCTGAAGCCTGCGATGTGGGCGTACAGCGAGACGGCCGGATCCTGATTCTGGCCAACCATCACTTCGAACAGGCCGATCACGTGGGCCTGTTGATACGACTGGATGTCGAAGGCTCGCTGGACTGCTCGTTCAATGGCCGTGGCTTTGTGGTGGTCCGGCACCTGCTGATGAATACCTGGCTCAGCAGCCTGACGGTACAAGGTGACGGCCGGGTTCTAGTGGGTGGGTCGATCAACTTTCCTGAAGAAGGCTTGCTGGCGCGCTACCACGCCGACGGCCGCCTCGACGACAGTTTTGCCGTGGATGGATTCCTGACGTTCAAGGCGCGTGGGTATGGCGCCCGGGTCAGTCAGGTGGTCCAGCAAAGCAACGGTGACGTCTTGTGTTTTGGCAGCAGTCGCGAACCGATGCACTGCCTGACTTTCAAGATGCACAGCAACGGCCGCCCCGACAACCACTGCAACGCAGGCCAGCCGCAACGTCTGGTAATTGGCCACAAAGGCTGCCAGTGGAATACCGCGCAGTTACAGCCCGATGGCGGTGTGCTGACGGCGGGCGCAACCTTCGGCGGCATCGAAGCAGACTTCATTGTCGGGCGATACCTGCCCAACGGCCTTCCCGATCGCCGTTTCGGCAAAGGCAGCGGCTATACACGTACTCGCCTGGGCCCGAGCCTGGATACCGCCACCTGTGTCGCGGCGCAGGCCGACGGAAACATCGTCGTCGGCGGCTATTCACTGCATGGAAACTACAAGGCGGTCATCGCTCGCTATCAGGGGTAGGCACATGCATTTTTCCTGCGCTTGATCTTCTCACCCGCTTGCGGCAACTTGCGCGCTTCTTAAAACAAGGAGCAGCCGATGTCCGGTTCAATGGCCCAGGCGTTCGCGCACAACTTTCTCGGGCATTCGCCCCGTTGGTACAAGGCCTGCATCGTCGGCTTTCTGATTCTCAATGCCCTGGTAATGTGGACCGCAGGCCCGGTGGCGGCTGGCTGGCTGCTGGTGCTGGAGTTCATCTTCACCCTGGCCATGGCGCTCAAGTGTTATCCGTTGATGCCCGGCGGCCTGTTGTTGGTCGAAGCCCTGCTGCTGAAGATGACCACGCCCCAGGCGCTGTATGACGAGTTGCTGCACAACTTCCCGGTGATCCTGCTGCTGATGTTCATGGTGGCCGGTATCTACTTCATGAAGGACTTGCTGCTGTACCTGTTCTCGCGCCTGCTGTTGGGGGTTCGCTCCAAGGCCGCGCTGTCCCTGATGTTCTGCTTCCTGTCGGCCTTCCTGTCGGCGTTCCTCGATGCCTTGACCGTGACCGCCGTGATCATCAGTGCCGCCGTAGGCTTTTACTCGGTGTATCACCGCGTCGCCTCGGGTAACGACCCGCGCCAGGACAGCGAGTACAGCGACGACAAACATCTGCCCACCCTGCATCAGGGCGATCTCGAACAGTTCCGCGCCTTTTTGCGCAGCCTGCTGATGCACGGTGCCGTAGGCACCGCACTGGGCGGTGTGTGTACGCTGGTCGGCGAGCCGCAGAACCTGCTGATCGGCCATGAAATGGGTTGGCATTTCTACGAATTCTTCATCAAGGTTGCACCGGTATCCCTGCCGGTACTGGTTGCAGGCCTGGTGACATGCGTCCTGCTGGAAAAGCTGCGCTGGTTCGGATACGGCACGCTGCTGCCGGATAACGTCCGTGCCGTGCTGGCCAACTACGCCGCCGAAGACAATGCCGAGCGCACCGCCCGCCAACGTGCCGCGCTTCTGGCACAGGGCGCTGCCGCATTGATTCTGATCGCCGGGCTGGCGTTTCACATCGCCGAAGTGGGCTTGATCGGTTTGATGGTGATCGTATTGATCACCGCGTTTACCGGCATCACCGACGAACATCGCCTCGGCACCGCGTTCAAGGACGCCATGCCGTTTACCGCCTTGTTGGTGGTGTTTTTCGCCGTGGTCGCGGTGATTCACGACCAGCAATTGTTCTCGCCGTTGATCCAATGGGTACTCGCGCTGCCGGCGGACCAACAACCGGGCATGCTGTTCATTGCCAACGGCCTGCTGTCAGCCATCAGTGACAACGTGTTCGTCGCGACTATTTACATCACCGAAGTGAAGCGCGCATTCATGGCAGGTGAGATGACCCGCGAACATTTCGAGACGCTGGCCATTGCGATCAACACCGGCACCAACCTGCCAAGCGTGGCGACGCCCAACGGCCAGGCGGCGTTCCTGTTCTTGCTCACCTCGGCGATTGCACCGCTGGTGCGCCTGTCTTACGGGCGAATGGTCTGGATGGCGTTGCCGTACACCGTTGTAATGGGGATATTGGGCTGGTATGCGGTGAGTTACTGGCTGTAACCCCGCATCCCTGTAGGAGCGAGCTTGCTCGCGATGGCGGCGGCACATTCACATCCCAGTGCCTGACAGACCGCTATCGCGAGCAAGCTCGCTCCCACATTACCCGAGGCGGTGCCAGACATTATGCGGTGAGCTACTGGCTGTAGCCCCCAACCCTGTGGGAGCGAGCTTGCTCGCGATGGCGTCGGCACATTCACATCCAAGTGCCTGACAGACCGCTTTCGCGAGCAAGCTCGCTCCCACATTACCCGAGTCGGTGCCAGACGCGACCGTCACGGGTGAGCAATTCTTCGCCGGCCTTCGGGCCGTTTTCCCCGGCAGCATAGCTCTGCACGCTGGCGTCCTGCTGCCAGGCATCGAGGAAGGGCTGCACGGCGCGCCAGCCGTTTTCGATGTTGTCGGCGCGCTGGAACAACGTCTGATCGCCGGTCAGGCAATCGTAGATCAGGGTTTCGTAGCCCGTGGACGGCTGCATCTCGAAAAAATCCTTGTAGGCAAACCCCAGTTCGATGTTGTCCATTTTCAGGGCCTGACCGGGACGCTTGGCCAACAGGTCGAACCACATGCCTTCGTTCGGCTGGATCTGAATGCGCAAATAAGTCGGCTGCAGTTCATCGACCTCGGTATCGCGAAACTGAGCATAGGGCGCCGGCTTGAAACAGATGACGATCTCAGTGTCACGCACGCTCATGCGCTTGCCGGTGCGCAGGTAGAACGGCACCCCGACCCAGCGCCAGTTATCGATCATGACCTTGAGGGCCACATAGGTTTCGGTATTGCTGTCGGGTGCGACCTTGTCTTCCTGGCGATAGCCCGGCAGCGCCTTGCCGTCGATTTCACCCGCGGCGTATTGACCGCGTACCGAGTTGGCGCGGGCCTCCTCGACCGTCCAGGGCCTGATCGCGCCGACGACCTTGGCTTTCTCGCCACGCACCGCATCGGCGCCGAACGCGGCGGGAGGTTCCATCGCCACCATCGCCAGCAACTGGAACAGGTGGTTGGGCACCATGTCGCGCAGCGCGCCCGTGTGCTCATAAAAACTGCCACGGGTTTCCACGCCGACGGTTTCAGCGGCGGTGATCTGCACGTGGTCGATGTAGTGATTGTTCCAGAACGCTTCGAACAGACTGTTGGAGAACCGGCTGACCAGAATGTTCTGTACGGTCTCTTTGCCCAGATAGTGATCGATCCGGTAGATCTGCTTTTCCGTCATCACCTTGAGCAGGCAGGCATTCAAGGCCTCAGCCGTTTGCAGGTCGGAGCCGAAGGGTTTTTCGATCACCACCCTTCTGAAGGCCTCGGGGGTCTCTTCCAGCAAGCCGGCGGCACCGAGTCGGCGCGCCACCTCACTGAAGAAACGCGGCGCGGTGGCCAGGTAGAACACCGCATTGCCGGTTCCGCTGTCGGCGATTTTCGCCGCCAGCGCTTGATAAGTGCTGTCGTCCAGGAAATCGCCCTGGACGTAGCTGATGCCTTTGGCAAGTTTGGACCAGACCACTGGATCAAGGGTGTGATCACCCTTGCCAGCCATCTCGTTGCGAATGAAGTCTTCGAGCTTTTGCGCAAAACCTTCATCGCTGATGGCGTTGTGGTCAACGCCGATGATCCGCAGTCCATCCCCGAGCAGCCCGTTGCGCTTGAGGTTATACAGCGCCGGCACCAACAGACGCTTGACCAGGTCGCCATGGGCGCCAAACAGAAACAGCGTCGTCGCGGGTGCAGGCTCAGCCTTGGATTTCCTGCGGATCACGTGGGTCATTTTTTCGAGGTCTCCACGTGGCCGCCGAAGCCGAAGCGCTGGGCCGAGAGAACTTTGTCGCCAAAGGTGCCCTGGCCGCGCGAGCGGTAGCGGGAAAACAGCGAGTTCGACAGCACCGGCACCGGCACCGCTTGCTCCATTGCCGCCTCGATGGTCCAGCGGCCTTCACCGCTGTCGGCCACCGACCCGGAGAAACCGTCGAGCTTCGGATCACTGGCCAGGGCGTCGGCCGTCAGGTCGAGCAACCACGAGGACACCACGCTGCCACGACGCCAGACTTCGGCGATGTCGGCGACGTTCAGGTCGAAACGCTGGTCGGCTGGCAAGCTCTCGCTGTTTTTGGTTTGCAGGATGTCGAAACCTTCAGCGAAGGCCTGCATCATTCCGTATTCGATGCCGTTGTGGATCATCTTCACGAAATGCCCGGCGCCGGCGGGACCGGCGTGAATGTAGCCACGCTCGGCACGATCGTCGTCGGACTTGCGGTCCTTGGTACGCGGGATGTCACCCATGCCCGGGGCCAGGGTTGCAAACAGCGGGTCGAGACGCGTAACGGTCGCGGCATCGCCGCCGATCATCATGCAGTAGCCACGCTCCAGGCCCCAGACGCCGCCGGATGTACCGACGTCGATGTAATGCAGGCCCTTTTCCGACAGGGTCCTGGCCCGGCGGATATCGTCCTTATAGAAGGTGTTGCCGCCGTCGATGATGGTGTCGCCGGCTTCGAGCAAATTGCTCAGGGTGTCGATGGTCTCTTCGGTCGGCGCGCCTGCCGGCAGCATGACCCACACCGCACGCGGCCTGGCCAGGCCAGCGACCAGCGCAGGCAGATCGGCGACGCCGGTGGAACCCTCAGCGGACAGGGCTTCGACAAAGGCGGTATTGCGGTCGTAAACAACGGTGGTGTGCCCGTTGAGCATCAGGCGCCGCGCAATATTGCCGCCCATGCGGCCCAGTCCAATAATCCCGAGTTGCATGTGCTGATGCTCCCTACTACAAATAAAAAGTGTGTCAAAGGTTATAGCCCAACGCGACTCATGAGGTTAGTCCAGAGCGTTGGCGTGAAGTTTCCGGGCATTGTGCCCGATCCTGATGGATAACGTCGGGAATCAAACCGAAGACACAACGACAATGAAAAATAAAAAAGTTCCCTTCGGGAGCAAAAGAAATCAAAATTGGCGCCGATAGTAGATCAGCCGTTGATTTCGACGCGGCTCTACAGTTGAGACACGCCATTTGCGAGGTGAGCAATGGGCACAGTACATACCGCACTGCCAGCACAAACCCTTTACGTCACTATCCGTCGCGATGAATTGCGTCAGTTGAAGGACGAACGCGATCAATTGAAACAGGAGCTGGCGCAGTTGCGACTGCTGCTGCAAACAGGTCAGACGCAACCCCTGGTTGCGGTGCAACGCGCCCCACTCGCCTGATTCCCCCGTCTCAAGCGGGAGCAGTCTGCACTGCTTCCGCACCGGCTCACGCCCTGCCGCCTCCGGCAACTCACGAAATTTTCACAATTGTCTCACGATAATTACAAGCTCCAGGCTGCCCGGTTCCGTGCGGCCCTCGTTCGTCGTCCGCGATCTCCAAGTCCCGGCGGTGTAGTGAATTCTCGGCTGGAGCGCTGAATGTCTTTGTTCGAACGCAGCAAAACGACTGCGGCAGGTTTTGATTGGGCCGGATTCGTCTGGCTGTTTGTATTCTTCTGGTACTTTTCCGGCATTACCCAACTGTTGATCCAGCTGACGGGCACCTCCGGGTTTTCCGGATTCCGCCAGGCCTTCGTCATGAGCGCTATCTGGCTGGTGCCGATGCTGCTGTTCCCCAAACAGACCCGTGTCATGGCCGCCGTGATCGGCATCGTGCTGTGGGCGTGTTCCATGGCGAGCCTGGGCTACTTCTTCATTTACCAGCAGGAATTTTCCCAGAGCGTCATCTTCATCATGTTCGAGTCGAACGTGGCTGAAGCCGGCGAGTACATGACCCAGTACTTTGCCTGGTGGATGATCCCGGCGTTCCTGGCCCACACCGCATTTGCCTATTTCCTTTGGACTCGCCTGCGCCCGGTGTACCTGCCCCGTGGCAAGGCTATCGTGGCGGCGCTGGGCATTGTCGTAGCGGTGGTCGGTTATCCGCTGATCAAGCAAACCTTGCGCACCGGCAGTTTCGCCGAAGGCTTCGACAAGTTCGAAACCCGCATCGAGCCGGCGGTGCCATGGCAGATGGCCGTGGCCTATCACCGTTATCTGGAAACCCTGGCCGGCATGCAGGACATGCTCAACAGCGCCAGCAGGATTGCACCGCTGCACAACCTCAAGGACGCCATGGCCAACACGCCTGCGACCCTGGTGCTGGTGATCGGCGAGTCCACCAACCGTCAGCGCATGAGCCTGTACGGTTACCCACGGCAAACCACGCCGGAACTGGACAAGCTCAAGGATCAACTGGACGTTTTCGACAACGTCATCACCCCGCGCCCCTACACCATTGAAGCGCTGCAACAGGTCCTGACCTTCGCCGACGAAGAAAACCCGGACCTGTACCTGTCGACGCCATCGCTGGTCAGCATGATGAAACAGGCCGGTTACAAAACCTTCTGGATCACCAACCAGCAGACCATGACAAAGCGCAACACCATGCTCACGACCTTCTCCGAACAGGCCGACGAGCAGGTGTACCTGAACAACAACCGCAACCAGAACGCCGCGCAGTACGACGGCGACGTGATCGAGCCGTTCAACAAGGCCCTGGCCGACGGGGCACCGCGTAAACTCATCGTCGTGCATCTGCTCGGCACGCACATGAGCTACCAGTACCGCTACCCGTCGACCTTCGACAAGTTCCAGGACCGCAATGGCATTCCGGCCGGCGTACGTGACGATCAGGTGCCGACGTACAACAGCTATGACAACGCCGTGCTGTACAACGACTTCGTGGTGTCCAGCCTGATCAAGGACTACGCCAGAACCGATCCGAACGGCTTCCTGCTATACCTCTCCGACCATGGCGAAGACGTGTTCGATTCCGCAGGTCACAACACCTTGGGGCGTAACGAGAACAAGCCGACGGCACCGATGTACACCATTCCGTTCATGGCCTGGGCTTCACCGAAATGGCGGGCAAGCCATGACTGGAACCTCGCCGGCGATCTGTCGCGTCCTTACAGCAGCTCGCACCTGATCCACACCTGGGCCGATCTGGCAGGCCTGAGCTTCGACGAACTCGATCGCAGCAAGAGTCTGGTCAGCGACAGTTTCAAGCCCCGGCCATTGATGATCGGCAACCCCTATGAGCGCGAGCAGCGCGCGTTGATCGACTTCAGCCTGATGAAGCCGAAAACGTCACCCGCGGTCGTTCAGCAGTAATCCTTTCAGGGGCCGCTTGCGGCCCCTTTTTCATGGTAAGGCCAGCGGTGAAGTTAATTCCCATTTAAGCGAATCGGCGGATAATGCCATTTCGACACTGCTTCATTGATTCATGGACGAAAGGCATCCGACATCTTTAGTGGGAGGCATACCATGAAACGCACCGCCGCGATCCTCGCCGGCCTGATGGCGCTGGGTTCGACCAGCGCATTCGCCGAAGGTGGAGCCGAACGCATGCGCTATTACTTCGAAAGTCTGCGACTGACCCAGCAAGCAGCCCTCGGCCATCCGATCCAGAGCACCGAACTACGGGTGCCTGACGATCAAACCGCACAAATGACGGAAACCTACAGACCGAAATGATCCTCTGACTGCGGCTCTACAGTCGCAGAAGACCGTTTGGGCGTCCTGATGGATGCCCTTTTTTTGGGTTCTTCACGCATACCCGGAAAACTGTAGGAGCCAGCCTGCTGGCGATGGACTCAAGCGCGCCGCGTTCATCCGGTCCAAACGCGTAATCGTTAACGACCATCGCTGGCAAGCCAGCTCCCACAAAGGACCGTGCCCACGCTAAAACTATAGGAGCCAGCTTGCTGGCGATGGACTCAAGTGCGCCGCGTTTAACCAGCCCAAACGCGTAATCGTTAACGACCATCGCTGGCAAGCCAGCTCCCACAAGGGGCCAAGCCCACGCTGAAACTGTAGGAGCCAGCCTGCTGGCGATGGACTCAAGCGCGCCGCGTTCATCCGGTCCAAACGCGTAATCGTTAACGACCATCGCTGGCAGGCCAGCTCCCACAAGGGGCCATGCCCACGCTAAAACTGTAGGAGCCAGCTTGCTGGCGATGAACTCAAGTGCGCCGCGTTTAACCAGCCCAAACGCGTAATCGTTAACGACCATCGCTGGCAAGCCAGCTCCCACAAGGGGCCAAGCCCACGCTGAAACTGTAGGAGCCAGCCTGCTGGCGATGGACTCAAGCGCGCCGCGTTCATCCAGTCCAAACGCGTTATCGTTAACGACCATCGCTGGCAGGCCAGCTCCCACAAGGGAGTGCAACCAAAAAAACGCTCTGTCGAGTTAGAGGCTCTTGGTCCAGAACAGCATGCGTCCATGGGCCGGGTCGAACATGCCGGCGGCGAAACCGGCTTTTTCATACGAGCCCTGCGCCACTGCATTGCCTTCCAGCACTTCCAGGGTGAGCTTGCAGCAGCCACGCTGACGGGCGATGTCCTCGACCTTTTGCAGCATCTTCTGACTCAAGCCCAAGCCGCGAAATTTTTTCACCACCGACACGTCGTGCACATTGACCAACGGCCGGCAGGCAAAGGTCGAGAACCCCTCGAAGCAATTGACCAGCCCGGCCGGCTCGCCCCCGACAAAGGCCAGCACACTGAAAGCGTGGGGACGCCTGGCAAGCTCTGCCGGGAGTTGCTCCAGTACATGGGCCGGCAACGGCTGGCCGCCGCCCATCGGGTCCTCGGCGTAGTGGTTCAACACCAGACAAATAGCCTCGGCATGCACCGGATTGGTGTAGCTGGCCTGAAGCACAAGAATTTCTGCGGAGTCCATTTCCATCCTCGATCACACATGAAGTAGCCCCCAGCCTGTATTTCACGCTGAAGTACCGGCGGACCATAGCGCGAGCACCCGGGTATCTACAATCACCACCGCGCAATTCTTTGGCGTTCAAACGCCCCAGATCAATGCTTCCGTCCACCCCAGCTCGGCAAAATCCTCGGCCCGCAAGTGCGACTCGCCGGCGCAGAAAAACTCGTCGAGTTGCGGTGGCTTGACCGAAGTGCCGCTGAGCATGGCGTGAACCTGACCGCGATGATGGATCTGGTGTTCGAACAAATGGGACAGCAGGCGCAAACGGCTGTCGTGTTGCGGTGTGTCGCGGGCGATGGTCACGATTTTGCCAAGGCTGGCGTCGCGCAGCTGCTCGCAGTAAGCGATCAATCGGCGGTCGACATGGGCCT
The DNA here is from genome assembly GCF_002303975.1 of Pseudomonas sp. ACN5. Lineage (NCBI taxonomy): Bacteria > Pseudomonadati > Pseudomonadota > Gammaproteobacteria > Pseudomonadales > Pseudomonadaceae > Pseudomonas > Pseudomonas sp. ACN5. Next base: position 89,345 of record NZ_MRCP01000012.1, on the reverse strand, counting down.
GTTCACGAACAAGGTCCGCCGCGATGAGGCAGGGTTCGTCTTCCTTGAAAAACACCCGGCAATCGGGATGCGGATCGTCGCCGCGCATTTCGCGCTCCAGCGCATCCACATAAAACCAGTCGCAAGTGAGGATGTGGTTGAGGGTTGCGCGGATGCTGGGGAAGAAGCTGACCCGGGCGGCGATCAACTCCTGCGGGCTCAACTGCCTCCAAGCCTTGGCCAGTCGGTGGTTGGCCCAGGCATTCTGATAAGCCATGGTCAGCAGGTGGTGCGACAGGGGCTGATTCATGTGTGCTGCTCCCGATCAGAGGTCGGCAAACCGTTGCAACTGCATTTCCTGCAATCGACTGAGGGTGCGGCGGAACGGGAATTCCAGATAACCCTCGGTATAAAGCGCTGCCATCGGCACTTGTGCCTCAAGGTACAGCGGCACCTTGCGGTCGTAGCACTCGTCCACCAGCGCGATGAAACGTCTTACGCCGTCGTCATGCACCGATAATTGTGGCAGCTCGCGGTCCCCCGCTTCCACCCGCTCGACACCGTCCTCGGTACCGCGGGCGATGCGCCCGGCACGTTTTTGCGCGCTGAGGTTGGGTACATCCCCCAACAGAATAGCGTCGTAGGTATCGCACAGGGCGATGAAATCCATGGCCGCGAAGGGTTGCTCGCACAGCGCGGCGTAGCGGGTCCAGAGCACGGTCGGGCTGGCCTTGACCACTTCCAGCGAGCGGTAACCGACCGGGACCGGCTCGCACGATGCCCACTGGCCGTCGCTCAACGTCTGGAACACCTCACCCAGCGCACCGGGCTTGCCTGGTTCAGCCACCCAATAGCGCTGCGAAACGGCCCCCGGATGCAGGCGATGGTCTTCTGCGCCATTCACCGCGATCACCTGCATGTGTTGCTTGATCGCGGCGATGGCGGGCATGAAACGGTCGCGATTGAAACCGTCGGCGTACAACTGGTCCGGCGGCAGGTTGGAGGTGCAGACCACCACCACACCCTGCTCGAACATCACCTGGAACAGGCGCCCGAGAATGATCGCGTCGCCGATGTCATTGACGAACAACTCGTCGAAACACAGCACGCGCACGGCTTCGGACAACTCGCGGGCCAACGCCTTGAGCGGGTCGGCGGTGCCGGTCAGTTGAAACGAACGCTGGTGCACCCAGCCCATGAAGTGGTGAAAGTGCTGGCGCCGCGCCGGTACTCGCAGGCTTTGGTAGAACTGGTCCATCAACCAGGTTTTACCCCGCCCCACCGGCCCCCACAGGTACACGCCGCAAACGGGAGAGCGGCCTTCATGCAGCGCTTCGTGGCATTTTTGCAGCGCCCACACGGCATGCTCCTGGGCCTCGTCCTGGACGAAGCCCTTTTGCTCGATCGCGTGCTGCCAGGCGCTTAAGGGGGATTCGAAAGTCATGGGCGGCAGTATGCCATTGCGCAGTGATGGCGTGACCGGCGATCGGCGGTTTTGTGCTGGAAAGAAATGCACCTTGACGACTTAAATGATTAGCATCATATTTTATACATGTCATGCATCATTTATAAATCCTGCCGTCATCCCTCTGGAGCTATCCCATGCATTACAAAGTATTCGGTCGTAAAACCGGCTTGAGAGTGTCCGAACTGGCCCTGGGCGCCGGCAATTTCGGTACCGGCTGGGGCCATGGTGCCGAGCGTGACGAAGCCAGGCGCATTTTTGATGGTTACCTGGAAGCCGGCGGCAACTTCATCGATACCGCCAATGGTTATCAGGGCGGGCAGTCCGAGGCCATGCTCAGCGAATTCATCAATAGCGAACGGGATAGCCTGGTCATCGCCACCAAATACACCCTGGGGACTACACCGGCGGCCGGTATTTCCCACACGGGCAACAGCCGCAAGAACATGGTGCGCGCCGTCGAAGAGAGCCTGAAACGGCTGAAGACCGATCACATCGACCTGTTCTGGGCCCACATGAGCGACGGCGTCACCCCCATGGAAGAGATCCTGCGCGGTTTCGACGACCTGGTCAGTGCCGGCAAGATCCACTATGCCGGGCTGTCGAACTTCCCCGCGTGGCGCATCGCCCGCGCCGACCTGCTGGCTGAAGTCCGTGGTTTTGCGCCGATCGCTGCGATCCAGGTCGAGTACAGCCTCGCCGAACGCACCGCCGAGCGCGAGCAACTGCCGATGGCCGAAGCCCTTGGCCTGGCCGCGACGCTGTGGTCGCCGCTGGGTGGTGGCTTCCTGACCGGTAAATATCGCAACAGCGAAGGCGACAACCGCGCGAACAAGCTCGGCGTGCTGATTCATGCTGAAAAAAGCGCCCGCGAAACCGCCCTGCTCGACACCTTGATCGACGTCGCCGCCGAACTCGACGCCAGCCCGACCCACGTGGCGATTGCCTGGTTGCGAGAAAAGGCCAGCCGCTCGACCACGGCGCTGATTCCGATCCTGGGTTCGCGGACACGTGAACAACTGGACGCCACGTTGGGCGCGCTGAATGTGCAGTTGAGTGCTGAGCAGGTGGCACGGCTGGACGGTGTCAGCGAGGTGGCCCAAGGCGTGCCGCACGAATCCATTGCCGGTTCGTTCGCGCGGTTCAGTGGTGGTCAGGTCCTCGACCTGCCAATCGTTCCAGTCGCCTGACACCAATCCAAACTGTGGGAGCGGCGGTGCGGCGATCCGACTTGCTCGCGAAGGCGTCGTATCAGTCGACATGGTTGTTGAATGACACACCGCTTTCGCGAGCAAGCCCGCTCCCACATTTCGACCCTGTACTACTTATCGACCTTATGCCTGGCCGCATACAGACACAACATCTCCATCGCCAGCGTCGCGGCCGCCAGTGAGGTGATCTCCGCACTGTCATAGGCCGGCGCCACTTCCACCACGTCCATGCCCACCAGATTGATCCCGCGTAATCCGCCGAGGATCTCCAGCGCCTGCACCGTGCTCAAGCCGCCGCATACTGGCGTTCCAGTGCCAGGCGCGAACGCCGGATCTAGGCAGTCGATGTCAAACGTCAGGTACACCGGGTTGTCGCCGACCCGCGCGCGAATCGCCTCGACAATCGCTTCGCAGCCACGGCGATGCACTTGCCGTGCGTCCAGCACTTGAAAGCCCTGATGATCGTCATTGGTGGTGCGCAAACCGATTTGCACCGAGCGCGACGGGTCGACCAGCCCTTCCCTGGCTGCGTGCCAGAACATGGTGCCGTGGTCGATGCGCTTGCCCTCTTCGTCCGGCCAGGTGTCGCTGTGGGCGTCGAAGTGGATCAGCGACAATGCCCCGTGCTTGCGGGCATGGGCCTTGAGCAGCGGATAAGTGATGAAGTGGTCGCCGCCAAAGGTCAGCATGGCCGTGCCGGCGTTGAGGATGTGCTCGGCGTGGGCCTCGATGCATTCCGGCGTCGATTGCGGCGAACCGTAATCGAATTTGCAATCGCCAAAATCGATCACCGCCAGATGGTCGAACGGATCGAAGGCCCACGGCCAGTGCCGTTCCCAGGCGATCCCGGCGGAGGCGGCGCGAATGCCCCGTGGTCCGAAGCGTGCGCCGGGGCGGTTGCTGGTGGCGGTGTCGAACGGCACACCGCTGACCGCCACGTCGACCCCGCGCAAGTCACGACTGTAGCGGCGACGCATGAAACTGGTGATACCGGCGTAAGTGCTTTCGGCGGCCGTGCCATAGAGGCTGTCACGGGTAAGGGCTTGATCGTTCTGCATCGGGACGTCCATTGAAGGCTCCTTTATTGTTATTGGCGACTACGGAAAGTGGTCCACAGGCGGGTGCGCTGACGCAGGTCCTTGAGGTTCATGCTGCGATCGGCGTACAGCCGCTCACGTACATCAGCCAGGGGGTAGATGTCCGGATCGGTGCGCACCGCTTCATCCACCAGCCGCGTGGCGGCCTGGTTCGCCGTGGCGAAGAACAGGGTGTTGGTCAGTGCCGCCACGGACTCGGGGCGCAACATGAACTCGATAAAGGCACGGGCGGCTTCGGGGTGCGGCGCGTCCATGGGAATCGCCAGGTTGTCCTGCCAGACGAGGGTGCCCTCCCTGGGAATCCGGTAGGCAATTTCATAGGGTTTGCTGGCCTTGCGTGCCTGGTCGGCGGCCATGCTCGCGTCTCCGTTGTAGGTCAATGCCAGGCACACGCTGCCATTGGCCAGGTCGCTGATCTGCCGCCCGGTGGCGACGTACAGCACGTTAGGCTGCAGCTGATGCAACAATGCCTCGGCGGCTGACAGATCGTTCTTGTCGGTGCTGTAGGGATCTTTACCCAGGTAATGCAGAGCGAGCCCGATCACCTCCTGGGGCGAATCGAGAATGGCGATGCCGCAATCCTTCAACTTGCTCGCGTACTCGGGCTTGAACAGCAGATCCAGGCTGTTGAGCGGTACGTCCGGCAAGCGCTGCTTGAGCGCCTCGACGTTCATGCCCAAACCCAGGGTGCCCCAGGTATAAGGCACACCGTAGCGGTTGCCGGGATCGACGGCGGCGAGCTTTTCCAGCAAATCCGGATCGAGGTTGGCGTAACCCTTGAGGCCTTCGTGGGGAATCGGTTTCAACGCCCCGGCCGCAAGCCCCCGCGCCAGTACGCTGGAGGACGGCACCACCACGTCATAACCGCTGCCGCCGGTGAGCAATTTGGTCTCCAGTACTTCCGAAGAGTCAAAGGTGTCGTAGCGCACATGGATGCCGGTTTCCTCCTCGAACCGTTGCAGGGTTTCGGGGGCGACGTAATCGGCCCAACTGTACAGATTGACCACCTTGTCCTCGGCCTGGGCCGATGCGGCCATGGCAAGGAATAACGCGGGTAAACACAGCTTGAACATGGGAGCCATGACGAACACCTGACCGGAGGAAGTGGTTGCAGGATGCGTCGTCGGTTACATTGGTGAAATATCAAGTTAATTAACCTGACTTTATGACGGAGTAATGTTTGATGCTCGGCCAACTGCATGATCTGGACCTGCACCTGTTGCGTCTGTTTGTCAGCGTGGTGGAGTGCGGCGGATTCAGCGCCGCCCAGGGCCAGCTGGGGTTGAGCCAGTCGAGCATCAGCCAGCAGATGGCCAAGCTGGAAACCCGCCTCGGCTATCGACTGTGCAGTCGCGGTAAAGGCGGGTTCAGGCTCACGCCCAAGGGCGAACAACTCCTCAGCGCGACCCGTGGCTTGTTCCAGTCCATCGAAGCCTTCCGCCATCAATCCAACGGCGTAGCCGGGCGCTTGATCGGCGAAGTGCGCCTGGGCCTGTCCGAGGCGCTGGATCAATCGGTGCTGCAGCGGGTGGCCGAGGCGATCCGGCGTTTTCGTGAACGGGACGAATCGGTGCGCATCGAGCTGATCAGCGCCATGCCCGGCGAGATGGAGCGCTTGCTGCTGCAACAGCGGCTGGACCTGGCCATCGGCTACTTCTCGCAGGTGCAAAGCGCGTTTGACTACCGCGAACTGTTCATTGAAACCCAGCACCTGTATTGCGCTCCCGGCCATCCGCTGTTCACCAACGCAAACCCGGACGATCAGGACCTGCAGGCCAGCGACCGGGTTGGTCACCCCTACCGTTTCCTGCGCAGTGACGAGCCCTTTCAGGGCGAGCGGTGTTCGGCCCGTTCGGAACAGGTCGAAGGCACCCTCGCCTTCATCCTGTCCGGCAAGCATATCGGTTATCTGCCCAGCCACTTTGCCCGCACCTGGGAAGACAAGGGATTGCTGCGGTCGGTGCGCAGCGACATGAGTTTCGACGTCGCGTTTCACCTGGCCCGGCACCGGGCGCAGGTGGCCGGGGATGCGCAGAAGGCCTTCGAAGAGGATCTGCTCGCGGCGTTTGTCTGAATCCACCGTGGTCTACGCTGTAACAATGCCGGACATCTACATGCAAAAATGCACAGATGACCTGCACTTATCCGGCTTGTACACGGCAAATTTGCACTGTTACGATCCGCCATCGCTCGCGCGCGAGCATCTCGATAAAGAACAATAAAAGCAGGGAGTTAGTGATGACTGCTCAGGTTACATCGAATGGGCCGCTGTCCATGGATGCCATGCAAAACGAAGTGCTGGCCGAGGTTCGCAACCACATCGGTCACCTGACCCTCAACCGCCCCGCCGGCCTCAATGCCCTGACCCTGGACATGGTGCGCAACCTGCACCGCCAGCTCGACGCCTGGGCCCACGACCCGCAAGTGTATGCCGTGGTCCTGCGCGGTGCCGGCGAAAAAGCCTTCTGCGCCGGCGGCGACATTCGTTCGCTGCATGACAGCTTCAAAAGCGGCGACACCCTGCACGAAGATTTCTTCGTCGAGGAATACGCCCTTGACCTGGCGATCCACCATTACCGCAAACCGGTGCTGGCCCTGATGGACGGTTTTGTCCTCGGCGGCGGCATGGGCCTGGTGCAAGGCGCGGACCTGCGGGTGGTCACCGAGAAAAGCCGCCTGGCCATGCCGGAAGTCGGTATCGGCTATTTCCCCGACGTCGGCGGCAGCTACTTCCTGCCGCGCATCCCCGGTGAACTGGGGATTTACCTGGGCGTCAGCGGCGTGCAGATTCGCGCCGCCGATGCGCTGTATTGCGGCCTGGCCGACTGGTACCTCGAAAGCGACAAACTGGGCACGCTGGACGAAAAACTCGACCAGCTCGAATGGCACGACACACCACTCAAGGATCTGCAAAGCTTGCTGGCAAAACTCGGCGTGCAGCAACTGCCTGATGCGCCACTGGCGACTTTGCGCCCGGCCATCGACCACTTCTTCGCCCAACCCGACGTGCCGAGTATTGTGGAGCAACTGCGCCAGGTCTCGGTCGCCGACAGCCATGCGTGGGCCGTCACCACCGCCGACCTGCTGGAAACCCGTTCGCCGCTGGCCATGGGCGTCACCCTGGAAATGCTCCGTCGCGGACGCGAACTGCCCCTTGAACAATGTTTCGCCCTTGAGCTGCACCTGGACCGCCAGTGGTTCGAGCGCGGTGACCTGATCGAAGGCGTGCGCGCCTTGCTGATCGACAAAGACAAGACACCACGCTGGAACCCGCCCACCCTCCAGGCGCTGGACGCCGAACACGTGGCGAGTTTCTTCAGCGGATTTGACCGGAACGAGGGCTGAGCCATGCACGATATCGAATTGAGCGAAGAGCAAGTGATGATCCGCGACATGGCCCGGGATTTTGCCCGTGGCGAAATCGCGCCCCATGCCCAGGCCTGGGAAAAGGCCGGCTGGATCGATGACGGTCTGGTGGCGAAGATGGGTGAGCTGGGCCTGCTGGGCATGGTGGTCCCCGAGGAATGGGGTGGCACCTATGTCGACTACGTGGCCTATGCACTGGCGGTAGAAGAGATTTCCGCCGGCGACGGCGCTACCGGCGCTTTCATGAGCATCCACAACTCCGTGGGCTGCGGGCCGGTGCTCAACTACGGCAGCGAAGAACAGAAACAGACCTGGCTGGCGGACCTGGCCAGCGGAAAGGTCATTGGCTGCTTCTGCCTGACCGAACCCCAGGCCGGTTCCGAAGCGCACAACCTGCGCACCCGCGCCGAACTGCGCAACGGCCAATGGGTGATCAACGGCGCCAAGCAATTCGTCAGCAACGGCAAGCGCGCCAAGCTGGCGATTGTATTTGCCGTGACCGATCCGGACCTGGGCAAACGTGGCATCTCGGCGTTCCTGGTACCGACCGATACCGCCGGTTTTATCGTTGACCGCACTGAACACAAAATGGGTATCCGCGCGTCCGACACCTGCGCCGTCACCCTGAACAACTGCGCCATCCCCGAAGCCAATCTGCTGGGTGAACGCGGCAAAGGCCTGGCCATCGCCCTGTCCAACCTCGAAGGCGGCCGCATCGGCATCGCCGCCCAGGCGCTGGGCATCGCCCGCGCGGCGTTCGAAGCGGCGCTGGCCTATTCCCGTGACCGGGTGCAATTTGGCAAGACGATCAATGAGCACCAGAGCATCGCCAACCTGCTGGCCGACATGCACATGCAACTGAACGCCGCACGGTTGATGATCCTGCACGCTGCGCGCCTGCGCACAGCTGGAAAGCCCTGCCTGTCGGAGGCATCACAGGCCAAGCTGTTTGCGTCGGAAATGGCGGAAAAGGTCTGTTCGTCCGCGATTCAGATTCATGGCGGGTACGGGTATCTGGAAGACTACCCGGTGGAGAAGTACTACCGGGATGCGCGGATCACGCAGATCTACGAAGGCTCGAGCGAGATTCAGCGGATGGTGATTGCCCGTGAACTGAAGAACTATCTGGTTTGACCCGGTAAAAATCAAAAGCTTCGCGAGCAAGCCCGCTCCCACACTGGATCCCGGCGTTTATGAGATCCCTTTGTGGGAGCGGGCTTGCTCGCGAAGGCGTCAGCAAATACGCCGCATTACTTACCGACGAACTGCGCCTCACGCTTGGCAATGAACGCCGCCATGCCTTCCTTCTGATCCTGCGTCGCAAACGCCGCATGGAACACCCGACGCTCAAAGCGCACGCCTTCGGACAGGCTCACTTCAAAGGCACGGTTGACGCTTTCCTTGACCATCATCGCAATCGGCAGCGACTTTTTGGCGATCAACGCCGCGACTTTCAGCGCTTCGTCCAGCAGCTCATCGCTTGGCACGATCCGCGCCACGATGCCGCAACGCTCCGCTTCCACGGCATCGATCAAACGCCCGCTCAGGCACATTTCCATGGCCTTGGCCTTGCCCACAGCGCGGGTCAGGCGTTGGGTGCCGCCCATGCCCGGCAACACGCCCAGGTTGATTTCCGGCTGGCCGAATCTGGCGTTGTCGCCGGCCAGGATGAAGTCGCACATCAGCGCCAGCTCACAACCGCCACCCAGGGCAAAGCCGTTGACTGCCGCGATGATCGGCTTGCGGCGGTTGGCGACGCGGTCGCTGTCGCTGAACAGGTCGTCGAGGTAGATCTGCGGGTAGGTCAGCTCGGCCATTTCCTTGATGTCGGCACCCGCGGCAAACGCCTTTTTCGAACCGGTCAGGACGATACAGCCGATGTTCGCATCCGCCTCGAAACCATCGAGGGCCTGGTTCAGTTCGCTGACGATCTGCGCGTTCAACGCGTTCAACGCCTGAGGGCGGTTGAGGGTGATCAGGCCAACGCGGCCGTGGGTTTCCAGCAAAATCGTTTCGTAGCTCATAAACAACTCCTGTTTCACATAAGGCCAGATCCCTTGTAGGAGCTGCCGCAGGCTGCGATCTTTTGATCTTTAAAATCAACGTCAAAAGATCGCAGCCTGCGGCAACTCCTACAGGGGTCTGCTTTTTATAGGTTGCGCGAGATGACCATGCGCTGAATGTCGCTGGTGCCTTCGTAGATCTGGCACACCCGCACGTCGCGGTAGATTCGCTCCAGCGGGAAGTCGTTGAGGTAACCATAACCGCCGAGGGTTTGCAGCGCCGAGGAGCATACCTTCTCGGCCATTTCCGAGGCGAACAACTTGGCCATCGATGCCTCGACCAGGGCCGGCTTGCCGCTGTCGCGCAGGGCCGCGGCGTAGTGCACCATTTGCCGCGCCACGGCGATCTGGGTGGCCATGTCCGCCAGGCGGAACGCCACGGCCTGATGCTCGATGATCGGCTTGCCGAAACTCTCGCGCTCACGGGCGTAGTCGCGAGCCGCTTCAAACGCGGCACGGGCCATGCCCACCGATTGCGAGGCGATGCCGACGCGGCCACCTTCCAGGTTGGCCAGGGCGATCCTGTAGCCTTCGCCCTCCTCGCCCAAACGGTTGGCCACCGGCACCTTCACGTCTTCGAAGAGGATCTGGCAGGTGTCGGAGGCGTGCTGGCCGAGTTTGTCCTCGATCCGCGCGACTTTATAGCCCGGCGAATCGGTCGGTACGATAAACGCGCTGATGCCACGTTTGCCGGCGTTCGGATCGGTCACCGCAAACACAATCACTACCCCGGCATTCTGCCCGGAGGTGATGAACTGCTTGCAGCCGTTGAGCACGTAGTGGTCGCCTTCCAGACGCGCACGGGTTTTCAGGCCGCTGGCGTCGGAACCCGCCTGGGGCTCGGTCAGGGCAAAAGCGCCGAGCATCGCGCCGCTGGCCAACGGCTTGAGGAAGCGCTCCTTCTGCTCGTCGTTGCCGTAGTTGAGGATCGGCACACAACCCACGGAGTTGTGCACGCTCATGATGGTCGAACAGGCGCCATCGCCGGCGGCGATTTCTTCCAGCGCCATGGCGTAGGCCAGGTAACCGGTGTCGCATCCGCCCCACTGCTCCGGCACCAGCATGCCGAAGAAGCCCAGCCCGGCCATCTCGCCGATGGCTTCCTTGGGGAAGCGGTGTTCGCGGTCCCACTCGGCGGCGAAGGGTTTGAGCCGTTCCTGGGCAAAGTCCCGGGCCATGTCGCGGATTTGTTGTTGGTCGTCATTGGGGATCATGGTGAATCCTTGAATCTGGTTACGACGCAGAACCCTGTGGGAGCGGGCTTGCTCGCGAAGAGGCCGTGTCAGTCGACATCATCGTCGGATGACACACCGCTTTCGCGAGCAAGCCCGCTCCCACATGGGATAGCGTCAGGTTCAGTACAGGCATTCCACGGCCATCGCCGTCGCTTCACCGCCACCGATGCAGATCGCCGCGACGCCGCGCTTCAGGCCTTTCTGGCGCAGGGCCGACAGCAAGGTCACGAGAATCCGCGCGCCAGACGCCCCGATCGGGTGGCCCAAGGCACAAGCTCCGCCGTGCACATTGAGTTTCTCGTGAGGGATTTCCAGATGGGTCATCGCGGCCATGCCAACCACGGCGAAGGCTTCGTTGACTTCCACCAGATCGACGTCATTGATCGACCAGCCGGTTTTCTTCATCAGCTTCTTGATCGCACCAATCGGCGCCACCGGGAACAGGCCCGGGGTGTCGGCGAACGCGGCGTGGCCATGGATCACCGCCAGCGGCTTCAGGCCTTGTTTCTGTGCCTGGGACTGGCGCATCAGCACCAATGCCGCCGCACCGTCGGAGATCGAGCTGGAGTTGGCCGCCGTCACCGTACCGCCTTCACGGAACGCCGGTTTCAACGAAGCGATCTTGTCCAGCTTGGCTTTTGGCGGTTGCTCGTCGTTGCTGATCACCACTTGCTCTTTGCCGACCGTCACGGTCAGCGGGACGATTTCGGCCTTGAAGCTGCCGTCCTTGATCGCCTGTTGCGCACGGGTGGTCGAGGCGATGGCGAACGCGTCCTGAGCTTCCCGGCTGAAGCTGTTGGTTTCGGCGCAGTCTTCGGCGAAGGTGCCCATCAGGCGGCCCTTGTCGTAGGCGTCTTCGAGGCCGTCCAGGAACATCGAGTCCTGCACCCGGCCATGGCCCATGCGGTAGCCGGCACGGGCACGGTCCAGCAGGTAAGGCGCGTTGGACATGCTTTCCATGCCACCGGCGACCACCACGTCGGCACTGCCAGCCACCAGCATGTCGTGGGCCAGAATCGCCGCTTCCATGCCCGAACCGCACATCTTGTTCAGGGTGGTGCAGCGGGTCGATTTATCCAGCCCGGCACCCAGTGCCGCCTGGCGCGCAGGGGCCTGGCCAAGGCCAGCCGGCAGTACGCAGCCAAACAGCACTTCGTCGATGCCGTCACTGGAAACGCCGGCACGTTCAACGGCGGCCTTGATAGCGGCGGCACCCAGTTGCGGCGCGGTCAGGCTTTTCAGTTCGCCCTGGAATCCACCCATGGGGGTGCGGACGGCGCTGACGATTACAATCGGATCGTTGGACATTGTCATGACAAATCCTCCTTATTTGGCGGCCATGCGCAAGGCACCGTCGAGACGAATCACCTCGCCGTTGAGCATGCTGTTTTCAATAATATGCCTGACCAGCCCGGCATACTCGCCCGGTTTGCCCAAACGCGGCGGGAATGGCACGCCAGCGGCCAGAGAATCGCGGACTTCCTGGGTCATGCCAGCCATCATCGGCGTCTCGAAAATGCCCGGTGCAATGGTCATTACACGGATGCCGAAGCGCGCCAGTTCACGGGCCGCCGGCAATGTCAGGCTGACGATGGCCCCTTTGGACGCCGAGTAGGCCGCCTGACCGATCTGACCGTCGTATGCCGCGGCAGACGCAGTGTTGATGATCACGCCGCGTTCGCCATCGGCATCCGCTTCGGTTTGCGCAATCGCCGCTGCCGCAAGGCGCAGCATGTTGAAGCTGCCGATCAGGTTGACGTTGATCACCTGGCTGAAACTGGACAGCAAGTGCGGACCGTTCTTGCCGAGAATCTTCTCGCCACGCACGATGCCGGCGCAATTGACCAGACCATTGAGGCCGCCAAAGGCTTCGACCGTCGCCTGCACGGCCGCTTCGGCCGCCGCTTCGTTGCTGATGTCCGCCACCACGCTGTGCGCGCCAAGGCGCTGGGCCTGGGCTGCAACGGCCTCGGCATTCATGTCCACCAGCATCACTTTCGCGCCTGCGGCGACCAGCACCTCGGCCGTCGCTGCGCCGAGGCCGGAAGCACCACCGGTGACGATAAAAATCTTGTTCTGGATCTGCATCATTGTTTCCCTTTCAAGCTGGAAGGTTCTTCGCCGCAGCCTCTTGAGCCTTGGCGATTTCCTGGTTGCGCAAGATAAAGCGCTGCAATTTGCCGCTTGGGGTTTTCGGCAACTCGCTGACAAATTCGATTTCACGGGGGTAGGAATGCGCCGCCAGGCGCTTGCGCACGTGCTGGCGCAGCTCTTCGGCCAACGCAGGTTCTGCGCGGTATTGCGCGCTGAGCACGACGAACGCCTTGACCAGTTCGGTGCGCTCCGGATCGGGTTTGCCAACCACGGCGGCCTCGACCACAGCCGGGTGTTCGATCAGCGCACTTTCCACGTCGAACGGGCCGACCCGGTAGCCGGAGGTGGTGATCACGTCATCGCTGCGACCGACGAAGCTGATGCTGCCGTCCGGGTTCCACTCGACGGTGTCGCCACTCAAGTAGTAGTTGCCGACAAAGGCCTTGGTCGGCCCGCCTTCGTAGCCGGCGAACCAGCACATCGGCGACTGGCTGCGGTCGATGGCCAGGATGCCGGGCTGGCCAACGCCGAGTTCCTTGTATTCGTCATCGAGGACCGCAATGCGGTGGCCCGGCGAGGTAAAACCGGCGGCGCCCATGTGAATCGGGTGTTCAAGGCCATGGTGGTTGCACAGCACCATGCCCAACTCGGTCTGGCCGTAGTGGTCGTGGATGACCACGCCGAGGTTGTCGGCGAACCAGCGGATCACTTCCGGGTTCAGCGGCTCGCCGGCGCTGCTGACGATGCGCAGCTTGCCCTTGATCGACCTGGCGAACTCATCGCCGCCGGCAATCAGCAAACGGTAGGCCGTCGGGGAGCCCGCGAGGTTGGTAATCCCGTACTTGTTGATCACCCGGCAGGTACTTTCGAGGGTGAACGGGCCATCGTAAAAGGTGATTGGATGCCCCATCGACATGGGCCCGGTGACACCGTAGTAAATGCCGTAGGCCCAACCCGGATCGGCGAGGTTCCAGAAGGCGTCTTCCGGGCGCAGGTCAACCGCGTCGCGGATGTAGCTCTGGAACGCAACGATGGCCTTGAGCGGCACCGACAGCGCTTTCGACGGGCCGGTGGTGCCCGAGGTGAACATCATCAGGAACGGATCTTCGCCAGTCAGCAGCACGGGTTCGCAGTGGGAAGAATAGTTGGCCAGTTCGGCCCAGAAACTGCAATCGCCACCCACCAGGCCCTGCCCTTTGGGGCCGGTGACGGTAACGATGGTCGGGCAGTCGGCGACCTCGGTAAGTTTTGGCCGGTTCACCGCATCGGTCACCACCACTTTGGCGCCAGAGCAGCTCAGGCGGTGCTCGATGGCTTTGGGGCCGAACGCGGTGAACAGCGGTTGATACACCGCGCCGATGCGCCAGGCGGCGAACACGGTGATCAGCAATTCGATGTTGCGTGGCAGCAGGCCGGCGACCTTGTCACCCTTCTTCACGCCCTGGGCCAACAGGTAATTGGCGAAACGCGCGGCCTTGTCCTGCAAATCAGTGAAGGTGTAGGTCGCACTGGCGCCGTCGCGCCCCTCCCAGAACAGCGCGATGCGACCCGGCAAGGCATGCCGGTCACAGCATTCGACACAGGCGTTGAGTGCCGTCAGATCGCCTGCGAGTGTGGCGTCGACGGTGTGCTGATAGTTGAACTGATCTGTAACAGACAAGTAATCGCGCATTGCCAGAATCCCTTTGTGTTTCTTATTAGGTTGGGGGGAACCGTAATCAACAGGGAAATACTCGCTCTGCCAGGGGTGGCGGGCAATGGTCAAAGTTATCAAGTTGCCTGACTGGTTTGGCCAAAGCCCTAAGGCATCAGGAAGTGAAGCGCACCCCCGGTTTAGCGCGCTCGTCCACGGTCAGATCGAACACATCCGGGCGAGCGTAGTGACCGACCACGTCATAGTCGTAGCGGGCGCGCACCAGGTCGTCAGTATCGATCTGCGCGGTCAGAAGACCAGCGCCATCTCGCATCGGTCCGGCGAGGATGTCGCCCATGGGTCCTACGATCACGCTGCCGCCGGCGATCAACGGCCGATCCGCCGGCCAGTTGGCGATGTCCAGTCCCAGGGCGTGGGGCGATGCCTGGACCTGACAGGCGCTGACCACGAAACAACGCCCCTCATGGGCGATGTGGCGCATGCTGACCTGCCACATCTCCCGTTCGTCCACGGTCGGCGCGCACCACACCTCCACGCCCTTGGCGTACATCGCCGTGCGCAGCAGCGGCATCATGTTTTCCCAGCACACCACCGCACCGATGCGCCCGACCTGGCTGTCGATCACCGGCAGCGTCGAACCATCGCCCTTGCCCCAGATCAGCCGTTCGGTCCCGGTGGGCATCAGTTTGCGGTGTTTGGCCACCAGCCCGGCCTGCGGATCAAAGTACAAGGCGGTGCAGTACAAGGTGCTGCCGGCGCGCTCGATGACGCCGATCACCAGATTCGCCCCGGTGCGTGCGGACAGCGCCGCCAGCGCCTCGGTTTCCGCGCCGGGCACGTCGATGGCGTTGGCAAAATAGCGCGCAAAGGCTTCGCGCCCTTCCGGCAGCCGATAACCGAGCTGCGTGCCAAAGCCCTCGCCTTTGGGATAACCACCCAGCAGCGCTTCCGGCATGACCACCAGCGCGGCGCCGGATTCGATGATCGCATGTTCATAGGACAGGATCTGTTCCAGGGTGTCGGCCTTGCCACCGGGCAAGGCGCCAATCTGCAAGGCCGCAACGATTGATTTGGGCATCACGAAAACTCCATTCGCATCAGGGATTGCTCATTCTCCGGCGCCACGTGATCATCAATAAAGACCGATTCACTGCTGAATGATATGAACCAAATGAATATCACCAACATCGACCTCAATCTGCTCAAAGTCTTCGAAGCGCTGCACGAAGAGTCCAGCGCCAGCCGGGCCGCCTTGCGCCTGGGGGTGACGCAATCGGCGGTTAGCGCGGCCTTGCGCCGGTTACGCGAGGTGTATGGCGATCAACTGTTCGTACGCACCGGACGCGGCCTGGCGCCCTCGCTCAAGGCCAATCAGCTCAAGCCAGTGGTCAGCGAGGCCCTGAACAAATGCCGGCAGAGCCTGGCGATGGTCGATCCGGCTGCGCAGCAGTACGAAGGTCGCTCGGTCACCGTAGGAATGTCGGACGATTTCGAAATTGCCTACGGTCGACGACTTATCGAGGAAATCGCCCGGAGCGCGCCGCGGTTGCGGCTGATTTTCCGCCAGACCCACAGCCAGATCGTTGCCCAGGCGTTGATGGAGCGCAGCATTGACCTGGCGATCACCGCGGGCGGGTTTGCCGAGCGGCTGCTCAGCCGCCAGGTGCTGGGAGAAGGTGGTTATTTGTGCCTGGCGGACCCGTCGAGCCTGGTCGAGGGCCAGCACAGCATCGGTCTTGAGGAGTTTGTGGCCCGCGAGCACATTCTGGTGTCTTCCGGCGGTTTTATCGGGATTACCGATGAAGGATTGGCGGCGCTGGGCCTGAGTCGGCGGGTGTGCGCCTCGACCACGCATTTTGCCGCGCTGCCGCATTTGCTCAAGGGCAGCCAGGCCGTGGCGACCATTCCGGCCCATGCCGCCCGAAGCATCGCGACGCTCAGCGGCCTGGCACTGCTGCCCTGCCCTTTGGCCTTGCCGCGCTACCCGATCGAACTGGGCTGGCGCACCAGCACCCAGCTTGACCCGGTCGTGTTGAAGGTGCGCGAGGCGATTGTCGCGAGTTTCGCCTGACAGCCGATGTTATTTGTTGGCCGCCATCAGGCGATTGACTTCGCTGCGCACCATGTTGGCGTATTCCGGGGGCGACATGCCGTCCAGTTCGGCGCGTACCCATTCGGCCCACTTGCCTTTGCGCTTGGCCCGTTCACCAAACAACCGTGCGGCCTCGCCCTTGGCTTTGCCCAGGTTGTTTTGCCAGAGTTCGAACAGACGGGATTTCTCGTCTTCAAGCGCAGCGCGCTCGGCGAGGGGTTTGTCGGCCAGATTGAAGCTCATGGGAATTTCCTGCTGCGTAAAATTGGCGACATCTTACACTGTAGGGCGAAATGTCCTGCGCCGGTTTTTCAGCAAGATGACCTTCCCGGGCAAAATAGCTGCAACTTTTCCGACGGCCGCAGACTCCATTGTTCACTGTCCACTTACCCGCAAGGAGTACTTCAATGGCCCGCAAAACCGCCGCGCAAGCTGCCGAAGATCAAATCAAGGATCAAGCGTTCAGCGAACTTCAATCGTTGATCGAAGAGTCGGAAAAACTGCTGAAAAGCAGCGCCTCACTGGTCGGGGAAGAAGCGGACACCCTTCGCGGACAAATCGCCCTGAAACTCCAGCAGGCCAGGGATTCGGTGACCAGCGTGCGCAACCGCACCCTGCCCGCGGTCGAGGCCACTGAAACCTATATCGGCGGGCATCCATGGCAAACCGTGGCGATTTCCGCCGGGTTTGGTCTGGTGGTGGGGTTGTTGCTGGGGCGTCGGTAACCACAGACACACACTGAACCCTGTGGGAGCGGGCTTGCTCGCGAAGGCGGTGTGTCAGCAACTTGGATATTGGCTGACACGACGTCTTCGCGAGCAAGCCCGCTCCCACAGGTTCTATCGCACCTGCCGAGAGGATCAATCCCCCGCCAGCTCCCGCAGGTTCGCCAGCGTCCGGGCATCCAGTTCAATGCCATTGGCCAGCGACCTGGCGCGCTGAAGATGACGCCGGTCACCCGGCAAACGCTTCAGGCCGACACCGTGCATTTGCCGCACCAGTTCCTGGCTGCGTTCGGCAAAACTTTGCCCCGCGGCCTTGTCCGGATCAATCACGATCAGCAATTGGCCCGTCCAGGGCGTCTTGGCGCCTGGGTGGTTGTTCCAGTCGAACTCGAAGGAAAAATTGCCGCCGGTCAGTGCCGCCGCGAGCAACTCGACCATCATCGACAACGCCGAGCCCTTGTGTCCGCCAAAAGGCAGCAACGCGCCGCCCTCAAGAATCGCTTTCGGGTCGGTCGTCGGCTGGCCGAGGCTGTCCACACCCATCCCTTGCGGCAAGCGTTCACCCTGGCGTGCGGCAATTTGCACGTCGCCATGGGCAATGGCACTGGTGGCGAGGTCAAAGACAATCGGTTCGCCGCCAGCCCGTGGCGCGGCGAAGGCAATCGGATTGGTACCGAACAGTGGTCGGTCGGCACCGTGGGGCACCACGCAGGTCATGCTGTTGACCACGCTCAACGCTACCAGCCCTTCATACGCGAAGGGTTCGACATCTGGCCACAAGGCCGCGAAATGGTGCGAATTACGGATCGCCAGCACTGCAATGCCGGCACTTCGGGCTTTCTGCACCAGTAATTCGCGTGCCGCCGCCAGGGCCGGTTGCGCAAAACCGTTATTGGCGTCGACCCGCACAAACCCCGAAGCCACATCTTCGACCACCGGAACGGCCTGGCCATTGACCCAGCCGCTTTGCAGCGTCGAAACATAACCCGGGATCCGGAACACCCCGTGACTGTGGGCGCCATCGCGCTCGGCACCGGCGCAGTTTTGCGCCAGCACCCTGGCAACCTCGGCGGAGGTGCCATGACGCAGAAAAATCTTTTCCAGCAAAGCGCTCAGCGCTTCGAGTGACAGGTGTGACGAGACGGCAGTAGAGGCGTGATCGTGTGGCGCAGACATCTGAAGCTCCAGAATGATTATTGGAGGGAACAACAGCGTACAAAGACCCGCCGATTAACAACGCGCGACGAGCGACCTGTCAACCTTTCGCTCAGGGGGCGATGAGGTATATCCGTGTCACCAATGCCCACGCCCCGTGCGTTATCTATTTACCACCTGCGTCAACGCACTGGCTTTTAGTCTCGATGCTCAACCCACAGGCGCCCTTGAGTGGCACCTTGAGCGAGACTCGACGATGTCTACACCCGTAACTCCGCTGTTTTTCCCCGAAGCACTGACGTTGCCCGGTCTCTGGCGAGAGCTGGGCCAAACCCACGGGCTGACGCAAAAGGATTTCGAATGGTTGCGCCACATCGAACTGGCCAGCCAGGTACTGCGCGATGAGCAGACGCCGCCCATGCTGGCGAAAAAAATCCTTTTGAAGGTCCCTGGCCAGGAACCCCTGGCGCTGGCCGGCAGTTTTTTGCTGACCGCGACACCGGATGACAACGGCGTGATTCTCTACACCCCGTACGCCGGTATACAGAAACTCGCCAGCCGCTCGGTCCTGACCGAACATCTGGCAGCACAACTCAAAGCAGCCGACGAAGACGATGAACTGCTGGCCCTCATGGCGCTGTCACAACGCAAGACGGTGGTGGCTGCCGACGATATCGGGCTGGAATATCAGACCATTGAGGGCGACGTGTTCGAGGACCAGCGCACCACCCTTTCCCGCCATCAACAACTCAACGACCAGGCCCTGCTCGATGAACTCAAGGCGCTACCGTCCCTGACGTCGCTGCTCGATGCTTTGCTGGCTGAACAACTGACCGCGTCTTTTCCCGGCGTGGATCAGAGCCAGACCCGGGTGAATTTCTATCTGGCAGCGACTGCAGGGAACGAGGACGCAAGTCATCCGGCGCGACCTTGGGTCAATTCCCTGTCGCTGAGTGACGCCGTGCTCCTGCACTATCGCCATCAGCGTTGGCCATCCGGGCAGACCCATGAATTTTCCCACCCGAAAAAGTCCCCGGCAAACGCAGACCAGGGACACTGGGAAACGGCGGTCACGACTGTCTCGCGCAAACTGCTCAGCCTGCTGATCGGGCAGCTCGAACAATACTGGAACGCGGCAAGCGCCAATGGCCCCTCGCGTCGCGCACTCTTCGGCCGGGCCATCGCCGATCAGGCGCGCGTGCAACTGCTGCTCAAGCGCGAAGCCGGGATCATCACTGCGGAGCAAAGCCAGGACCTGCACGCGTTGATCTCGACGGCCAGCCGGACGAACACATCGATGACGGTCGAAACCGTGCGCCTGTGGGAGTACCAGGCCAACTATGTTGAGTTGGCCGGTTCACTGATGGTCAGCGCCAGTCATGGGTTTCTCTACACGCCCACCGAAGGTTTGCAGGTGCTCAAGGACTATCAGGACTTGCGCGATACCGTGCGGAGCAAGTTCGGCGCGGCCGGTCACGAGGACGAACTCTATGGCCTGCTGAGCCTGGACGAACGCCAGCGATTCATTGGTTTTGACCGGCCGAATGTGACCGGGGAAGCGATCTCCGGCGCGATCTTCAGCAAGCTCTTCGACGCCATCGTCACCAAGCAACTGCAGAACACGGAATACAGCCTGCAGGTGTTCCGCCACAGTGACGGTGCCGTCGACATCCACGCCCTGTTCGACAAGGCGCTGGATATCCGTTCGATGATCAACGAGCGGCTGCTGAAGCTGGAGACTGACGGACGCTGGAGCACGCGGCCGGTGTTGTCTGGCGACCAGCATCCGTCCATGGTGCTGGCCGATACGGCGGCAGCGTTCGTCAAGAGCTTCAGTGACATCGAAACGCTGATCAACGCCGACTTCGCCGCACAACCGATCGCTTCACTGGCGCTGCAGCGGGTCTACCTGGAAAACCTGCAGCCACGCCTGGCCCATGCACTTTCCGTCGGCATCCGCGGCGAGGCAAGCCTGCGCACCCTCAGCGCGACATTGACGGATGCGGACCGGGCCATCGTCGATACAGTGTTCAACCCGGATCAGGCCGAAAGACATAACCGTCGCTCGTTGAAGGGCTTCCGACCCGATGCCTATTCACTGACCCTTGAGTGCTCCGGTGTGCGGGATGTCCTGCCGCTGGCCCATTGCCTGCTCCTGACCGAGCGCGGCGGACTCGATCCCTCGCATTCCGGCCGAACGATTCTGTGGACGCCCGCCGAGGGGCTGGAGGTGTTTGACAACATCAGCCGTGCCAGGCAAGAACTGAACCGGCGCCTGCTCGACCCGCAACAACGCATGGCGCTACTGGAAAACCTCACCCCGAGCCAACGCCAATTCCACCAACGCTACTCACTGGGTGCGCTGCGGCTGATCGAGGGGTCAGTACTGGAGCAGGTCGCACGCTCATCCATCGATCACTTTCTGGCTCGCTGCGAACACGCGCGCAGCCTGGAACTGAGCGACACGAAGCAGAAAAAGGCGCTGAAAGCGCTGACCACCGCCGGGATCAACACCCATTTGCGCAGAGCCACCTCGATCGCCCGGGCGATCACCCTGCAACAGTCACTGCCCACATGGCTTGGCATGGCCCCGCTTGAAGATCAGCGGCTGCACGTTGAACTGCTGGAGCAATACCGCAACAGCGTCGAGGAGGACAAAGACTACCTGCACGGGATCACTCCCCTCAGGTCGTATGTGCATGAACGGCTGACGACGTTGCTCGGCAATCGCTTCCCGGCCATTACGCTGGACCCCGACGATATTCAAATCATCCCCGACCTCAACCTGACCGGTCCCGCCCGCAGCCTTACCGAGTTCGCCCTGAACCATGTCAATGCCGCGCAAGGCTCCGGATTCCAGGTTTCCCCGACAACCTCCCAGGCGCTGCCCGAGGGGCTGGACCAGGCCGCGGTCCGTCAACTGCTGCAGTCATTGAACATTGTGCAAAGCTACGCAGCACAGGTAACGCAGACATTGTCCAGTGCAACGGCCGATGCTCAAAGCCGGATGCAGCGCTTCGTCAAGCAACTGCCCTGGCAACTGCTGCAACACGCCCACGAGCTGAAGCTGTTGCAAAGGCTATCCGGCTGCGCGTTCGATTTGCTTCGACAGGTGCTCGACATGCCGGACGCCACGGCCCGGGCAGCCGTGCAGGGAGCACACGCGATTGCCCGACCTCTGGAGCTGATCAAGACCACCGGCGCCGCCGCGGTCAAAGCGTTGGGCCTGTACCTGGTGAGCCCCGGCAACGCAAAGGCCGGGCCGCAGGTCCTGTATGCCCCTTACCACCCTGGCGGCTCGCCTTTTATCGAATTCGACACTGAGGCCAGCGTTGTCTCGGCGCTGAACACACCGGGGCCCTTGCAGGACATGTTGCTACGGCGCCTGCCGGACAGCGAGCAGTCCGCCTTCCGCAACCTGTTCAGCTCGACCGTTGGGCAATCGAGTGAGATCACCCTCGGGTCCAACCCCATCGACGGCAACTTGCTCACCCAGCTGTTCCACGACAACACCCGACTGCTGTCGCAAATGCTTGGCAGCCAGTTACACACGGCAAGCCAGGCGGACTGGGAGGCCGTCAAACATCTGTTCGGCGCCAACATCCACCGCATACTTGGCCTGTTGCCGGGCAAACTCGCTTATGCGCAGTTTCTCTGGAACGCCTACAAGGATGCCCTCAACTCCGCAGAAGCCCTGCAGGATCATCACTGGAAAGTTGCGCTGGAGGAGTTCATCGCCGGTGCGGCGCAACTCATCTCATTGGGCAGGCTGTCGCTCGAAGGATGGACCGACACGGCCCAGGCAACCCAGGAAAACCCTGGCGCACCGATCGCCACACCGATCATCGCGCCAAAGTGGTCCGAGATCGATTCGACGGCACCGCTGCGCACACGGCTGCAACCGTTCGAAACCACGGTCGAACTCAAGAACCTGATGAAAAACAGCGCTGACGGCACCTACCTCGATGCGGCGAGCAAAAAAACCTACGCCCCCATCGCCGGTAAGGTCTACGGCGTAGACAAGACCGGGCCGGCCTGGCGAATGATCAAGGACAAGGAACAAGGCCCCGTATTGCTGACGGCGCCAGACAAGCAACTGGTGATCGACCCGGACATCCATACGGTGCACTTCGGCAAGGCCATGTCGACAATGCACAACCAGTTGGCCCATGCCCATGTCGCCAGGGAGGTGCTGAACATCGAGGCCCGGGGGATGGAAGACATTCGCGCCAGGCATCCCGAAAAAGCCCGAATGATCGTGCAGGCCATCGACATGGCGCGCTATTACGCGTTCAACAGCTTGCACAACATGGCGCAACTGCGCACATTCGTCCCCGGTACCCGGCTGGACACCTTCCTCAAAGGTTTCTTTGGTGTCGACCAGGTCAACGCAGCGCTGCTCGACAAGATCAAGGACGCCATCCTCCCCATCTGCAACGCGCTGGTCGACCCTGATGAAGACTGGATGAACTCCCATCGTTTTGTCGTGGGTTCAAACCGGGCCCCGCAGGACAACCTCATCGCGTTTGTCCTGGACAAGGACCGACAGCGCCACGTGCATTTCACCGAAAGGTTCTTCGATCAACAACTCGACTGGTACAAATCCTGTCTGACCGAGCCCTTCAACGTCGACGGCCACAGCCAGGCCGCCACGCTGATACACGAATTCGCTCACCTGTTTTCCGCGGCCGTGGACATTGCATACCTTGAAGCCCGGCGCCCTTTCAGCGACCTGGTAGCGCCGATCACGGCCTACGGTGAAGCCATGAAACAGTCCCAACTGAAATTCCAGCGCGAAGCCTTGTCGCTGAATACGCCGAAGGAGGAACTGTTTGCGCGTTGGAACAGCAGCCTGCAATCGTGGATCAGCCTGGATTCGATCCCGGAGTCTTATCACGTCGGCAAGGCCATTCTGAGGTTAACGGGCAGCAGGACCATGGAGAGGGCAAGGGATGCATTCCTGGACGGGCAAAATGCGAACTTCAGGGCTGACGTCATTTTGCACAATGCCGATTCGCTCGCGTTCCTGATCTGCGAAATGGGCCGGCAACTGGACCCGGTGCCGGTCACACCGGCCTCTTGAACCTGATTCTGACATCACAAAGCGCAGATCCCGGATCTGCGCAGCACATCGGCCGCAATGGCACTGTGATGATTTTTTTGATCTTTTTTCACGCGCCCTATGGATACTGCAAGCCGACAACAGGCTATCCAGGGGCGGAGCGTTGAAAAAAAGTTACACATTGATAGTTAAATGCCATGACTGATGTTCTCGCAGACTGCCCCCAAGGTTAGAATGCACGAAATCAGGATGAGCCAATGACCGAACACACGCTCTCGGAAGCCGACTACGACGCCATCACCGATGCCGCTGCGCATTGGTGCATGCGTCTGCACGCCAATGACTGCACAGAGCAGGAGCGCCACGCGTTCGAACAATGGCGTGATGCACATCCGCTCCATGCCTTCGAGTACGAAGCGATGCTGGAAATATGGGATGTGGCCGGCGACCTGCCCCGCCCCGCACCCGTCCTGCCGCTGGTTCGCCCCCAGCCCGAAGCTCCGTGGCGCCGCCTGGCCATTGCCGCGGCAGTCTGTGCCCTGGCGCTGCCTTTGGCCGGATATGGCGGCTGGCACCTGGGCTGGGTACCGAACGCGTACCAGCATTTCCAAGCCACCGACAATGTTCGTACGGTCACCTTGAAAGATGGCAGCCAGGTGGAGCTGAACCTGGGCAGCGAGCTGACGTACAGCAACTATAAGGATCAGCGGCAAGTCACGCTGAAAAAAGGCGAAGCGTTCTTCAGGGTCAGCCATGACACCCGCCACCCTTTTGTGGTCAAGGCCGCCGAAGGACGGATTCGCGTGACCGGCACCCAATTCAACGTCTGGATGTATGAAGACCAGGTCAAGGTCAATCTGATCCAGGGTTCGGTACTGGTCAGCAGCAACACCGACCTGCCCGGCGACGGTTTGCGTCTCGACCCGGCGATGCAGGCCAGTTATCGTCGCGGCGACTTCACTCCCCGCATCAGCCAGACCTATGACAATGACAGTTCGCTGGCCTGGCGCCAGGGCAAGCTGGTGCTCGACGATCTGGCACTGAGCGATGCGCTGCCATTGATCAATCGCTACCTGGACAAACCGTTGATGGTCGCCGACAACAGCACCGGCTCGATCCATATCGGCGGCATCTACAACATCAAGGATATCAACGGCCTGGTGAAGTCCCTGCCGCGGGTCCTGCCGGTCTACCTGACCCGCAATGACAACGGCAATCTGGTGGTCAACGCGATCCCGCAAAAGCCCCCGAAAAACTAAAAAGGCCGCCACCCGTGCGGGGTGCGGCCTACAGTGTTCCCGTAAAACTCCATTACCTCAATGCGCGACGACCTTGGCATCCTGCTGGCGGATCGTCCGTACCTGATACTGCGGATCGGACGTGATCTGTTGCTCGGTGAAGGGCAGCACGCTCCATTGCTTCTGCGAAAAGGCCTGCGTCTGATCCCGTGAAAATTTCGAAGCGGGGTCACTCGACAACGAGAACGCCAGCAGCCCCTTGGCTTGCGGTCCTTTTTCGTCGAAGGTCACCACTTGCAGGTAGCTCGTGCCACTGACCACCTCGCGCTTGCCATCGCTACGCGGCACGCTCTGGATAGCGTTGTAGACCCCCAACGTACCCGGCCCGCCATGGATCGGCGTCTGTTGCCCGCCGCTGCTGACCACCTGGATGTCGCCCCAGCGAGTGTCCGGCTTGAGGCCTGACGCCTTGACCTGCTCAGCCGAAGCCAGCATCGCTGTGCGCAGCGCCTTGGCCACTGGCGGGTGATCGACGGCGAGTCCACTCGGGGTGTGTTGCGGGTCCTGCGGATCGAACGCCACGCGCCATACGTCCGGCACCGACTCCAGTGCCTCCATGACATTCTGGAAGTGCACAAAACCCAGACCACTGGCCAGGTTGGCCTTGCGGTCCCAAGCCTTGAGGCTGGCGCACAGTGGCGCGAGGGTTTTGGCATCGGCACCGAGACCCGCGGCGCAGAATTGCAGCAGGTCCGGCATCACTTGAGCCGCCTGATAGACCTGATCATCCATGACCATGTGCTGCAAGTCCGCCACCGCGACCTTGCCGCCCCCGGTCAGCGCACTCAAACGGTCCAGGGCAAAGCGTGAACGCAGGCCCAAAGGTTGGCCATCCTGGCTGATCAGCGGCGAATAGCCGGTCAGCGGTTGCGCCGGATTGGCCATCCACGCCGAATCGTTGGAATGCTGGACAAAATCCTTGCGCAGCAGTTGCGGCAACTTGTCCGCTGCATAGATGCCCTGTTGTGGCGCCTGCGGATCGATGTCCCAGGCACAGGCGCTGTTGGAACCGTCGAGAATGATCATCTGCAGGCCGACTCGCGGATCGCTGCATTGTGCCAGCTTGTCGACGCTGACGTTGGGCACCACCGAGAGGTTCATGTACAGCGTCTGCCCCTGATCGTCCGCCGCCAGCGTGTTGACCCACGGAATGCCCTGGATCTTGTGCACCGAGTCCTGGAAATCCTTGAGGTTTTCGGCGCGGTTCATCGCGTACCACTGCTGCAGGACGCGATCGTTATCCAGATTGGCATCGCGCAGGCTGAAGGCGTACTGATGATCCCAATCCAGTTTTCCCGGCCATTGCACCACCGGACCGAACTTCGAGCTGTAGACCACACGGGAAATCGCCTTGACCTGCCCGTCCGCCTGCCTGACGTTGACGGTCACAGTCTGCTGGTCCATCGGCAAGGACTGGCCGTCGAGCAGATAACGGGTCGAATCCTTGGGATCGAGTTGCAGGCGGTACAGTGTGAAATGCCTGGACGAATCCACGGTGTGGGTCCAGGCCAGATGTTGATTGAAACCGATGTTGATCAGCGGCAGGCCGGGCAACGCCGCGCCCATCACGTCCAGTTTGCCGGGAATGGTCAGGTGCATCTGATAAAAACGCATGCCGCCCACCCACGGGAAGTGCGGATTGGCCAACAACATGCCGCGTCCGTTAAAGGAACGTTCGCTGCCGATCGCGACAGCATTGCTGCCGCGGTCCAGGGCAAACCTTTGCAGGCGCGTGGCGGCCACCTGGAACGCTGCCTGGGCGCTCGCCCCCCGGGCCACGGCTTGGGGTGGCGTGGCACCGGCCAGGGCTTCGGCGAACTGGCCGACGCCACCTTCGACCAACAGGCGCCGGGTCAGTTTGACCAGATCCATTGCCGTGATGTCCCGCACCCAATCGCCCTGGCACTGTTGCGGCAGACCCTGGGCACGACGTTCGCTCAGGAAACGGTTGTACCCCGCTACATAACCTTCAACCAACTCACGCACTGGCGGAGTCTGGGCCTGCCAGAAACCGGCGACAGCTTGCGGGGTGTTGAGCCAGGTGAAGAACAGATCGCTGACCAGGTTCTCGCGCGCCTCGACGGTGAACTGATCCGGTCCGAAATAGCGCGAACGCTCGCCGTTCACTGTAGTGATCTCGTTCGCCAGCAGGCACAGGTTGTCCTGGGCGTAGGCATAGCCGATGCCGTAACCCAGCCCGCGCTCGTTGTCGGCGCGGATGTGCGGCACACCGAAACTGGTTCGGCGGATGTCCGCGCTCGTTTGCGCAGACGTATCGCTTGCGCTCGCCGCAAGGCTCAACCCCAGGCTCACCCCCAGAGTCACACCCGCCAGGCTCAACCTGGTTAACTGGCTGGAAATAATCACGCTCGCTCCTGATCGAAAAAACGATGGCCGCTGTTGCGCGCACCCACGCGCGCAGTGCCTCCCTGTAGGGACGAAGCTCACATCAATAATTTAGGGTTTTGCCGCACATTGGCGTGCGAACTGACAGGCTGATCACACGACGTCGACAAAATTTCTACATTCGCGCCTTCATGATTTGGGCAGCTCATACGTCTAATCTTGTAAGAGCGCCCCATTTTTCCTGATCAGGCTCTGAAAAGGAGTTTTGCAATGTACAACTCGCAACTGCCAACGGACGGTAGCAACGCGCCAAAGGGTACTTCCATGGGAGTCGGCGTGTTCGAGCCGCGTACCGATCGCCACGGTAACGAGCGGATCCGGATCCTGCTCAAAAGCTATGGCCTGCGCACCAGCCTGATCCGCCTGAAAGTCATCGATGCCCTGCTGACGGCCGCCGAAAGCGACCGCAGTCTTGGCGTGCGTGGCGTGCACAGCCAATTGCTGGACCTGGACATTCCCCTGTCCTTTCTCAGCGTGCGCGAAGTGCTCAAGCGCTTGTGCAGTGAAGGCGTGATTGTCCTGAACCCCGACAAAAGCTACAGCCTGCATCCACAGGCTGCCGCCATCCTGCGCAACCAGTGAGCGAAGGATCAGGTCTTGACCTTGCGGCGCATCACGCCATTGATGACTACCACAATCACCGCCACGCCAATGGCGATGTACTGGAACATTTTTTCGCTGATGACGCCGGTGTTCTGCAACCAGGAAAGGCCAAACATGATCCCCAGCACCACCAGGGAGATCAGAATCGAGTATTTCAAACGTTGCGACTGAGTCATTGCGGGTTCCTGAATCTGAAAATGTATCCGGTTTGTATCAAGACGCTTGCCAGGCACTTACCCTGTTCCCGGGATAAGCGGCCACAAGCGGGGTCACATGTTACAGCCGATGAAGAGTTTTAGCTTCTTTGCGGCGATAACCATCAGGCGCTGGAGTCGGTCTTTGCGGCGAATGCCACCGCTGGCCTGCGTTATCCGGAGGAAGTCATGAAACTGCTCGACCGCTGAGATAACGAAATATCTGTAGGAGCGAGCCTGCTCGCGAAAAACCTGAGAGCACCGCGGGGTGTCAGGCTCCCCACATCATCGTTGACCTCCATCGCGAGCAACCCCGCTCCTACAGGTATGCGTGAAGAACCTTTTTTGACCCGAGGATCACGTAAACACGCGCCTTCGGCATTTCAACCTGACGATTTTGTAATGTCCCCATCATCTGCCTGACAGCACTGATCTACCATCATCGAATAGCGGATCTTTGTAGTATTTCGAAACACTCCTTGAATGCCTGACCGGAAAAAAGGGTCAGAATGCGTTTTTTTGCCCGTTAGCCGAGACGAATCCCATGCGAAACCCTCTGCGTCTGATCGCCCTGAGCGCCCTGTTCATGTCCTCCCTGGTCCAGGCCGCCGACCTCATTCCGATCGAGGTTCATCGCGACGCCAATTGTGGTTGCTGCAAAAAATGGATCAGCCACCTTGAAGCCAATGGTTTCAAGGTCGAAGACCACGTCGAAGCCAACATGAGCGAGTTCAAGCAACAGCACGGCGTGCCGCCACGCCTGGCGTCGTGCCACACCGCGTTGATCAACGGCAAATTCGTCGAAGGACACGTCCCGGCCGACCAGGTCCTGGCCTTGAGCAAGCGCGACGATCTGTTGGGCGTCGCGGCCCCTGGCATGCCCATGGGTTCGCCCGGCATGGAAATGGACGGCATGAGCGATGCCTACCAGGTCATCGGCCTGAAAAAGGACGGCACTGACGTGGTGGTCGCGGACTACCCCGCCCATTGATGCCAGGCGCGTACCTCGGGCTGTTTTTCGCGGCATTCGGTGCCGCCACGCTGCTGCCGTTGCAATCCGAAGCCGTGTTGGTGGGGCTGCTGCTCAGCGACCGCTACTGGCTCTGGGCACTGCTGGCGATGGCGACGTTCGGCAACGTTCTGGGGTCGCTGCTCAACTGGTGGCTGGGGCGGGGAATCGAACGGTTCCGAGAGCGGCGCTGGTTTCCGGTAAGCCCCCGGCACCTGGAAAAAGCCCGGCTGCATTACCAGCGCTACGGCCATTGGTCATTGCTGCTCAGTTGGCTACCGGTCATCGGCGATCCGCTGACACTGGTCGCCGGGGTCATGCGTGAGCCATTGGGGCGCTTCCTGCTGATCGTCACCCTGGCCAAAGGTGCCCGCTACGGCGCGTTGGCCGTAGCGACGCTGGGCTGGATGGGTTGAACCATCGAGGGCGGCGATTGCCTGTGTTTAATGCCGCCCTAATCGAGCCGATCCAGCATCGGCGGATTTTCCATGGAGCTCACCCATGTCGCGCCACTTCCCCCGCTGGTTACCCGGCCTGTTGTTGACTGCCGCCCTGCCCGCCATCGCCCACGCCGAAGCCCAAGCCCAAGCGCCGGAATACGGCCCCGAACTCCAGGGTTTCGACTATCCCTACACACTCAAGCATTTCGCCTTTGAATCCCAGGGCCAGTCCCTGCAAATGGGCTATATGGACGTCGCCGCCCACGGCAAGGCCAACGGTCGCAGCGTGGTGCTGATGCATGGCAAGAACTTTTGCGGTGCCACTTGGGACAGCTCGATCAAAGCCCTCAGCGACGCCGGCTATCGGGTCATCGCCCCGGACCAGATCGGCTTCTGCAGCTCCAGCAAACCGGCGCACTATCAGTACACGTTCCAGCAACTGGCGACGAACACCCAGCAATTGCTCAAGGCATTGGGCATACAGAAAGCCACCCTGCTGGGGCACTCCACCGGCGGCATGCTCGCCACTCGCTATGCCTTGCAATATCCCGAACAGGTCGAGCAACTGGCACTGGTCAACCCCATCGGCCTGGAAGACTGGAAAGCCCTCGGCGTGCCCTATCGCACGGTAGACCAATGGTATGAACGCGAACTCAAGCTCAGCGCCGACGGTATCCGCAACTACGAACGCACCACCTATTACGGCGGGCGCTGGAAGCCGGAATTCGAGCGCTGGGTCAACATGCTCGCCGGCCTCAACAAAGGCCCGGGGCATACGCAAGTCGCGTGGAACTCGGCGCTGATCTACGACATGATCTTCACTCAACCGGTGTACTACGAGTTCCAGAACCTGAAGATGCCGACCCTGCTGTTGATCGGGACATCCGATACCACTGCCATCGGCAGTGACATCGCCCCGCCCGAGGTCAAGGCGAAGATCGGGCACTACGACGTCCTCGGCAAACACGTGGCGAAGATGATTCCCCAGTCCACGCTGGTCGAATTCCCTGGCATGGGCCACGCGCCACAGATGGAAGAACCGGCACAGTTCCACCAGGCCCTGCTCGCCTGGCTGAACAAGACCAACCCCGTGCGTTGAAGAGGAAAGGCTGATGCCTGTGCAGATTGCAGTGCTTGATGATTGGCAGGATGTGGCGCGGGATGTGGTGGACTGGTCGGCGCTGGACAGCGTCGGCCAGGTGAGTTTCCTCCATGACTATCCCGCCGACAACCAGACGCTGGCCGAGCGTCTGGCCGGGTTCGAGGTGATCTGCGTCATGCGCGAGCGCACCCGCTTCGATGAAGACCTGCTGCGCCGCCTGCCCAGGCTCAAACTGCTGGTGACCGGCGGCATGCGCAACGCCGCCCTGGACCTGAAAGCTGCCGCCGCGCTGGGCATCCAGGTCAGCGGCACCGACAGCTACAAACACGCGGCGCCGGAGCTGACCTGGGCGCTGATCATGGCTGCCACCCGCAATCTGGTGGTCGAAGCCAATGCCTTGCGTGCCGGCCAGTGGCAACAAGGCCTGGGCGGCGACCTGCACGGCAAGACGCTGGCGATCCTCGGCCTTGGCAGCATCGGCCAGCGTGTCGCGCAATTCGGCCAGGTGTTCGGCATGCGCGTCATCGCCTGGAGCGAAAACCTCACCGCCGAACGTGCGGCGCAAGCCGGTGTGACCCGTGTCAGCAAGCAGGAGCTGTTCGAACAGGCCGACGTGCTGTCGGTGCACCTGGTGCTCAGCGACCGCAGTCGCGGCCTGGTGGACGCACAAGCCCTGGGCTGGATGAAGCCCACGGCATTGCTGGTCAACACCGCCCGCGGACCGATCGTCGATGAAGCGGCGCTGATCAAGGCACTGCAGAAGCAACGACTGGCCGGTGCCGCACTGGACGTCTTCGAGCATGAGCCGCTGCCCGCGCACCATCCGTTCCGAACCCTGGATAATGTATTGGCGACGCCCCATGTCGGGTACGTGAGCCAACAGAACTACCGGCTGTTTTTCTCGCAAATGATCGAGGACATCCAGGCCTGGGCGGCGGGTACACCGATTCGCCTGCTGGGTTGAACAAAAATCCCCTGTGGGAGCGGGCTTGCTCGCGAAAGCGGTGGATCAATCAACATTGATGCTGCCTGACACTCCGCCTTCGCGAGCAAGCCCGCTCCCACAGTGATCTTCAGCGCACACAAAACCGTGCCCGTTCGCAATCGGCCGCCAGAACATAATGAATAATTGTTCATGCTGCGGTGTTCTCATCACATCAACCTTGCACTGCGTCTGGCGGGACGCGTCCTGATCTGAACCCCATGAAGCTCTGGAGCAAAGCCCATGAATATTCGTTGTGCAGTTCTGATGACCCCGTTTTTGCTGACCGTTGCGTTGTCCGGTTCCCTCGCCCTGGCCAACGGCGGCGATGACGAGCCGCCCGCCAGACCCAACTGCCCGAAAGGACAGGTGCTCGATACCCGGTCGCAGCGGTGCGTCAAACAGACCAGCAGCCTGGTGCCTGACGAAGACCGCACCAATTATGCCTATCAACTGGCCAAGGACGGACGTTACGAAGAGGCCCTGGCCCTGCTCGACACGCTGAAACAGCCAAATACCGCAAAAGCGCTGAACTATCGCGGCTACGCCACGCGTAAACTGGGACGCACCGACGAAGGTATCGGTTATTACCTGCAATCGGTAAAACTCGACCCGCAATACGCGCAAGTCCGCGAATACCTGGGCGAGGCCTATGTGGTCAAGGGCCGGCTGGACCTTGCACAGGAGCAACTGCAGCAGATCAAATCCATCTGCGGCAATACCCAGTGCGAGGAGTACCAGGACCTGGCCGAAGCCATCAACGGATCATCGAAAACCTGACAACCCGAGCGGACGGAGGTCGCCATCGCCAGCGATCAGGCAATACGAACGGAACTGAACCAGCATCTGGCGCGTTTATGGCGCTACGGCCTGCTGTTGTCCCGGCAACGGCATATCGCCGATGACCTGGTGCAGGCCACCTGCGTGCGGGCGCTGGAGCGGGCCGGGCAATACGAGTCGGGGACGCGCATGGACCGCTGGCTGCTGAGCATCCTGCACTCGATCTGGCTCAATGAAGTCCGTGCCCAGCGGGTGCGGCAAGGCCAGGGCCAGGTGGATGCCGACCAGGCCTTGTCGTTCGATGGAGAGTCCGTGGCCCAGACCCACGTGTTGGCGGCACAGGTCATCCGCCGCGTCGATGCATTGCCCGAGGCCCAGCGTGAAACGGTATTTCTCGCCTACGTCGAAGGATTGTCCTACCGCGAAGTCGCCGACGTGCTGCAAGTGCCCATCGGCACGGTCATGAGTCGACTGGCCGCCGCCCGGGCGAAACTGGCCGAATATCCTCCGTTGCACACGGTGCCCCACCCTTACCGAGGAGAACATTGATGAACGCGAAACCCTCGGACGAACAACTGGTGGCTTATCTCGACAACCAGCTCGATGCCGAGCAGCGCTCGCGCATCGACGCGGCCATCAACGCCGACCCGATGCTGGGCCTGCGCCTGCAGTGGCTGGATCGCAGCAGCCTGCCGTTCAAGGACGCCTACGATGAACTGGCCCGGCAGGCGCCGGTGGATCGCCTGCAAGCCATGCTCGCCACACTGCCCTCACCCGCCCGCCCCGGGCTCAGCCGACGCTGGTTCCTGGCCGCCGCGGCCGGGTTGCTGGCCGGTGGCGTGCTGGCTGACCGTTTGTTCCTCGGCTGGCAAGCGAGTCAGCAGACTCACAGCTGGCGCGGTCTGGTGGCCGATTACATGGCGCTCTACGTGCCGGAAACCCTGGACCACCTGCCCGCTGATGAAGCCACCCAGCGGGCCCAACTGCGGACCATCGACGCGCGCCTGGGCCTGAACCTCGCGCCGGCAAAACTGAGCCTGCCCCGTGCCGAGTTCAAACGGGCGCAAATCCTCGAGTACGACGGCGCCCCCATCGCCCAGATCACCTACCTCGATCCGGCGCACGGCCCCATGGCGTTGTGCGTGACCCGCTCCAACAGCGGCAGCCGCCATTTCGCCCGGGAACAGCGACGCGAACTGAACATCGTGTATTGGGCGGACATGGAGCACGCCTGGATGCTGATCGGGCATCAGCCAATGACGGATCTGGAGGAGATGGCCAAACTGTTGCGGGGCCGGTTGAGCGCTTGAGACGCAGACACAGGTTTGCGGGGACGTAAAAAGCCCCCGCAAGCCATCATGTTGTTCTGCGGCCGACGCCCGACTTCTCAAGGTCTTGTACCCTTGGCGGCACACCATCCACCCCGCTCGTCATCGTGAATCTCACCGCATCGCCGACAAGAAAACAGGCGTTACCCTCTGCGGTCATGTTCGGTCCAATCCGGATCGCCAAGGTGCAACAGCCGCCATCAGGCATGACCATCGCAAATTTTGTCGACAGGCTTTCGACCTTGACGTCCCTGATCGCACTGATCGTGCCCTGCCCGCTGGTTTTTATTATTGGCGCGCCCATTCGTCCCTCCAGCCTCGCCGCCCTGTATTGACTTCAAAGGCTAATGAAACCCGTAAGCGTGGCACCTTGCTACTGTCAAACCTGACAGATGATGCGGCCGTTTGTCGAAATCAGACCGGCAATGGCAACCATAAACGGAACCGCGCCCCGCCCAGCGGAGAGGCTTGCACCGTGAGCGTGCCGCCCTGGGCTTCCAGGGCGCGGCGGCTGATCGCCAGCCCCAGTCCGAAACCACCCGTGGCGCGGTCGCGGCTGCGGTCGAGGCGGTAGAAGGGTTCGAAGATCCGCTCGCGCTCGTCATCCGGAATGCCGATCCCGTCATCATCGACCCAGATTTCACAGCCGCCGGCACAGACCTGCACACCGATCTGGATACGTTTTTCGCAGTAGCGCATGGCGTTGCGCAGCAGGTTTTGCAAGGCGCGGGCGGTCAGGCGCGGGTCGAGGCTGAAGCGTTCGAGCTGGCCGTGGAGCAATACGTCGATGACGATGTCCGGGGATTGTTCGTCGTCGATGCTGCCCAGAATGCTGTCGATGAATTCGTCAAGCGACACCTCGACTTGCTCCGGAACCCGCGCCGGGTTTTGCAGACGGCTGTAGGACAGCAACTCAAGCACAAGCTCATCGAGCTCACGGATGTGATCGACCAGCCCTTGCAGGCGTTCGCGGCTGGTGGCCGGCAAGTCGTCGGACAGGGCCAGCGCCAGGCCAAAATCCAGCCGTGTCAGCGGTGTGCGCAGTTCATGGGAGACTGCGTTGAGCAGATCACGCTGCTGGTTCAACAGGTTCTCGATGTCGCCGGCCATGGTGTCGAAGACGTTGGCCAGACTGCCGATGTTGGAACTCGGGGCAATCTGCGTGCGCTCGCTCAAGTGGCCCTTGCCAAAGCGTTCCGCCGCGCTTTTCAGACGTTCCAGGTCGCGCCAGTGCGGGCGCAACCACAGCAACAGGCACGCGAGCATGGTCGCGCCGATCAGCACGTTGATGCTCCAGTACAACAGGCTGACGTCCATCGGGTCCGGCGGTACGACCATTTGCACCACGGTGCGCTCGTTCAGTGGTGCCACTGCCAAAGTGCGCCAGCCCCAGTCGCCGATCCGCACAATGTTCTCGCCGCGCTGCAATCGCTGCTGCTCATCAGACGTCAGGCTGCTGTCATCGTTACCGCTAAGCACGATGTGCAGCGGATTGAAGTCCTTGTCCATCTCAGCGGCCAGGGCCGGCCACTGTTCGACCGGGGCCGCGTGAAACTGTTTGACGATCAGCGTTTGCAAGCCTCGGGAGTAATCGAGGTTGTAGGTAATGAAGCGCTCATGAAAGACCTTGATCACCAGATCCGGCACCAGATAAATCGCCGCGCTGAACGAGACGATGGTCACCAGGTACAAGCGAAAGAGGATTCTGAACATCGGCTCAGCATTCCCACTCGGAACGGCTGAACAGGTAGCCCTTGCCCCACACGGTCTTGATCTTGCGCGCCTCGCCGGCGTGGTCGTCGAACTTGCGCCGCAACTTGGAAATCGCCACGTCCACCGAACGGTCGGTGCCGTTGAATTCGATGCCGCGCAGGCGTTGCAGGATCTGGTCGCGGCTCAGCACCTCCCCGGCATGCCGGGCCAGCACCACCAGCAGGTTGTACTCGCCGCTGGACAAATCCACCAATTGCTCGCGCCAGGTCACGGTGCGTTCGGACAGGTCGATGCACAGGTTGCCCATCAGAATGCGGTCGTTGGCGGTCTGCGGCTCGCTGAGGCTGCTGCGGCGCAACAGGGTCCGCACCCGCGCCAGCAGCACCCGTGGCTCGCAGGGTTTGGTCACGTAATCGTCGGCCCCCATTTCCAGTCCCAGTACCTGATCGTGGCTGTCGTCGCGGGCGGTGAGCATCAGGATCGGCAAGGTCGCCGAATCGGCGCGCAGCAGGCGACAGACCTGCAGGCCGTCGAGGCCGGGCAGCATCAGGTCGAGGATCACCAGGTCCGGCGGATTGAGCCGCGCACGTTCGCGCACAGGGTCACCGCGACCGATCACGCTGACGGAATAACCGTTGCGCTCCAGGTAGCTGGCAATCAGTTCGGCGAGGGCGGTGTCGTCTTCGACCAGGAGGATGTTGGGCATGGGGTGTTTCCAGAAAAAAGCAGTGGCGCCTGTACCGGCCTCTTCGCGGGCAAGCCCGCTCCCACAGGGATTTGAGGTGAACACAAAGGCTATGAACACCACCGACCACTGTGGGAGCGAGCCTGCTCGCGAAGGCGGCCTGACAGACGCAATAAAATTCAAGGACTGAAGGATATACGCCCTCACTCGTCTCTGAGTAAAACCCTTACACAATTTCACACAGCACCAACAAAGCTTCACCGCTACCCTCGCCTGCGCCCAGTAGGATGCTGGGAGTCTTTATTGGGGTATTACATGTCGAAGAATCTGCTTGCCAGGCTCAGTCTGATTGCTCTGGCGTTGACACTGGGCGCGTGCGACAAGGCCTCGAACGCCGAGGAACAGGCGCCGCTGGCCACGGTTCGCATCGAGACCATCGAAGCACAACCACTGACCATCAGCAGCGAACTGAGCGGACGGATTGCCGCACCGCGCATGGCCGAGGTGCGTGCCCGCGTGGCCGGCGTGGTCCTGCAGCGCACCTTCCGTGAAGGCAGTGACGTGAAACAGGGCGATGTCCTGTTCCGCATCGACCCGGCACCGTTCAAGGCCGATCTGGACAGCGCCGAAGCAGCGCTGCGCAAGGCCGAGGCCAACGCGTTCCAGGCCCGGTTGCAGGAACAGCGCTATGCCCAGTTGATCGACGACAAGGCCATCAGCGGCCAGGACTACGACAACGCCCGGGCCAACGCACGGCAGACCGCCGCCGACGTCGCGGCCAGCAAGGCTGCGGTGGAGCGGGCGAAACTCAACCTCGGCTACGCCACCGTCACCGCGCCGATTTCCGGGCGCATCGGGCGTGCGCTGGTCACCGAAGGCGCGCTGGTCGGGCAGAACGAAACCACGCCGCTGGCGCTGATCCAGCAACTCAATCCGATTCATGCCGACCTGACCCAGTCCACCCGTGAGCTCAACGAACTGCGCCGCGCCTTCCGTTCCGGCCAGTTGCAGCAGGTCGGCCAGGACCAGGCCAAGGCCACGCTGATTCAGGATGACGGCAGCCTCTACCCGCTGCCGGGCAAAATGCTGTTCAGCGACATCACCGTCGACCCGGGCACCGGCCAGATCATCCTGCGCAGCGAGTTCCCCAACCCCGACCTCGACCTGCTGCCCGGCAGTTTCGTGCGCGTGCGCCTGGAACAAGCGGTCAACCGCCAGGGCATCAGCGTGCCGCAACGGGCCATCCAGCGTGACAGCGCCGGCATCGCCCAGGTGTTGCTGCTCGACGCCGAACAGCGCGTCGGCCAGCAACCGGTCGAACTGGGCGCCGTGCAGAACGATCGCTGGATCGTCACCGGCGGCCTGAAAGCCGGCGACCGCATCGTCATCGAGGGCCTGCAGCACGCCCGCCCCGGCGAGAAAGTGCAGATCGACGACTCCCCTCTTCCACTTGCCCAGGTGACTGGTCAGTAAGCAGGACGCTTTTTTATGCCGCAGTTCTTTATCGACCGCCCGGTGTTTGCCTGGGTGGTCGCGTTGTTCATTCTGCTGGCCGGTGCCCTGGCCATTCCGCAGTTGCCGGTGGCGCAATACCCCGACGTCGCGCCGCCGCAGATCGAAATCTATGCCGTGTACCCGGGCGCTTCGGCACAAACCGTGGACGAAAGCGTGGTCAGCCTGATCGAGGAAGAACTCAACGGCGCCGATCATCTGTTGTATTTCGAATCCCAGAGCAGCCTCGGCAGCGCGACCATCAAGGCCACTTTCCAGCCGGGCACCAACCCGGAGCTGGCGCAGGTGGATGTGCAGAACCGCCTCAAGGCCGT
Source organism: Pseudomonas sp. ACN5 (assembly GCF_002303975.1). NCBI lineage: Bacteria > Pseudomonadati > Pseudomonadota > Gammaproteobacteria > Pseudomonadales > Pseudomonadaceae > Pseudomonas > Pseudomonas sp. ACN5. The sequence continues at coordinate 51,781 of NZ_MRCP01000012.1, read as the reverse complement.
GGAGTCGCGCCTGCCGCAAGCGGTCATCCAGCAAGGTTTGCAGGTGGAGAAAGTCTCCTCCGGTTTCCTGCTGTTGATCACCCTGACCTCCAGCGACGGCAAACTCGACGACGTGGCGCTCAGCGATTACCTGGCGCGCAACGTGATGAACGAGATCAAGCGCCTGGACGGCGTCGGCAAGGCGCAGCTGTACGGTGCCGAGCGGGCGATGCGGATCTGGATCGACCCGCAGAAACTGCTCGCCTTCAACCTGACGCCAGCGGACGTCAACGCCGCCATCGTCGCGCAAAACGCCCAGGTGTCGGCCGGCAGCATCGGCGATCTGCCGACCCGCACCACCCAGGAAATCACCGCGACCATTCTGGTCAAGGGTCAGTTGTCGACCCCCGAAGAGTTTGCCGACATCGTCCTCAAGGCCAATCCGGACGGTTCGACCGTGCGCATCAGCGATGTCGCGCGGGTCGAGATCGGTAGCCAGGAATACCAGTTTTCCACGCGCCTGAACGGCAAGCCGTCCACCGCCGTCGCCGTGCAGTTGTCGCCTGGCGCCAACGCCCTGAACACCGCGACCCTGGTGCGGGCGAAGATGGATGAACTCAAGCGCTACTTCCCGGCGAACGTCGAGTACTCGATCCCGTACGACACCTCCCCCTTCGTCAAGGTCTCGATCACCAAGGTGGTCTACACCCTCCTTGAGGCCATGCTGCTGGTGTTTGCGGTGATGTTCCTGTTCCTGCAGAACATCCGCTACACGCTGATTCCGACACTGGTGGTGCCGGTAGCATTGATGGGCACCTTTGCGACGATGCTGGCGCTGGGGTTTTCGATCAACGTGCTGACCATGTTCGGCATGGTGCTGGCCATCGGCATCCTGGTGGACGACGCCATCGTGGTGGTGGAGAACGTCGAGCGCATCATGGCCACCGAGGGCCTGTCGCCCAAGGAAGCCACGCGCAAGGCCATGCAGCAGATCACCGGGGCCATCATCGGCATCACCCTGGTGCTGGTCGCGGTGTTCATTCCAATGGCGTTCATGCAGGGTTCGGTCGGGGTGATTTACCAGCAGTTCTCGCTGTCGATGGCCACTTCGATCCTGTTCTCGGCCTTCCTCGCCCTGACCTTGACCCCGGCCCTGTGCGCGACGCTGCTCAAGCCGATTGCCAAAGGCGAGCACCACAAAAAGAGCGGATTCTTCGGCTGGTTCAACCGCCGTTTCGAGCAACTGACCGCGCGCTACCAAGGCTGGGTCGCCTACGCGTTGAAACGCACCGGGCGCTACCTGCTGATCTACGGTGTGCTGCTGATTGGTCTGGGCCTGGCCTTCAGTCGCCTGCCTTCCTCGTTCCTGCCGGTGGAAGACCAGGGTTACACCATCACCGACATCCAGTTGCCGCCGGGCGCGAGCAAGAACCGCACGGTGCAGGTGGCCGAGCAGGTGGAAGCGCACAACGCCGGCGAGCCGGGCATTCGCGACAGTGTGGTGATTCTCGGATTCAGCTTTTCCGGCAGCGGGCAGAATGCGGCGCTGGCATTCAGCACGCTCAAAGACTGGTCGGAGCGCGGCAGCGACGATTCGGCGGCCTCGATTGCCGACCGGGCCAACGTCGCCCTCAGCCAGATCAAGGACGCGGTGACCTTTGCCGTGCTGCCGCCGCCCGTGGATGGCCTGGGTACGTCCAGCGGCTTCGAGTTCCGCCTGCAGGATCGCGGTGGTCTGGGCCATGAGAAGCTGATGCAGGCGCGCACCGACTTGCTCGCGGCCGCCGAAAAAAGCCCGATCCTGATGAACGTGCGCGAAAGCGCCCTGGCCGAGGCGCCGCAGGTGCAACTGGTGGTCGACCGCAAGCAGGCCAACGCGCTGGGGGTGTCCTTTGCCGACGTCGGCAACGTGCTGTCCACGGCCGTGGGCTCGGCCTACATCAACGACTTCCCCAACCAGGGGCGGATGCAGCGCGTCGTGGTCCAGGCCGAGGGCGACCAGCGCAGCCAGGTGCAAGACCTGCTGAAGATCCACGTGCGCAACACCCACGGAAAAATGGTGCCCTTGTCAGCCTTCGTGCAGGCCAAATGGACCCAGGGCCCGGCGCAGTTGACCCGCTACAACGGCTACCCGGCGATCAGCATTTCCGGTGAACCGACACCGGGCCACAGCACAGGCGAAGCCATGGCCGAGATCGAGCGGTTGGTGGCCCAAGGCCCGGCGGGCCTGGGCCAGGAGTGGACCGGGTTGTCGCTGCAGGAACGCCTGTCCGGCAGCCAGGCGCCGATCCTGCTCGGGCTGTCGCTGTTGATCGTGTTCCTGTGCCTGGCGGCGTTGTACGAGAGCTGGTCGATCCCGACCTCGGTGCTGCTGGTGGTGCCGCTGGGCGTGCTCGGCGCGGTGCTGGCCGTGACCTTGCGCAGCATGCCCAACGACGTGTTCTTCAAGGTCGGACTGATCACCATCATCGGCCTGTCGGCGAAGAACGCGATCCTGATCATCGAGTTCGCCAAGAGCCTGTACGACGAAGGCCACGACCTGGTCGACGCCACCCTGCAAGCGGCACGCCTGCGGTTGCGGCCGATCGTCATGACTTCGCTGGCGTTCATCCTCGGCGTGGTGCCCCTGGCGATTGCCACAGGTGCCAGCTCGGCGAGCCAGCAGGCCATCGGCACCGGGGTGATCGGCGGGATGATCACGGCGACGCTGGCCGTGGTGTTCGTGCCGGTGTTTTTTGTGGTGGTGATGAAGCTGGTGCGCAAACGCCATAAAAGCACCTGAAAAAACACTGGTCCCTGTGGGAGCGGGCTTGCTCGCGAAGGCGGCGTGTCAGTCAACAGGGATGTTGAAGGTGATGGCCTCTTCGCGAGCAAGCCCGCTCCCACAGGGATCTCCACGGTTTCAAGACTGGGGGCAATTGGGCTAAGGTGATTGCATTGCCCCAACCCGTCGAGCCTCCATGCCCTACCTCACCCACACCCACCCTCGCCTGTCCGCCGCCACGACGCTCGGTATCGCGGCGGGCATCCTGGTTCCGGCCGATTCGGTGATCAGCAAAATCCTCATCGGCTGGAATGCCGGAGTCTGGACTTACCTGATCCTGATGTCCTGGCTCACCGTGCGTTCAAAAGCGACCGACGTGAAACGCATCGCCGAAATCGAAGATGAAAACGCCGGGCTGGTGCTGTTGGTGGTGTGCATCGCGGCATTGGCCAGCCTGGCGACCATCACCTTCGAACTGGCTGGCAGCAGAGACCTTGAAACCACGCGCAAGCTCCTGCACTACGGCTTCACTGCATTGACGGTGATCGGCTCGTGGCTGCTGATCGGGGTGATTTTCAGCGTGCACTACGCGCGCCTGTTTTACACCTGGGAAGGCAAAGAGCCGGCGCTGCGCTTTGCTGAAGGCCTGACAACGCCCAATTACTGGGACTTCCTGTACTTCTCGTTCACCGTCGGCGTGGCGGTGCAGACCTCGGATGTCGGCGTGGCGACCCGTGATTTGCGCAAGATCGTGCTGGCGCAGTCGTTGATCGGTTTTCTGTTCAACACCGCCATCCTTGGATTCTCAATCAATATTGCGGCGGGCCTGTTCAACTGATGCCTGCACAAACGTTCTAGTCATCGCCCTTCCAGCAGGCGTTAAATAGCTCGGCAATCCGCCCCGCAGGTGCAACATGAACGCTCACAACTGGATCGACCTGTCCCGGGACGCCGACACCGGCATCGAGACCCTGCGCGCGCATTTCGTAGGTCACGCCTACGACCCGCACTGGCATGACAGTTATCTGGTGGGCGTCACCGAGCAAGGGGTCCAGCAATTCAATTGCCGACGGGCCAGGCACCAGAGCACGCCGGGCAAGGTGTTTTTGCTCGAGCCCGGTGACATCCATGACGGTGACGCACCGACCGCCGACGGTTTTACCTACCGCATGCTGTACCTCGATCCGCAGTGGTTACAGCGCGAACTCGGCGCCGTGTTCGATCATGCCCCCGACAACAGCCAACTGAGTTTCGCCGCCACCTTGGCCTGTGATGCGCGCCTGGCCCAGGCCACCAGCCTGGCGTTTGAAAGCCTGCATCGCGGTGAGCTGAAGATCATCCGCCAGACCGCCCTCGACGCGTTGCTCGAACGCCTGACCAGCCACTTGCATTGGCGCGCCCGCGATGGCCAGGACCCGCGTCTGCCGCGCGTGGCGCAGAAGGCCCGGGACTACCTGCATGCCAACGCGCAATACGACATCGGCCTCGATCAACTGGCGGCCGTCACAGGTGTCGACCGCTTCCGCCTGACCCGTGCGTTCAAGGCCGCTTACGGCATGGCGCCCCACGCGTATCTGGTGCAATTGCGCCTGGCAACCGCGCGGCGAATGCTGGCCCGAGGCGAGCAACCGGCAACGGTGGCGATGGCGCTGGGCTTTGCCGACCAGAGCCATCTGGGCCGCTGGTTCGTGCGCGCCTACGGCCTGACACCGGCGCTGTACCGCAAGCGCTGCTCAAATCTTCCAGACAAGTAACGCGGGGGATTGTGAAGATCGGTTTCACTGATCTTTACCGGAGTTTGCCCGCGATGCTCTCTTCTTTCCCGACGTTGCTGCCCTTCCTGCTCTTTGCCTTTGTGGCGTCCATCACACCCGGACCGACCAACATTCTGGTGCTCAGCAACAGTGCCCGATACGGCTTGGGCGCCGCCCTGCCGATTATCTTCGGCGCCTGCGCCAGTGCCGCGACGCTGGTGTTGCTGGTGGGCACGGGCGTTGGCTCTTCACTGACGGCCTGGCCCGCGTTGCAAAACGTCATGCAATGGGTCGGGGTAGCGTGGCTGAGTTATCTGGCCTGGCAGATCATCCGTTCGCCGGCCGAAGCCATCAGCACGCAGAAAACCGCTGCTCGACTGGGTTGGGTGGGCGCCGCCAGCCTGCAATGGATCAACCCGAAAACCTGGATGATGGCGCTGGCGGTGGTCAGTGTCTTCGCTGGAGCGGGCGAAGATCGGCTCGTCCATGTGATCAATCTTTCATGGGTGTTTTTCCTGGTTTCCTTGCCCTGCCTGGGTGTCTGGGCGCTGCTCGGTGCCGGGTCGAGTCGCTGGTTGCGCTCGCCCCGGGCCATGCAACGTTTCAATCGCTGCATGGGCCTGGTGCTGCTGGGTTCAGCGTGGCTGAGTGTGCTGGCCTGAACGCCACCGGTCAGTGTTTTTTCGACAATCGACAATCCGGGGCTTGACGGCGAATTGGCTTTTGGTGTCTTCTGAAACCGGTTTCAGCGCTATCTCACGAAGCGCTCGACCTTATAAATCCAATAAGAAGGTTTCAGACCGTGAACGATTTCTCCGCCGCCCAGCGCAGCCGCGTGACCATGCTCGACGTGGCCGAACACGCCAAGGTCTCCAAGGCCAGCGTTTCGCGGTTCATTGGCGAAGACCGCGCCCTGCTCTCCGATGCCATAGCCCAGCGCATCGAGCAGGCGATTGCGGAACTGGGCTATCGCCCCAACCAGATGGCCCGCGGCCTCAAGCGCGGGCGCACCCGCCTGATCGGCATGCTGGTGGCCGATATCCGCAACCCTTATTCAATCGCCGTGATGCACGGGGTGGAAACCGCCTGCCGTCAGCACGGCTATAGCCTGGTGGTGTGCAACACCGACCGCGACGACGAGCAAGAACGCCAGCACCTGGCCCTGTTGCGCTCGTACAACATCGAAGGCCTGATCGTGAACACCCTCGGTCATCACCGTGACGAATTGCACGAGCTGCACAGGGAAATGCCCCTGGTGCTGGTGGACCGCAAGGTCGAGCACCTTGAGAGCGACATGGTCGGGCTGGACAATCCGGCAGCCGTTGAAATGGCCCTCGCGCATCTTGAAGAACGCGGCTACCGCGACGTGTTGATGGTGTCCGAACCGTTCGATGGCACCAGTTCTCGGATCGAACGGGTCGCCAGTTTCAAGGCGCAAATTGCCCTGCGCCCGGCCCTCCATGGCAGCCTCATCGAAACCGGCAGTGAACTGACCGCAAAACTTGCAACCTTCCTCGACACGCCCGGCCCCGGCCCGAAAGCGCTGTTTTGCGCGAACGGCATTGCGGCGCTGGCCTGCACCCACGCGTTGCGTCAACTCAAGTGCAACCTGTTCGAGGATGTGGGCTTGATCGCCCTCGATGACCTGGATTGGTATCCGTTGGTGGGTAGCGGGATAACTGCGCTGGCCCAGCCAACCACCGAGATTGGCGCCAGTGCGTTTGAGTGTCTGCTCAAGCGGTTGCGCGGGGATGACGGGGCGGTGCGGACGCTGGATTTTTCCGCGCGGTTGATTGTTAGAGGATCGACTCTCGGAAATTCTCGGTGAATGTTCGGGCCTCTTCGCGGGCAAGCCCGCTCCCACATTTGGAATGCATTCCCCTGTGGGAGCGGGCTTGCCCGCGAAGAGGCCATCAAGATCACCCACTATTTTTTTGAACAAAAATGAAACCGGTTTCAGAGGTAAAACAACAATGAACAAACCCGCCGTTTCCATCAGCCTCTCCAGCTACGGCGCCGACCTGGTGCGCCAGCGCGGCCAAGGCAGTTTTATCGAAGTACTGGCCGCCGCCGGTGCCACGCGCATCGAATGGCGCGAGGAATTGCTGACCATTGAGGACCCCGTTCAACTGGCCAATGCCACTCAGGCAGAAGGCCTGGAGAGCGTGTATTCATCGCCAATGGAACTCTGGTTGGCCGGACAATCCAGGCCCAATCCAGCACTGATCACCGCCCTGCAACGCGCCCGGGCGTTCGGTGCCAAATGGCTGAAAGTGTCCCTGGGCTATTTCACTGACAACTGCGACCTGCACGCCCTCGCCCGGCTGCTGGACGCCAGCCCCGTGCAGTTGCTGGTGGAAAACGACCAGACCCTGCACGGCGGGCGCATCGAACCCTTCCAGCGCTTTTTCACTGAGGTCGAGCAACACCACTTGCCGATCAAGATGACCTTCGATATCGGCAATTGGCACTGGCAGGACCAGTCCGCCGCCAGCGCCGCGCGCCTCCTCGGACGCCACGTCGGCTATGTGCACTGCAAAGCGGTTACGCGTCGCGCCGACGACAAGCTGGTCGCCATCGCGCCGACCGCCAGCGACTTGCATCAGTGGGAACAGCTGCTGGGGCACATGGCCCAAGGCGTCATGCGGGCCGCGGAGTATCCGCTGCAAGGCGATGACCTGGTGCAGCTGACCCGCGAACACGTGGCAGCCCTCGCCTGCCTCGGCCAGGCGCAACGGGAGAGTGCTCATGTCTGAGATCGATATTCTGTCCTTCGGCGAGACCATGGCGATGTTCGTCGCCGAGCAGGAAGGCGACCTGGCCAGCGTTGGCGCCTTCCACAAACGCATCGCCGGGGCTGACAGCAATGTGGCGATCGGTTTGTCCCGGCTTGGCTTCAACGTGGCATGGCTGAGCCGGGTCGGTGCCGATTCGTTGGGCCGGTTCGTGGTCGACACCCTGGAAAAAGAAGGCCTGAATTGTCGTCACGTCGACACCGACACCGCCCACCCGACCGGTTTTCAACTTAAGTCCCGCACCGACGATGGCAGCGACCCGGCGGTCGAGTACTTCCGCCGTGGTTCGGCGGCCAGTCACCTGTCGCCGCACTCGATCGTGCCCGGGTTGCTCAAGGCCCGACACCTGCACGCCACCGGCATTCCCCCGGCGCTGTCGGAGTCGGCGCGGCAGATGTCGTTCGAGTTGATGACCCGCATGCGCGAGGCCGGGCGCAGCGTGTCCTTCGACCCGAACCTGCGCCCGAGCCTGTGGGCCAGCGAACGACAAATGATCACCGAGATCAACCGCCTCGCCGCCCTCGCCCATTGGGTGCTGCCGGGCTTGAGCGAAGGTCGATTGCTGAGCGGTTTCGAAGACCCGGCCGACATTGCTGCCTTCTACCTCGACCAGGGCGCCGAAGCCGTGGCGATCAAGCTTGGGCCGCACGGTGCTTACTACCGCACCCATCTTGATCAAGGTTTCGTCGCTGGCGTACCGGTGGCCACGGTGGTCGATACGGTGGGCGCCGGCGATGGTTTTGCCGTCGGCATGATCAGCGCGTTGCTGGAAAACCAGAGCTTTGCCGAGGCCGTGAAGCGTGCCAACTGGATTGGCAGCCGTGCGGTGCAGAGCCGGGGGGATATGGAGGGGTTGCCGACCCGATCCGAAATGGATGTCGAATTTGCGGCCGCCTTCGCGAGCAAGCCCGCTCCCACAGGTTTTGCGTCTGTGGGAGCGGGCTTGCTCGCGAAGGGGCCAGCACAGTCACTGAAGATCTAAACACCGTTACCTGCTGCAACAAAAACAACAAGCTCAGGAGCACCACTCATGAAAACCGCAACGCTCGCCACCCGCCGCTGGTGGTACATCATGCCCATCGTGTTCATCACCTATAGCCTGGCGTATCTGGATCGCGCCAACTACGGGTTCGCCGCCGCGTCCGGCATGGCGGCGGACCTGATGATCACACCAGGTTTGTCGTCGATGCTCGGCGCGCTGTTCTTCCTCGGCTACTTTTTCTTCCAGGTACCCGGCGCGATCTACGCGCAGAAACACAGTGTGAAGAAGCTGATTTTCGTCAGCCTGATCCTCTGGGGCAGCCTGGCGACCTTGACCGGGATTGTCTCCAATGCCTACTGGCTGATCGTCATTCGCTTCATGCTCGGCGTGGTCGAAGCGGCCGTCATGCCGGCGATGCTGATCTACCTGTGCCACTGGTTCACCCGCGCCGAACGCTCGCGGGCCAACACCTTCCTGATCCTCGGCAACCCGGTGACCATGCTCTGGATGTCGGTGGTCTCGGGCTACCTGGTGCAGCACTACAGCTGGCGCTGGATGTTCATCATCGAAGGTTTGCCCGCGGTGTTGTGGGCATTCATCTGGTGGCGCCTGGCCGATGATCGTCCGTCACAGGCCAAGTGGCTCAACGATCAGGAAAAGCAGGATCTGGAAAGCGCACTGGCCGCCGAACAGGTCGGCATCAAGGCCGTGAAGAACTACGCCGAAGCCTTCCGCTCTCCCAAAGTGATCATCCTGGCCCTGCAGTTTTTCTGCTGGAGCATTGGCGTGTACGGTTTCGTGTTGTGGTTGCCGTCGATCCTCAAGGCCGGCGCGCAGATGGACATGGTCCAGGCCGGCTGGCTGTCGGCGCTGCCGTACCTGGCGGCAGTGATCGGCATGCTGCTGGTGTCCTGGGGTTCGGACAAACTGCAAAAACGTAAACGTTTCGTCTGGCCGCCACTGCTGATTGCCTCGATCGCCTTCTATGGCTCCTACGCCCTGGGTGCCGAACACTTCTGGTGGTCCTACACCCTGCTGGTGATTGCCGGCGCCTGCATGTACGCGCCTTACGGCCCCTTCTTCGCGATCATCCCGGAGATCCTCCCGGCCAACGTCGCGGGCGGCGCCATGGCGCTGATCAACAGCATGGGCGCCCTCGGCTCGTTTGGCGGTTCCTATCTGGTCGGTTACCTGAACAGCTCCACCGGCTCGCCGGGTGCATCGTACCTGTTGATGAGCGGCGCGTTGATGTTCTCGGTGGTACTGACGATTTTCCTCAAGCCCGGCGCCAGCGACCGGGAGCGGCCCTCGGCCACGGTAACGCGCGCCGCCACGGCACATTCCTGAATTGAAATCGAGATCCCGAAAATGAAAAAGCAGGTCGTCCTGTACAAGAAACTCTCGCCGTTATTGATGGCTCGCCTGCACGAGCAGGCCGAAGTGACGCTGATCGAAAACCTTGATGCCGAGGGCCTGGCCAAACTGCGCAATGCCCTGCCCCGCGCTCACGGTTTGCTCGGTGCCAGCCTGAAGCTGGATGCCGAACTGCTCGACCTGGCACCTGACCTTCAAGCCATTGCCAGCGTCTCGGTGGGCGTCGACAACTACGACATCGACTACCTCACCGAACGGCGAATCCTGCTGAGCAACACGCCGGATGTGCTCACCGAAACCACCGCCGACACGGGCTTTGCGCTGATCCTGGCGACTGCCCGGCGGGTGGTGGAACTGGCGAATCTGGTTCGCGCCGGCCAATGGCACCGCAACATCGGCCCTGCGCATTTCGGCAGCGACGTGCACGGCAAAACCCTGGGCATCATCGGCATGGGCCGTATTGGCGAAGCCCTCGCGCAGCGCGGGCATTTCGGGTTTGGCATGCCGGTGATCTACCACAGCCAGTCACCGAAACCGGCGGTGGAACAGCGGTTCAATGCGCGCTATCGAAGCCTGCCGGAACTGTTGCAACAGGCCGATTTCGTTTGCCTGACGTTACCGCTGACCGCTGAAACCCAAGGGCTGATCGGCGAAGAGCAGTTCGCCCAGATGCGTCCCGAGACCATCTTCATCAATATTTCGCGGGGCAAAGTGGTGGATGAAGCGGCGCTGATCGAAGCCTTGCGCACGGGCCGGATTCGCGCGGCGGGGCTGGATGTATTCGACCGCGAACCCTTGAATCAGGACTCGCCGTTGCTGCAGTTGAACAACGTGGTGGCGACACCCCACATCGGCTCGGCCACCCATGAAACACGGGAGGCCATGGCCAGGTGCGCGGTGGACAACCTGTTGGCGGCACTGGCCGGTGAGCGGCCGGCCAATCTGGTGAATGTTGGGGCGTGGCAGGGCTGAGGTATTCGGCGCCTGTTCGGCAGCCTTCGCGAGCAAGCCCGCTCCCACAATGGATTTGCTGTGAACACAGTACTTGTGAACAATAAAGATCAAATGTGGGAGCGGGCTTGCTCGCGAAGAGGCCAGCAAAGACAACACAAATCCTTCAGGCCCGCCGCACCTCCAGCAAATCCGTCGCACACAAAGCAATCCGCCGGCAGGCATCAGCCAGCTTCAGCTGATCCACCACCAACCCGATGCGGATATGTCCCGCCGCACTCGGCCCGAAAGCCTCACCGGCCAGCACCGACACGCCATAACCTTCCAGCAGTCGCTCGGCGAAGCGCTGGGCCGACAAGCCGGTCTGGCGCACATCGACCATCACGAACATTCCGCCGTCCGGGCGTATCGGCTTGAGTCCCGGGCATTGCCCCAGGCTTGCACACACCAGGTCGCGGCGCTGGCGATACTCTTCACGCATCGAGGCCACTTCCGGCAGGTCCCGGTCCAGCGCCAACTGCGCAGCGTTCTGCACGAAATCCGGGATACCGAACAACATGCTCAGCGACAAATTGACCAGGTGACCCGCCATGGGCTTGGGCCCAATCACCCAGCCCACCCGCCAACCACTCATGGCGTGGGATTTGGACAGGCTGTTGATCGTCGCGGTGCGCTCGGCCATGCCCGGCAGGCTCGCCGGGCTGATGTGCTGGCCTTCGTACAGCAAGTCGCTGTAGACCTCGTCACTGATCAGCCACAAATCGTGACGAATGCACAGTGCCGCCAGCTCTTGCCAGATGGCCAGTGGCAAACTGGCGCCGGATGGATTGTTCGGACTGTTGAGCAGTATGGCGCGTGTCTTGGGCGTGATCCGCGCCGCGACATCCAGCGGGTCGACGCGAAACCCGTTCTGCGGGCGCACGGGCACCGGGACCACGGTGGCCGCACACGCGCCGATCACGCCTTCATAGGTCACGTACATCGGCTCGGCGACAATCACTTCATCGCCCGGGTCGAGCAGGCATTGCGCCACCGAATACACCGCGCACTGCGCCCCCGGAAAGACGATCACATGTTCGCCATCCACCACCTGGCCACTGCGTTGCCGATGCCGGCGGGCAATGCTGTCGCGCAGCCCGCGACTGCCGCGCACTTCAGGATAGTGCGTATCACCGGCCAACAAGCTGGCGATGGCGGCCTGGACAATGGGTTGCGGCGTATCGAAGTCGGGGTCGCCAATGGACAACAGCAGGACGTCGACGCCCTGTTCGCGCAAGTGCAGCGCTCGATCGTGAATCTGCCAGGCCGCCGCACCGTCACCGGCGATTCGTTGGGTCAAGGCTGAGTAGCGCATGTTGTTCTCCTGTCGCGCGGGTACTCCAAGCCACAACCCTATCTCAAATCACGAAACGCGCCAGCATGGCGTTCAACTCCACCCTCAAAATTGCCATCGGAGCTATTGTGGCGAGGGAGCTTGCTCCCGTTCGGTTGCGCAGCAACCGCCGAACAAGGGGGCCGCTGCGCAGCCCAACGGGAGCAAGCTCCCTCGCCACAAGGATGTCGTTGATTGACAGGCATCGTTCAATACTTGCGAGCAGCCATCCGCCAGACACGCGCGATGTCGGTTGTCCGCTCACGCAGCAAGCGCGGCGCCTCGGCACAGGCCTGTTCCAGGGTCATCGGCCCGCTTGCCAGGGCGAACGCAGCGTCGATGCCGTGCTCATAAAGCGCCTGATACCCCTCGCCCAGCGTACCGGCGATGACGATGACCGGCACGGCGTGTTGCCTGGCGACACGCGCCACACCGAATGGCGTCTTGCCGCGCAGGGTTTGCGCATCAAAACGCCCTTCGCCGGTGATCACCAGATCGGCGCCTGCAACCGCCTCGGCCAGGCCCACCAGTTCGCCGACCACCTCGACCCCGGCCTTGAACTGCGCGCCCAGGAACGCCTTGGCGGCAAACCCCAGGCCACCGGCCGCGCCACTCCCCGGTTCGTCGCGAACGTCGTTGCTCAAAGCGACCGCGCAATGGTCGGCAAAGTGCCCCAGCGCCTGATCCAGTTGTTCGACCTGCACGGGCGAAGCGCCTTTTTGCGGGCCGAAAATCGCCGAGGCGCCGTGGGGGCCGCACAGCGGGTTATTGACGTCGGCGGCGATGTCGAAGCGCACCTGTGGCAGACGCGGATCGATGTCGCTCAGGTCCACGCGGGACAATTGCGCAAGGGCGAGGCCGCCCGGTGACAGCGTCTGTCCCTGAGCGTCCAGCAATTTCACGCCCAGGGCCTGCATGGCACCGGCGCCGCCGTCGTTGGTCGCGCTGCCGCCAATCGCCAGGATCACCCGTTGTGCACCGGCATCCAGTGCGGCACGGATCAATTGCCCGGTGCCGAAGGTGCTGCTGATGCACGCGTCCCGCTGCGCCACCGGGACCAACTGCAAACCGCTGGCCTCGGCCATTTCGATGATTGCGGTGCGGCTCTGCGGCAACCAGCCCCAAGCGGCCTCCACCATGGCCCCCAGCGGCCCGCGAACCAGGGTGCGGCGCAGTTCGCCTTCGCAGGCGGCAAGAATCGACTCGACAGTCCCTTCCCCGCCGTCAGCCATCGGGCATTTGACCAGTTGGGCATCAGGCCAGACCTGCGCCAATCCCAAGGCAATGGCGTCGGCTACGCCTTGAGCGCTGAGGCTGTCCTTGAACGAGTCGGGGGCGATTACGATTTTCATGGGAATTCTCCAGTTCCAATGCCCACATGCTGCCAGCCGCCATGAACAATAACGCCGGTCCGCTGCACAAGCGGTGTTGAGGATTATTGTTCATTTCCACAAAACCCGAGGCAGACGTTTCACCTGTAGGAGCGAGCTTGCTCGCGATGGAGGGTAACGATGACGCGGGAAATCAGACTTACCGCGGCGTCCTCTGGTTTTTCGCGAGCAAGCTCGCTCCTACAGGGGGATTTTGTCGCTCACGAAATTGAGTCTGGCTCGGGCAGCAGTTGCACGCCCAGATACAACGCGAGCATTCCATCAAGCCGCAGCGGATCGACGCCGCTGAGCTCGGCAATCCGTTCCATGCGATAACGCAGGCTGTTGCGATGAATGCCCAGCGCCTCGGCGCAGGCCTGGCTCTGGCCGTCGTGTTCACACCAACTGCGCAGGGTCGCCAGCAACTGACCATTGCTGTCCTTGGCAATGACCTTGCGCAGCGGGTTGAGCAATTCGTCGAGGGCGTCGTCGTTGCGGTGGCGCCAGAGCATCACCGGCAGTCGATAGCGGTTGAGCGTCAACAGCCGGGAGCGCGGCAACACTTCGCGACCGTAGGCCAGCAAGTCACCGACCCGGCGATAGCAGCGACGCAACCCCGCCAGCCCATCGGCTTGCCCACCGACGGCAATGCGCAGGATGTTCCAGCCGAGGCCGTCAAGCTTGTCCAGCAAACGCTCGTTCTCGACCGACTGACTCGCGGGCCGACACCAGAGCAACGAAGTTTTGGCCGAGCTGACGCACCAACTGTCCGGGTGGCGAGTGGTCAACCAGGCACTCAGTGCCTCGACGGTTTGCCCCGCAGCATGTTCCAGACCCAGTTCGAACAGGTACGGCACCCGGGTCATTTGCGGCTTGAGGCCCAACTGCTGCGCTTCATCGATCAGTCGCGGAGAGTCCCCGGCTTCGCTGAGCAGCAGCGCCAGCAGATCATCGCAGCGCTGGCGCCGCCATTGCTGTTCGGCCTGCTGGTTGCGCTGGCCCACCAGCATCTCGGCGGTCATGCGCACCAGTTCGGCATAGGTGCGCAGTTGCTCGGGTTCGCCGGTGATACCCAGCACGCCGATCAGGCGCTGATCGAGCAACAGCGGCAGGTTGATGCCCGGCTGCACACCCTTGAGATGAATCGCCGTCTGCGCATCGATCTCCACCACGCGGCCGTTGGCCAGGACCAGTTGCGCGCCTTCATGCCGGGTGTTGACCCGTTCCGGTTCGCCACTGCCCAGGATCAGGCCCTGGCTGTCCATGACGTTGACGTTGTACGGCAGAATCGCCATCGCCCGGTCGACGATGTCCTGGGCCAGGTCGTGATCGAGTTCGAACATGCAAGTGATCCTTGAAGACGGTGATGGAACGGGTTGTTCACCCGCACAGGCCTTGGTTGCAAACCCTGTGCTCAGGCACAAAGACAGCCGCCCTGAGGGTGGTCGAGACTCTCTGGGCGATCAACGTTACCCTTTGCATCGCAAAAAATCATAATAAAGAGAGAGCCGCCATGACACAGAGCGCCGTAGCGTCCGAGGCCATCGCTGACGACAAAAACGCCGTCTACAAACGCATCACCCTGCGTTTGATCCCCTTCATATTCATCTGCTACCTGTTCAACTACCTCGACCGGGTCAACGTTGGATTTGCCAAACTGCAGATGCTCGATGCGCTGAAGTTCAGCGAAACCGTGTACGGCCTGGGCGCCGGCATCTTCTTTATCGGTTACGTGCTGTGCGGCGTACCCAGCAACCTGGCCTTGACGAAATTCGGCCCACGGCGCTGGATCGCGCTGATGATGATGACCTGGGGCACGCTGTCGACCTGCCTGCTGTTCGTCACCACGCCGACCGAGTTCTATACCCTGCGCCTGTTTACCGGTGCCGCCGAAGCCGGGTTCTTTCCGGGCGTGGTGCTGTATCTCTCGCAGTGGTTCCCGACCTTCCGCCGTGGCCGCATCATGGCGTTGTTCATGTCGGCGATCCCGGTATCCGGCCTGCTCGGCAGCCCCTTCTCCGGCTGGATTCTCAACCACTTCGCCGCGGGCCAGGGCGGTCTCGCCGGCTGGCAGTGGATGTTCCTGCTGCAAGGCATTCCGACGGTGATCCTCGGTGCGCTGGCTTATTTCCTGCTCAGTGACAGTTACGCCAATGCGAAATGGCTGACTCCGTTCGAGCGTTCGGTGCTGGAAGCAGACCATGCTGAAGACCTGGCCAGCAAACCGAAAACCACCACTGATTCGCTGCTGGCGGTGTTCAAGAACCCGGCGATCTGGGCCTTCGGCCTGATCTACTTCTGCATCCAGAGCGGCGTCTACGCGATCAACTTCTGGCTGCCATCGATCATCAAGAACCTGGGCTTTGGCGATAACCTGGTAATCGGCTGGCTCAGTGCGATTCCCTACCTGCTGGCTGCGGTGTTCATGCTGATCGTGGGCCGTTCGGCGGACCTGCGCAAAGAACGTCGCTGGCATCTGGTGGTGCCGATGCTGATGGGCGCGCTGGGGCTGCTGATCGCGGTGAACTTCGCCGCCAACCCGGCCATCGCGATTCTCGGTCTGACCATCGCCACCATGGGCGCCCTCACCGGCCTGCCGATGTTCTGGCCCGTGCCGACCGCCCTGCTCAGTGCCGGCGCTGCCGCCGGCGGCCTGGCGCTGATCAATTCGATGGGCCAGATGGCCGGTTTCCTCAGCCCGTACCTGGTGGGTTGGGTCAAGGACAGCACCGGTTCGACCGATGCGGCGCTGTACCTGCTGGCGGGGGTGATTGTCTGCGGCAGTCTGCTGGCGTTGCGCATGACCCGTACACTGCGCACCTGATCCCCACAAATCAGGTGTGGGAGCGGGCTTGCTCGCGAAGGCGGAGTGTCAGACAACAATATTGTCGACTGATACACCGCCTTCGCGAGCAAGCCCGCTCCCACATTTGATTCGATTTGCGTTTGCTCCAGGGTGCAGTTCTGGTATCTGATTGAGCCTTTCCCACTGGTAAAAGGATTTGCTCATGAGCTATCGCACACTGGGTCATTCGGGCCTGCAGGTGTCCACCCTGACCCTGGGCACCATGATGTTCGGCGAACAGACCAGTACCGAAGACTCCCTGCGCATCATCGACAAGGCCTGGGACCAGGGCATCAATTTCATCGACACCGCCGACGTCTATACCAACGGCCGTTCCGAGGAAATCGTCGGCGAGGCCATCGCCAGCCGCCGCCATGAATGGGTGCTTGCCACCAAGGTCGGTTTCGGTCCCATGGACGGTATCCCCAACCGCAGCGGTCTGAGCCGCAAGCATCTGTTCAACGGTCTCGACGCCAGCCTGACGCGCCTGGGCACCGACTACCTAGACATCTACTACCTGCACCGTGAAGACCACAACACACCGCTGGACGTCACGGTATCGGCCATCGGCGACTTGATTCGCCAGGGCAAAATCCGCTATTGGGGCCTGTCCAACTACCGTGGCTGGCGCATCGCTGAAGTGATTCGCGTGGCTGACAAGCTTGGCGTTGACCGGCCGGTGATCAGCCAGCCGCTGTACAACATCGTCAACCGCCAGGCTGAAACCGAGCAAATCACGGCGGCGCAAAACTACGGTCTGGGCGTGGTGCCCTACAGCCCGCTGGCGCGCGGGGTACTCAGCGGCAAATACGCGCCGGATGTGAAACCGGACGCCAACAGCCGTGCCGGTCGCCAGGACAAACGCATCCTGGAAACTGAATGGCGCGTCGAATCCCTGCGCATCGCCCAGCAGATCCAGCAATACACCCAGGAGCGCGGCGTCGGCATCGTCGAGTTCGCGATTGCCTGGGTGCTGAACAACAGCGCCGTGACCTCGGCCATTGTCGGGCCGCGTACCGAAGCGCAATGGGACGCCTACACTAAGGCGCAGGCGGTGAAAATCACGGCCGAGGACGAGGCGTTCATCGATGCGCTGGTGACACCGGGGCATGCGTCGACACCGGGGTTCAATGATGTGAGCCATTTTGTGTCGGGGCGTAAACCGCGCATTAGCTGAAGAAATAAAAAACCAATGTGGGAGCGGGCTTGCTCGCGAAGGCTGCTTAACATTCAACATTGATGTTGGCTGGAAAACCGCTTTCGCGAGCAAGTCGAATCGTCGCACCGCCGCTCCCACAATTGGATCGTGTTGATTGATTGGTCAATGTTCGGCTTGAAAAACACGTATCCTCCGCACCCCCGTTTCACCTTCAACCTCGCGAGGACAGCTTGTCTAAAGGTATCGCTCTATCGGTTTCAGCCTCGGTGCTGTTTGCCGTCATGTATTACTACACATCGCTGCTCACCCCCTTAAGCGGCGTGGAAATCTTCGGTTGGCGCATGCTGCTGACCGTGCCGTGCATGACCGTGTTCATGGTGGTGTCCGGTGAGTGGAAGCGCGTGCTGGAGATCGTACGGCGCGCCAAGGCCGATCCGAAGCTGATTGGCGCGCTGATCGCCTCCTCTGCCCTGCTCGGCGTGCAATTGTGGCTGTTCATGTGGGCGCCGCTGAACGGTTACAGCCTGGATGTATCCCTGGGTTATTTCCTGCTGCCGCTGACCATGGTGTTGACCGGACGGATCGCCTATGGCGAACGCCTGTCGTACCTGCAAAAGATCGCCGTGGTGTTCGCCTGCCTGGGCGTGGTCAACGAGGTGTATCAGGTCGGTGGTTTTTCCTGGGCAACCTTGCTGGTCTGCATTGGTTATCCGGCCTACTTCGTTCTGCGCAAACGGCTGGCAGCGGACAACCTCGGCGGCTTGTGGCTGGACATGGCGTTGACGCTGCCGGTGGCCGTCTGGTTCGTTCAGAGCGGTGCACAGGGTTTTGGCGTGTTTGACCAGCATCCATGGTTGTCGCTGCTGATCCCGCTGCTCGGTGTGATCAGCGCGTCGGCGCTGGTGGTCTACATCATTGCCAGCCGCCTGCTGCCGTTCAGCCTGTTCGGTTTGTTGAGCTACGTCGAACCGGTGTTGCTGCTGGGCGTGGCGCTGCTATTGGGAGAGAGCATCAAGGCCGGCGAATGGCTGACCTACATCCCGATCTGGATGGCCGTGCTGGTGCTGGTGTTCGAAGGGTTCAAGCATCTGGTGCGGCAGCGCAGGCCTTAACCACACCCAAAACAAATGTGGGAGCGGGCTTGCTCGCGACAGCGGTGTGTCAGCCAGCTTAGTTGGCGACTGACACACCGCTTTCGCGAGCAAGCCCGCTCCCACAGGTTTATCGGTGTAATGGTTTAGTCCGTGGACAACACGCCACGACGAACCTGATCACGCTCGATGGATTCGAACAGCGCCTTGAAGTTGCCTTCGCCGAAACCGTCGTCACCCTTGCGCTGGATGAACTCGAAGAACACCGGCCCCATCAGGGTTTCCGAGAAGATCTGCAACAGCAGACGCTTGTCGCCCGACTCGGACGAACCGTCCAGCAAGATGCCACGCGCCTGCAGTTCGCCGACCGGCTCGCCGTGGTTCGGCAAACGGCCTTCGAGCATTTCGTAGTAGGTTTCCGGCGGCGCGGTCATGAAGCGCATGCCGATGCTTTTCAGGTGGTCCCAGGTCTTGATCAGGTCATCGGACAGGAACGCAACGTGCTGGATGCCCTCGCCATTGAACTGCATCAGGAACTCTTCAATCTGCCCGGCGCCCTTGGACGATTCTTCGTTCAGCGGGATGCGGATCATGCCATCGGGTGCGGTCATGGCCTTGGAGGTCAGGCCGGTGTACTCGCCCTTGATGTCGAAGTAGCGGATTTCGCGGAAGTTGAACAGCTTCTCGTAGAAGTTGGCCCAGTAGGCCATGCGACCGCGATACACGTTATGGGTCAGGTGATCGATGATCTTCAGGCCGGCACCGACCGGGTGGCGGTCAACGCCTTCGATGAACACGAAGTCGATGTCATAGATCGAGCTGCCTTCACCGAAACGGTCGATCAGGTACAGCGGAGCGCCGCCAATGCCTTTGATCGCCGGCAGGTTCAGCTCCATCGGGCCGGTTTCGATGTGGATCGGCTGGGCGCCGAGTTCCAGGGCACGCTTGTAGGCCTTTTGCGAATCCTTGACGCGGAACGCCATGCCGCACACCGACGGGCCGTGCTCGGCCGCAAAGTACGAGGCGACGCTGTGGGGTTCGTTGTTGAGGATCAGGTTGATCGCGCCCTGTCGATACAGGTGCACGTCCTTGGAGCGGTGGGTCGCCACCTTGGTGAAGCCCATGATCTCGAAGATCGGCTCCAGGGTGTTCGGGGTCGGCGATGCGAGCTCGATGAATTCAAAGCCCATCAGGCCCATCGGGTTTTCGTATAAATCTGCCATGGTTGGCGCCTCATCATTTTTTATCAATTAACTAAGGTTAGTTGTAAGCAATGCTGAGACCGCTGGGTGGCGCACAGGAGATGCCCCGCACACTGCGGGCGAGAAAATCACCGTAGATCAGTTGAAACCCGAATATCTTCATTGTCGACCCAAGGCTCTTGCGGGCGAGGCTTCTGCTGCCAGAAGACGATTATTATTGTATGCGTAACCTGATTCTACACAGCGTAAATCAATTTGTCCGCCTTCTGTATCAAATCCCCTTTTTCCTTACCCGCGCAAGGGGTTTGTTGCAGAGGAAAATCCCCGCCAGTATCAGCCCGCCACCCAGGCACATGGCCAGCGTCAACGGCTCATCGAGCAACAGCGCCCCGAGGATCACCGCTGTCAGCGGGTTCAAGGCAATGAACACCCCGGAACGCGTCGCACCGATTTTACGGATGCCGTCGTAGTAGCCAATGTACGCCAGCGCCGAACCCAGCACGCCAAGATACAGAAGGCTCAACCATTGCCGGGCACCGAGGTGGGCGATCGCGGTGACGCTCACCTCGCCACGGACAAGGCAGGTCATCCAGAGCATGACGGTGCCCAGCAGAATCGACCAGGTCACGGTTTGCACCGGCCCCAGGGTCTGGTTCAGTTCTCTGGAGCACAGCGAGTAGACGCCCCATCCGAGCACGCAGCCGAAAATCAGCAAATCGCCGATCCAGGCATCGGTACCGGCGGCCAATAATTGCGGGTTGCGACTGACGATCACCATGCTCGCGCCTGCCATGCAAATCGCGATACCGGCGACTTTCGTCCGGTTCAAGCGCTCCTTGAACAGCAACCAGGAAGCCAGCCCGATCACCGCCGGGTTCAGCGCCACGATCAAGGATGCCCGTGAAGCGTTGATGTAATGCAGGCCATAAAAGAAGCACAGGTTGTAGAAGAAGATCCCGAAAAAGCCTAGCAGGAGCAATTGCAGCCATTGCCGGGCGCTGGGCCGGAGCAGCGGTATCCGCGCCATGCGTACAAACAGCAGCAATGCCACGCTGGCCAGTAAAAACCGCAGGCTGGCAGCCAGCAGCGGGCTGAGGCCGTCGGCCAGAAAGCGTCCGGCAACGAAGGTACCGCCCCACACCATGCTGACGCCTGCCAGTTTCAGATACACCGGCAGATCCGAGGGTTTTGACAGGGTTTGCTCACAGATCGTCATAAGGCTCCAGGGTCGGATATCGGAGAGATGATCTATCATTCGACTAATACTCAGTCATTGTAAAATGAGCAAACACTCATGACCCTCACTCAACTGGAGATTTTCTCCCTCGTGGCCGAACTCCACGGCTTCACGCCAGCGGCCAATCGCCTGGGCATTTCCCAATCGGCGGTGTCCCATGCCTTGAAGTCTTTGGAGCAGGAGCTAGGGGTCGAGTTGTTGCGCCGGCATCAAACCCGGGTCGAGCCAAGCGACATTGGCCAGCAGTTGCTGCTTCGCGCCCGAGCGATGCTGGGCCTGGCCAACACCCTGCGCCAGGAAGCGGCCGATGCGCGGGGCATGAAACGCGGCACGTTGCGTATCGGCTCGTTCGGGCCGACTTCATCGATCAAATTGTTGCCGTTGATTCTGCAGCAGTACCGCGCCGCCCATCCCGGCATAGAAGTGCATATCGATGAAGGCCCTGACCGCCAGGTACTGCAGTGGCTGGAGGAGCGACGGATCGACATCGGCTTCGTGGTGTTGCCCGAGGAGCGTTTCGACACGGTCGCGCTGATCGAAGACCAGATGGTCGCGCTGCTGCCCGCCGACCACCCGCTGGCGGTTCACGACAGCCTGAACCTGAAGGACCTGTGCGCCTTCCCGTTTGTGCTGACCGAGGCCGGTTCTTCGGAGCTGGTTTCACGCCTGTTCACTGCGGCCCGACTGACGCCCAACATCCGTTATCGCTGCTCACAGCTGATGAGCACCCTCGATGTCGTCGCTCGCGGCGACGGGGTGACAGTAATCGCCGAAAGTTCATTACCCCATCAATCAGACAGCCGCTATGTGAAAAAACCGCTGTCGCCGACGGTGGTGCGCCAGGTCGGCCTGGCGGTACTCGATCGACGCCAGGCATCACCCGCGACGCTGGCCTTTATCGAACTGGCCGCAAGCCTCGACCTGCGTTGAGCGGCATAGCTACCAGCACAACTACCAAGGGCCAACTATCATGGCCATTACCCGAACTCTTTATGGGAGGCGTATCGCCCTGCCAGTTGTTGAGAGCCTTACTTCTTCGTGACGGGACTCGCGAATGCCGCTGAAAGCCAAAACCCGCAGTCGCAGCACAAAAGTTGCTGTCACCCTGATCAGCGGATTGCTCCCGGTGCTGCTAGGGGCCATCATTCTTTACATGCAGGCAGGGCGTGCGCTCAAACAAGACACCGAAAAAACCGCCGAGGAAGCAGTTCGTCAGTTCGACTTGATGCTCGACAACGCCGCTCAGGCCGCACGCGAACTGCTGCCGATGGCTGGCCAAAGTTGCGGTGACGTCAAACTGGCGCTGCGCGAGCAGGTCACTCGTCGCCCATTCGTGCGCTCGACCAATCTGGTGTGGGACAACAACCTCTATTGCAGCTCGCTGTTCGGCGACTACCAGGAGACGGTCAGCCCCGGCGACTACACCCAGGGCGCTTTGTGGCTCATGAACGGCAATCCGGTGACGCCCAACACCGCCTTGCTGGTGTACCGCCTGAGCGAAGGAAAAAAAGGTGCGCTGACGACCCTCTATGGTTATCACTTGGGCAACGTTCTGCGCTTGATCGGCCGCCAGACCTTGCTGGTGCTGCAAGTTGGCCCGGACTGGATGTCCGCCGATGGCAAGGTTCACACAGGTGCCACGCCTGAACTCCCCGTTGCGCAGAGCCGCTTGACCTCCGGGCACTATGCTTTTGCCGTGGAAGCCGGTTTCCCCAAAGGCGAAACCTGGCGATACATGAGTAGCGAGTATCCCCCCCTGTTCAGTCTGCTGATTTTCTTCGGTGTGATTGCCGGGTCAATTGGTCACTTCCTGCAAAAGCGCTCCTCGGCCCCCACCCAGGAAATGCAACGGGCACTGGAAGCCGCAGAGTTCATTCCGTATTTCCAGCCCGTGGTGCATGGCGACAGCAAAAGCTGGTCCGGCACTGAAGTGCTGATGCGCTGGAAACATCCGAAGGAAGGCCTGGTGCGTCCGGACCTGTTCATCCCGTTTGCCGAGCACTGCGGGCTGATCGTACCGATGACCCGTTCGCTCATGCGACAAACCGCCGCCCTGCTCGCGCCGAAATCCGCCGGATTCAACAAACCCTTTCACATTGGCATCAACATTACCGCCAGCCATTGCCAGGACCTGGATCTGGTCAAGGATTGCCGCGAGTTTCTCGATGCGTTCGAGCCGGGCTCGATCTACCTGGTACTGGAACTGACCGAACGCGAACTTATCGAGCCAACGGCGATCACCCTGCAACTGTTCGAGCAACTTCGCGAACTGGGCGTGAAGATCGCCATCGACGATTTCGGCACGGGTCATTCAAGCCTTGGCTACCTGCGGCAGTTCAATGTCGACTTCCTGAAAATAGACCAGAGTTTTGTCGCCATGATCGGCATCGACACCCTCTCCAGCCACATCCTCGACAGCATCATCGACCTGGCCGTCAAACTCGACCTTGCCATGGTGGCCGAAGGTGTCGAAACCCGTGAGCAGAGTGATTACCTCAGCGCTCGTCAGGTCAACTTCCTGCAGGGTTATCTGTTCGGCAAACCCATGCCCGGGGCAGAATTCATTAGTGCATTAAGCAACCATTAACTCGAAAATTTAATCGATAAAACAACGACTACAGGCATAAATTTGAATCAAGACACTACCAACGTTACATGAAGAAAAAGACAGGATTTACTCTTGGCCAATTAACTACTACAATTTTTCCTGCCTGCGCTAATTTGGCAGGTGAGCCACTATCACCGAGTCGCTTCAAGGCTCTTGGCTTATAGCTTTGTTTGCGGTTGGTATCAGCCAAACACACTATTGGAGTAAAGATATTGTCCAGACTCGCTGAATTTCGTGCAGCCGAAAAGGCCCTTCAAGAACAGCTCAAGCAGTTGGAATCCCTGAAGAACGATGCCGGGCTCAAGAAAGAAATCGAATTCGAAGAGAAGCTCCAGGGCTTGATGAAAACCTATGGCAAGAGCTTGCGCGACATCATCGCCATTCTCGACCCTAACCCGGCAAAATCCGGCCTGCAGCAAGCAGCACCGAAAACCCGCCGCGCTCGCGTGGTCAAGGTTTATCAGAACCCGCACACCGGCGAGCTGATTGAAACCAAGGGCGGCAATCACCGCGGCCTGAAAGCCTGGAAAGAACAGTACGGTGCAGCTACCGTCGACTCCTGGCTGCGCGGCTAACTCTCGCGGCGACAAAAAAAGCCCTGCTTATGCAGGGCTTTTTCATGGGCTATCTAAATGCCTGCGGCGAGCACAAGACAACTACCTGACCGCCAACTACTTTGTGCTTAATCCATTTGGATATCTAAAATTTTTTTCATGCATCGAAAAAGCACTGTCGCCAACTAAAGTTTCAAGCTGTTACGGGCTGCGTCTATTTCATCCTGGCTCGCCTTATAAGCCTCGGCCTGCCCTGCATAGGAAAAAACATAGGCCTTATCCGCATCCACCGCGGCCACCAATGTTTGCGAAAGCACATGCCTGCCGTTTTGCGTCACGGTGCAGGTTGTTTCCAGCGCGGCCAATCGACTCAAGGTAGTCGAATGAATTCGCGTACAGACACTTTGATACCCACCCTGAAAGAAGTCTTTTTGAACCGACTTGCGCATCTCCAGCAATACGCCTTCGAGGTTTACCTGATGATCGCTTTGCACCGGGCTCATGGTCAGCTCCATCACCAGGAGCGGCGATCCGTCCTGATCATTTTTCACCGCCCGCTGGCGACTCACACCCGACGCAGAGTCAGGGACGGCTTCGATCTGCCAGCCTTGCGGCCAGGTCACCACTGGCGCGTCGGCACGCGCAGCGCCCGCCAGCGAAAACACGCCCAGCAGGATAAACAGCAGGTTAAGGAATCGAATCATTGCAATCGGCACTCACGGATCAAGCCGTAAAGTCTGGGCCCAGGCCGGCTGTCAGGCAATAGCCGACCGTTTGGGTTTGGTGATGTCCGCCCCCTTGCGTATCATTGTCACCATTCGTTAGCCCACATATTTCCCGGAGGGCCCATGAGCCTGCACGAATTGAACACCTTCCCCGGCGTCACCGCCCAGCCGGACACCGCTACGCAGAAATTTGTCTTCAACCACACCATGCTGCGGGTCAAGGACATCACCAAGTCCCTGGACTTCTACACACGCATCCTGGGTTTTACCCTGGTGGAAAAACGCGACTTCCCGGAAGCCGAGTTCAGCCTGTATTTCCTGGCACTGGTCGACAAAAACCAGATCCCGGCCGATGCCGCCGCGCGCACCGAGTGGATGAAATCGATCCCTGGCATTCTCGAACTGACCCACAACCATGGCACAGAGAACGATCCGGACTTCGCCTACCACAATGGCAACACCGACCCGCGTGGTTTCGGCCATATCTGCATCTCGGTGCCGGACATCGTCGCCGCCTGCGAGCGCTTTGAAGCACTGGGCTGCGATTTCCAGAAACGCCTGAGCGATGGCCGCATGAAGAGCCTGGCATTCATCAAGGACCCGGACGCCTACTGGGTCGAGATCATCCAGCCGGCGCCTCTGTAGGAGCGAGCTTGCTCGCGATAAACCTGAGAACACCGCGGGGCACCTGCCAACCCGCGTTATCGTTGACGACCATCGCGAGCAAGCTCGCTCCTACATGAGTGATGTGCAAGACACAAAAAACCCCATGATCGTTCATGGGGTTTTGTGTTTTCAGCGCCGGGTTTTATGCCGGGGCGGACGTGCGGATCAGGTGATCGAAGGCGCTTAGCGAAGCCTTGGCGCCCTCGCCCACCGCAATCACGATCTGCTTGTACGGCACAGTGGTCACGTCGCCGGCGGCGAACACACCCGGCACCGACGTTTCACCGCGAGCATCGACAATGATCTCGCCACGGGGTGACAGCTCGATGGTGCCTTTGAGCCAATCGGTGTTGGGCAGCAAACCGATCTGCACAAAGATCCCTTCCAGCTCCACGCTGCGCACTTCGTCGCTCTGGCGATCCTTGTAGCGCAGGCCGTTGACCTTCTGACCGTCGCCGGTGACTTCAGTGGTTTGCGCACTGGTGATCACGGTGACGTTCGGCAGGCTGTGCAACTTGCGCTGCAACACCGCATCGGCGCGCAACTGAACGTCGAACTCCAGCAGCGTGACGTGGGACACGATACCCGCCAGGTCGATGGCCGCTTCGACGCCGGAGTTACCGCCGCCAATCACTGCCACGCGCTTGCCCTTGAACAGCGGACCGTCGCAGTGCGGGCAGTACGCCACGCCTTTGTTGCGGTATTGCTGCTCGCCCGGGACGTTCATTTCACGCCACCTCGCTCCGGTCGCCAGAATCAAGGTCTTGGCTTTGAGCGATGCGCCGCTGGCGAAGTGAATCTGGTGCAACTCGCCATTTTTGCCGGGCACCAGTTTGTCGGCACGTTGCAGATTCATGATGTCCACGTCGTACTGTTTGACGTGCTCTTCCAGCGCAACGGCCAGTTTCGGTCCTTCGGTTTCCTGCACCGAGATGAAGTTTTCGATGGCCATGGTGTCCAGCACCTGACCACCAAAACGCTCGGCCGCGACACCGGTGCGAATGCCTTTACGGGCCGCATAGATGGCCGCCGAAGCACCGGCCGGGCCACCGCCGACCACCAACACATCAAAGGCATCCTTGGCGCTGATTTTCTCGGCCTGACGCTCAATGCCGCTGGTGTCGATCTTCGCGAGGATTTCTTCCAGGCCCATGCGGCCCTGACCGAAATTCACACCATTGAGGTAGATGCTTGGGACCGCCATGATCTGGCGCTCATCGACTTCAGCCTGGAACAGTGCACCGTCGATGGCGACGTGGCGAATGTTCGGGTTCAGTACCGCCATCAGGTTCAGCGCCTGGACCACGTCCGGGCAGTTCTGGCACGACAGCGAGAAGTAAGTCTCGAAGTTGAACTCGCCTTTGAGCGAACGGATCTGCTCGATCACCTCGACACTGGCTTTGGACGGATGACCGCCGACTTGCAGCAAGGCCAGCACCAGCGAAGTGAATTCATGGCCCATCGGGATGCCGGCGAAACGCAGGCTGATGTCGGCTCCCGGGCGATTGATCGAGAACGATGGCTTGCGTGCATCATCACCGTTGTCGAGCAACGTAATCTGGGTGGAAAGACTGGCAACGTCTTTCAACAGTTCGAGCATTTCCTGGGATTTCGCACCGTCGTCGAGGGAAGCAACGATCTCGATCGGCTGGGTGACCCGTTCCAGGTACGATTTCAACTGGGCTTTAAGATTGGTGTCCAACATACGGGCGATTTCCTTTTTGCTTTTGCGAAGACATAAAAAAACGCCCGAGCGAATCTCGCCCGGGCGTTTTTATTGGGCGGTGCAGCTTGCTTAGAAGGTGCGGAAGTCCGCCCTGATGAAGCGCGTCACAGACTTAGATCTTGCCGACCAGGTCCAGGGACGGCGCCAGAGTGGCCTCGCCTTCTTTCCACTTGGCAGGGCAAACCTGGCCTGGGTGAGCAGCGACGTACTGGGCAGCCTTGATTTTGCGCAGCAGCTCGGAAGCGTCACGACCTACACCGCCGTCGTTCAGTTCAACGATCTTGATCTGGCCTTCCGGGTTGATCACGAAGGTGCCACGGTCAGCCAGGCCTGCTTCTTCGATCAGCACGTCGAAGTTGCGGGAGATGGCGTGGGTCGGGTCGCCGATCATGGTGTACTGGATCTTGCCGATGGCTGGCGAAGTGTTGTGCCAGGCAGCGTGGGCAAAGTGGGTGTCGGTGGAAACGCTGTAGATCTCGACGCCCAGCTTCTGGAAGGCGTCGTAGTTGTCAGCCAGGTCTTCCAGCTCGGTCGGGCAGACGAAGGTGAAGTCGGCCGGGTAGAAGAACACGACAGACCACTTGCCTTTCAGGTCAGCGTCCGAGACTTTTACGAAGTCGCCATTTTTGAATGCGTCAGCTTTGAACGGTTTAACTTGGCTGTTGATGATAGGCATCGTTGACTCTCCGTCAGGGGTTAAGAAGTTGATGGAGAGAACTTTACCCACTCGACGAACGGAAGGCTCATTGGCAAACCTGATGCTGCTGATTGGCTTTCGCTATTAGCCGACTGTATTTATAGAAGAAAACGATCTCTAGGACTCGATCGGCTTTTCCGTGAGGCGCGCCATCCCCAGGAACGGACTGGCTTCGATGTAGCGCATGGCCGACTTCATGTCCTTCCAGCCCACATAACTCATCAGCGACTTCAGATCCCAGCCACTTTGATGCGCCCAGGTCGCAAAGCCGCGGCGCAAGGAATGGCTGGTGTAGAGTTCACCGGCAATGCCTGCGCGCGCCAGCGCCTGGCGCAATAAGGGAATCACGCTGTTGGCGTGCAACCCCTCCTCACCCAGATGCCCCCAGCGATCGATGCCACGAAACACCGGCCCACGCACCAGTGCCGCTTCGGTGATCCATTCGATGTAAGCCTGCACCGGGCACAACCGCTGCAAGGCCGGCGTCTGATAAGTCTTGCCGAGGTTGTCGCGATCACTCTTGCTGCGCGGCAGATAAAGGCTGATGCCGGAACCGGCGCTGGCCTGCACGTGTTCAACCTGAAGCCTGCACAACTCGTCGCTGCGAAAGCCGCGCCAGAAGCCCAGCAGGATCAACGCCATGTCGCGCCTGGCCCGCAGCAATCCCGGTCGGTCGCCTTCGGCCCTTGCGATTTGCACTTCCAGCTCCAGACGACTGACCACCTGCTCCAGGTGTTGAAGCTGCAAGGGTTCGGCCTGTTTTTCCTGGGCCGGATGCAACGCACGGATGCCCTTGAACACCTTGCGCACCACCGGCGCCTTGGTGGGGTCGGCAAAACCCTGGCTGTTGTGCCACTGCGCCAAGGCCGACAAGCGCAGTTTCAGCGTATTGATCGACAACACGCCGGCATGAGCCACCAGATAGCGCGCCACGCTGTCACCGGTTGCCGGCAGAAAACCGCCCCACGTGACTTCGAAGTGTTCGATGGCTGCCCGATAGCTGCGACGGGTGTTGTCGCGAGTCGCGGCTTGCAGATAGCGATCCAGATCGCTCATAGGGCATGAACCTGTTTTGACCGACTGTAGGAGCGAGCTTGCTCGCGATGATCGTTAACGATGACGCTGGTTGGCAGGTGCCCCGCGGCGGTCTCGGGTTTTTCGCGAGCTGGCTCGCTCCTACAGGGTTTGTGTACGGAAATAGCGCGAGGAATACCTCGAAACTGCGATCACACGGGGTAATACCAGTATATCCCGTGTTAATTACATTCAGCATTTAACTTTATCAATTGAATGGTACAATGTGTATTTACGTGGTACGTACCACATTAACAAAACCCGGGAGATCTCATGGCACGCGGCGGTGTAAATAAAGCGGTGGTGCAAGCCGCTCGGTTGGCGATCCTTGCCCGTGGCGAAAACCCCAGCATCGATGCCGTACGGATCGAAATGGGCAATACCGGCTCGAAAACCACGATTCATCGCTACCTCAAAGAGCTCGATGACAGGAACGAGGCGGTCGAAACGCCAGCAGAACCGATTGACGATGAACTGATGGCGCTGGTGGCGCGGCTCGCCCAAAGACTCAAGGAGCAGGCACAGGAACCCATCGACCAGGCGCGCACGCAGTACGAGGAACAACGCAAGGCTTTGGAAAAACAGCTCGACGAAGCGCAAGAGGCCAACAGCGAACTGCACCAGCAATACGAGTTCCAGAGCCTGGCACTGACTCAGGAATCCGAGGCCCTGCAAGAAACCCGCGCCATGCTGCAAACGGAGCAAACCCGTAACGCCGGGATGAACCAGGCGCTGGCCGATTTCGAATTGCGCTTGAAAGACAAGGATGAGCAGATCCGCTCCCTTGAGGAAAAGCACCTGCACACCCGCGACGCACTGGAGCACTACCGCAATGCGGTCAAGGAACAGCGCGAACAGGAAATGAGTCGCCACGAAGGCCAGGTGCAACAGCTACAGATGGAACTGCGCCAGGCACAACAAAGCGCACTGGTACGCCAGGATGAAATCACCCAGTTGCACCGCGACAACGAACGCTTGCTGACTGAAAACCGCGGCACACTGCGCGAGCTGAGCCTGCTGCAGGAACAGCTCAAGCAAAGCAATACCCGCCAGGATCAGTTGCTGGAACAAGCCACCCGCGTCGACGGCGAGCGCACCCTCCTCCAGGAACGCCTGCGCGTCGCCTTGCTGGAAAGTCAGGCACTCAAGCAGAACGTCGATGAGCAGTCGCAGCTCAACAAGTCACTGGAAATTGAACTGACCAGGACCCGGACGGATCTGGAAGAACGCGTACGTCTGGCCGCGACCCTTGCGGCAGCGGCAGACGCAGCGAAGGACGATTAACCGGCGACCGGCGTGCGCATGGTGACGAACTCTTCGGCGGCCGTCGGGTGCACGCCGATGGTTTCGTCGAAGTCGCGCTTGGTGGCGCCAGCCTTCAAGGCAATCGCCAGGCCCTGGACGATTTCACCGGCCTCCGGGCCGACCATGTGGCAACCCAATACCTTGTCGGTCCTGGCATCCACCACCAGCTTCATCAGCGTGCGCTCCTGGCACTCTGTCAGGGTCAGCTTCATTGGCCGGAAGCGGCTTTCGAAGATCTGCACGTCGTGGCCGGCTTCGCGGGCCTCTTCTTCGGTCAAACCGACGGTGCCGATGTTCGGCAGGCTGAACACTGCCGTCGGGATCATCTTGTAATCCACCGCACGATACTGCTCAGGCTTGAACAGACGTCGCGCAACCGCCATGCCTTCAGCCAGCGCGACCGGTGTCAGTTGAACACGACCGATCACATCGCCCAGCGCCAGGATCGACGGCTCGGCGGTCTGATACAACTCATCGACTTCGACAAAGCCCTTCTTGTCGAGCTTGACCCCGGTGTTTTCCAGCCCGAGATTGTCCAGCATCGGACGACGCCCGGTGGCGTAGAACACACAATCGGTTTCCAGCTGGCGGCCGTCCTTGAGCGTGACTTTCAGGCTGCCATCGGCCTGCTTGTCGATGCGCTCGATGTCCGCGTTGAATTGCAGGTCCATGCCACGCTTGGTCAACTCTTCCTGCAAATGCTTGCGCACCGAACCGTCAAAGCCGCGCAGGAACAGTTCGCCGCGATACAACAACGTGGTCTGGGCACCCAGACCATGGAAGATCCCGGCGAACTCGACCGCAATGTAGCCACCGCCCACCACCAACACCCGCTTGGGCAGCTCTTTGAGGAAGAATGCCTGGTTGGAACTGATGGCATGCTCGTGCCCCGGAATCTCCGGAATCTGTGGCCAGCCTCCAGTCGCGATCAGAATATTCCTGGCGGTAAAGCGATCGCCATTGATCTCGACCTGATGCGGATCGACGATTTTCGCGTGCCCCTCATGCAAGGTCACGCCGCTGTTGACCAGCAGGTTGCGATAAATGCCATTGAGGCGATTGATCTCGCGGTCCTTGTTGGCGATCAGCGTCGCCCAATCGAACTGCGCTTCATCCAGGCTCCAGCCAAAACCGGATGCCTGCTCGAAGTCCTCGGCGAAGTGCGCACCGTAGACCAGCAATTTTTTCGGCACACAACCGACGTTCACACAAGTGCCGCCCAGGTAGCGACTCTCGGCCACCGCCACTTTCGCACCAAACCCGGCAGCAAACCGCGCAGCCCGCACACCGCCGGAACCGGCACCAATCACATAAAGGTCAAAATCGTAGGCCATTTTCAATCTCCTCGGCAGGTGACCAGCATACCTGCGGACATTTGTGGAGCAAGCGCTGAACACGATATGAGGCCGGAAAATGAAAAAGCCACCCGAAGGTGGCTTTTCATTACAAACAGGTCGCCAGCTATCAGTAAGCCTTGCCCGTCTTGTAGAAGTTCTCGAAGCAGAAGTTGGTCGCGTCGATATAGCCTTCAGCGCCACCGCAGTCGAAACGCTTGCCTTTGAACTTGTAGGCAATCACGCATCCATCCTGCGCCTGTTTCATCAGGGCGTCAGTGATCTGGATCTCGCCACCTTTGCCTGGCTCGGTTTGTTCGATCAGGCTGAAGATGTCCGGCGTCATGATGTAACGACCGATGATCGCCAGGTTCGATGGGGCATCTTCCGGTTTTGGTTTCTCGACCATGTTGCGCACGCGGTACAGGTCGTCACCAATCAGGTCGCCTGCAATCACGCCGTACTTGCTGGTTTCCTGCGGGTCCACTTCCATGATCGCGACGATGGTGCAGCGATACTGTTTGTACAGCTTAACCATCTGCTTGAGTACGCCGTCACCTTCCAGGTTGACGCACAGGTCATCTGCCAACACCACGGCGAACGGCTCGTCGCCGATCAGCGGGCGACCGGTCAGGATCGCATGACCCAGGCCTTTCATTTCTGTCTGGCGAGTGTAGGAGAACGAGCACTCATCCAGCAGGCGACGGATGCCGACCAGGTATTTTTCCTTGTCGGTGCCCTTGATCTGGTTTTCCAGCTCGTAGCTGATGTCGAAGTGGTCTTCCAGGGCGCGCTTGCCGCGACCGGTGACGATGGAGATTTCGTTCAAGCCGGCATCCAGTGCCTCTTCGACGCCGTACTGGATCAGTGGCTTGTTCACCACCGGCAGCATTTCTTTGGGCATGGCTTTAGTCGCTGGCAGGAAGCGAGTACCGTAACCGGCTGCTGGGAACAAGCATTTCTTGATCATATAAGTCCTTGTAAGGCTGTGCGTGTACGAGTTTCGGCGCAGTCTAATCAGGCGGCGAGCACCTTACAATGCCCCGCTCTGGCTAACCGATGCCAACATAGAGAAATAATCTTGCCGATAGTTCCCTGCGGGAGTGCGCAGGTCACTGCGCAACCTCTTATACATAGCAGAGACTTGCGCAATTGCACGGTTTCGCTGACCCGGAACGCCCCACCATACGCCCATCGCCCCCCCGTTGCATGCGTTTGCCGGTATCATGGCGCGATTGAACCAGACAACGAGGCAAATAGATGTCGGAAGCAAAAAGCGTCAACGGATTCCTGATCAACAAGGTGAAAGACGGCCAATGGTGGGTGGCCAGTGTCGCCGGTGAACATATCGCCGGGCCTTTCCCTTCCGAAGCCCTGGCAATCGAGGTGGCCTCGGTGCTGGAGCTTGAGCACCCGGAACCCAAGCGACGCGGCAAGGACAAGAGCTGATCGACGTTCGATGCGAAAAGCCCTGCCATGGCGCAGGGCTTTTTAATGAACACCGAAAAAGAAGTGGCCTTTGGCTATAACCTTTTGAGTCCGACGCTGTCTCAGCCTTAGCCCACCCCCCTGACGATGATCAAACCATGAATAAAATTTTGCCTTTGCTAGCGGTATTGGCCCTGAGCGGCTGCGCAACGTCGGAAGAAACCTACCTGGGCAACGGAGAGCAGGGTCTGACGATCGATTGCTCGGGAGAGGCGAATTCCTGGGCCGCCTGCTACGAAAAGGCCGATGCCTCCTGTGCAGGTACCGGCTACCGGATTGTCGGCACCGACGGCACGCCAGCGCTCAAGGTCAGTGAAAAAACCCTCGGCGCCGATATCGGCAATTACAAGAACCGCAGCGTCGTGGTGGTCTGCAAATAAGGCGCTCGGCCCTACAGATGAATTTCGGCGAACTTGATCCCGAGTCCGCGCACTGTTTCGATCAAATCGTCGAGTTTGCCAAAGGACTCGACTTCGTCATTGTCATCCACCAGGAAATAGCTGCGCCCGGCGCTTTTCTTGAAAAACACGATCCATTCCCCCAGCTCCGCTGGATTCTGGATCACATGGGTGGCAGTGATAAGTCCCTCTGAATGGCGCTCCCGGACCTGCTCTCGTTTCATAGTCGACTCCAGAAATGACGATGCCGCCAAAGCCAGGCTTTGGCGGCATCGGTGCTGTGGGTCGATAGTTTATCAGCCGGAAATGCACTCGGTGGCAGCCTTCTGTACATCCTTTGGACGCACCGGGACGTTGGACATGCTTTCGTGCAGCTTGATGCTGCTGCCACCGGAGCGCTCTTCAATGTCGAAAACGGCTGACGGCCCCGTGGAATACTTGAGCGGCACGATCACACGCAGGCCATCCTTGTGCGGTTCGATTTGCAAGGCGCCACGACTGTCGGTCAGTTTTTCGCTGAGGCATTGCGCATATTCATGGGGGTTCTTGCCAGAAATCACGCTCATGGTCGGCAGTGACTCGTTGATGTCAGAGACGTTCGCACAACCACTCACCAATGCCGCCAGCGAAACAACCCACAAACCCCACTTCATACAAAACCTCCGATAAAGAGGCTCGGACAACGCAGATGCGTTTTTTCTCCGAGGCAAACTGCTTTATCGCTCATCAAAGGTGAAATTAGCGTTTTTTATTGTCAAGGCGGCCGGATAATAAGGCCTTCGGGCTGATAAACTGCGCCCATCGCCCATGCTATCGTTTTGATTTTGTAGAAAAAGCCCTTCTGGAGGCGCCCCATGAAATTTATCCATCAGCGCGAGCACCTCAATGAAGACGACATCGTCGTCATTCAATGCTCCCAAATGTGCAACATCCGTTTGATGAACGACGCCAACTTCCGCAGCTTCAAGAATGGCGGCCGTCACACCTATCACGGCGGTGCGTTCGACACGTTTCCGGCGCGCATCACCGCCCCCAGCACCGGTTTCTGGAACATCACGATCGACACCGTCAACCGCCGCGCTATCAGCGTGACGCGCAAGCCCACCCTGACGCACTCGATCAAAATCATTCGCCGTTCCAGCACGAAACTGAGCTGATCAGCACACCCGAAACACAAGACAGGCAGATACGACCGTGGCCCAAACGACCAAGTACGTCATCAAATACAAACTCAACGGCGAGCGCCGCTTCGAGTTTGCCCAGCTTGAAAACGGCACCGCAGAAGAAGCCAAAGCGGCGCTGGATGCCATTCATGGACAGGACGACGTCATCAGCGAAATCAGCGTCAGCAAAGCGCTGTAACGCAATCCGGAGCGACAATGGACGTCGGCTCCCGTTCGCAGTTCGACCGCAAGCGCCGGAGTGCCTGCTGCATTCAAGTCCTCCAGACTGGCCACCTCAACCACTAGAGGCCCGGCAATGAGCGAGCAATATCTGGACCGGCTGGACTGGCCCCGACTGGAACAGCAACTCGACCTGGACGGTTACGCCGTCATCCCTTCACTGCTGAGCCACAAGGCTTGTGATCAGGTCAGCGCCCTGTACCCCCGGACCGAGTCCTTTCGCTCGCACGTGGTGATGGCTCGTCACGGCTTCGGCCGCGGCGAGTACAAGTATTTCAGCTACCCGTTGCCGGACCTTGTGGCGCGCTTGCGCAGCGCGCTCTACCCGCGCCTGGCGCCCATCGCCAATCGCTGGCATGAACAAATGGGTTTGCCGCAGCGTTTTCCTGACACTCATCCCGCCTTCCTCGAGCGCTGTCATGCCGCTGGTCAGAACCGTCCGACCCCCTTATTGCTGCAATATGGTCCGCAGGACTACAACTGCCTGCATCAGGATCTGTACGGTGAGCACGTTTTCCCGCTGCAAGTGGCGATTCTGCTGTCGGACCCCGATCAACACTTCACCGGTGGCGAATTTGTCATGACCGAACAACGCCCGCGGATGCAGTCACGGCCGATGGTCATCGACCTGAAGAAAGGTGACGGGCTGATCTTTGCCGTCAACCAGCGGCCGGTCAAAGGCACTCGCGGTTACTACCGCGTGACCCTGCGTCACGGCGTGAGTCGCCTGCACAGCGGCAAACGGCATACCCTTGGAATCATCTTTCACGATGCGACATGAGTCCATGAACCCGCTGACTTTCGATCTGTTTGCCGATGCAGAGCCCGAGCAAGAGCCCAGGCGCGAGCAGATCGGTGAACAATCCTGGGTGCTCAGAGGCTTCGCCCTGCCGTGGCTCGAGCGTTTGCTGCCCGCTCTGGAGGCAGTGCTGGCGGCCGCGCCGTTTCGGCAGATGCTCACGCCCGGCGGCTTTACCATGTCGGTCGCCCTGAGCAGTTGCGGCACATTCGGCTGGACCACGGACCGCACCGGATACCGCTACACCCGTCACGATCCCCAGACCGGTCAGCCCTGGCCATTGATGCCCGAGGTGTTTCTCCAACTGGCACAAGCGGCAGCGCAGGCAGCGGGTTTCAGCGGTTTTGTGCCCGATTCCTGCCTGATCAACCGCTACATCCCCGGGGCAAAAATGTCATTGCATCAAGACAAGGACGAACATTCCTACGCAGCCCCCATCGTTTCGGTATCGCTGGGCTTGCCGGCGATGTTCCTGTTCGGCGGCTTTGCACGCAGTGACAAAAGCCAGCGCATCCCCCTGCTGCATGGTGACATCGTGGTCTGGGGTGGCGTGGATCGCCTGCGTTATCACGGCGTATTGCCGATCAAGGACGGCCTTCACCCAAGACTGGGCGAGCAACGCATCAACTTCACCTTCCGCACCGCCGGATGAAGACTTCGAATTTGACCGCAAGCGCCGGAGTGTGTGGGAATTGCCCCATGGTTAATCTGCAGGCAACTCCTCAAAGGACGTGACGCCATGACAACCCGATCGACCAGGATCACCACCGAAAACGATCCGCGCTGGGCCGCCGTGGTCGCGCGCGACCCCAAGGCTGACGGGCAGTTTGTCTATGCCGTGAAGACCACAGGCATCTACTGCAACCCCAGCAGCCTTGCGCGCTTGCCCAAGCCACACAATGTCGAATTCTTCGATAGCGCCGAACAGGCCCGGGCCGCGGGGTATCGTCCGAGCAAGCGCGCGGCAAAGGATCAGAGCGAACTCGCCGCGCAGCATGCCGCCACCGTGGCCGCTGCCTGCCGCCAGATTGAAGGCGCCGAAACGCTACCCACCCTGGGCGAACTGGCCGAGGCTGCGGGATTGAGCAGCTTCCATTTCCATCGCGTGTTCAAAGCCGTCACCGGCCTGACGCCCAAGGGCTACGCCGATGCCCATCGTTCACGCAAGGTGCGCGAGCGCCTGGCAGACGGCGGCTCGGTGACCGATGCCCTGTATGACGCCGGCTTCAACTCCAACAGCCGGTTTTACGAAACGGCAGACCAGTTGCTCGGAATGAAACCCGGGGACTACCGCGCGGCCGGGCAAAACAACGACATTCGTTTTGCCGTGGGCCAGTGTTCGCTGGGGGCGATTCTGGTGGCGCAAAGTGAACGCGGGGTTTGCGCGATTTTGCTCGGTGATGATCCGCACCAACTGGTTTGTGATCTGCAAGACAAGTTCCGGCGAGCCAATTTGATTGGCGCCGATCAGGCGTTCGAAGCGTTGATTGCCAAGGTCGTCGGCTTTATTGAAGCCCCGGCGATTGGCCTGGACCTGCCATTGGATGTACGCGGCACCGCATTTCAGGAGCGGGTCTGGCAAGCACTGCGGGAGATTCCCGTTGGCAGCACGGCGAGCTACGCCGATGTCGCGCTACGCATCGGTTCGCCAAAAGCCGTTCGCGCCGTCGCTCAAGCCTGCGGCGCGAACAGCCTGGCCGTGGCGATCCCGTGCCATCGCGTGGTGCGCAGCGATGGCAATCTCTCGGGCTATCGCTGGGGTGTCGAGCGCAAACGCCAGTTGCTGGAGCGCGAATCGCGGTAATCAGCGATTCACATCCACCACCACGCGCCCGCGCAACTGCCCGGCAAGCAAGCGCGGTGCGGCCTCAATGGCTTCGCTCAAGCCAATTTCGTGACTGATCAACGGCAACAGGTTGAAGTCCAGGTCCTCGGCCAGGCGACTCCAGGCCTCCACGCGCTTGGCTTTGGGCTGGGTCACGCTGTTGATGCCGGCCAGGGTCACACCGCGCAGAATGAAGGGCGCAACGGACGCCGGAAAGTCCATGCCCTGCGCCAAACCGCAGGCCGCGACGGTGCCATTGGCCTTGGTGCTGGCGCACGCATTGGCCAGGGTGTGGCTGCCGACCGAATCAATGACGGCCGCCCAGCGCTCCTTGGCCAAGGGTTTGCCCGGCTCGGATAGCGTGGCGCGATCGATGATTTCGCTGGCGCCCAGTTGCTTCAGGTAGTCGTGCTCCGACGTACGTCCGGTGGACGCGACCACTCGATAGCCAAGCTTGCTCAGCAACGCGATGGCGAAACTGCCGACGCCACCGTTGGCGCCGGTGACCAGGATTTCACCCTGCCCGGGCGTCACACCGTTATGTTCCAAAGCCAGGATGCACAGCATGGCCGTGTAGCCGGCCGTACCGATGGCCATCGCCTGGGCGGCGGTGAATGCCTTGGGCAGCGGGATCAGCCAGTCACCGTTCAGGCGAGCTTTTTGCGCCAGGCCGCCCCAATGCCCTTCCCCTACGCCCCAGCCATTGAGCAGGACATGGTCACCGACCTTGTAGTCCGGATGCCCGCTGACCTCGACCACACCGGCCAGGTCGATGCCCGGTACCATCGGGAATTTGCGCACCACCGGACTGCTGCCGGTGATCGCCAGGCCATCCTTGAAGTTCAGCGTGCTGTAGGCGACACGCACCGTGACATCGCCCTCGGGTAACTGATCGTCCTGGATCTCTTGCAGTGTGGCCCGGTAACCGCTGTCGTCTTTGTCGATCAAAATACCTTTGAACATTAAGGCCTCTCAATGGAATCAGTCGCGTTGTGGTGCATTTGAAATAACACATGGCAACGGATTGTCGTACCCGACTTTAAGCCAATCAACCGACCCGTCGGGCACCGAAGAAAGCCCGGTGAACTCAAATGACGACTGGCCTTGCGCCAATCGTTGCGTTACAAATCCTGTTCTACCGTCCCTGCCCTGCTTCAACGTCGGAGAACACAGCACATGAACCCATGGCCAGATACCCGCATTCTTGACCTGCTCGGGATCGAACTGCCGATCATTCAGGGGCCGATGGCCGGTGCCACAAACTCGTCCATGGTGATTGCGGCCTGCAATGCCGGCGGCCTCGGCTCGATGCCCGCGGCGATGCTCAGCATCGATCAACTGCGCGAAGAGCTGAAAACCATCCGCCAACACACCCGGCACCCGATCAACGTCAATTTCTTCTGTCATCAGCCTCCAGCCCCTGATGAGCAACGCGCGCAGGACTGGAAAAATCTGCTGCAACCCTACTACCAGGAACTCGGCGCCGATTTCGATGCGCCAACCCCGGTGTCCAATCGAGCGCCGTTCGATGACGCGGCCTGCCAAGTGATCGAAGAGTTTCGCCCCGAGGTGGTGAGCTTCCACTTTGGCTTGCCGGAAAAGTCCCTGCTCGACCGGGTCAAAGCCACCGGTGCGAAAGTGTTGTCCTCGGCCACCACCGTCGAAGAAGCCGTGTGGCTGGAGCAGCATGGCTGCGATGCGATCATTGCCATGGGCTATGAAGCCGGAGGCCATCGCGGGATGTTTCTCAGCGATGACCTGAGCAGCCAGGTGGGGACTTTCGCCCTGGTGCCGCAAGTCGTCGATGCAGTGAAAGTACCGGTGATTGCCGCTGGCGGCATCGCTGATGCACGAGGCGTCGCCGCTGCCTTCATGCTGGGGGCGTCGGCGGTACAGGTGGGCACCGCATACCTGTTCACCCCGGAGGCCAAGGTCAGCCCGTCCCATCACAAAGCGTTGCGCACCGCCAAGGAAAGCGAGACGGCGGTGACCAACGTGTTCACCGGTCGCCCGGCCCGGGGCATTCTTAATCGGGTGATGCGTGAACTGGGCCCCATGAGCGCCAAGGCCCCGGCCTTCCCCCTGGCCGGTGGCGCGTTGATGCCGTTGCGGGCCAAAGGTGAAGCGGAATTCAGCAACCTCTGGGCCGGCCAGGCATTTACTCTCGGCGTTGAATTGACCACCGAGGCACTGACTCGAAAACTGGCTGAAGAAGGATTAGCGAGGCTGCTAGGTCGCCTCTGAGCATAACCTGCGTTAAAATTGTATACAATTTTAACGCAACACATTCCGTTTAAAGGCAATTCGCTATATATTTCTCTACATAACGATTCACCCCTGCTGCAATAGCCTTTAACGGAGCCGTTTCATGACCCTTCGCGCCTCACGTTTTACCCCTGCATGCCTCACGAGCCTGCTCGCCGTATTCGCCTTCGGCTCAGCCCAGGCGGACGAAGTCCAGGTGGCTGTCGCTGCCAACTTCACCGCGCCCATCCAGGCCATCGCCGCTGATTTCGAAAAGGATACCGGGCATAAACTGGTCACCGCCTTTGGTGCCACCGGCCAGTTCTACACCCAGATCAAAAACGGCGCGCCGTTCGAAGTGTTCCTCTCGGCAGACGACAGCACCCCGAAAAAACTCGAGGCCGAAGGCGATACCGTCAAGGGTTCGCGCTTCACCTACGCAGTCGGCACCCTGGCGCTATGGTCGGCCAAGGAAGGCTACGTCGATGCCAAGGGCGACGTGCTGAAAAAGAACGAGTACCAACACCTGTCCATCGCCAATCCGAAGGCCGCGCCTTATGGCCTGGCGGCGACCCAGGTACTGGCCAGGGAAGGTCTGACCGACAAGGTCAAGGACAAGATCGTTGAAGGCCAGAACATCACCCAGGCCTATCAGTTCGTCTCCACCGGCAACGCCGAGCTGGGTTTTGTCGCGCTGTCGCAGATCTACAAGGACGGCAAGATCACCAGCGGTTCGGCCTGGATCGTTCCGGCCAGCCTGCACGACCCGATCAAGCAGGACGCCGTGATCCTCAACAAGGGCAAGGACAACCCGGCCGCCAAGGCATTGGTTGACTACCTCAAGGGGCCTAAGGCGGCAGCTGTCATCAAGTCCTACGGCTACGAAATCTAAAATGTCGCTATCGAGTGCCGATTTTTCCGCCATCTGGCTGACCCTGAAACTGGCGTCCCTGACGACCGTCATCCTGCTGATTGTCGGCACTCCGATTGCGTTATGGCTTTCGCGCACCCGCTCCTGGTTGCGCGGTCCGGTCGGGGCGATTGTCGCCCTGCCGCTGGTGTTGCCACCGACCGTGATCGGTTTTTATCTGCTGCTGGCGCTAGGCCCTCACGGATTCATTGGCCAGTTCACCCAATCACTCGGTCTTGGCACCCTCACGTTCAGTTTTGCAGGGCTGGTCATCGGCTCGGTGTTGTATTCGATGCCCTTTGTCGTCCAGCCGCTGCAAAACGCTTTTTCCGCCATTGGCACGCGCCCGCTCGAAGTGGCCGCAACGTTGCGGGCCAATCCCTGGGACACCTTTTTCAGCGTGACCCTGCCCCTGGCCCGCCCCGGTTTCATTACCGCCGCCATTCTCGGTTTCGCCCACACGGTCGGCGAGTTCGGCGTGGTGCTGATGATCGGCGGCAACATTCCCGAGAAGACCCGCGTGGTCTCGGTGCAGATCTACGATCACGTCGAAGCCATGGAATACGCCCAGGCCCATTGGCTGGCCGGGGCGATGCTGGTGTTCTCGTTTGTTGTCTTGCTGGCGCTGTATTCCAGCCGAAAAACCAAAGCGGGCTGGAGCTGAGCGATGATTCACATGCGCCTGAAACTGGATTACCCAGGCTTCGCCCTGGACGTCGACCTGCAACTGCCGGGCCGTGGCGTCACGGCGCTGTACGGTCATTCCGGCTCGGGCAAGACCACTTGCCTGCGCTGCATCGCCGGCCTGGAACGGGCCGATCAGGGTTTTATCCAGGTCAACGATGAAGTCTGGCAAGACAGCGACAACAAGGTTTTCGTCGCGCCGCACAAACGCACGCTGGGCTACGTGTTCCAGGAAGCCAGCCTGTTTCCTCATCTGTCGGTGCTGGCCAACCTGGAGTTCGGCCTCAAGCGCATCCCGAAGTCGCAGCGTCGGGTCGACATGGCCCACGCCACCGAATTGCTCGGCATCCGCCATTTGCTGGACCGCCATCCGCAACACCTTTCAGGCGGCGAGCGACAGCGCGTCGGCATCGCCCGCGCTTTGCTCACCAGCCCGAAACTGTTGTTGATGGACGAGCCCCTGGCGGCGCTGGATGCCCAACGCAAAAGTGAAATCCTGCCTTACCTGCAGCGGCTGCACGACGAGCTCGACATTCCGGTGCTGTACGTCAGCCACTCCCAGGATGAGGTCGCGCGGCTGGCCGACCATATCGTGTTGCTCAGCCACGGCAAGGCACTGGCCAGCGGTCCGATCGGCCAGACCCTGGCGCGCCTCGACTTGCCTCTGGCCATGGGGGACGACGCCGGTGTGGTGATCGAAGGTCGTGTCAGCGCCTATGACGCCGACTATCAATTGCTGAGCCTGCAATTGCCCGGCACCAGCCTGAACATTCGGGTACCGCATACGCCCATGGATGCAGGCCAGGCACTGCGCTGCAAGGTCCAGGCGCGGGATGTCAGCCTGAACCTGCACAGTGCCGGGCAAAGCAGCATTCTCAATCGCCTGCCGGTCACTGTAGTCAGTGAAATGAACGCCGACAACGCCGCCCATGTGCTGATTCGCCTGGACGCCGCCGGTACGCCGCTACTGGCGCGGATCACGCGCTATTCCCGCGATCAACTGAACGTCCACCCTGGCCAGCAACTCTGGGCACAAATCAAAGCGGTCGCAGTACTG
The DNA here is from genome assembly GCF_002303975.1 of Pseudomonas sp. ACN5. Taxonomy (NCBI): domain Bacteria; kingdom Pseudomonadati; phylum Pseudomonadota; class Gammaproteobacteria; order Pseudomonadales; family Pseudomonadaceae; genus Pseudomonas; species Pseudomonas sp. ACN5. The sequence continues at coordinate 9,409 of NZ_MRCP01000012.1, read as the reverse complement.
GCGTAAATCCGCCGGCACGACTGCAGCGGGGCGCGGTCCATGGCTGTAACGCCCCGTGATTCCTCGCCCAGGACGCCTGTCATGCCCGATGCACTGCCGCCTGACTTGCATTATGTCGATGACACCCAACCGGGCATCACCCGCAGGAAACTGCGGGGAAAATTCGCCTATTTCGACCCGGCTGGCCAGCGCATCACCGACCCGGAGGCAATCAAACACCTCAACGCACTCGCGGTGCCACCCGCCTATACCCAAGTGTGGATCTGCGCCGATCCATGCGGGCACCTGCAGGCCACCGGCCGGGATGCCCGGGGTCGCAAACAATACCGTTATCATCCGCGCTGGCGGGAGGTGCGCGACGCCGACAAATACTTGCGCCTGCGTGAGTTCGGGCTGGCCTTGCCGAAACTGCGTCAGCGACTTGAAGCCGAATTGGCGGCACCGGGATTCAGTCGCGACAAAGTCATGGCCACGGTCATCACCCTGCTGGACACGACGTTGATTCGTATCGGCAACAGCCAATATGCCCGGGACAACCGCTCCTACGGCCTGACGACCTTGCGCAGCCGCCATGTGGAGATCAACGGCAGCGCCATCCTGTTCCAGTTCCGCGGCAAAAGTGGCGTCGAGCACCAGATCACCGTGAAAGACCGAAGACTGGCGCGGATCATCAAACGCTGCCAGGACATTCCCGGGCAGAACCTGTTTCAGTATCTGGATGAAAACGGAGACCGGCACACCGTCTGTTCATCCGACATCAAAAGCTATTTGCAAACCCTCACCGGCGCCGATTTCACCGCCAAGGATTACCGCACCTGGGCCGGCAGCGTCCTGGCCCTGGCGATGTTGCGCAAACTGCACTGGGAGCCTGAAACGGATGCCAGGCGGCACCTGGTGGAAATGGTCAAGAATGTGGCCAGGCAGCTCGGCAATACCCCGGCGGTGTGCCGCAAATGCTATATCCACCCCGCGGTGCTGGATGGCTTTCTTCTCGGTGACCTGGCGCAACTGCCAAGAACCAGGGCGCGCAAGGGGCTATCGGCCGAGGAGGTCAGACTGGCGAACTTCCTTGAGAGAATGCCCGTCGCGCCTGAACCGACGAGTTGACCTGCCTATTTTTTGCACGATCACCAATGACTTCTATAGTTGAACTGAACACGAATCCGCTGCGGAGACGCCATGGAAGACATTTTCGTCGTGAAGCGTTGCAACAAGATCATCATCCATGGCCGCCGTGCGGGTGAAAATGACCATCTGCCTCCGGATGCCGCGGTCTGGTATCGCATCGCCGATACCCGCACCCAAGGCTTTATCGGCGATGGCTACGACACTGAAGAAGACGCTCAGCGAGTTTGCCGGCAGTTGAACGCCAAATCACAAGTGACAGCCCGACAAGTTTGAGGGCCTGTCACCATTTTTTAACGGGTCTATACTGAAATGGCTGAAGGAACAGCGACCCCAACGGCAGAAAGCTCGCTCCCAGCGGGCTTTTTGCTGCCACACCAGGTTTCTTGAACGGAGGTGTCTCCCATGTCCGAAAAAGAGTCCATCACCACCCTGCTCACCTTGCTGGACTCCCGTCAGGCGCGCCTGGCTGCGGCCTGCAAGGAAATCGCCGACTGGGTCGATCATCAAGGCGGACACCCCACCGCCCTCAGAATTCGTGATCGCCTGAACGACATCGAGAAGGACACGCCGCTGATCCGGCACACGCTGTCTTCTCTCCAGCCTGTCGACCGGCCTCTGCCTCGGTTCAGATGATCCGCCACGGACTCGCGGTACGAGGACAGGCCCGATTCGGGCAGCATGACCGGTGGCACTGACGCCTCCGGATAGCTGTCTGCCTGCCGAGTTTTTCCCCTCTCTTGCAACCCGACCTCGTGCCGGGATTTTTTGTTGCGCAAAACCAATCGAACGTCACCGCTCACGTGGGGTCAACCGATCACACGTCACCAAGGAGACGTTCCAATGGTCACTCATTTCAAAGTCAGCGGGCACCTGGCCTGCGGTCACCACGGCAACAACCTGGTATCGACCCGCGAACTCAATCGGGTGAAATGCAGAAGCTGCCGAAACACCGACGCCTACAAAGAAGCCCGCAAGGCTGAACGCAACGCCGCCCGCCGCGCAGCACGCAAAGCCAAAGCCGTGCACACCGCCGATAACTGGCGTTCAGCCTGGACCGAACGACTGACCGCGATGGCCGGCCTGCAACGACTGCCACGGGGATTTGCCGGCCAACCTTTCGTCTAAGCAATTGAAACAGCTACCAGGCTTTTACTGCGATCAGATGTCCCTGCACGCTGGCTCCATGACCTCGCGCAGGGACATGCGCTTGAACGCCTCGACCAGCGCGCGCCCTTCCCCTGGCGTACAAGTGACAGCCAGCCGCATGGTCGCCTCGCCCAGGTGCCAGATCAAAAACGCGGATTGCCGGACCTTCAGCTCATCGCTTTGCGGATATACACGAAGCATGGCCTGGGCCAGCAGCGCTCCGGCCACCCGACTCTCCTGCAGCTCCAGCTGCAACAACTGCTTGTCGGCCTGCATGCCGGACCAGATGTCACGCATCACCGGTGTCGCCATCACGATTTCGTAATACAGATCGAGCAACTGCGAATAGGCGGCCTGCAAACCCTGGGCATCCTCGACAGCCTCCAATGCCTGTTCAATGCAACGACGGCTCTCAGCGTTGTAGCGTTCGGCGAGCGTTCGGATGACGGCGCTCTTGTCGGGAAAATACTGATAAAGAGAACCGATCGAGATTTCCGCGCGCTCGGCGATTTCACTCATCTTGAGCTGATCGCTGCCCTTGTCTGCAATCAATTGAGTCGCCGCGGTCAGAATCCGCTCCTGACGCTCGCGACTGCGCTGTTGCGTGGGATTACGCCGAACAGCTTCTGCAGCAGGCTGTTCGAGGGCTTCAGGGGGCTTTTTGCGCACGAGTGAATTTCCCGATCAATAACGTGACATGTACTCACCTTAGCATCGCCCATCCCCATGCCAAACAACAGATGTCCACCCGTCGGGCGATTCGATCCGATGGGTTGACGCACAAACATGAGGATCTATCATATTTTTAATGTGAGCATTACTCACATTAACCGATGGAGATGAACGCGATGAACACCGCTCAGCAAACCCTGCTGGTCCTCGGCGCCACCGGCAAAACCGGTCGGCGAATCATCCAACGACTCGAAGCGGCCGGCCTGCCCGTTCGCCAGGGTTCCCGCGATGCGAATCCTCCTTTCGACTGGGAGGATCGATCAACCTGGGACGCGGTAATCGAGGGGGTTCATGCGGCCTACATTTCCTTCCAGCCCGATCTCGCCGTTCCAGGTGCTGTCGAAACCATCCAGGCTTTCACCGATCTGGCGGTGAAAAGCGGAGTCCGCAAACTGGTGTTGTTATCCGGGCGCGGCGAAGTCGAAGCAGAACAGGCCGAACGTGTCGTACAGGACAGCGGGATTGACTGGACGATTCTGCGGGCCAGCTGGTTTTGCCAGAACTTCAGCGAGGCGCACTTTCTTGAACCCATCGTGCAAGGTGAACTCGCACTCCCCGTCGGCCAGGTCGCCGAACCCTTTGTCGATGCGGACGACATCGCCGAGTGCGCCGTCGCCGCATTGACCCAACCCGGGCACACACACCTGCTCTATGAATTGACCGGTCCTCGGGCGTTGACCTTTACCGACGCCGTGGCCGAGATTGCCCGTGCCACCCATCGCAACATCGAGTTCGTGGCCATACCGGCGCACGCCTATCGACAGGCAATGGAACAGGAGCAACTTCCCCCGGCGTTGATCGATCTGGTGCTGTACCTCTTCACCACCGTGCTTGACGGCCGCAACACACCCGTGAGCGATGGCGTACAGCGGGCACTGGGACGGCCGGCGCGCGACTTCAGCGACTACGTGCAGCGCACCGCGGCTGCGGGCATCTGGGGTAACGGGCGTCCGATGTAACGCATTGGCGAGAACAGGGTTCGTCGGCTAGGGTGTCTTGCGTATCGAACTGCGGTGCCTTTATTGGCAGGAGCCTGATCAAGGAGAAAACGCATGTCACTCAATCGTAGTGCGGAACAAACCTACCGCCAGTGGTCCACCCCGATCCTGCTGGAACTCAAGGAGCGAGAGCATCAATTGACCCCGTCCGACCGCCAGGCGTTGGAAAACGTATTGCTGGAAAGAAGGCTGATCAACACCGGCAACCCGACCGGCAGCGATCGTCGCAAGACCGGCCCGGCTTCCTGAAAAAAATCCGGCAACCACCATCAAGACAGAAATGATGGCGCAGAAACCGCAAGGGCTTGCATCGGCTTTCGCTGGCAAGCCCTTGATCCCCCATAACGCCCGCTAGCGGAGTCTCTGCCGCGCTAGAACCACCCACCGCGATCATCTTCCAGCGCCTGGCGACACTGCTTGAGTTGGGCGTTGTAAATCTCCGATTGCTGTTGCACTTTCCGGGCAACCTGCATCAGCCACGGTTTACTGCGATAGGAATTGCGGCTAAAGCCCCCACGCCCCTCGTGATAAGCCAGGTACTGATTGTAGGTGTCCCATTTGGAGATTCCGAGCTGACGTTGCGTGCCCGTGGTGTACCAGCCGATAAACATGATCGCGTCGTCGAAACTGTCACGTGAACCGCCGTTGCCGGTACTGTCCTTGTACTCACCCCACACCGGGTCCTGAGCCTGCGCATAACCGTAGGCCGAACTGACTCGCCCCCAGGGGATCACCCAGAGCAGGTAGTCACGCGGCGGCAATGCGTCCGCCACGTAGCTGCTTTCCTGCTTCATGATGGCCATGGCCACATGCAGTGGTGTCCCATATTCACTCTGCATTTCCAGCGAGTCCTCGTACCAGTCTGGATATTCACGATAAATACTGCAGAGATTGTCTTGATCCTTGGGTGGCGTGGTCGTGCAACCTGTCAAAAACATGAACAACAAAGCCAACAGCAAAAAATTTCGTTGTGTCATTCATCACGCTCAAAAATAAGGTTCTTCGCACAATCCCGGGTAACTACTGTAGGAGCCAGCTTGCTGGCGATGGACTCCAGTGCGCCGCGTTCATCCAGTTCATACGCGCTATCGTTAACAACCATCTCTGGCAAGCCAGCTCCCACAAGGGTCCGTGCCCACGCGGGAAACTGTAGGAGCCAGCCTGCTGGCGATGAACTCAAGTGCCCCGCGTTCATCCAGTTCACACGCGTAATCGTTAACGACCATCGCTGGCAAGCCAGCTCCCACAAGGGGCCGCGCCCACGCTAAAACTGTAGGAGCCAGCCTGCTGGCGATGGACTCCAGTGCGCCGCGTTTATCCAGTTCACACGTGTAATCGTTAACGACCATCACTGGCAAGCCGGCTCCTGCAAGGTGCCTGAGTCAGGCAATTGCAGGCAAAAACGTCAGAAGACTTTCAGCTTGATCGCGTCACCCTTATCGAAAGGGTTCTTTGTAAATCCCTGTTGCACGACGAGACCAGAGGGGGACTCCGGGTTTCGATTCAGAGCATCTTCTCCAGGCCGACCTTGTCGCTGAGCCAGGCTTTAAAGCTGCGCCATTTGCCGCCGGGTTCCTTGCTCAAGGTATGTTGGCGGCCGTCGTCCTCGGTGAACCAGACGACTTCACCGTTTTCCAGTCGGGCCTGGTAACTCATGGCCGGCGCCATGCCATCAAGCGCCGCCTGGCGCACATAGCCGGCCAGTTCGGGACTGTCGACCAGCACCCCGACTTCAGTGTTCCAGAACACTGAACGCGGGTCGAAATTGAACGAGCCGATGAACACTTTCTGCTTGTCCAGGATCATGGCCTTGGTGTGCAGGCTGGAGTCCGAGCCACCACTGAATCCAAACGAAGAGCTGCGGCCGGGATCGTCCGGCTGACGCCGCAGCTCAAAGAGTTTCACGCCATGTTCGAGCAGCGTCTTGCGATACGGTGCATAGCCGCCATGCACCGCCGGCACATCGGTGGCTTCCAGTGAGTTGGTCAGCAGGCGCACATCAACGCCGGCATCGGCACGGCCCAGTAGATAGTCCATGCCCGACTGTTGCGGGACGAAGTAGGCCGAGATCATGATCAGCTCGTTACTGACGCCATCGAGTTCAGGCCGCAGTTGTGTGGCCATCAATAACGCGCGTGCAGGTTCGCCGTCAGCCAGGACCTTGCTCGGAGCGTCCCACATCGCCGTGCTATGGGCCCAGATCAGCTGCTTGCGCCAAGTCTCGAGTTGCGGTCGAGTCTGGTAGGTCATGAGATGGTCGTACAACGCCCTGTGCTCGGTACGTGAGGACTGGAGCGACTGCTCCAGACGTTGGCGGCTCTTGAGCAAGTCCTGTGCTGTCGGCTTGTTGATCTGGAAGTCACTGATCGACTGGCTCAAGGCGCTGTTCCAGTACTGATCGAAGCTGTGCCCCAACTGCTCGGCGACCGGGCCGATGCAAAGCAGGTCCATGTCGGTGAAGTTGAGATCGGGCTTGGCGTCGAAATATTCATCCCCCAGGTTGCGTCCGCCGACGATGGCTGCGCTGTTGTCAGCCAGCCACAGTTTGTTGTGCATGCGTCGGTGTTGTTGGGAAAGATCAAGCAAGCGGCCCATGGTTCGAGTGACGATGGTGCTGCGGCCCAGATGCAAAGGGTTGAAGACGCGGATATGGATGTTCGGGTGCACCGCCAGGGTAGCGATGACTTCTTCCTGGCCGTCGGTGGCCGTGTCATCGAGCAGCATACGTATCCGTACGCCGCGATCGGCAGCCAGCAGCATTTCATTAACCAGTGCCCGGGTGCTGAGACCGTTATGCACGATGTAGTACTGCAGATCGACGGATTTCTGCGCATTGCGGATCAACTCGGCGCGCGCCCGGAATGCTTCACTGCTGTTGGGCAGCAAGCGAAAACCCGAACGCCCCTCATGCGCGGCGGCCTGAGCCTGGATCGAACGCCCGAAAGCCGATTCACTGGCGGGGATCGCCTCGCTGAAGTCATGGGGCAAGCGCGTGGTGGCGCAGCCGACTAGCAGCAGCGCGAACAACATGGCGCAGAGGAACCGGGACATGGGCTGGCCCTCAACATCGACGGGTGTAGATAGGGACCCGGCATCCAGCCAGTACCGGCTGCCGAGAACATGCAGCCCTCGATAATCCGCACGACTTGTTCCAGTAAAGCCCGTTTCAGGCAGCGTGTCGAAATCTACCGGTTCCCTGCAGAGCATGCAGTCGGGCAGTAGCGAATTGCGAAAAAGATTTTTTGATGGCGGAAAAAACTAAGGGCCTGCATGAGGTATCTCACGCAAGCCCTTGATATTCATGGTGCCCGAAGCCGGAATCGAACCGGCACGCCCTTACGAGCGGGGGATTTTAAGTCCCATGCGTCTACCAGTTTCGCCATTCGGGCGGTAGCGCGGTGAAGCGTCCAGGTTGTGCCAAATAACGATCTGGCAATTCTGACGCCTGTGCAGCAGAGGTGGAAATATATACATCCCGCCCCGGTGAAGCAAGTTCGCAAATACCCTTTTCAAGACTAAATCTTGCAGGCTGCTGAAAATAAAAAAGCTCCGTAAATCATAGATCTACGGAGCTTGTTTATTAGTGGAGGCCGAGGTCGGAATCGAACCGGCGTAGGCGGATTTGCAATCCGCTGCATAACCATTTTGCTACTCGGCCTCAAAACATTTGATATCTAGTAGCGCGATATCAAATGCGTACAAACTTGGAGCGGGAAACGAGACTCGAACTCGCGACCCCGACCTTGGCAAGGTCGTGCTCTACCAACTGAGCTATTCCCGCGTCTTGGTGTGGCGCATTCTATAGAATCCAGAAGCCCCGTCAACCCTTTGATTCAAAAAAGTTTTATTTCTTTTCAACGTCGGTCTTCAGATGTGGCCAGGCAGCCCGCAGGTACTGGACCATCGACCACAAAGTCAGGCCGGCCGACACCATCAGCAAGGTGTAGCCCAGCAAGACCCAGAAACTGAAATCCTTGGGATTGGCCAGCAGGATCACCAGTGCGAGCATTTGCGCGGCGGTTTTCCATTTGCCAAGGTTCGATACGGCGACGTGGGCACGTGCGCCCAGTTCGGCCATCCATTCGCGCAGGGCCGAGACGACAATCTCGCGACCGATGATCACGGCCGCCGGCAGCGTGAGCCACAGGTTTCCGTGTTCCTGCACCAACAGTACCAGCGCAACCGCGACCATCAGCTTGTCGGCAACCGGATCGAGAAAAGCCCCGAACGGTGTGCTTTGTTCCAGGCGGCGGGCCAGGTATCCGTCCAGCCAGTCGGTGGCGGCAGCAAAAGCGAAGACCGAGGCGGAGGCCAGGTAGCTCCACTGGTAAGGCAGGTAGAACAGCAAAATGAAGATCGGAATGAGCAGAACGCGTAGAACGGTAATCAGATTAGGGATATTCATCGGCACAACTGGCTACGAGGTGAGGGGGCATTCTACTCGCTGTGCAGATTTGCATAAATCAACTCTGCGAGCTTTTTACTGATCCCGGGGGTTTTGGCAATTTCTTCGATGCTTGCACGAGACAGCTCCTGCAATCCACCAAAATGTTTTAACAAATCCCGCCGACGTGTTGGACCGACGCCAGCGACGCCTTCCAGTGTAGACGTCCGACGGGTTTTTCCACGCCGGGCGCGGTGCCCGGTAATGGCAAATCGGTGGGCTTCGTCGCGAATCTGCTGGATCAGATGCAGCGCAGGAGAATCGCCGCGCAAGGTGAACTCATGCGCGGCATCGTTCAGGTACAGGGTTTCGAAACCGGCCTTGCGTGTCGCGCCTTTTGCCACGCCGAGCAGGATCAGATCAGGTACGGCCAGTTCATCGAGTACGTCACGGGCCATGGACAACTGGCCTTTACCGCCATCCACCAGCAGGATATCCGGCAGCTTGCCCTCCCCGTCCTTCAGTTTGCTGAAACGTCGGGTCAACGCCTGGTGCATCGCCGCGTAATCATCGCCGGCCGTAACGCCTTCGATGTTGTACCGGCGGTAGTCGGACTTGATCGGGCCTTCGGGGCCGAAGACCACGCAGGACGCCACCGTCGCCTCGCCACTGGAATGACTGATGTCGTAGCACTCCAGGCGTTGTGGAGGCTCATCCAGCTTCAGCACCTCGGCCAATGCATCGAAGCGCGCCGTAATGTGCTGACGATTCGCCAGGCGCGCATTCAGCGCCTGCTCGGCATTGGTCACGGCCAATTGCTGCCAGCGCGCTCGCGTACCACGCACGCGATGGCTGATGGTCAGTTCACGACCGCGCAGCTCGTCGATGGCCGCGATCAGTGTTGGAAAGTCATCGTGGACCACATTGACGATCAACTCGCTGGGCAAGTCGCGTTCAGGGCTGCTGATGAAGTATTGGCCGAGAAACGCGGCCATGACTTCAGAAACATCTTCTTCAATAC
>NZ_MRCP01000011.1:0-239127 GCF_002303975.1 Pseudomonas sp. ACN5 | reverse complement strand
CCGCGGGTTTCGGCAACGATACGATCCTGAACTTCGGAGCCAATGCGGCCGCAGGGCAGGACCTGCTCAATATCGCGGAGTTCGGGATCACCAGCGCGACGTTCGCTGCCAACGTGACCATCACGGCTAACGGGGCAGACACGGTGGTAGGGATCGGGGCTGACACCATTCAGCTTGTCGGTGTCAACAGCGCGGCCGTTGATCAGACGGACTTCATCCTGGCCACTTGAGGTCCTGGCCAGTACTGTCGCAAGGAGCGTGGACCACGGAGGGGAGGGCAATGGATGCCCTCCCTTTTTCCTTCCACTCAAAGACCCATCGTGAATCGGGGTGCCAGCAGCGTACTGGAGCTCAACAAAGCAGGCTGGAACCGAGCTGCGAAATCAAAAAATGGAAAAGGGGACACCAGGTCGTGAACATTTCTGCCATCTGCATCTTGAGCAGCCTACTGGTTTCGGCCGCGGCATCTGCTACCGGGGCCGCTTCGGTCTTCGACCTGGACTTCACCAGGTCAGCCATGGAAACGCTGGAAAAACTGGATATCAACGACGCTTGTATTATCTCCGTCTCAAGTCCTGCTGCGTTTACCTTTTGCCGAAAAGGATCGTCAACACTCTGGAAGTATCAGATGCTGGATCTGGAGCAACAGGCGGCGATCCAGATGGGGCAAAAGCGCTCTTCGACCGACTATCAGCGAATTACCGTTGTGCAACTCAATAGCGTTGCCTGCGAACAGGATCACCTTGCAACCTTGGCTAAACCGGCTATCAGGCGTGGGCTTGCCCTTGGCCTGATCACCCTGTTTCTGTTGGTCGGCCTGCGGTATACCTACCAGGCAATCAGGCATGGTTATTACGTACAGGTCGGTGTTGCGAAGCCCGGTTTGCAGCGATTGAGCGAATCCGGATTACCGCAAAATTCAACGGTCATGGCGTTGGTCGCGTGGGGTATGGCGGCAGCAACGGCATTTGTCTACTTCGGCTTTTGAGTCTGGGGCGAAACGTATTCACTCAGCATGATAATGCTCGCATGAAAGGTGACGATCTTGCTGGTGCAGGTTCAATCCGGACCTGCAGCCATGATTTTCCGCCTATGGGGTTTACCGCTCAAGGCGAGGCCACTACCCACCCTGTGGCAGCACCCGGGCATTATTTCCCGAGCCTTCGATGTAAACGTTCATGCCTTTGCTCAGGGCCGGATTGATCGGCTGGGTCACCGATACCAGCACGCCACTTTTCACCCGAACGATGACCTGTTGCGCGGCGACCGGCTGATCGTACTTTTTCTTCTCTGCGTAATTGCCTCCCACCGCACCGGCGAGTGCGCCGGCAACCATCGCAACGTCGCGCCCGGTGCCACTGCCGATCAGGCTACCGATGCCGAGACCGCCGAGACCACCAAGGACGGCGCCGACGCCACTGTCGTGATTGGTCTGCATCTGCGTCAGCGATATCTGCTCGATCTTGCCCGAGCGAATCTCCATTTCACCGGCACCACCATCGTTCGACCCCACGGCGGAACAGGCACTGATCAAGACAGTCGCCAACGTGACCGTCAGCCAGGACAGGATTGCTTTCATAGCTGTGCACCTCGTCATTGGTATTTGATGGCAATGCCTTTGAGCTTGCGGCCCTGGATCGTATCGATGTCGCGGTTCCACAGAGGACCGGTCACGTAAGCGGCGACGGGTTGGATCCGGTCATAAACCACCACCACCGCGTCTGCACCCAGTTTGGCGCCTTCTTCACGCAGCTTCTGTTCGACCTGGGTGATGGGAGGCGCGGGGTCGACACTGGCATCGATCAGGATTTCGCCCAAACGCACACTGGGGCGCGTCGGTTCCGTGCGTAATATCTGGACTTCGGCGGGTAGGGTCGGAGCAGGGTGCTCGACCCCGACGTAGGCGGTCGTCTGGGCATCCACCGTTGCGCAAGCGCTTAATGCAAGCGCGCTGGCGATGAGCGTTGCGACGATTAAAGGTCTGTGCATGTTTGTGAGTCGAAGCAATGTATGGGACGCCATGTCAGCTATTCCTCTACGGGGAAGCGATTCAACTGCGGATGAATGCCCAGAGATCGACGTTCAACCTGTCGATCGCCGCCTTGAAGTCCTGGGCGGTGATTTTCTGGGTTTCGTTGGACAACTGCTTGCCGAACACCTTGCGCACGACCCTGGCCACGGTCTGGTTGTCTTTCGCGTCGATGAGCTCGGCCTCGATGTACAGCTCGGTGTCCTGATCGCGGTGACCGGTGGCCGCCTGTGTCGCTCCGACGACAGCGGCGATGGGCACCACTTCATACCATTTCATGCCTTCGTTGGAGGCGCTCACGCCGGTAATCGCGGCGCGCAGGATCAAGGTTTTCGAACCTTTTGGCGCGGCACTCGTGTGGTGGACCATCCGGTATTTCTGCCCCAGCGTCGCCTTGACCCTGCGGCTCATGTAGTCCCGGATGTCATCGAGTGTCTGCTGGTTGACCCGCTCATCGGGTTTGGGCGCCGGATACAGTTCCAGTCGCTCGAACGCTACCGTGTCATAGGCATTGGGGTTCCACGATGGACTCACCCAGCGCATCGCCGTGCCGCCGCTGGGCGTGGTGACCTCCTGCAGGTTGTCGTAGTTGGACAGGTAGCCGGAGTACTGTGCCTGTTCAGTGACTTTGGAGGTACAACCACCGAGCAGAAGCCCGGCCACGGCGGCACCGACAAGCAGGTTTCGGGACAGATTCATTTTGCTGTGTGCTCCTCGGATGAAGTCGCTTTGGTGTGGCATGACACTCAAAAGCGCCAGGTCATGTTTCCGCTCAGGGCTTGAATCCAGGCATTGTCGAATTGACCGGAAATTCGATTGCCCGAAACGTTTCTGGTCTGGTCAACCGGCATGTCGCCAATCCAGATCATGGCCCAACTGACGTTGACGTCGGTGTCCTTGTCCAGCGCATAGGTGGCTCCTGTCGCAAGGCGCCAGGACTCGGCCATCGGTACGGTCACGGTGCGGTTGCTGTCCGACACGGCGCTGCTGTCGTACGCCACGCCGACGTTCCACAACCATTGCGGGGTCGCCTGGTATTGCGCGCCGAGCGACAGGTGCCAGGTGTCCTTGAAATGTGCGTCGACAGTGGTTGATCGGGCGCCGAGCGCCGTGGTGTCGACCTGCACCGCGATGTCGCCGAATTCCGACCAGTCCTGCCAGTTGACCGAGGCCAGCAAGGCCCATTGCCGGTCCAGTTGCTGGAACAGGCTCAGGGTGACGGTTTGCGGCACCTTCACATCGAGTTCGGTTTTGGTGTTGTTGACGCGCTCGAGCAGTCGGCCATCGCCATTCACGTCCAGCTTGTCCTCGAAGTCCAGATCGACCTGGCTGGTGTAGGTCAGGCCAATGCGCGTGCCGGCTTGCGGGGCGTAGATGACGCCGACATTCGCACCGAAGCCCCAATCCTGGTCCTTGTACTTGAATTGGCCGTCGGTGCGGTCGGTAAAGCCGAACGGCGAGCGGTCAATCGCGGTCTGGGCTTGCAGCATGCCGTACATGGCCTTGACGCCCAGACCCACCGACCATTGCTCGTTGAAGCGGTAAGCCACGCTGGGCACCAACGACAAACCACCCAGGCTGGCGTTCTGTGCGAAGTAGCGCCCGGACCAGTCGTTGTCATAATTGACCGCCAGACCGAAATCGGCGTATTGACCGAAGCCGACGCTCCAGTGGTCGTCCAGTTCATGGCTGATGAAAAAACTGCCGCCGGGGATCGGGTCGAGGGCATTGCCACTGCCGCTGCCCGGCACGTTGGTGTCGGCATCGCGGTCGAAGCTCAAATCGCCGTACAGCACCTGCAAGCCGGCGGTGATTTGCGTGCCGGGCAGGTAGCTCAGGCCCGCGGGGTTGCTGGCAATGGTCGAGGGGCCTTGGGCGCGGGCAGCGGCACCGGCATTGGCCAGGCCAGCGTTATCGGTGCCGATTTCGTAAAGCATGAGGCCGCCGGCCCAGGCTTGCTGGCTGCATAGGGCCAATAACGTTAAGGCAGGTATTGCTCCTGATCTGGTTTGCATGGATTAGATCCCGGCAAGTGTACATTTTCGAAATAAGGGTAATAACAATCGTCGAGAAACTTTAACTGCATTGAACCAGCACGGGTCGATCACACATAAGTGGTAGTTCATATTCTCGATTTTGGAAGGAACAACTTGTGAATAGCGCCATCCATGCTCGTTATTGTTTATTCAGGGTCGCGAAGTAGAGCGCCACAGCGCTTCACCCCGGTGCAGGATGAAGCGCAGCCCTTGTTGATTACTGTTGGGTGCCTGGCAGTAGTTCAAAGGTCGGGGTAAACGGGGTGATCGCCGCCATCAACAGTTCGAACGGTTTACGATCGCCCTCGAAAGTGGCTTTGCCGGATGCAACAAGTTGATCAAAGCTGGTTTTCCTGGCCATCACACCTTCAAGGTCAGCACGGTCAAGCGTGATGGTGAGGTCGGGTTTGCCGGCTTGTTGCCCCTTGATATTGGTCAGCGTCGAGTTGCTCAACTCCACGACAAACTGCTCGCCGTTATCGGGTGTCTTGAGGTTGAAGATGAAGTGCTGGTTCGCGACTTTGCTGCCATCCAGGGCAATGCCGAGGTATTCGAGCCATAACTCGGTGCTCATGCCGCGGATCATGTCCGCACCACCCGTTTTTGGCGGCACACCCTTGGGCATGCCATGGCGCAGTTCATAGGCTGCCGAGAGGAAACTATTGCGCACGCCAGCACTTTCTTTCTGATAACCGACTTGCTCATAGACATCCGCGAGCAAGTCCTTGGCCTTGCTGTTCTGCGGTTCGGCATACACCAGCTTGTTGAGGATCTCATAGGCTTCGCGGTACTTGCCCTGATCGAACAAGGATTGACCCTTGGCCATGATCTTGTCGGCGCCGCCCATCATTTCCACATACAGCGGCGCCGAATCTTTCGGCGACAGCGGCATCAACGTTGCCGGATTGGCATCCCAGTAACCCAGGTAGCGGTTGATCACGGCGCGACTGTTGTGCTCTTCCGAGCCGTGGTAGCTATGGGTCGCCCAGTTGTTTTTCAGGCTTTCGGGCAATTTGTAGACGTTTTGAATCTCGTTGATGGTGACGCCCTGGTTGGCGGCATGCAGCACGGCGTTGTTCAGGTTGGCATAGGCATCACGTTGCGCGCGCATCACATCCTGAATCCGCTCATTGCCCCAGCGTGGCCAACTGTGGGAGGCGAACATGACGTCTGCCGTCTGACCGTAGCGATACAGGGCATTGTTGATGTTCTTCGACCAGACCAGCGGGTCGCGGACGAGGGCGCCGCGCAGGGTATAGATGTTATGGATGGTGCCGGTGATGTTTTCGGCTGCCCAGAAGGCCTTGAATTGTGGAAACCAGGTATTCATCTCAGCGGGCGCTTCAGTGCCTGGCGTACTCTGGAACTCCATCTCCACACCGTCGATGGTCAGGGTTTCGAAATCTTTGGTAATGAAGCGATTAGGTTCGATCAGGCCCATGTTGCCACTGGAAGCGTTTTTACCAATGGCCATGTCGACATGACCATAGGGGCTGTGGGGCAACAGCAAACCATATTGCAAGAACGCCCGCCGGTTCATGGCGTTGCCGGCGTAGACGTTTTCAGCCACGGCATGCTCCATGAAACCTTGCGGCGCAATCAGCGGGATCTTGCCGCTGCGCACATCGGCCTCGTCGACCACGCCGCGGATTCCGCCAAAGTGATCGGCATGGGAGTGGGAGATCACCACCGCCACGACCGGGCGCTTGCCCAGTTTTTCGTTGATGAAGTCCAGGGCGGCCCTGGCGGTTTCCTTCGACAGCAGCGTGTCGAAGACAATCCAGCCGGTGTCGCCCTTGATGAACGTGATATTGGCCAGGTCAAACCCGCGCACCTGGTAGATCTTGTCCGGAACGACTTCATAGAGGCCATAGGCCGTATTGAGCACCGCCTGACGCTGCAGCGACGGATTGATGCTGTCGTAATCCTTGCCTTCATTCAGGAAGTTGTAGCTGCCCATGTTCCACGCGACGTTTCCGGCGTCGGCCATGATCTTCTTGTAGGGCGGTGCGGCGATGAAGCCTTTTTTCGCTTCTTCAAGGTCGCGCTTGTCTGCAAAGGGGAGTGTCTTGCGCACAGTGTTCTGCAGGTCGACCGTGTAGGACGAAGGCGCCTTGCCCTTGCTGTCGAAGTGCACGTTTTGCGATGGAGCCGGATCGGAAGCTGCGCCGTTTGCATCGGCAGCGAAAACGCAAGGGCTGATGCCACCGCCAAGTGTGATCGCCAGTGCCAGATGGAGGGTCTTGTTGTACATGAAAGGTTCCTGCGCCAGATGAAGTGTCCAAGGGCGTCAAGGCAACGCGAGTGTTCTGCGTTCTCGGCTTGACCTGTCGAACCATGAATAGCATATTGAGTTAATTCCGAAAAATTCCGTTTTAAAGGCTTTCGATAACATAAAGGTTATGAAATGACGCCGAACCGCCTACGTCAGTTTTTGGCATTGATCGAGCACGCACACTTTGGCCGAGCGGCAAAGGCGCTGGGTGTTTCCCAGCCGGCGCTGAGCAAAAGCATCCAGTTGCTGGAGCGCGAACTCGGGGTCACGTTGTTCGATCGACGCACCGATGGCGTTGTATTGACTGCATTTGGTCATTTGCTTCGGGAGAAAAGTCAGCGCCTGCTGGTGGCAGAACAGGATCTGCGGCGTGACATTGCCTTGCTGGCGGGCGGGGATATCGGCGCACTGAAAGTCGCTTTCGGTCCTTACCCCAGCATCATCAGCGGCTACGCCGGCATCGCGCGGATGCATGCCCGGCATCCGCAAATCAAGGTGACGGCCCATGTGGCCGGGTGGCGGGAGGTGGCGCATCAGGTCACAACTGGCGTGGTGGATCTGGGCATCGCTGAAATCAGTACGTTGCAAGGCCGGGAAGAGCTCACCTGCGAGCTGTTGGGGGAGCATGAAGGCCGCCTGTTCTGTCGCCCGGACCATCCGCTGCTTGGGCAAGACCGTCCTCTGACATTGGCACAAACACTTGATTACCCCTGGGTGGCCTCGCGCATTCCCTTGCGATTGGCGACCCACTTGCTTCCGGCAACGCTGGGTTGCGCCGGTGCCTATGATCCGCTGAGCGGAGACTTCGTACCGGCCATCGAAATTGATGTCCCCATGCAAATCGTGAAGTTCGTCGAGAACAGCAACGCCCTGGCGCTGGGGAATCTGTCGACGTTCGAGCGCGAATTGTCGGCGGGAGAAATCGCGCCGTTACCCGTTCAGGACCTCGCACTGCGTACCCGGTACGGCTTCATTTACCTCAAGGAGCGTTCGCTGCCACCCGCGGTAGAGGTGTTCATGAAAGAAGTGAGGGCAGTGGAGGCCGACGTTTGCCAGCGCGAAAGTCTGTTGGTCAAGATCATGGAGGCGTGAAAGCCAGGGACAGATGACACTGTCAGCGTTTCTTCTATTTTTTTGCCTGATCGCCGGGTGACAGGTGCGAAGTTTTCCAATGCGGATTTATTGAGGTACAGCCCATTTATTAATGAGCTATACCCAATGTTCCCCCATGCACTTCTTCCACTTTTGGAGGTTGTTATGAATACCCGCATCGTTCCACTCGCGCTACTCATGGCAGGTCTTTTCGGTTGCAGCACGGCTTCGAACCACTCAATGAATCTGCCTCTGGCGGCCACCCACCGCAATGCGGGCCAGACGGGCAACGCCACCCTGACAGCCGAAGGCAGCCAGACCAATTTTGATTTCTATATCACTGGCGTTCCGACCGGAACCCTCCTGCCGCCGCGCATTTACACCTTCATCAACAAAGGCAGCTGTCAGCAACCCGGCCCTGTCGCCTATGCGATGAACGATAAGGTCAATACAAAAAATGAAGCCGGGTCCAACGGTTGGAGCTTTTACCGTAATGCGCCTATCGCAACGTCAGAGTTGCTTTCCGGACAATATTCCATCGTCGTGCGTACAGCACCTGAAGATGGCAGCGTCGATATTTTCTGCGGCGATGTCGCGCAGGTAAAGCGATGAAATGATGTGATCCATGAAGGGGCGGCTTTGTGGCCGGCTCCTTGTAAATGCGCGTCTATACTCACCATCCGGTTAGTGGTAGGGCTGAATTCTGGGTATGCAAATGACTGGAGCCAAACACCATTGCGGTCAAAGCTCAACATATTTAAGGAAGCCGCACCCGTGACGGATGACCGTCAGCATTAAGGATGGGGCAGTTGAAGTTTTTGAGCCTTGAGAGATGAGAGCACGACGTATCCGAGATGGGTAGTTATGTGAATCAACTGGAAGAGGATCAAGTTCATGAAACTGAGAAAACTTGTACTGACGGGACTGGCGTTAAGCAGTCTTGCCGGTACTGCCAGCCTGTCGACAGTGACTCAAGCGGCCGACAAGAAACCCAACATCATGTTCATCATGGCCGATGACATCGGCTGGATGCAGCCGAGCATCTATCACCAGGGCCTGGCGGTGGGTGAAACGCCGAATATCGATCGCATCGCCCAGGAAGGCGCGAAATTCATGACCTACTACGCCGAGCAGAGTTGTACGGCGGGGCGCAATGCTTTTTTTACCGGGATGCACCCGCTGCGAACCGGCATGATCCCACCGCAATTGCCCGGCAGCCCTTCATGGCTGCGCCCTGGTACCCCGACACTGTCCAAGTTCCTGCTGGATCTGGGCTATAACACGGGCGAATTTGGCAAGAACCACCTGGGTGACAATTTTGAGGCACTACCGACTTCCCACGGCTTCCAGGAATTCTGGGGTTACCTCTATCACCTCGATGCGATGCAGGGCGTGAGTTTTGTCGATATCAACAAGACGCCGCAGGTGCAGGGCATCGCCCCACCCTGCAAGGCCACACCGATCAATGGGCTGCCGGATGTACCTGGCGCCATCGATCCGCGGGAAGGTACCTGCCTGACGCCACCTCGTCCGGTCATGTCCTGCGTCTCCAGCGACGGTACGCAGAAGAACACCACGTGCAAGGACGAAGGGCCGCTGACGCTGGAACGCTCGAAGTCCGTGGATGAAGAAATCTCTGCCAAGGTCATCGACTTCCTCGACCGCAACGATCCGAAGAAGACCAACAAGCCCTTCTTCGTCTGGTACAACCCGGCGCGCATGCACATCACCACGGTGCTGCCACCCAAGTATGACGCCATGGTCGGTGAGCCCGGCGGAAAAGACTGGGGCACCAACGAAGCAGGCATGAAGCAACTGGACGACAATATTGGTTATGTCCTGAAGAAACTCGAGGACATGGGCCAACTGGACAACACCATAGTCGTCTTCACCACCGACAACGGTGCGGAAACCATTACCTTTCCGGACGGCGGTACAACCCCGTTCAAAGGCGGCAAGTTGACCACCTGGGAGGGTGGCATGCGCGCTCCGCTGGTCATTCGCTGGCCCGGGATGATCAAGCCTGGCACGGTCCTGACCGATATCTTCGCCTCCCTCGACTGGGTACCGACCCTGGTCAATATCGCTGGCGGCAAGAAGGGTAATGAGCTCAATGAGCAGATCATGGCGGGCAATTACCCCGGCATCGTCAAGACCAAGCTCGATGGCGTGGATCAGACGGACTACCTGACCGGCAAGTCCGACAAGTCGGCGCGCGACACCTTCTTCTACTACACCGGCTCGCAACCTTCGGCGGTGCGCTACAAGAACTGGAAGATGTACTACACCATAGTGCCGGATACCGCGACGGGCGGGTTGTATGGCGCGACCACTTTCCACTGGACCCAACTGCTGAACCTCAAGCGCGACCCCTTTGAAACAACCGTTGGTGCCGACGCCAAGTCCATCTCGGGCTATGCCGGTGCCTTGGGCTCAGCGGGTAACGCCTATATCTACAACTGGAACATGCTGCCGATCGGACAGTTGCTCTGGGAGAAGGAGCTGATGTCGTACAAGGATTTCCCGCCCATGCAGGCGCCGGAAACCTACAACCTGGACGGCATCCTCAAAGCCATGCGGCAGAGTGGTCATAACGGACACGATTAACCTCGTGGCTGGTGAGCTGCCATAAACGACGGGCGCCCCAGAAAGGCGCCCGTTTTCTGACTGCATGAGGACGTTGCTGTCCTACTTTGTCACGGCATTGAGCAGTACCCCATAGGACTGCAGAAACTCCACCGTCCCGTGAAAGATCAGCCCCACGCCCATCGCCGAAACGAAGAAACCGACGATGCGGGTCGCGGCATCGATGCCTTGCGGGCCAATCTTCTTGAGAATGTTGTTGGCGTAGGCCAACGAGAGGTAAGTGACCAGCATGGTGGCGCAGATCGCCAGCGCCACGACGGCGAAGGACAGCACGGCGCGGTCGGAGTCCTTGATGGTGCTGGTCAGGCCAATCACCGTGGCAATGGCACCGGGGCCGAACATGATCGGCATGGCCATGGGTATGAAAGATACGTCCTCGTCGCCTTTACCACCGCTTGGAATCAGGCTGCTGTCGGGCGAGGGCGCAAAAAGTTCGAACCCGATTCGCATCAGGATCACCCCGCCGACCACCCGAATCATACTCAGCGGAACTTCAAACAAACGCAGCAGCAGGTTGCCGAAAATCAAAAAGAAAAACATCAACAGCAATGCATAAAGACAGGCTTTGCGTGCAACGCGGCGCTGTTCGACAGAGTCTTTGCCCTGCAGCAGACCCAGGAATACCGGAATGGCCTCCAGTGGGTTGATGATTGCCAGCAGGGTAGTGAACATACCGAAGAACAGGGTGAGGTATGAGTTCATTGCTGATCTGCCCGAACGGGTGGTTGACCAAGTTACCTTAGCTGATCAGGAACAAATCACCTCAATCCACTGCCGCACTGTCCGGAACCTGTGTACCGAAACCGCTGACCTCCGGCCACAACGCCGAAGGTCGATTCGACGGCAGGATCACCTGCTGGCGGACACCCAGTCCGCCGCGCGTTCGGCGATCATGATTGAAGCGGCGTTGGTGTTGCCGCCCACCAGCGTCGGCATGATCGAGGCATCCACCACCCGCAGCCCCTCGATGCCGTGCACGCGCAATTGGCTGTCCACCACCGCATGTTCGTCGTTGCCCATCTTGCAGGTACCGACCGGGTGATAAATGGTGTCGGTACGCTGGCGCAACAGCTCGATCAGCTGTTCGTCGCCGTACAAGCCCTCGCTGAACATATCCTTCAAGCCATAACGCGCCATCGGCGCTTGTTGAATGATGTTTCGGGTCATGCGGTACCCCGTGAGCAGGGTCTCGACATCGTCGTCATGCCCGAGAATGTTCGGGTCGATGCGCGGTGGGGCACTCGGGTCGTTTGATTGCAAGCCGACGCTGCCGATGCTCTTGGGCCGCAACACGCAGACGTGGCAACTGAAGCCGTGGCCCCAGTGCAGCTTGCGGTTGTGGTCGTCGATCATCGCGATCACCGAATGCAGCTGGATATCCGGGCGTGCAAGTTTGGCATCGGTTTTCAGGAAGCCGCCACCTTCGGCGAAGTTGCTCACAAAAGGGCCGCGCCGATGACGGGCATAGTCGATCAAGGCCTTGCCCATCTTCACACTGCCGCGCAGTGAGACACCCATTAATGACGTATCCTGACTCCTGTAGCTGAGCACGACATCCGGATGGTCCTGCAGGTTTTGCCCGACACCGGGCAGTTCGTGCTGCACCGTGATGCCTTGGGGCTTGAGTTCCTCTTGCGGGCCAATCCCCGAGAGCATCAGCAATTGTGGGCTGCCGAAACAACCGGCACTCAGCAGGACTTCCCGGCGTGCTTTTATGGTCTGGCGATTGCCCTTGAGGCGCAGCTCGACACCGACTGCTTTTTTGCCTTCGAGCACAATGCGTTCGGCCGCGGCCGACGTCAGCACCGTGAGGTTCTTGCGCAGGTGTCGAACCGGTTTGAGGAACGCGGTGGCCGTGCTCCAGCGCCGACCGTCGCGGATCGTCACGTCGAACTGGCCAACGCCTTCCTGGTCGACGCCATTGAAATCGGGATTGTGGCGGTGTCCGGCCATCTGCCCCGCCTCGATGAAAGCTTGTGTGACGGGATGCATCGGGTTCCTGCCGACATAAAGTTCGCCTTGCGCCCCGTGGTAGTCGCATGCGCCGCGGTGACTCATTTCACTCTTGCGAAAGTACGGCAGTACATCGGCGAACGACCAGCCGGGATTGCCCAGCGCCTGCCAATCGTCGAAGTCACCATGGTGGCCACGGATGTACACCATGCCGTTGATCGAACTGCTTCCGCCCAGCACCTTGCCGCGTGGCTGGTAGCCGCGACGGCCGTTCAAGCCGGGCTGCGGTACCGTGTGAAATGCCCAGTTGACGTGTCGGCTCGGCAGGATCGCCGCGACGCCCACCGGGGCATGGATCAATGGCGAGCGGTCTTCCGGACCGGCCTCCAGCAAACATACCGTGATCTCGGGATTTGCACTCAAGCGGTTGGCCAGGACACAGCCGGCTGAACCGGCACCAATGATTACGTAGTCGAATTCCATCACACAATGATCCCGAGCGAGCGAACAGGGGCTGCTTCACCAGGAAGCAACAAAGGTACCTGGGACCGATTGTTGGCTGAAGGCGTTAGAAAATTATTGACCTCTCATGCCAATTATTTGATCTTTGACGACATGACTACATTGATCAGAACAAGCTCGTTGACCGGATTCCGTGAGGTGGCAAGCCAGCTTGGCGGGCAAGCCGACCTCATGCTCGAGCGCTTCCGCATCCATCCGGACGTGCTGATGGACGAGGAAGCACGGGTACCGTTGCGTTCGCTGGTCGGGTTGCTGGAGTTTGCCGCACGAGAGCTCGATTGCCCTGATTTTGGCCTGCGCATGGCCGAGTACCAGGACTTGCACGTCTTGGGGCCGATTGCGGTCATCGCTCGAACGTGCGCAACGGCAGGGGAGGCGTTGGAGCAAATCATCCGTTTTATCGGCTACCACAGCCCGGGCATCCAGCTTGATCTGGACCTCAGCGAGAACCACGCGCCGCGCCTGTTGATCGACATTCGCCTGTCCGGACCGACCCCGCGACGGCAAATGGTGGAGTTGGCAATGGGGGTGGCGCATAACGGTATGAAGTTACTGTATGGCGACAACTTCGTTGCCCAGGCGGTTCTGTTTTCCGCCAATCACTCAGTGGCTCAAGCACGGTACCGGCGCTATTTCAAAACCGCGGTGTGCACCGGTCAATCCTGCAACGCCCTGGTACTTCGTGACGAACAACTCAATCAGCGGATTGAACAGCAGGCTCCCTACCTGCATCGCGCACTGGAGCAGTATTTCCAGCAGTTCGACTTGCAAGCGACGTCGGATGTTGTCAGTCAGGTCGAGCGCCTGGTGTTGCGCATGATGCCGATACAGCGTTGCCGTTTGCCATTGATTGCCGAGCAACTGGGCATGCACGTGCGTATGTTGCAGCGAAGGCTGGCCGAGCAGGGGCGAAGCTTCGATGAAATGGTCGAGAGCCTGCGGCGTGACCGTGCCGATCACTATCTGGCGGAGCGGCACATGCCGATGTCCCAGGTTGCCGGTCTGCTCGGCTATAGCGAACAGAGCGTGTTCAATCGCGCTTGCCAGCGCTGGTTTTCCATGTCGCCGGGAGCCAGGCGCCGTCAGTTGTTCGAATGAAAGGTTATCGATCTTCGCGCGGGACCTGATGGCTGGCGACATCGAGACCGTCGGCGAAATGGCCGCTGTTGCGAATCACAGCCTTCAGCCAGCGCCGCAGCCGCAAGACTTTGGGAGACATCTCATTGCCATTGAGACACAGCAAGCGGTAAGCCGACACTCGCTCCAGCTTCTCCTTGAAAGGCAGGACCAATTGGCCATTCTTCAGGTGCTTTTCGATAAGCCCCAGCGGAGCCATCATCAATCCGTGACCGTCAATGGCCGCCTGCAGGCCATCACTCAGGCTTTCAAAAAGCAGCTCACGCTGTGGCGGGATATCCATGCGTCCGGCGGCTTGATTCCAAAGCGTCCAGACGCCAGGTGCCTGGGCTAGCGTAATGCGAGGGATACTCTCGATACGCTCCCCGGCAACAAGTCTTGCCGCTATTTGCGGTGCACAGACAGGCGCACCGGATACATCCGCCAGCTTTTCCGAAAATACGTTGAATCGGGTTTGCGTGGTGTGGCGAATGGCGATGTCCAGCTCGCGGGCTTCCAGATCGGCCACTCTGGATGAAAACTCCATATGCACTGTGATATCCGGGTTCTCATGCTCGAACTGCGCCATGCCCGCACTCAGGTAGGTCGCCGCGAAACTGGGCGCCACACTGATGCGTAAAGGGCTGGTGTCACTGGCTTGTTTGACTGCTTGAAGCCCGATAGAGATCTCGGCCAGCCCCCGGCTGACGTGAAGCTGCAGCTTGCGGCCGCTTTCGGTCAATTCGATTTGCCGATTGCGTCGAACAAAAAGCGCCACACCCAATACGCCTTCCAGCCTTCGTACCTGGTGACTGATTGCCGAAGGCGTCAGGTGCAGGAACGTCGCGGCCTCTTGAAAGGAGCCCAGCCGCGCAGCGGCTTCAAAAGCATTGAGCGCGGGTAGTTGTCGCACGCTTTCCGCAGGGATGAGGATCTTCTTTTCGCGTGACATTTTGTCATCCAAGTAAAACCAATGTCGTTTGTCGAGCTCACGACCCCGCTCGTACTGTTGTTCACGAGATCGATGATCCGAGGCGCACTCATGCGTCTCGGAACACGCCATGACCAATACCACGAGCGGGGTAAAAACATGAATTCATTTCTGTTGCAAAGGCCATTGGAAGTGCCAGTCGGGTCCTTCGCCGGGCTATTCCTGGAGCGAATCCAACGCTACGCAGACAACCCGGCGCTGATCGACGGGCTGAGCGGTGAGCAACTGACCTATGCCGAACTGTCCCGGCATGTGCGTGTACTGGCCGGCAACCTGATCGAGCGCGGTCTGGAGCCTGGGGAGGTCACCGCCATCATCGCGCCGAACAGCGTCTGGTTCCCGGTGGCTCTGTACGGTATAGCCTTCGCCGGCGGCGTGTACTCCACACTCAATCCCATGTCCTCACCAGAGGACGTGCGAGAACTCCTCAAGCTGGTGGGGGCCACGCGTGTGATCGTCACCCCGCAAGTCTTCGAAAGGCTACGTGACACCCTGTCCACATTGCAGCTCAAAGAAATTTTCGTGCTGGGTGAGTCCGCGGGCCTCACGCCGTTTGCCTCGTTGCTGGTGGGCAAGCCTCTGGCCGAAGAGCGCTGCCGTGATCTGCAAAAGGACCTGTTGGCCCTGATGTTTTCCAGTGGCACCAGCGGCTTCCCCAAGGCGGTGATGCTCAGCAATCGCAACTACGTTGCGGCGACCGAGCAGGTGACCGCCGCCCAGGTTTTCCGCCGGTCCGACACCATCCTGGCGGCGCTGCCGTTCTTCCATATCTATGGACAGACCAGCTTCATAGGCTCGGCGCTTTCTCAGGGCGCGCGCTTGATCGTATTGCCAGCTCTCGACCTGGAAGTGACTTTGCGCGTGATTCAGGACTACAAAATCACTGTCGCTCCGGTCGTTGCTCCCGTTGTGTTGCAGTTTGCCAAGCATCCTTTGGTCGATCACTTCGACCTGTCGAGCCTGCGCCTGGCCATCTCCGGTGCCTCACCCATCAGTGCCGACCTGCTGAAGAGCGCCGCCGATCGATTGAAAGTACCGGTGCTCAACGGCTGGGGCCTTACCGAATCCACCACCACCGGCGCTGTTTCCGAGCCAGGCATGCCGAAAGAGGCCGAAGGTTCGGTCGGCCGGGTAATGCATGGCATTGAGGTGCGGGTCGTGGAAATCGGCGGCAGCCAGGACGTGGCGCCAGGTGCCGATGGCGAGCTGCTGATACGCGGTCCCAACGTGATGCTCGGCTACTTCAACAATCCGGCGGCAACCGCCGAAACGATCGATGCGCAGGGCTGGCTCCGAACCGGAGATGTCGGCCGGTTCGATGAGCACGGCAATCTGCGAATCATCGACCGCGCCAAAGAGTTCATCAAGTTCAAGGGCTTCCAGATCAGCCCGGTCGAACTCGAAAGTGTGTTGTTGATGCACCCTGCGGTGGCCGATGCCGGCGTCGTGCCCAGCCCTGACACCGAATCCGGTGAGGTGCCCAAAGCCTTCGTTGTGCTGCGCTCACCTGTGACCGAAGCCGAACTGATCGACTTCGTCGCACAGCGTGTAACCCCCTACAAGAAACTGCGCGACATCGAGTTCATCGACGCCATTCCGAAGAACCCGGCAGGGAAAATCCTGCGGCGGATCCTGGTACTGCGCGAGCGCGAAAAACGCGAAACCCATGCCGCGTCCGGCGACCGTCTTGAAGATCGGGTGGTTATCACACGCCACGGTAATGTGCTGTCGATCTGCCTGGACCGTCCGCGCAAGATGAATGCCTTCGACCGCGACATGTTCATCGGCCTGGCCAAGGCCATGGCGATCTACGAAGACGATCCAAGCCTGCGTTGTGCGGTGTTGCATGCCAATGGCCTGGTCTTCACCTCGGGCATGGACATCGTCAGTACTGCGCCTCTCGCCGCGCGGGGAGAGTTGCGTATCGGCGATCCATCGCTGGTGGATATGCTCGAAATCGACCCGGCCGTTCGCCGCCGGAGCAAACCGGTGGTCCTTGCCGTTCATGGCAAGTGCATGAACCTGGGGGTGGAGCTGGCGGCAGCGGCGGATATCGTTATCGCCGCGCAAGATGTCACGTTCATTCAACGCGAGGTGGCAGTCGGGTTGTTCCCGTTCGGGGGTGCCACCGTGTTCTTGCCGGCAAAAATCGGTCTCGGAAACGCGCTTCGCTACATCCTGACTGCGGAGGAGTTCGATG
This sequence comes from Pseudomonas sp. ACN5, assembly GCF_002303975.1. Classification (NCBI taxonomy): domain Bacteria; kingdom Pseudomonadati; phylum Pseudomonadota; class Gammaproteobacteria; order Pseudomonadales; family Pseudomonadaceae; genus Pseudomonas; species Pseudomonas sp. ACN5. The sequence continues at coordinate 222,267 of NZ_MRCP01000011.1, read as the reverse complement.
CTCAGTCCGCTTGCCGGATGGGGCTGGTGCAAGAAGTCGTACCGCAGAGCCAGCTGATGACGCGCGCTTTCGAATTCGCACGGCTGATTGCGCAGAACTCACCGTCCGGGGTTAAAGCAGCGCTTGCGTCGGTGCGCCTGGCTCGTGAAAAAGGCCCCGAGGCGGCGCTTGCAACACTGCTAAGTGAAGTCGCCCGGTTGACCGGTGCAGAAGACTTCAAGGAAGGCGCTGCGGCCTTCCTGGAAAAACGAGCGCCGAACTTCAAGGACGCGTGAGCGCCACACCGGATGCATTGAATCCTTTGCAATAGAAGGGGGGCGGCTGCGCGACAAGCGTAGCCAAACCCATTTGCCGCCTTTCAATCACTACACAAGGAACTCGGCATGAGTGCCCTGAATATTGCCCAGCCCATCGTTCCCCCCGCCATGCAATCCTGCTTCGAGCACCAACGCGCCGCCTACCTCGCCACGCCCGAGCGCAGCTATGCCCAGCGCGTGGAAGACCTCAAGAAGTTGGCGCGGATGCTGAAAGACAACCGCCAGGCACTGATCGAAGCGATCAACCAGGACTACGGCAACCGCTCCACCTTCGAGACGCTGTTCGCCGAGTTTTTCGTCGTGCTGGGAGATATCAAGTCCACCATCAAGCACCTGAAGAAGTGGATGAAACCGCAGAAGCGTCACATCGATCTGATGGTTTACCCCACCTCCAGCAACCGTGTCATTCCCCAGCCGTTGGGCGTGGTCGGCGTGATCGTACCCTGGAACTTTCCGCTGCTGCTGTCGTTCGGGCCACTCACCGCCATCTTCGCCGCCGGCAACCGGGCGATGGTCAAGATGTCGGAAAACTCGAACTATCTGACGCGTCTTCTGATGTCCATCACACCGAAATACTTCCCGCCGCAACAGCTTCAGTTCTTCGAAGACAGCGGCGCCAATGGCTCGGTGGGCCCGGCGTTTTCCTCGATCTCCTTCGACCATCTCTTCTTCACGGGTTCGGGTCAGACCGGCCGCGCCGTGATGGCGAATGCTGCGCGCAACCTGACCCCGGTGACGCTGGAGTTGGGCGGAAAATCACCCGCCGTGGTCGCGCCGGATTTCCCGATGACCCTGGCCGTCGATCGCATCATGTGGAGCAAGGCCTTCAACGCGGGCCAGATCTGCACCAACGTCGACTATGTCTTCATTCCCGCCGGCTCCGAGGCGGACTTTGAACGCGAAGCCCAGCGGGTCATAGCCGAGCGCTACCCCGATATCAATCATGCCGATTACACGTCCATGATTGACCAGCGCGCCTATGACCGCATGCAGGCCACGCTGGATGATGCTGTGGCGAAGGGCGCGCGCGTGGTCAATCTTTTCCCCGGCCAGACGCCGGACAAGACCCAGCGAAAATTCCCGCTGACCCTGGTATTCAACGTCAGCGACGACATGGTCATCATGCAGCGCGAGATATTCGGCCCGCTGCTGCCGCTCAAGACCTATACCACTCGCGACGAAGTGGCCGGTTATGTCAACCAGCACGACAGGCCACTGGCGCTGTATCCCTTCACCAGGGACCGCGCCCTGCAGGACTACTACGTGACCCACATCATGTCGGGCGGCGTATGCATCAACACCGCGCTGCTGCACGTGTCTCAGCACGACATGCCCTTCGGCGGCGTGGGCGCCAGCGGTATGGGCCATTACCACGGTTACGAAGGCTTTCAGACCTTTTCCAAAATGCGCCCCGTCTATCGTCAGGGCTTCTTCGCGGCCACCAGGATGATGCTGCCGCCCTACGACAAAGGACCGCTCAAGCCCAACAAGCTGATCGAACTGATCATCAAGTTGAAGGGCTGAAGCCCTGTTTACCTGACTGTTGCATAACGTCTTCAAAGGAGTTTTCCATGCCCCTCTATGAATGCCAGACCGTCAAAGGAACGCTCAGCGAGCGTCAACGCCAATCGCTGGCCGAGTCCATCACATCCATTCACACCAGGGAGACGGGCGCGCCGGCCAGCTACGTGCACGTGCTGTTCAAGGAGCTTGAAGCGGGAAGCGCATTCACCGCCGGCCAAGTCGCGACCCCCGCGATAATTCGCGGCCAGATACGTGCGGGACGACCACAAGCGACGCGCCACGCCATCCTGCGCGCAATCACCGACGTTTACATGGCAGTCACCGGGGCCGATGCGAATGCAGTGGTGGTGGCAGTGGTCGACATTCCCGCTTCATGGGCCATGGAAGGCGGTCATATTTTCCCGGAGCCGGAACAGCCCCCTGAAGTGGCCTGACACGCTTCGCTGCGACGAAAACATTTGCGCATTTTTTGACGGCCGACAACTTTGCGATCGCCGTACGCACCCCTTACAAAAAAAGGAATCACCCATCATGTCCAACGAAAACCCCCTGTTGATCACGCGTCACGGCGCCGTTATGTCCATCAGCATCAATGACGCACCGATCAACCGAATGAGCTTCGCTTTCATCGACGCTCTGGAAGCGGCGGTGGAAGAGGCCGCCACCGATCCAAGTGTGCGTGCCCTGCTTTTCACGGGTGAAGGTGAGGCCAATTTCTCCGTTGGCATGGACCTCAAGGAGGCGATGCGCGAGGTTCCAGCCCGCGGTGGTTGGGACACCGTGCTTGACCAGCGCCTACGTGTTCTGGCGCGCATCGAGTCCCTGGGCAAGCCGTCGGTTGCCACTCTGTTCGGATACTGCCTGGGCGGCGGGCTCGAATTACCCCTGGCCTGCCATTTCCGTCTTGCCGCCGATACTGGCACTCAGATAGGTCTGCCCGAGATGGATCTGGGAACCGTGCCGGCATGGGGCGGTTCGGTGCGCCTGACTCGCTGCATTGGTCGTGACAACGCGCTCGATATGGTGTTGCGTGCCCGCAGGATTGACGGTCACGAAGCCTTGCGCATGGGGCTGGTGCGTTCTGTTCATCCAGTCGCCGAACTCAAGGCAGCAGCGATGGCGCTGGCGCAGGAACTGGCTGAGAAGGCGCCACTGGCCGTGGACGGTGTACTGCGCTGTATCGTAGGCGCCGACGAGAGGACACTGGACGAAGGACTGCGTGTAGAGCGCAAGGCATTCCTGCACTGCGCGGCGAGCAAGGATCAGGCTGAAGGTGCACGCGCCTTCTTCGAAAAGCGCAAGCCGGTATTTACGGGTAACATGGCTAATCAATAAGTATGGGGACGAGGCTACGGTAGATCAAGGTGTTAGAAATGGATTTTTCACTCATGCTAAAAAATGTTGATCGCCTAAAATTGAATAAATGATCGCGTCTGTTGGCGCTGATGCGATTTTGACCCAGGCTGCCAGAAGTCATTGACCTACCCGAGTACTCAACAAAAGATGGCCTTGCGGGTGATTTCAGAGGCAGCATTTGGGTCAGTCAAAATCAGCAGCCTGGATCAAAATCGCATCAGCGCCAACAGCTGGAGACGTTAGTCATGACACTGTCCTGCGAAATGTGAATGAAAGTGCAGCTTCAGAACAAAAGTCTCGCCGTTTAGTCAAGTCGCGCGCGCCAGGATGGAATGCGCGCGACCGATGACCGGTGCATCGACCATTTGCCCGTCCAGCACGAACACGCCTTCACCTGAATGGGCTGCGTCGACAATGCGTTGCGCCCAGAGAAGCTCTTCAGGGCTGGGTTTTAACGCCTGATGGATGATTGCCACTTGGCTCGGATGAATGCACAACGCGCCGCCAAAGCCCATGTCGCGGGCAAATTGAACGGTGTTGTGCAGGCCAGCGGTGTCCTGGATTGAGGGGAAGACACCGTCCAGAGCCGGGGCCAGTCCGGCAACCCGTGTGCAGAGCAACACGGCGTAGCGGGCGTGGCTGAGAATCTCTTCGGCAGCACGGCTGCCGGCGGTCAGGTTCAGATCCAGGCCCAGGTCGAGGCTGCCGAACGACAAGCGTTCAGTGCCTTTCGCACCAGCAATCGAGCTGAGTGCCGCCAAGCCTTTGGCGCTCTCGATGATCGGCCAGATCGGTTTACCGGTGCTAAAGGCGGTGGACACCTGCGCCGCGCTTTCTGCTTTGGGCAGCAGAATGGCGGTCACGCCGGCATGCCGACGGCAAAGATCCAGGTCCGCAGTGTGCGCCCAGTGCTCCGGGGCATTCACCCGAACCAACACCTGAGCTTCGGGGTGTTCACTCAAGAAACGTTCAAGGTTATCCCGGGCCTCCTCTTTGAGGTTTTCCTGCACGGCATCTTCCAGGTCGACAATGACTCGGTCCGCGCCGCTGGCGATGGCTTTGGGGATGCGCTCTGGACGGGTGGCCGGCACAAACAGGGCGGAGCGAACAATCGATGGACTCATGGTGTTTCTCCCTGGCTGAACTCGACTTCACCGATCTGCGCGGTGCCGTCCTGATTGCCTGCCCAAACCTCAGCCTTGCCTGGCTCGATCACCCGGCCGCCGACTTCGAACGGCTGAGGCGAAATCAGTGGCCGCACACCACGGAAACTGAAGCGCTTGAGGGTTACCCCAGGGTGTGCGCGCAAGAACGCGCGCAGGTTCAAGGTGGCGATCAGCGGGCCGTGCACCACCAGGTCCGGATACCCTTCGGTCTCGGTCACGTACGGCCAGTCATAGTGAATCCGGTGGCCATTGAAGGTCACCGCGGAATAACGAAACAGTAATGTTGCACTGGGAACTACCGGCTCGCGCCACTGACCGGCCGCCAGTGGTTCGGTGCCGCCAAGCTTGGGTGGGGTGGGTTCGCGGTAGACGATGTCCTGCTCGTCGACCAATGCGCACTCACCCTCCTGGAAAAACTCATGGCGCACGGTGACGAACAGCAGCGAGCCGGTGCGTCCGTGTTTCTCCTCGACCTTGAGTATCGTTGAGAGGCGATCGACCTGGGCTTCGACGCGCAAGGGGCGGTTGAACGTTAGCCGGCTGCCTGCCCACATGCGGTTGCGGTTGTCCGCCGGCGGCAGGAAACCACCGCGCGCCGGATGGCCGTCCTGGCCAAGTCCGTCCTCGGCAACCGGCTCCTGGAAGAATGCCCAATGCCACAGGGGCGGCAGCGTTTCACCAGGTTGCGGTGCAGCTTCGCCGAGTGTCGCGGCAATGCGCTTGACCAAGTTGTAGCTAATCTGGTCGTGGCTTTCTTCGACTCGGCCGATCCAAGCAGAAATATCAAGGTTGCTCATGGCGTTTACTCCTTTCAGACCACCGAGGTGAATTCTGGAATGGCTTCAAACAGATCTACTACCAGGCCGTAATCGGCCACCTGGAAGATCGGCGCTTCTTCGTCCTTGTTGATCGCAACGATCACCTTGGAGTCTTTCATGCCGGCCAGGTGCTGGATCGCGCCGGAGATACCGACGGCGATGTACAGCTGTGGAGCAACGATCTTGCCGGTCTGACCGACCTGCATGTCGTTGGGTACGAAACCGGCGTCGACGGCAGCGCGGGAAGCACCGACGGCAGCGCCCAGCTTGTCGGCCAGGGCGTACAGGTGTTTGAAGTTGTCGCCGTTCTGCATGCCACGGCCGCCGGAAACGACGATCTTGGCGGCGGTCAGTTCCGGACGATCGGACTTGGCCAGTTCTTCGCCGACGAAGCTGGAAGTGCCAGTGTCGTGTGCAGCGGCAACGGCTTCAACAGCCGCCGAACCACCTTCAGCTGCCACCGGGTCGAAACCGGTGGCGCGAACGGTGATCACTTTGACCGCAGCGTTGGACTGTACGGTAGCAATGGCGTTACCGGCGTAGATCGGGCGCTTGAAGGTATCAGCGCTTTCGACCGAGATGATCTCGGAGATCTGGTCAACGTCCAGCTGAGCGGCAACGCGCGGCAGGATGTTTTTGCCGTTGGACGTGGCCGAGGCCAGGACATGGCTGTAAATCGAGTGTTGTTCGATCACCAGACTGACCACTAACGGTGCAACATTTTCGGGGAGTTGATGCGCGTAGGCGGCGTTGTCGGCTGCCAGTACTTTGGATACGCCAGCAATTTTTGCAGCGGCTTCAGCTACAGCGCCAACACCTGCACCGGCAACCAGTACATGAATATCACCACCGATTTTCGCGGCAGCCGCAACGGTGTTCAGCGTGGCCGGGGCCAGTACTTTGTTGTCCTGCTGGTCAGTTGAATAGTCAGCAATCACCAGGATAGTCATTCAGATCACCTTCGCTTCGTTTTTCAGTTTCTCGACCAGTTCAGCCACCGACTTGACCTTGATACCCGCGCTGCGTGCAGCTGGCGCTTCGACTTTCAGGGTTGTGTTGGTGGAGGCGGTGGAAACGCCCAAAGCGTCCGGAGTCAGCACTTCGAGAGGCTTCTTCTTGGCTTTCATGATGTTTGGCAGAGACGCGTAGCGCGGCTCGTTCAAACGCAGGTCGGTGGTGACGATGGCCGGCAGTTTCAGGGAAACCGTCTGCGCGCCGCCGTCGACTTCGCGAGTCACGGCCACGCAGTCGCCGCTGATTTCGACTTGGGACGCGAACGTGCCCTGACCGTAGCCGCTCAAGGCAGCGAGCATCTGGCCAGTCTGGTTGTTGTCGCTGTCGATGGCCTGTTTGCCAAGGATCACCAACTGAGGCTGTTCCTTGTCGACAACAGCTTTCAACAACTTGGCAACGGCCAGGGAAGTCAGGTCTTCGGCGGATTCGACGAGGATGGCGCGGTCGGCCCCCAGAGCCAGCGCGGTGCGCAGTTGCTCTTGAGCGGTGGACGGGCCGATGGAGACGACGACGATTTCAGTCGCAATACCGTTCTCTTTCAGGCGTACGGCTTCTTCCACGGCGATTTCGCAGAACGGGTTCATCGACATCTTGACGTTGGCGAGGTCGACGCCGGAATTGTCCGCCTTGACGCGAACTTTCACGTTGTAATCGACCACGCGTTTCACAGCTACCAGGATCTTCATTGGGCAGTGTTCACTCGAAAATAGTTGATCGTTGCTGTCAGATAGCCCCGGCTGCGCGCATTTGTTCGATGCGGTCCGTTCCCAGCCCCAGTTCCCTGAGCAGCTGTTCGGTGTGTTGACCAAGGCCGGGCACAGCATCCATACGCGGTTCAAAAGCGCTGTTGCTGCCGGGCGGTAGCAGACTCGGGATGCTGCCCGCAGAGGTCTCGACTTCCCGCCAGCGATCACGTGCCTGGAGTTGTGGATGATCCCAAACCCCTTGCATGTCATTGACCCGGGCGTTGGCGATCTGCGCATGCTCCAGCCGATCAAACACGGCATCGAAGTTGAGCGTGGAGAACGCTTCGACGATGAGTTGTCGTAGCGCGTGACGGTTTTCGACCCGCTTGAAGTTGGCCGAGAAGCGCTCGTCTTTGGCTAGTTCAGGTGTAAGGAGCACCTTCTCGCAAAACAACTGCCATTCACGCTCGTTCTGCAAACCCAGCATCACGGTGGTGCCGTCGCCGATAGGGAAGGGACCATAGGGATAAATAGTGGCGTGCGCGGCGCCGGCGCGAGGTGGCGGAGGGGCGCCGTCGTAGGCGTAGTACATCGGGTAGTTCATCCACTCGACCAGGCTTTCCAGCATCGACACATCGAGGTGGCTGCCTTCGCCGGTACGTTCACGCAACAACAGCGCAGACAGAATCCCGGTGTAGGCGTACATGCCAGCCGCAATGTCGGCGATCGAACATCCGGCCTTGGCCATTTCTTCCTCGCCCGGGCCGCCGGTCACCGACAGAAAACCTCCTTCGCTCTGAATCAACAGGTCGTAGGCTTTCTTCTTTTCATAGGGGCCACCGACGCCATAGCCGGAAATGTCGCAGACAATCAGCCGCGGAAAGCGCTGATGCAAAGCCTCGAATGACAGCCCTATTCGCGCGGCCGCACCGGGTGCCAGGTTCTGCACGAGCACATCGGCGGTGGCCAGCAAACTGTCCAGTACCTCGGTGGCAGGGTCTTGCTTCAAGTCCAGAGTCAGGCTTTCTTTCGAGCGGTTGGTCCAGACGAAGTGCGAGGCCAAGCCGTTGACGCGTTGGTCGTAACCCCGGGCGAAATCACCTGTTCCGGGACGTTCGACCTTGATCACACGGGCGCCAAGGTCGGCCAGTTGTCGGGTGCAGAAGGGCGCTGCAATGGCATGCTCAAGGCTGACGACGGTAATGCCATCGAGCGGGCGGAGGCCTTTGGGCTGGCTCATGGTGTTATCTCTCTTGTTATTAGAAAGAGCGCGGCAGCTCGAGCAGGTGTTCGGCCACGTAGGACATGATCAGGTTGGTGGAGATGGGCGCGACCTGGTACAGGCGGGTTTCACGGAATTTGCGCTCGACGTCGTACTCGCAGGCGAAGCCAAAACCGCCGTGGGTCTGCAAGCAGGCGTTGGCGGCTTCCCAGGAGGCTTTCGCCGCCAGGTACTTGGCCATGTTGGCGCTGGCCCCGGCGTTGATGCCGCTGTCGTATTCCTCGCAGGCACGCCAGCGCATCAGGTCGGCCGCCTCGATTTCGATGTGCGCTTCGGCAATCGGAAACTGCACACCCTGGTTCTGCCCGATCGGGCGCCCAAACACCACACGGTCGCGGGCATAAGCGCTGGCCTTTTCGATGAACCAGCGACCGTCACCAATGCATTCGGCGGCAATCAGGGTCCGCTCGGCATTCAGGCCGTCGAGGATGTACCTGAAGCCTTTGCCTTCCTCGCCGATCAGGCTGTCGGCAGGGATTTCCAGGTTGTCGAAGAACAACTCGTTGGTTTCGTGGTTGACCATGTTAGCGATCGGCTGCACGGTCATGCCATTGCCGATGGCCTCGCGCAGGTCGACGAGGAAGATCGACATGCCTTCGGATTTTTTCTTTACGTCGGCCAACGGCGTGGTGCGCGCCAGCAGGATCATCAGGTCGGAATGCTGGATCCGCGAGATCCACACCTTCTGACCGTTGATTACGTACTTGTCGCCTTTGCGTACGGCGGTGGTCTTGATCTTGGTGGTGTCGGTGCCGGTGGTGGGCTCGGTCACGCCCATCGATTGCAGGCGTAATTCCCCGTTGGCTAGTTTTGGCAGGTAGTAGCTTTTCTGCGCTTCGCTGCCGTGTCGCAGCAGGGTGAACATGTTGTACATCTGCCCGTGAACAGTGCCGGAGTTACCGCCGCAGCGGTTCACTTCTTCAAGGATCACCGAAGCTTCGGCCAACCCCAGACCGGAGCCGCCATATTCGACAGGGATCATCGCGGCCAGCCAGCCAGCATCAGTCAGGGCCTTGACGAAGGTTTCCGGAAAGCCTTTTTCTTCGTCGACTTTGCGCCAGTAGGCGGCATCGAATTCAGTGCAAAGAGCGCGTACGCCTTCGCGGATGGCATTGAGTTCTTCAGCGTTGCGGTCGGTCATTATTATTCTCCTCAGTGCGTCACGCACGGCTTTTGCCCTGCGTGACCGGGTCCGGCATAGAGCAATCAGATCGGGTTGAAGCCCAAGGCAGCGCGAAAGCGATTCTTGATGTAGTGACCATCGCGCGGTGGCAGCACCCGTGGCGGGTTTTCCGCTTTGATCTTGATCGTTGCGAGCTTGACGCCATCGCGGGTTGCAAAGTGCTCGCGCAAGTTGTGTACGCCTTCCATGTCGCGGATTTCATCAGTCCAGCTGAAGCCGCAGGTTTTCGCCACCTGGTCCAGGGAAATGCCAAAACCCGCGTGGCTGACCTGCATGCCGGTTTCGCCAAAGTGACCGTTGTCCAACACTGCGATGGTCAAGTTGGCGGGCTTTTGCAGCGCGACGGTCGCCAGTGCGCCGAAGCCCATGAGCAACTCACCGTCACCCGTGACGACCACCACCGATTTGTCCGGCTGGGCATTGGCCAGGCCCAGGCCCACCGTGATCGCACTGCCCATGGCGGCCCAGAGGTAGTAATTCAGATCATTGTCACCGGCCGCCATGACGTCATAGGACGCCGATCCCAGGCCGGTCACGACCAGCACGTCTTTGCGGTCGGCCAGCAAAGCCTTGACCACTTCACGGCGGCACAGGGTGTGGTTTGCGCTTACTTGACCCATTTCTTTTCTCCAATCAGGCGCTGGCCGAGCAGCAAGGCAGTGGCGGAATCACCGTTGAAGGCCATGGTCGCGGCACCGTGCAGCAACGGGGCGACGTCTTCCGGGACGTCCGCGCGCCAGGTCATCACTTTCATCAGGTTCAGGGAGGCTTCTGTGGCCTGGCCCATGGGGTTCTGCCACGCATTGAATTCGGCCCAGTCACCGCGCATGGTGACCACCATCAACAGCGGAAAACCGGCACAGACTTGAAGGGCCAGGGTGTTGATGCAGTTACCGACACCACTGGATTGCATCAAGAGGGCGCCGCGCTCACCGCCCAACCAGGCGCCGGCGAGGTAGCCGATGCCTTCTTCCTCAGTGGTGAGGACAACGGCCTTGATGTCCGGGTCTGCGTACGACATGCGGATCGCCGCCGAATGGCCTGCATCCGGTACGAAGACCACGTGTTTGACGTCGTGGGCCTTGAGCACGCGGAATACGTCCTCCTGCCAATCCTGTCCCACGGTTTGTTCAGCTTCTGTTGACATGCCTATCTCCCAAGCAGTGCTGCCTTTGTGTTTTCACTCATTCTGGGAGCGCTGGGGGAGAACTACGACTACCGTTTTTGTCTTTGAGATATGCCCATTGAGCATAGGTTGGGGGGATGGGAAGACTGGGCGAGGATGAAGATTACCGACGTTGGCCGGCACGTGCTGATTCACGCGACGCGAATCATGGAAGAGATGGCGTCTATCCGCGGTACGGTGGTCGGCAGGTGATCATCGGCCGCGAACCGGCGCTCAAAACGACGGCCTGCGCCCGACAAGTCGGACGCAGGATCACTCGTTTAATGTTGCAGAATTTTGCCCAAAAACTGCTGCGCTCGTTCGGAGCGGGCGCTGATGTCGCCGAAGAATTGCTCTTTGGGGCAGTCTTCGATGATCTGGCCCTGGTCCATGAAAATCACCCGGTTCGCCACTTTTCGGGCGAAGCCCATTTCGTGGGTCACGCACATCATGGTCATGCCTTCGTGGGCCAGTTGCACCATCACGTCGAGTACTTCGTTGACCATTTCCGGGTCCAGTGCCGAGGTCGGTTCGTCGAACAGCATGACGATCGGGTCCATCGCCAGCGCACGGGCAATCGCCACACGCTGCTGCTGACCGCCGGAGAGTTGGCCGGGGTGCTTGTGGGCATGGGCGGAGAGGCCGACGCGCTCGAGCAGTTGCAGGCCTTTCCTGTTGGCTTCTTCCTTGCTGCGGCCCAGCACCTTGATCTGCGCGATGGTCAGGTTTTCGGTGATGGTCAGGTGCGGGAACAGTTCGAAATGCTGGAACACCATGCCCACGCGCGAACGCAGTTTCGGCAGGTTGGTCTTCGGGTTGGCGATGGACGTGCCATCGACGATCACGTCGCCTTTCTGGAACGGTTCCAAGGCGTTCACGCATTTGATCAGGGTGGATTTGCCGGAACCGGACGGCCCGCACACCACGATCACTTCGCCTTTTTTGACCTCAGCGCTGCAATTCGTAAGCACCTGGAAGTTTCCATACCATTTGTCGACGTTCTTGATAGAAATCATACAGCGAACCTTCTTTGTAGACGCTTGACCACCCGCGAGGCGGCAAAGCTGATAGTGAAATACACCAGGCCCGCAACGATCAGGAATTCATTGGCGCGACCGATGATGTCGCCACTCGAACGAGAGGCGTTGAGGAAGTCCACCAAGCCAACGGTGTAAACCAGCGAGGTGTCCTGAAACAGAATGATGCTTTGTTGAAGCAGCAGTGGGGTCATCTTGCGAAACGCTTGCGGCAGGATGATCAGGCGCATCATCTGGCCGTAAGTCATGCCCAGTGCCTGGGCAGCGCCCATCTGGCCCTTCGGAATCGACTGCACGCCAGCCCGGACGATCTCGCAGAAATACGCTGCTTCGAACATCATGAAGGCCACGACACACGAGGTGAACGCGCCGATCGGCGTGTCTTCGCCAGTGATCCAGCGCAGCGCGAACGGGACCGCCAGGTAAAACCAAGTGATGACCAGCAGCAGTGGGATGGAACGGAAGTAGTCCACGTAGGTGCCGGCAATGCGCGACAACACGTTGCTGTGGGACAGGCGCATCAATGCCAGGATCGTGCCGAGGATGATCCCTCCGACGACGCCCATCGCCATCAGTCGCAAGGTCATGACCATGCCGTTCAACAAGCCGGGAAGGGCAGAAGTGATGTCGCTGAAATCGAATTCCATCATTTACCACCTATGGAAATCAGGCCGGGTACGGCGACTTTCTTCTCGACTTTGCGCATGAGCAGCATCAGGCCCATGTTCAAGGTGAAGTAGATCAGCGTGGCCAGGGTGAAGGCTTCGAACAGGTTGGCGGTGAATTCAGCTGTTTGTTTGGCTTGCGCCAGCAGTTCCATCAGGCCGATCAGCGAAGCCACCGATGAGTTTTTGAACACGGCCAGAAACTCGGTGGTAAGCGGCGGAATGATGATCCGGTAAGCCTGGGGCAGCAGCACGTTCCAGTAGATTTGCGGCAGCTTGAAACCCATGGCGCGGGCCGCGGATTCCTGGCCTTTTGGCAGCGCCTGAATGCCTGTACGGACTTGTTCACAGACACGAGCGGCCGTGAAAAGACCGAGGCATACGACGACGCTCAAGTAGGCCGAGGTGGTCGGGTTCAGGTCCTGCTTGTACCACTCCTGCAGGTGCTCAGGCAGCAGATCAGGTGCCAGGAAATACCAGATAAATAGTTGTACTAAAAGTGGGACATTTCGGAACACCTCCACATACAGGCTGGCAATGCCCGACACGATACGATTTGGCACGGTTCGCATGACACCGAGCACTGAGCCCAACAGCAACGCTATCATCCAGGCTACTACTGCAATCGCAATGGTCCAGCCCAGACCTGAAATAAACCAATTGAAATAAGTTTCATGTCCCACTCCAGTGGATTTTAAGAATACGCCCCAATCCCAGTTGTAATTCATAGAAAACACCTTCCAAACATATATTTTTGTGCATGCAACATGCCTCATGTCCACGTTTGGCGGACATGAGCAGATCAATGAGGTAGTTAAAGAGTTGCGGCAGGTGCAGGCTTGTCGACAGGGTTGGCAATGAGCTCTTTGAGTTCAAGACTCATGGGGAAGTTAAGGTTCAGGCCTTTCGGGGGGATGGGCTGATTAAACCATTTATCATAAATAGCGTTGATGTCACCCGAGGAGAAGATGGCTTTAATCGTGTCATCCACCACTTTTTTGAAAGGTTCGTCCCCCTTGCGCATCATACAGCCGTACATGTCCTGTGATTGCGCGGTGCCTGTGACTGCCCATTCACCGGGATTCCTGGCTTTGGCTCTTTCACCTGCCAACAGGGCATCGTCCTGCATGAATGCAGCGGCACGACCGGTCTCCAACATTTGGAATGACTCGCCGATGTCTTTCCCCGAGATGATGTTCATACCCATCTGCTTCTCAGCGTTCATCGCCCTAAGCAGGCGCTCGGATGTACCCCCGGCGGTGGTGACCACGTTCTTGCCTTTCAGGTTGTCAAAGTCTTGGTAGACGGAGTCTTTCTTGGACAACAGACGAGTGCTTACTTCAAATATGCCTACTGAGAAGTCAACCTGTTGTGCGCGTTCTGCATTGTTTGTCGTCGAACCACACTCCAGGTCTACGGTGCCATTCTGAACCAGGGGGATGCGGTTCTGGGCGGTAATCAGGTTGTATTTCACTTTCAGGTTGGGAATGCCTAACTCTTTCTTGATGGACTCGATAATTTTAAGTTGGATGTCTTGGGAATAGCCGATCGGCATCCCGGAGGCGTCCGCGATGTAGGAAAAGGGGATCGATGAGTCGCGGTGGCCGACCGTAATGGTGCCCGACTCTTTGATTTTTTTAAGCGTGCCGGTGAGTTCAGCCGCCATTAATGATGGGCTGATGATGGCTGCTGCAATCGCGGCGCTCAACAGTTTAGTGAACATACGCATCAGGAAATCCTCAAATTAGCTTAACAGGTTCTTCTAGACCCATGCGCCAGCTAATACGGCAATTGGACACGCCGAGTTTGCCAGCATCGATTCTACTTAATTTTTGGCAGGCTTTAATGATGTGAGTGAAATGCTATTTTTTGGCGCGAGGCTTATAGGAGAGTGCCCAGTATTGTTGGCAATACTTATCTGACTCTGGTTTTACTTTGGTGGCCAGCGTGGTGTCTTTTTTTAGCAATAGAAGGTGTTTGCTGGTAGCTGTGATCATTGCCGTATCCTGTTGTTGTTATTTTGACATATGACGGATTCAAACTACCATTGCCACGCAGCGCGTGGTATGGCTCGTGATGAATAGCAGCTATGCCAAGGCGCTCTAGCTGGCGCATTGAAGGTAAATGCCAGAGATACACGTCAAGTATAACTTTATTGTATCGAGGGGCCGATGGTGACTGCCTCCTGTTACCGACCTTTCGTGTTTAAGCAAGATTGGCCTTGATCAAGACACTTTCAATCCACGACTGGTTGAATGCCCCCGTTGCGATTTCTGCCTTTACGCGATCCTCGGCGGCTTGATGCGTGCGGGCCATGGCAAGCAGGTGGTCTGCGGCCGACGCGGGAAAGCCGACAATTCCATCCTCATCGCCGACGATGATGTCTCCCGGGTTTACGATCATCCCGCCAATGGATACCGGAACGTTGACTGCCCCTGGACCCGTTTTATAGGGACCACAATGCACCACATCACGGGCATAACACGGGGTGTCTTCAAAGCTTGCGACATCGCGAATTGCACCGTTTACGACAAAACCTACACAGCCCCGCTGTAACGCGTAGAGTTTGATGAGTTCGCCAATCACGGCGTTGGTGGTGTCACCCTGAGCATCCACAACAAGCACGTGGCCAGGCTCGAGCAACGTCAATGCCTTGTAGATGTAGAGATTGTCACCTGGGCGGGTCTTAACAGTCAGCGCGCTCCCGACCATTTTTCCCGTTTTATTGTAGCGATTAAGACCTCGAACCCCAATGTAACGCCCCATGTTATCGCTGATATGTGGGGTTACCACCGAGCGAAATGCAGTGTGGATGTCGCGAGTCTCTGGAGTGATCGCCTGAACAGTATTAATGCTTGAAGAATTCATGTTGACTCCTGAATAGCTGTTTTAGTCGTTACCTGAGTCTCTGCAACGGAGACTTACGGCATTGTTGCAGGCGCGGGCTGATCTGTAGGGTTGGCATAAAGTTCCTTGACCTCATTGGGCATGGGATAATCCAGGCTCAAGCCTTTAGGCGGTATGGGGTGCTGAAACCATTTGCTGTAGATGTCGTTGATTTCACCTGATGCATAAAGAGCCTTGATAGCACCGTCCACTGCTTGCTTGAACGCATCGTCACCCTTGCGCAACATACATCCGTAGATCTCACGAGATTGCGCAACACCGGATATAGCCCATCGATCGGGATTCCTCGATTTTGCGCGTTCACCCGCCAGCAGCGCGTCGTCCTGCAGCCAAGCAACTGCACGGCCAGTTTCCAACAGTTGGAATGATTCGCCGTGGTCCTTGGCTGAGATAATGTTCATGCCTAACTGTTTTTCAACATTCATTGAGCGCAGCAGTCGCTCAGCGGTTGTACCCGCAGTGGTTACTACATTGCGTCCTTTAAGGTCATCAATATCTTTATAAGAAGATTGCTTGGCTGTCAGTAGTCGGGTGCTGATTTCAAATATGCCAACAGAAAAGCTGACCTGCTGCTGACGTTCGGCATTGTTTGTCGTTGAACCACATTCAATGTCGACGGTGCCATTTTGAATCAACGGTATTCGGGTTTGTGAAGTGACAAGGTTGTACTGTATTTTCAAGTTGGGTAAGCCGAGGTCTTTCTTCAATACTTCGATAACTTTGGATTGAATGTCCTGGGAGTAGCCAACCGGTATGCCAGAGGCGTCGGCGAGGTAGGAAAAAGGAATCGCCGCATCACGGTAGGCTAGTGTGATCGTGCCTGATTCTTTCACTTTTTGTAGTGTGCCGGATAGCTCTGCACTCATCCCTTCGTGGGACAGAAATGCAACAGACAAAGCCATCAATTTGGCAACATTGCGAGTACGCATAAAACCTCCAGAAATGAAGCCCGAGCCAAGATGAGCTCAATGGCAACTGCATGATTTTCTATTTGTTGTACATCAACGGCAGATGTCTAGAACTGCAGGGTGTTTTTATTATGTCAGCCAGCTTTCATAGCCGGATCGTATTGAGATGCTTCGTCCGCTGTGATCAGTCGATCGCAAAGATAGCTTCAACTTCTACAGGCGCCCCTCGCGGGATGGCCGCAACGCCTACAGCTGCCCGGGCATGGCCGCCGCGCTCTTGGCCGAAAAGCTCTACAAAAAGAGTTGAGGCCCCATCTATCACCTTCGCTTGCTGCTCGAAGCTAGGAAGGCACTTAACATAACCATTAACCTTCAAAACACGTATGCGGTCGAGTTGGCCATCGCTCGCTTCATTGGCAATGGAAAGAAGATTTAGTGCGCAGACTCGCGCCGCGGCCTGGGCCGTCTCGATATCAATTTCCGTTCCCACGGTTCCTTTGTATAGCAAGACGTCGTCTTGCAGGCATACTTGACCCGCGGTATAGATCAGGTTCCCAAAACGGGTGTACAACTGGTAGTTGCCGCCCCGCGTATTGAACTTAGGCAACTCCAAACCCAATGCAGTCAGTTTTTCCAGAACACTATTCATGATCAAAGTCTCCAATGGTTTTCTTCACGCCTCTGGCGATGCCAAACGCTTCAAAAATGAATGAATCAGTGAGTCCAGGCTTGTAGGAATACTTCTGGGTCAACGTTCCCGCCAGAGCAAACCACCACGACAGTTTTGCCCTCATAGCGCTGCTTCTCCCGTATCAGCGTTCCGAGGGCGGCTGCACCGCCCGGCTCAAGGACGAGCTTGAGGTACTGAAATGCTGCACGCATGCCTTGGAAGGCATCTTCCAGATAGGCGACTTCAGTACGCGGTTGAACAGGTTTCAATACTTCGAAGGGGAGTGCACCGACAGCGGGACCGGCAATCCCGTCGAGCAGCGTTTTTGGCAACAGCTGGAGTTTCACCGGTTCCCCCTTTTGCAGGGCTGTTTGCCATTTCGTATAGCCTTCTGCCTCGACAAGAACGCTCTCGAAATGGCCACACTTGGCGCGCATTGCGGTCAATGTTCCGGATGCCAAGCCGCCGCCGCTGCAACCCAACCACACAGAGTCGGGAGTTGCCCCCACTTCAGCCAACTGCTCAGCGATTTCGAGACCGATGGTGCCTTGGCCCGCCATGATGAGGGGGTCATCGAAAGGCGAGACGAAGGTCAGGCCGCGGCTTTCAATCAGCCGCTGGGTAACGTCCTCACGGTCCTCGACGTCTTTGTTGTAAAGGACAACCTCTGCTCCCCACCAGCGGCAGTTGTCCTGCTTGATTTTTGGCGCATGCTCGGGCATCACGACTACTGACGGGCAGCCCCACTGGTGAGCGGCCGCAGCCACTGCTTGGCCATGGTTGCCCGCCGAATAAGTGATAACTCCCTTGTTTCTGTCACTGGGTGCCAGTTCGGCCAATTTGAACATGGCACCGCGAAACTTGAACGCCCCGGTCTTTTGCAGGCATTCAGCCTTCACGTAAACATCCGCGCCGACGATATCATTCAGCATCGCAGAGCTCAGAAGTGGGGTGCGCACTACTTGTCCTTGAAGTCGGCGTTGTGCCTTCAGAATCAGGTCCAAATCAAACTTTTGCACGGCGAAGTTCCTTGTGGTGAGTAACTGGGGTGACTGCCGGGGGCATGCTCACGAGCTCTTGCTCTGCAGGCTGTGAAACCCTGTGTTGACGATGGGCCCAAGTATTTACGGCCATGATCCACAGGTACATTACGAATATGCTAACGTCCCGATACGCCAGTCGTATCGGGAGTGCCTGCGCAACGTTGGGGCATGGTCGCCTGGCTTTCCAACCCGCCGAACGCGCTACCGCTCATACCCGCTTTGCGAGTCTGATTCAGGATTTCTATGATCAACTTTCGACTTATCCGGCATCTCTGGCTGTTCCTTGCAGTCGCCGAAGAGCAGCATTTTGGTCGTGCAGCCAAAAGGCTGGGCATGTCACAGCCACCTTTGACTGAACAGATCAAGGTTCTGGAAACTTCCCTACGGGTAAAGCTGTTTGAGCGCACCAGCAAGGGCGCGATCCTCACCCCAACGGGTATGGCGATCATGCCGGCAGTACGAAAATTTGCAGAGCAGTTGGAGCGCCTGGAGCTTGCAGTACATGAAGCCGTTGCAGGGCAAACGGGAGTCCTGACGATAGGCGCTATCAACGCAGCCTTGCTTGAGGTGCTCCCTGATCTCATCGAGCAGCTCAAGGAGAGGTTCCCGAATATTTCAGTATTTATTCGGGAAATAGATAGCGGGGAGGCCATCCCGTCACTGGAGTCTGGCGACATCGATGTGGCTTTCGCACGAATTGAAGGCGGCTACTATGAGCCCATCCGCTCGATTGCTCTTGTCCAAGACCAGCTTGCGGTAGCGCTTTCCAGAAATCATCCACTAGCTAATGAAGCGTCTGTGGATCTGCGAGACTTGGCGGGAGAGGTACAGATCATGTTCGCCCGCAGCGGCAGTCCTGTTTTTTTTGACTATATCGTTAGCTGCTGTCAGCAATGCGGTTTCCGCCCAAAAATCATGCATGAGGTCCGCTCGATCGGCTCGCAGATAGCCTTTGTAAGTTGCGGTCAAGGTATTGCACTGGTGCCGTATGCGCTCGAAAAGCTGGCGCCCAAAAACGTCGTGATTCGACCCCTGCAGCAAAAATTTCGGCTGGTAACCAGTGCTTTGGCCTGGAATGCAGCCCGCAGTAATCCTTTGGTCGACGCGCTTGTCGATATCGTGCGCGAACAGTTCCCTGCTCCCATCGAATCAACTGTGCATTTGTGAACAATGCCTGGGAGCCAAAGGCTCCCAGGCATTGTTCAGGCAGACCCAGTTTGTCTAAGGCGTCGGACACGCCCGGTATATCCAGGCCTTCAAACAGGGCTGTCTTGGGGGGACATGTCTAAACACCTCGTAGCGATGACAGAATCGTTCAGACAGAAGCCGCTCAAACGAGCGGCGCGGCTTTATTCAGGGTGCGGTTCAATCAACGTTGCTCGATCTCTCCCGTGGCTCTGAAATGGTCAGTAAGAGGATGAAACTCATAAATGATCCCACCGCTAGCCAGGCAAACACGTAGTTCCAGCCATAGTTGTCCAGCAACAGCCCGGTGATGAAGGGTGTGGCCGCCGCGCCCAACTGACCGACCATGTTCACGACGGCGTTGGAGATAGGGAACGTTTTTTTGGTAGTCAGCCCCATCGGATAAACCATGTAGGAAGAGAACCCCAGGCTGAGAACGGCACCGGTCAACAACAGCAGCAAGCCGTAGGGAATCGGTTCGGCGGGCGAATTGATCAGCAGGTACATCATCAGTGAAGTGCCGAGTGCTGACAGCAGCATGCCGGGCTTGCGTCGCCCACCCATCAGTCGATCCGAGCAGAAACCACCCAGCAGGTTGCCGAGCACGGCGCCCACCCATGGCGCAGCCGACACCAGGCCCATGTTCATGATCGAGAACTGTTTGACGGTCATCAGGTAGGTCGGAATCCACGCCAGCAGTACGCTCGACACGCCCAGTTGGAAGCAATAACTGGTGGCACATCCCCAGATATTCCAGGACTTGAACACCTGCCGATTGGTCTCGAGGGGCGTTTCGTGGCGGGCACGTATGACTCGATCGAGTTTGCTCACCCAGGCTGGAGTCTTTTTGGGGCGGGTTTGCTGAGTCGCTTTAGTACTGCCGCTTTCCTCGATGATGTAGCTGAGCTCGGCCGCGTTGACGAACCGGCTTCGGGAGGGATGGTCGGTGACCATGAAATACCAGACGACTGCCAGTGCGATGCCGGGCACGGCAAAGAAGTAGAAGATCTCTCGCCAGCCCCATACCGAAATGATCACGGCACAGAGTGGTGGCACGATCACCGGCCCGAACTTGACCGCAGACAGAAAGATCCCTGACGCAGTGCCTTTTTCCCGCGCTGGAAACCAGTTGTTGATGGTCGTGGTCATGCTGATCGGCAGCGGCCCTTCAGCGAGGCCAAGACCCAGGCGATACAGCTTCAATGCCAACAGTGAGCCGGCGGTTCCTACCAGGCCGGTCAGCAATGAGGTCAGCACCATGGCGCCCGGCAGGATCTTGCTGACACCGAAACGGCCAAAGGCAAAACCGGAAGGGATCTGTGCCAATGCATAGGCCAGCAGAAATAAACTCATCAACCCGCCGGCCTCGGCATTACTCATTTCAAACTCTTTACGAATGAACGGTAGCGCGACACCCAGGTTGGCTCGGTCGGCGGCAGCAATGGTGTAAATTAGAAAAATCAGGGCCGCAACCACCCAACGGTATTTGCTGCGCACGGCTGGTTTTATGACTTCAGGCATAGACATGGGGCGGACCTTGTTTTTGTCGGTGTTGTCCGGCCAAAGTAATAATTATGAAACCGTAAAAAAAGCGACAAATACTCCTGTCAAAAGATCGCTTTTATTGATGAAACTGTGAGGCCTGATTCGCGCTGTATAAAATGTGCGCGCAAAAAAAAAACCGGGCTGAAAGCCCGGCAAAAATAGCGCAGTCAATAACGTGCTGAAGGGAATTCAGGATCGCTTCATCGCAGAACTCAGTTTGCCAGACCGGCCTTTTCCAGCACCTTGTCCAGCCATGACTGATCGATGGCGCCAGTGGCGATTTCGGCTTTGACCTGCTGTTCATGCGCGTCATGCTCTCGCGCCTTGACCAACACCTGCTCGGCATGGTCGGGCGAGAAGGCAACCAGCCCATCCTCGTCACCGACAATGATGTCGCCCGGATTGATGATCATCCCGCCGATTGACACCGGGACGTTGATTTCCCCTGGGCCGCTTTTGTAGGGGCCGCAATGCACCACGCTGCGTGCATAGCAAGGCGTGTCTTCAAAACTGGCGACATCGCGGATGGCACCGTCGACGACAAAACCGACACAGCCACGTTGCTGCGCATAGAGCTTGATCAGCTCACCGATGACCGCATTGGTCGCGTCACCCTGGGCGTCGATCACCAGCACATGCCCCGGTTCGATCAGCGTCAGGGCCTTGTAAATGTAGAGGTTGTCGCCGGGGCGCGTCTTTACCGTCAGGGCGGTGCCCACCAGTTTGCCGGTGTGGTTATAGCGCGTCAGCCCCCGGGCACCGATGTGACGCCCGAGGTTGTCGCTGATATGCGGCGTGACGACACTCTGAAAAGCGTCCAGCAGCGAGCGTGGCGCCTGGGGCGGAGAAGGGTAGATGCGTGAACCGGGCAATGACATAGCGACCTCCATGAACGACTGAACCCTTGTGGGCTATGCGTTCATAGTAAGAAAGGTCGCTCGGCACTATTAGCGATATTTATCTATGCAAAAGCATCGCTTTTTTTCTCGTATTCAGCGCCCGTGTTACCACACCATGCGGCTGAAATCACAACAACGTGCTGCCAGACGTGCAACCTCGACACTGAGGCCCTGAAGACGATCGGCGCGGTGCACCGCGATGTAGTGGATGGGAGGCAGCGCGGGCTCGGTTTCGATGACCTGCAGACGGCCCTGGTTCACCAGCGGCGAGAGACACTGGCGTGGCAGGTAGCTGATGCCGACACCGGACAGGGTCAGGCCCAACTGGGCGATCAGGTAGTTGCTTTTGATCGTACGGTTGACCCGGACGTCATTCTGGGCAAACCAGCGTTCATAGATTAACCCGGTGCCGGAGCCACCGCCCTGAGTCAGGACGGTGAACGAGGAGATGGCCTGCATGTCCATGACCTGGTTCCCCTGATGCAGCGAGGGTGCACACATCCAGGCGTTCTCCACTGCACTCAACGGCGTGCTGGCGAAGCGTGCGTCGGCAAAAATGTCGGGAACGATGATCAGGTCCAGCTGATCGTTCTCCAGTTTGGCCACCAGTTCGGTGCTGAGTTCGACCGAGGGCTCCAGTACTACTTTGGGATAAGCACTGCGAATACCCTCTACCAGCGCCGGCAGCCAAGTCATGGCGGTCAGCTCGGTGACGCCGATGCGAAAACGCCTGACCAGCACTTCCTTGGAGCTGATGCGTTCAAGCAGGTAATCGCGCTGGCGCAGAATCTCCGTGGCCTGCTCGAACAATTCCGTGCCTTTTTCCGTCAGGCGCGCACTGCGTTTGGAGCGATCAAAAATCGGCATGTCGAAGGCATCTTCCAGCTCCTGAATACGCTTGGAGATGGCTGACTGGGACATGTTCAGTTTCATGGCTGCGGATTCGAAGCTACCCAGTTCCACAATCCAGTAGATGGCTTCCAGTTGCTTGAACGTGATCATGGCTCAGGCTCGATTGAAGAACGTGATCGATTGTTTGCCAGAAGCATCGAGTCAACGCCGCTGATAAACAGCAAAACCCGGCCATGACCGGGTTGGTTTTTCAGCGGCGGATTAACGCAGGCTGGTACAGAACGAGCGGATGGCCTCGCAGGCTTTGCGCAATGAAGCGTCATCCAGGGCGTAGGCAATGCGAATGTAGGGGCCGAGGCCAAAAGCGCTGCCATGCACCACCGCCACATTCGCTTCGTCGAGCAGTGCATGGGCGACATCTTCGTCAGAGTGCAGCACTCGACCGCCCGCCGAGGTACGACCGATCAGCCCCGCACAGGAAGCGAACGCGTAAAACGCCCCCGCTGGGCTGACGCATTCAAGACCTGGTGTGGCGTTCAAAAGCTCCACCATCAAATCGCGACGCCCCTGGAACGCGGCACGGCTTTCGCGGATGAAGTCCTTGGGCCCTTCCAGCGCGGCGAGTGCGGCCTGTTGCGAAATCGAGCTTGCCCCTGAGGTTTGCTGACCTTGCAGTTTTTCCATGGCCTCCAGCAGCCAGCGTGGCCCTGTGGCAAAACCGATGCGCCAGCCGGTCATGGCGTAGGCCTTGGAAACGCCGTTCATGGTCAGGGTACGCGCCACCAGCCGTGGTTCAACCTGGACCAGGGTATGGAACGCTTGATCGTCGAAGATCAGGTGTTCGTAGATGTCATCGGCAAGGATCAACACGTGAGGGTGAGCCAACAACACCTCAGCCAGTGCGTGCAATTCTTCCCGGCTGTACACCGCGCCCGTCGGGTTGGACGGCGAGTTGAGGATCAACCAGCGGGTCTGCGGGGTGATCGCTGCGGCCAGCGCCGCGGACGTCAGCTTGAAACCGGTAGAGGCATCGCAAGTGACGATTTTGCTTTCACCGCCGCACAGTTGCACCATCTCCGGGTAACTGACCCAGTACGGCGCCGGCACGATGACTTCGTCACCCTCATTGAGGGTCGCGGCCAAGGCGTTGTAGATCACTTGCTTTCCACCGTTACAGACAAGGGTGTCTTGCCAGGTAACGTCCAGGCCGTTCTCACGGCGGAACTTGGCGGCCACCGCTTCTCGCAGTGAACGTACACCGGCGACCTGGGTGTAGCGGGTGTGGCCATGCTCGATGGCGTGAATGGCGGCCTCCCGTACGTGTTTGGGCGTATCGAAATCAGGCTCGCCGGCGCACAGCGAAATGATCTGCGCACCTTGCGCGCGGCGCTCTGCAACGCGGTCCATGATTCGGTAAGTCGCAGACGGCTGTGCGCTGGCCAGGCGCTGATTCAGCCGTTGAATATCGGCGCTCATGCGCGGGTTCTCCACTCAGTCAGGTTCATCAGTTCCAGGGTCGAGCGGCCTTCGGTCAACGCCTGCATCATCTGCGCTTCCTTGCTCGCGCGCGCTTCGCCTTCGGCCAGGGTACGTGCCGCATCCGCCTTGGGAATGATGATCACGCCGTCATCGTCGGCCACCACCCAGTCACCCTGAGCCACCAAAGCACCGTTGAAATTGAATGGTTGCCCCACCGAAGGCGCACTGGCCTTGACCGTACCTTTCACCGAGATGCCGCGAGCAAACACCGGGAACTGGCGTTTCTTCAGCGCAGCGATGTCGCGTACGCCACCATCGATCACCAGTCCGACCACGCCAGCCGCTTCGGCCGCCACGGTCAGCACTTCGCCCCAGTAACCGGCGATGAAGCCACCCGTACCCACGACCAGCACGCTGCCACGGGGAACACGTTCCATCGCCAGGTGCAGGGCGAGGTTGTCGCCGGGCGAGCATTCCAGTGGGTAGGCGGGGGCGCAGATGAAGGCACCATCCCAGATTGGGCGGATCGCACTGTCGACCGCGCAAGGTAGATGGGATGCTTCATACAGCGTCGAACTGCCCAGCAATTTTGCCCGTGCGTGAAAATCCAGAGGGAGCGGGAGCGCGGTCATCAGACTTTCCTCTGCAGGCTGTGGTAACCCAGTGCGGCCCGGGCTTCTTTAAGGGTTTTGCCTTGAGTGATCAGGGCGCGAATGTCGGCTTCGATCGATTCGATCTGACGGGCACACGCCGCCACTTCAGCCGCACGAGCGCGGGGGACAATCACCACGCCGTTGGCGTCGGCGACCACAATGTCGCGGGCACACACTCGGGCGGTACCGATGGACACCGGCTGGTTGACTGACTGAACCTGTACGCGGTCTTTGCCGGTGCGCATGAAACGGCCTTTGCTGAAGATCGGGTAGCCATCGCCCAGTGCTTTGTTCACGTCACGGCAAACACCGTCGATGACCGTGGCAGCAATCTGCCGAGTACCGGCGTACTGGGTCATGATGTCACCCCAGACGGTGCAGTCGGTGCGGCCGCCGTTGTCGATCACCACCACATCGCCAGGCGCCACGTCTTCGATGAAATCGCCCACGGTGCCCGGAGGTACGCTGGCCGAGACGTATTGCACGGTAAACGCCGGACCGACGATGACCTTGCTGTAATTGTCCAACGGTGCCACGCCGAGGCATTGACCGGGCAGGCCGAGTTTGTCCATTGCGTCAGACACGCCCGGGGTGTCCAGGCCTTCAAACAAGGCGACCAGTTCTTTGTCTTCGATATTCATCAGGCGTGCTCCACGTGGATCGCTTCAAATTGGGTGTCATGCATCACTTCGGCGACCGAGCGACCGCTGCGGACAGCCTCGACCATGCCGTCCTGGCGGCGGGCGATGCGCTCACCAAGGTCGACCACTTTCTCGATATAGGCGGTGGGCACGAACACGGTGCCGCAGGTATCGGCGATGACATAATCGTTCTCGCTGACATCGACGCCGGCCACTTTGACGGTCACGGCAGCGTCGATCTGCACCACCCGATTGCGTGCGCTGATCATGGTCACGCCGCGGCCATAAACCGGGTACCCAATTGACTCACTGCCATCGATGTCGCGGCTGAAGCCGTCGATTACCGTGCCGCGCACTTTCTTGCTGGCTGCTGCATTGGCGAGGATGTCGCCCCAGCAGGAGATGCCTTCGATGCCGCCGGCGATCACCAGCACACGATCGTCACTGTCGATCTGTTCCACCACAGGGGTAATCAGGTGCACAGTGGGGACGTTGTCGGATTTAGGAGCCAGCAACACGGTACTGGCGCGACCGACAATCTTTGGGCAGTTCCACAACGGGCGGAGCCCAACGGTGGCACCCGGCAGGCCGAGGAAGTCGAGCGCATCGGAAACCGTATTGGTATCCAGCGCTGCCAAGCGATCCAGCAAACTCTTATGGGTCATGGGGAAGCCTCTGTGGTGACGGAGGCGCCCAGTGTCGGCGAGGTAATTTGATAGGTATATTACGAATCACAGAAGCATTAGATACGCTAAACCTATGGATTAATCATGATCAATTTTCGTCTGATTCGTCATCTCTGGTTGTTCCTGGCGGTGGCCGAAGAACAGAATTTCGGCCGCGCGGCCAAGCGTTTGGGCATGTCCCAGCCACCGCTGAGCGAGCAGATCCAGGTGCTGGAGCAAGCGCTCAAGGTCAAGCTGTTTGATCGCTCACGACGCGGTGCGAAGCTGACTCCGGTGGGGGCGGCGATTCTGCCGGCGGTGCGCAAGTTCGCTGACCAACTGGAACGCCTGGAACTCGCCGTGGAGGAGGCGGTGGCGGGGCAGTCGGGGATGTTGACCATTGGCGCAATTTCCACGGCCATGTTTGATGTCTTGCCGGGTTTGATCGAGCAATTGAAAAGTGATTACCCGCACCTCACTGTGTCTGTGCGGGAGATTGACAGCGTCGAAGCCGTGCCGGCGCTGGAAGCAGGGGACATCGATCTGGCCTTCGCCCGGCTGGACGGCGATTTGGGGGCCTCGATCAAATCACTGCCGCTGACTCAGGACCGCCTGGTTGTGGCCCTGCCCAGCGATCACCCCTTGGCTGCGCGCACGCGAATCAGCCTGTCCAGCCTGGCCACTGAACCCTTGGTGATGTTTTCCCGAAAGGTCAGTCCGGTCTACTTTGACAATCTGATCGCAACCTGCCGCGCCAGCGGTTTTTCCCCGCGCGTGCTGCATGAAGTGCGCTCGGTCGCCTCGCAAATTGCCTTTGTCAGCTGCGGCCAGGGCATCGCGCTGGTACCGGCGTCGCTGAAAAAACTGGCGCCCGACAACGTGGTGTTTCGAGCGCTGAGCCAGAAGCTCAATGTCGTGACCACAGCGGTGGCCTGGAATGCAGAGCGGTCCAACCCGCTGGTGGAGGAGCTGGTCACCCGGCTCCAATCCCGGGCGTGAGTTGACCAAGGCCCTTGCGTGAATACGAGTGATAGGTTTGGCGTATGTAAGCCTTCCCGTATTAGGAATTTACAGAAGGCTCGATTCCCTTGAAATTGGGAACCTGGCTGCCGGCGACCCAGGTTCGGCCCAACCTTTTCGCTCAAGGAGTCAACAAGTTGCCCTCACCAGAAACGTTCACTCACGTGCAACTCCCCCTGACGGTGGAGGGTGTCCAACTGAACGTGGCCGCCCTCCATCGCGACGGCGTCCTGGCGCCGATCGTGTTCCTGCATGGTTTTGGTTCGACCAAAGAAGACTATGCCGACATCGTGCAGCGGCCCGCATTCGCAGGTCACCCTTTCGTGGCATACGACGCACCGGGTTGCGGCGAAAGCCAGTGCAGTGACCTGTCCAGGATATCGATTCCCTTTCTGCTGCAGACGGCGCTGCAGGTGCTCGAGCATTTTGGCATCGAACGCTTCCATCTGGTCGGCCATTCCATGGGGGGGCTGACCGCGCTGATGCTGGCCTTTCAGTTCCCGTGTCGGGTGCTCAGCTTCGTCGATATCGAGGGCAATATCGCCCCGGAAGACTGCTTCCTCAGCCGGCAGATCGTCGACTATCCGAGCAACGATCCCGAGGCGTTTTTTGCGGCCTTCATTGAGCGTGCCCGGCACGCCCCGGCCTATGCCAGTGCGCTTTATTCCGCGAGCTTGCGGCAAAAGGTGCGTGCTGGTGCGGTGCGAGGGATTTTCCAGTCGATGGTCGATCTCTCCGATAACGCCGATCTGATGGGCAAATTCCTCGGGTTGAATTGCCCAAGGATGTTCATGTACGGCGAACAGAACGCTTCATTGTCCTATCTCTCGCATATCCAGGCCGAGGGTGTGCGGTTGGCGCAAATTCCTGATTGCGGGCATTTCCCGATGTACTCCAACCCGATTGTGATGTGGCAGCAAATTGCCGATTTTCAGAAAAGTACTGCGCAATGATGCCAAAAGGGCCCAACGGGCCCTTCTTAATCGTGCCGCTGTAATGGTCAGACTCTGGCAGCGCTCGGTTTTGAACAACCCTTGAGCCCCGTGCGCTCCTCGATTTCACCGGAGCCGCTGATGTACCCGTAGCGAGACAGGTTCGGCATCAACATCGCAGCGATGAAGGTGATGGTCACTACCGCCGCGACATAGAAGAAAAAATACGCCTCGACACCCTGTGATCGGAGTGACAGGGCCACGTATTCGGCAGTGCCACCGAATGCGGCGTTGCCGACGGCGTACGGAAAGCCTACGCCCAGCGCACGCACCGCAGGCGGGAACAGTTCAGCTTTGACGATCCCGGCAATCGGTGTGTAGAGCGACGCAATGACCAGACCGCCGAACACCAGCAGGAACGCTGTAAACGGGCTGCTAACTGACTGCAGCGAATAGAGCAGGGGGATCACCAGCAGCATGGCCAATCCGGAAAACATCAGCATGTGTGCCTTGATCCCGATACGGTCGGCGAGCAAACCAAAGAGCGGTTGGCAGAACATGAAGCCGACCAGGGCCGCGGTCATGATGAAGCTGACCGTTTCCGGGCTGAAACCGGCGGAGATCACCAGGAACTTCTGCATGTAGGTGGTGAAGGTATAGAAATACAGCGAACCGCCGATGGTGAACGCCACCACGAGGGCGACTGCACGTTTGTGTTTGAGCATACCGCGCAATGAGCCGGCGTCTTTGCGGTTCATGTCTTTCTTGGTGGCGGTTTCATGCATGGCGCGGCGCAGATACACCACCACGATCGAGCTCAGCGCGCCGATGAAGAACGGGATCCTCCAGCCCCATTCGCGCAACTCTTCGCCGGTCAGGGTTTGCTGGAGAATGACTACGGTCATCAAGGCCAGCAACTGACCGGCAATGATGGTGAAGTACTGAAACGAGCCATAGAAACAGCGCCGGCCCGGTGTCGCTATTTCGCTGATGTAGGTGGCGCCAGTGCCGTATTCCGCACCGACCGACAGGCCCTGGATCAGCCTGGCCACCACGAGCAGGATCGGCGCCGCGACCCCTATGGTTGCGTAGGTCGGCATGACGGCGATCAGCAGCGAGCCGGCGCACATCATGAACACCGAGATAATCATTGAGACCTTGCGGCCGCGAGTGTCAGCGATCCAGCCAAAAATCCAGCCACCGAGCGGGCGCATGAAAAAGCCGACGGCGAAGACGCCGGCGGTTGCGAGCAACTGACTGGTGGTGTCGCCTTTGGGGAAAAACGAAGCCGCAAAGTAGATGGCGGTATAGGCGTAAATGAAAAAGTCGTACCACTCCACCAGATTGCCCGAGCAGGCACCCATGATGGCTCTGACGCGATTCGGACTTTTCACCGGATCAGTCTTGGCAGTGTGGATGGTTGAGTCGCTGGTTGATGCGGACATGTTGTTCACCCTTTTTTCAAGGCGAGACGATACGAGGCGCACGCTGATGCGTGTCCGACGTTGCTAGCTCGATGGGTTGATGTGCTTAACGCAGTTGTTGTGAGCCTTTGACGACCAAGGCACATGAAGAGGAGGGATGTATACGAGAGGTCAGCAGTTCGCTGACTGTGTAAGACGGGTCGGTCAGGTAGCGAGAAAGGTTGTAAATCATGGCACAAGCCCTCGAATCTTATTCTTGTAGTGAGTCGAGCGCTCTTTGGCGCCGACGTTGATTGCACGCTACCGCAGAGTCAGGTGGGTAATAAGCCGTCAGGCAGGCCTAACTGATATACCTAAATTCTATAGCTTGGCATGCAGCCCCAGCGGGCCGGGGGATACAGCCGGCTCGAAAGCCTTGAAACCTCACGACACACGGTTTGCGGGGCACTCCAGGGTTCGAAAATGCGATTACACTCACAACACTTTCGACGCATATCGCGCCGAGCCCGATGCTGACTGGCCTGGTAATGGATGTCGTTCAACTCAAAACCCTGATTCATGTGGCCGAACTGGGCAGTCTCAGCAAGGCCTCCGACCGGCTACACATCGCACAACCGGCACTCAGCCGACAAATTCGATTGTTGGAAAAAGAGCTTGGCACCTACCTGTTTGATCGACATGGGCGAGGCATGGAGATTACCGATGCCGGTCGCGAAGTGCTGGCGCATGCCACCCGCATCATGGAAGAAATGGAGTCCATTCGAAGTTCTGTTGTAGGCGGAAAGACCTCTTTTCGGGGAGCGGTCGTTATCGGTACGACGCCGACGGTAGCGGAAATTGTCACCGTCCCTCTGGTGCGCAAGATCAAAGAAGCGCATCCGAATCTCGCTGTCAGGTTTTCCTCGGCCTTCAGCGGCTATCTGCTGGATTGGGTGCAGCGAGGCGAATTGGAGCTGGCGATTTCTTACGATCCCCAGCCCCTGCATACGCTGCGTATCGTGCCGGTGATGATGGAGAATCTGCTGTTGGTCGGTCCCGCCAGCGCCAACCTGCGTCTTGATACGCCGGTGTCGTTCGAGTCTTTGGCTGAGCAGCAATTGGTATTACCAAGTGCTCGACATAGCCTTCGCGTGATTCTGGATGATTGTGCGCGTGAAGTCGGCATCAAGCTGAAGACCAGCGTTGAAGCCGACTCCTTTGGCGCGATGATTGCCTTGGTCTGCAATGGCTTCGGTTTGACCGCTCTGCCTTTGGCATCGATTTACACGCAAATCGAAGCTGGCGTGCTCAGTGCCGCACCCTTGGTCGACCCCGTTCCAATGCGCAAATTGGTTCAGGTCTTTCCTGCAGACAGACGGGTGAGTCCGGCTGCCAAATTCGTCGGAGATGTCTTCATCGAAATTGCTGCAGACCTGGTCAATCGCAAGATTTGGGCCGGGCACATGCTTTGAATTCTCGTTCGATCTGTTAGCCCCGCCGTGTAATAGCTTCTCACCACTGATGACACTGCCTTGAACCATCAAACGCGACTGCCTGGCGTATTCGGCATTTTTATATTGGGGATGCTGCAAGTTCTGGTCTGGGGAGGCTCGTTCTTCCTGATGGCCGTGATGGCCGATCCGATCATGAAAGAGACCGGCTGGGCTAGCCAATGGGTGTATGGCGCGCTGTCTCTGAGCATTCTGGTTTCTGCGATGCTGGCGCCATTGACCAGTCGACTTATTGCCCACTACGGCGGTCGCCCCATCCTGGCCAGTAGCGGCCTGGGCGTCGCCATCGGATTGTTTCTGATGGCCAGTTCGACCTCGTTGCCGATGTTTCTTTTGTCCTGGGCAGTGATTGGCGTCGGTATGGCACTGGGGCTGTACGAAGCGCTATTCGCCGCCTTAGGCTCCCTATACGGGGAGCGTGCGGGCAGCGCGATTACCGGGATCACGCTTATTTCAGGGTTTGCGACAACGCTGTCATGGCCCGCGGTTGCGCTGGTCATCGAGCACGTTGGCTGGCGCACCACGTGCGTGGCTTATGGGGCGTTGTTGGTCATTGCCGTGGCACCGCTTTATCTCTGGGTGCTGGCGCGGGGTGCGGGGCCACTCGCGAAAAGCCAGGCAATGAGTGATGAAAACCTTTCAATCGACCGGCGGATCTACCTGTTGCTCACACTGATCTTTGCGTTAGGTGCAGTGATCATGACGGCGATTTCTGTCCAGCTGATTTCATTGTTGCAGGGGCAGGGCTACTCGCTTGCCGCCGCCATCGGGCTGAGCTCCTTGCTGGGCCCGAGCCAGGTCGGCTCGCGTGTTCTACAAGTGTTTTCGCGAAAGCGACATCCCATTTGGACGACGTTGATCTCGGTGGTATTCGTGGCAATCGGTCTGCTGTTTGTGACGGTCTCGCCGACAATGTCCGCGCTGGGCCTGGTGATCTACGGCGCGGGTAATGGTTTGCGCGCGATCGTTCGAGGCCTGCTGCCACTGACCCTGATGTCGCCCATCCATTATGTTTTGCTGATGGGGCGCATGGCTCGGCCTTCGCTCATTGGACAAGCCTTGACCCCCCTTGCTGGCGGATACCTGTTGCAGACCTGGGGCGCTGGCGGTGTGCTGGCGGGCCTGACTTCTCTGGCCGTATTGAATGTGCTGTTGGTCTTGTTGCTCATTCGGCTGGTGTGAAAAGAACAGCGCTGAACCAGCGACAGGGTCAGCCACGCACGCCGCTCAGATACTCAAACAACTTGGCCGCTTCTGGCGCCAGTTGCGTCTGAGTGCTGACTCCCACGAACAAGGTGCGATGAGCCCAGTCATCACTCAAGTCGACAGCAATCAGGCGGGTACCGAGCAGTTCGGCACGTACGGATGACAACGGCAAAATCCCGATACCCAAGCCTGCTTCGATCATGCGACAGATGCCGTCGAAGCTGCTGACCTGAATCCGGACCTTGAGAATCTTACCCGCACTCACGGCGGCATCGGTGATTCTGCGCAGCAACGAGCTGCCTTGGTTGAGCCCCACATAATCGAAGCCAAGCGTATCGGCGAAGGAAACGCGGCGCTCATTGGCCAGTTCATGGCCGACGGGCACAAGTAGCACGAGTCGGTCATCACGATAGGGCAGTTTGTACAGACCCTCAGCCGGTACGTTATCGGCAAAAATGCCGATGTCGGCACGGCCGTTTTCCACGGCTTGAATAATCGGTTCGCTGAGTGCTTCTTCCAGTCCGATACGTACATTCGGGTTCGCCCGCAGGAACGACGCCAGGTCATCCGGCAGGAACTGGACGACGGCGGACGTGTTGGCGAACAACCGCACATGCCCGCGCACCCCGACCGCGTAATCACTGGCGTCGCACGCCATCCGGTTCACGCCTTCCAGAATCGTTCTGGCATGTTCAACGATCCCTTGTCCCGCCGCGGTCAATTCGAGCCCCCTTGGCAGACGCACGAACAGCGGGCACTGGGTCGTTCGTTCCAGCTCGGCCAGACGTTTGCTGGCCGCCGAGACCGTCATGTTGGCCTTTTCGGCGGCGCGGGTCAGGTTGCCGGATTCGGCGGCGAAGATCAGCAGGCGTAACGACAGCAGATCGAAATGCAGGGGATTGATCATCAAGAGGATCCAAGGTTTTCCATTCTGGAAAGGGTAGTGGCGGAATATGAAATTTTCATCTGCCCGGTTTGTGTCGATTATCCATGCCACAAGCACTCAACAAGAACGGGAAACGTCATGAGGTTACCTCTGCAAGGTGTCAAGGTCGTGGAGCTCGGTCAACTGATTGCCGGGCCATTTGCGGCGAAAATGCTCGGTGAATTTGGCGCCGACGTGATCAAGATCGAACCTCCGGTCACCGGTGACCCATTGCGCAAATGGCGCCTGCTGCATGACGGTACTTCCGTCTGGTGGGCCGCGCAGTCTCGTAACAAGCGCTCGCTGACCCTCGACTTGCGCCAGGGTGAAGCCCAACAGGTTGTGCGCCAGTTGCTGGCCGATGCGGATGTGCTGATCGAGAACTTTCGCCCAGGCACCCTGGAAAGCTGGGGGCTGGGCTGGGACACACTGCACGCGCTGAATCCGAAACTGATCATGCTCCGGGTCTCCGGTTACGGCCAGACCGGGCCTTACCGTGACCGCCCCGGATTTGGCGTGATCGGTGAAGCGATGGGCGGGTTGCGGCATCTTTCCGGCGAGCCCGGTCGGACCCCGGTCAGGGTTGGCGTGTCCATTGGCGACTCGTTGTCGGCCTTGCACGGAGTGATCGGCATTTTGCTTGCCCTGCGTCATCGCGAGCAAAACGGCGGTGACGGCCAGCAAATCGATGTGGCTTTGTACGAGTCGGTGTTCAACATGATGGAAAGCCTGTTGCCCGAATACTCGGTGTTCAACGCCGTTCGTGAGCCCGCCGGCAGCAGTTTGCCGGGTATCGCCCCGACCAATGCCTATCGCTGCCGTGACGGTGGTTTTGCCTTGATTGCCGGCAATGGCGACAGCATCTATCAGCGCCTAATGGAAGTGATTGGTCGCCGTGATCTGGGAGCCGATCCCGATCTTGCGCAGAACCACGGCCGAGTGCTGCAGGTCGAGCGAATCGATGCTGCGATCTCCGAATGGACCGCACAACTGAGCCTCGACGAAGTCTTGTCGATCCTGACCGAGGCGCGCATTCCGGCCGGCAGGATTTACAACGCCGCCGACATTGCCCAGGACCCGCATTACCAGGCTCGCGAGATGTTGCTCGACAGCCAGCTGGATGATGGCACACCGGTGACCTTGCCCGGCATCGTTCCCAAGCTCGGCGCCACGCCTGGCAGCGTGACGCGCTCGGCGCCGTCCCTGGGCCAGCACACCGCCGAGATTCTTGGCGAGCTCGGTATCGACGCTGCACAGCAAGCCGACTGGCGCCAACGCGGCATCATTTGAACCGGAGAATGAATATGCAACGCTTTTTCTTGCAGGAAGTCGCCACCCGTGACGGCTTCCAGAATGAAGCGCGGTTTATCGAAACCGTCGACAAGATCGCCATGATCGACGCCCTCAGTCAGTGTGGTTTCGCCAAGATCGAGGTCACCTCGTTCACCTCGCCCAAAGCCATTACCGCGCTGCGAGATGCCGAGGCGGTGATGCAGGGTATCCGCCGCAATCCGGCGGTGGAATACACCGTGCTGGTGCCCAATGTGCGCGGCGCCGAACGGGCGCTGGCGTGCAACATCGATGAAGCCAACTTGGTGATGTCGGTCAGCGAACCGCATAACCGTTCCAATCTGCGCATGAGCCGCGAGCAGTCGTTTGCCCAGCTCAGCGAAGTGGTCAGTGTCATCGGTCAGGGCCCGGTGGCGATCAATGTGTCGTTGTCGACAGTGTTCGGCTGCCCGATGCAGGGCGATGTGCCGGTGGGGGAGGTGTTGCACTGGGTAGAGCGCTTCGCCGACCTGGGTGCTCGCGGCGTGACCTTGTGCGACACCACGGGCATGGCGTACCCGAGTCAGGTCGAGGCGCTGTCCCGGGCAGTCCGTGAGCGTTTTCCGGCGCTGCAACTGACCCTGCATTTCCACAATACCCGCGGCATGGCCCTGGCCAATGCGCTGGCGGCCATCGAGGCCGGGGTCGATCGTTTCGATTCGTCCCTCGGCGGCCTGGGCGGTTGCCCTTATGCGCCGGGGGCCAGCGGCAATGTGTGCACCGAAGACCTGTTGCACATGCTGCATTTGATGGGCTTCAACACCGGGGTTGATCTGGACCGGGTGCTGGCAGTTGCCGCGCAGTTGCCGGGTTTGGTCGGCCACGACATTCCCAGCCAGATCCTCAAGGCCGGCAAACGCCTGGACTTGCACCCGATACCCGCCCACGTCGCCAGCCTGGAAAAACAGGTGCCGTCGGCCCGAACCCAGGAGCTGCACCCATGATCGACCATCTCGACCATTTGGTGCTGACCACCATCGACCCTGTGGCTGCCGAGGACTTTTACGTGCGAGTCATGGGTATGCAGGTGCAAACCTTCGCCGGTGGGCGCAAGGCGTTCGCTTTCGGTCAGCAGAAAATCAACTTGCACGTGCGTGGCCACGAGTTCGAGCCCAAGGCGCACCTGCCGGTGCCGGGAGCGCTGGACCTGTGCTTTATCGCCTCGATCCCTCTGGATCAAGTGATTGCGCACCTGGCCCGTGTCGACTGGCCAATCATCGAAGGTCCGGTGTTGCGCACTGGTGCCACCGGGCCGATCCGTTCGGTGTATGTGCGTGATCCGGACCTGAACCTGATCGAGATTTCTGAACCCGTCCAGCCGGAGCGTGCAGCATGAAAGTAGTGTTTCTCGACAGCGACAGCCTGCCCGTGAGCATTGCTCGCCCGGCCTGGGTCACGGACTGGCAGGACCGCCCCGACACGACACCGGACCAAGTGGTGGACGCCGCCCGGGATGCCGATGCCGTGATCACTAACAAGGTGCGCATTGGCCGGTCCGAACTTGAGCAACTGCCGAACCTGCGATTCATTTGCGTCGCGGCCACCGGTTACGACTGCATCGACCTGGCGGCTTGCCGCGATTTTGCCGTGACGGTGTGTAATGTCCCGGCCTACTCGGCGCAAAGCGTCGCCGAGTCGGTGATCGCGTCAATCTTCGCCCTGCGTCGACAGTTGTTCGTCTATCAGGCTGCCGCGCTGCGGGACTGGCCGGGTTCGCGACATTTTTGCGTGCATCGCGCGCCGATTCAGGATGTTCAAGGCAGCGTGCTGGGCATCATCGGCCGGGGCGGCATCGGCCTGGCCACTGCGCGTCTGGCGAGCGCCCTGGGCATGCAATTGCTGTTTGCCGAACACCGTGGCGTGGTCCCGGTGCGAAAGGGTTACCAGTCTTTTGAAACGGTGCTGGCGCAAAGCGATGTGATTTCTCTGCACTGTCCGCTGACCGAGCACACCCGACACCTGATCGGAGCGCCGGAACTGGCACAGATGAAACCCGGCACCTTGCTGATCAATACGGCTCGCGGACCGTTGGTAGATGAGGCCGCAGTGCTCGATGCACTGGACAGCGGCCGCCTCGGTGGCGCGGCCCTCGATGTGCTGTGCCAGGAACCACCTCCGGCCGACCACCCCTTGCTCAACAGCCATCACACCAACCTGATCGTCACTCCCCATGTGGCCTGGGCCAGCCAGAGCAGCCTGCAACGGCTGGCCGACGGCATCCTTGGAAACCTGCAGGGCTACCACTCGGGGAACCTGATCAACCTCGTGTCGTAAATGCTTCACCACCTAACAAGAAGGTCCACTTATGAAAACAATAACAATCACACCGGTCCGTCAGCTTGTCTCGTTGTTCATTGCCGCACTGTCCCTGGGCGCATTGTTGCAGGTAACGCCTACCGTGGCCGCGGCCATCGCACCGCCAGGCGCCCCGGTGGCGGGGATGATTGATCACGTCGACCACATCGTCGTGACCGCTTCTGACCCGCAAGCGACCATTCATTTCTACACCGAAGTGATGGGCATGCACCTGGAAAAATTCGGCGAAGGCCGGGTGGCCTTCACCTTCGGCAACCAGAAAATCAACATGCATGTGCGCGGTCATGAAATCGAACCCAAGGCCCACCTGCCGGTGCCGGGTTCCCTGGACCTGTGCGTTATTGCCAGCGTGCCACTGGATCAGGTCATCGCCCACCTCAATGCGGTGAACTGGCCTCTGGTCGACGGCCCGGTAGCTCGGACCGGGGCCAGGGGACCGATTCGCTCGGTATACCTGCGGGATCCCGATCTCAACCTGATCGAAATTTCCGAGTACGTCCAGAAGTAACCATCCCCCCGAAACACTCTTTCCCAGGCGATCGGTCGTGCACCGATGGGGTGGTCCGCTGCCTGGGGAAATGCATCACGCCTGCGAGGAAGCCATCATGACAACAACAATTACACCCTCGATTGCCGAAAAAAAGCCGAACCATTCACGGATGCGCCGCGTGTTCCGCCATCTGTATGTGCAGGTGCTACTGGCGATTGTGCTCGGCATCATCTTCGGTCATTTCTACCCCAGCCTCGGCGAAGAAATGAAGCCCCTGGGCGATACGTTCATCAAGCTGATCAAGATGCTGATTGCACCGATCATCTTCTGCACCGTGGTCAGCGGCATTGCCAGCATGCAGAGCCTCAAGCGCATCGGCCGGGTCGGCTTCAAGTCGTTGCTGTACTTCGAAGTGCTGACCACCCTGGCGCTGGTGATCGGGTTGATCGGGGTCAACCTGATGCAGCCTGGTACGGGCATGCACATCAATCCGGCGACCCTCGATGGCCATGCCATCGACAGCTACAGCAAGTTGGCCCATGAACAGAGTGTGGTGGGCTTTCTCACCCATATCGTGCCCAGTACCGTGTTTGGCGCGTTTGCCGAAGGCGATATTCTCCAGGTGCTGTTCATTTCCATCCTGTTTGCCTTCGCCTTGCAGATGCTCGGTGCTGCCGGCAAGCCACTGCTGAACCTGATCGATCTGGTGGCCCAGGCGTTCTTCCGCATGGTCAAGATCGTGATGTATGTCTCGCCGCTCGGGGCCTTCGGCGGTATGGCCTTTACCATCGGCAAGTACGGCGTCGGCTCCCTGGGGGCGTATGGCAACTTGCTGATCTGCTACTACGTGACAGCGCTGTTTTTTGTGTTCGTGATTCTTAATCTGGTCGCGCGCCTGGCCGGTTTCAGCCTGTGGCAGTTTCTCAAGTACATCCGCGATGAGCTGTTTCTGGTGTTGGGTACCTCATCCTCGGAGTCGGCCTTGCCTCGGTTGATGGGCAAGCTTGAGCGCCTGGGGTGTGAGAAGTCGGTGGTGGGGCTGGTGGTACCTTCGGGTTACTGCTTCAACCTCGATGGCAGTTGTATCAACATGACGGTATTGGCGATTTTCATCGCCCAGGCGCTGGATATCCCCCTCGACCTCTGGCACCAGGTCACGTTGTTGTTGATTCTGCTGCTGACCTCGAAGGGGGCGGCCAGTGTCACCGGTGGTGCGTTCATTACCCTCGCGGCCACCCTTGGCAGCCTGGATGTGATTCCGGCGGCCGGGTTGGTGTTGGTGCTTGGGGTCTACCGGTTTATTTCCGAGGGTGGGGCGTTGATCAACGTCATCGGCAATGGTGTCGCCACGCTGTTCATTGCCAAGTGGGAAGGGGCGCTGGACGAACAGAAGTTAGCGTCAGAGTTGCGCAATGGCTGTGCCCGGGAGGTTGAGGCACAGTCCTGAACGAGTTGTCGCAAGACAGCCCCAAGACCGCTCAGTCCACGAAAGCTGGGCGGTTTTGGGTTATTAAAACGGGTTAATTCGATGTTTTGTTAAACATCAGAAATTGGCAACGTGGCAAGCAATACCGTTTCAGAGAGCGCTAACGCCTCGTGGTGAGTTTTCTCGCATCGCGGGTCACAAGATCAAAACC
Source organism: Pseudomonas sp. ACN5 (assembly GCF_002303975.1). NCBI lineage: Bacteria > Pseudomonadati > Pseudomonadota > Gammaproteobacteria > Pseudomonadales > Pseudomonadaceae > Pseudomonas > Pseudomonas sp. ACN5. Next base: position 183,838 of record NZ_MRCP01000011.1, on the reverse strand, counting down.
GCCCCTGAAACGCAACAGATAAGCACAGCGCTACTGCGCAGCACCGACTACCACCACGGCCCGTGCCAAAGCTGTCTCTGTACTGACGAGCATGACCATGGGTTCGGTAGCGAGCCAGATCGAATCGATTCGATCATCGCAACAGGCGAGTATCCATGTCCGTCTCGCAGCTTGTACAGCGACAGGGGTTTTGTTGAATATAATATCGGGGCAAATGCCCCCTCGAAGCAGTCCATCGCTATGGTTTAAATCAATGCTTCACAGGCTTGGCGAATCCTGGCGCAGCCTTCTTCGATCATTTTCTCTCCGCTGGCAAAGGAGAGGCGAACGTACGGACTGATCCCGTATGCTTCGCCCAAGACAGTGGCCACACCAGCCTGTTCCAGCCAGTAGCGAACGACGTCCCCGTCGCTATCCAAAGTGACGCCAGTAGGAGTCTTCTTGCCGAGCAGGCCTTGAACGTTCACGAACACGTAGAAAGTGCCCTCAGGCACTGTGTACGTCAGACTAGGGATACCTGTTAGCAAATTGATCATCAGATCTCGGCGCGCTTTATAGAGCCTCGCCATGGCCTTGACTGGCGTCTGGTCACCATCAAATGCCGCTACAGCGGCCGCTTGGCTGATCGAGCTCGGGCACGTAGTGCTTTGCGAGAGCAATTTTCCGATGGCAGTTATCAACCATTTAGGGCCAGCGCCGAAGCCCAGACGCCAACCCGTCATTGCATAACCTTTCGAGGCACCATTGATGATCAACGTGCGATCTTTTAAGTCGGGTGCGGCTGCTGGGAAAGACACGTCAGCGATGCCTTGAGCATTTCACATCGCGGTTCAGGCGAACTGTATAGCCGTTGCGTTGAAGTGTGAGGAGGCGGCTATGGAATGGTTCAGGAATCTTAGTGAGAGGGGTTTTCCGAAAATCCGCCTGGCGATTTAGATCGCTCACCATCGCGGCGTTCACGTAAACGGGGGCCAGGAGTCCGCTTACGGCCTTACCAAATTGCGGCATGACTGCTCGAAGCGAAAGCCCCAAGTCGACATCTGTGCCGCCTTTTGGCATTCCCCATGTTGCTTCAAGCTTGCGACATCCCTGAGCGCGATGTCGGTCGTACCGCCACCTATGTCGACCACCACAGTGCGATGCGCGACAGGTGATTGGTAGTGGTAGTGGTAGGTTATCGCTGCCGCCGATGGTTCGGTTAAAAGGCGACAGACCGGAATCCCGCCTTCATGCCGGCTTCCTGGAGTAATTTTATGGCTTGGTCGCTACCCGCGGCCTCCATGGAGCTTCGGAACGTGACAGGTCGACCGATTCAATAACCCTAAGGGTGAAAAGGCCCTTCTGCTGTCAATCCAGAAATAGAGTCAGTCTGTCACCAGTTCAGTGCTGTTTTACCGTTCTTATCCGTATCAATATTTGCAGCAGTATGAGTGCTGCGACGGGCGCCACTACTATTACGGCTGATCGTGGCGACCAGTTCACACCCAGCACGTGGATGCCCGAATACAGCAGTTTCAACAAGCTCAACACGTAGTATGTGATGGCGATAATTGAGAGTCCTTCAACCGCTCGCTGAATCTTGATTTGCGCATCGGCCCGGGTGTTCAGACTCTTGAGGATTTCGGCGTTCTGCTCCTCCATTTCGACCTGGACGCGGGCCTGTAAAAGTTCACCCAGGTTAGCCACGCTCTTGGCCAGCACGTCTAGTCGTTGTTCCGTCACGGCACAGTACCTGACCGTCGGTTTGAAGCGCCGCTCGATAAAGATGTCCAGGCGCTGGAAGTCACCCGCGCGATGTTCCCGCAGTTCTGCCAGTCGTTCGAATACGAGCTGTGCGTAGGCTTGGGTGGCACTGAAGCGGTGACGGTGCCTGGCGGAGAGACTGACGACTTGTGCCGACAACGCTGCAATTTCTGAAAGCAGTACCTTTGCATTGCTCGTGTCGGGAGCGGCGTTGCGCTCCGACAGTTCGGCCAGGGTTCCATCGAAAGTATCGAGTTGCGAACTCAATTGTTTTGCTGCTGGAAGCGATTTCATATACGGCGCCCATGCCGGTCTTTAACGTTCCCGCGCGACGGTTGGCTATATTTGGCCGATTCCATTCTTAATGAAAAGAATTCCAATCGAAGTGAAAAGTCATGGGGGAATTGAACCTATGAGGGGTGGCCACTCCCGGTCACCCCCTGTTGCTGCACATTTCGATCATTAAGTTGTCAGTTACGGTCATTGAGCGACGGCGTCGCGACTCTTAGTCTGTCGAACATGACTGACGGGGGCCACAGAGCTCCTGCACTTTCCGTGATCGATCGATGTGGAGTTACCGATGACCGCCGCTCAATACCCGCACCTGTTGGCTCCGCTGGACCTGGGTTTCACCACGCTGCGCAATCGCACCCTGATGGGCTCGATGCACACGGGCCTTGAGGAGAAACCGGGTGGTTTCGAACGCATGGCGGCGTACTTTGCCGAACGTGCCCGTGGCGGTGTCGGCCTGATGGTCACCGGCGGTATCGGCCCGAACGACGAAGGTGGCGTGTATTCCGGTGCGGCCAAGCTGACGACCGAAGAAGAGGCGCTCAAGCACCGTATCGTCACCCGTGCCGTTCATGATGCGGGCGGCAAGATCTGCATGCAGATCCTCCACGCCGGTCGTTATGCCTACAGCCCGAAACAGGTTGCACCCAGCGCCATTCAAGCGCCGATCAATCCGTTCAAACCCAAGGAACTGGACGAGGAAGGCATCGAGAAGCAGATCAGTGATTTCGTCACCTGCTCGGTACTGGCGCAAACCGCCGAGTACGACGGTGTGGAAATCATGGGCTCCGAAGGTTATTTCATTAACCAGTTCCTCGCCGCCCACACCAACCACCGTACCGACCGCTGGGGTGGCAGCTATGAAAACCGCATGCGCCTGCCGGTGGAAATCGTTCGCCGCGTGCGTGAAGCGGTCGGCCCGAACTTCATCATCATTTTCCGTCTGTCGATGCTCGACCTGGTCGAAGGCGGCAGCACCTGGGAAGAGATCGTTCAACTGGCCAAGGCCATCGAGCAGGCCGGCGCGACCATCATCAACACCGGTATCGGCTGGCACGAAGCGCGGATTCCGACCATCGCCACCAAAGTGCCGCGTGCGGCGTTCAGCAAGGTCACGGCCAAGCTGCGGGGTTCGGTGAATATTCCGCTGATCACCACCAATCGCATCAACACGCCGGAAGTCGCCGAGCAGATCCTCGCCGAGGGCGATGCCGACATGGTGTCCATGGCGCGGCCCTTCCTCGCCGACCCGGATTTCGTCAACAAGGCCGCTGAAGGTCGCGCCGATGAGATCAACACCTGCATCGGCTGCAACCAGGCCTGCCTCGACCACACTTTTGGCGGCAAGCTGACCAGCTGCCTGGTCAACCCGCGTGCCTGCCACGAAACCGAACTCAATTACCTGCCCGTGCAGCAACTGAAGAAAATCGCCGTGGTCGGTGCCGGGCCTGCCGGTTTGTCCGCCGCGACCGTGGCGGCCGAGCGTGGCCATCAGGTGACGCTGTTCGATTCGGCCAGCGAAATCGGCGGTCAGTTCAACATCGCCAAGCGCGTTCCGGGCAAGGAAGAGTTCTTTGAGACCCTTCGCTACTTCAACCGCAAGCTGCAGACCACCAACGTCGAGGTGTGCCTGAACACCCGCGTCGACGTGGCACAGCTGGTCGAAGGCGGCTACGACGAGATCATTCTGGCCACCGGCATTGCGCCGCGCGTGCCGGCGATTCCTGGCGTGGAAAACGCCAAGGTGCTGAGCTACCTGGATGTGATCCTGGAGCGCAAACCGGTCGGCAAGCGTGTCGCGGTGATTGGTGCCGGTGGTATTGGTTTCGACGTCTCCGAGTTCCTCGTTCATGAAGGTGTCGCTACCAGTCAGGATCGCGCCGCGTTCTGGAAGGAATGGGGCATCGATACGCACCTTGAGGCACGCGGTGGTGTTGCCGGTATCAAGGCCGCACCCCATGCGCCGGCCCGCGAGGTGTTCCTGCTGCAACGCAAGAAGTCCAAGGTCGGCGACGGCCTGGGCAAGACCACTGGCTGGATCCATCGCACGGGGCTGAAGAACAAGCAGGTGCAGATGCTCAACAGCGTTGAATACCTGAAGATCGACGACCAAGGCCTGCACATCCGCATCGGCGAAACCGGCGAGCCGCAGGTGCTGCCAGTGGACAACATCGTGATTTGCGCCGGGCAGGACCCGCTGCGTGAATTGCATGAAAGCCTGGTGGCGGCGGGGCAGAGCGTGCACCTGATCGGTGGCGCGGATGTTGCGGCAGAGCTGGATGCCAAGCGGGCGATCAATCAGGGTTCGCGGTTGGCGGCGCAGTTGTAACAGACTGGTCTGTGGCGAGGGAGCTTGCTCCCGCTGGGCCGCGAAGCGGCCCCAAATCGGTAGCTCCGATACACCAGAAGTATCGAGTGTTCCGGGTTTGCGCCTGCTGCGCAGCCGAGCGGGAGCAAGCTCCCTCGCCACAAGTCAGCTGTTAAGATGCCGGCTCTTCATCCAGAGCCGGCATTGATGCTTCTTCCTCCAGAAACCTGGTTAACCCAGGCTCCCCTCGAACCGCTCCACCTCGACTGGCTCACAGATGCCGGCGTCGAAGTCGCCATCCTGCGTCTGGACCTGATCGACCCGCTGATCAGCGGCAACAAATGGTTCAAGCTCATCGAACACCTGAAGGCCGCCGACCACGCGGGGGCCGAAGGCATCATCAGTCTCGGTGGCGCGCACTCCAATCACCTCCACGCGTTGGCGGCGGCGGGCAAGCGTTTCGGCTTTTCCACCGTCGGCTTGTTGCGCGGGCATCCTCAGGAAACACCGACCGTGAGGGATTTGCAGGCATTTGGCATGCAGTTGCACTGGCTGGGTTACGGCGGCTATCGGGCGAGGCATGAAGCCGGTTTCTGGCAACCCTGGCAAACCCGCTACCCGACCTTGCACCCGGTGCCTGAAGGGGGAGGTGGTTTGCCAGGTGCCCTGGGTTGCATGCCATTGCGGGCTGCTGTTTGCGCGCAATTGCAGGGCTTGGGCTGGAACGACTACGACGGCTGGTGGTTGGCCTGTGGAACCGGCACGACGCTGGCTGGCCTGGTGCTCGCCGAAGCGGGGGATCACCCGGTGTACGGTGCCCTGGCGGTGCCTGACGATCATGGGGTGGTGCAGCAGGTCGAGATGATCGTACAGGAAGCGGGAGCGGTTGATGCCGTGTATGAGTTAGTCGATGCGAGTCGTGGTGGGTTTGCCAAGGTTGACCCACTGTTACTCGACTTTATCGATCAGACAGAGCAGGCGGGAAATTTTCCACTGGAACCGCTGTACACCGGCAAGGCACTGCTGGCACTCAAGCAACAAGTCGAAGCGGGACGATTCGCCCAAGGTACGCGACTGATCTTCATCCACACCGGCGGCTTGCAGGGACGGCGGGGATTGAAATCAAAAAACTGAGCGGCGCTGCGATCCAGTGTGGGAGCGGCGGTGCGGCGATCCGACTTGCTCGCGAAGGCGGAGTATCAGGCGAAGTTGTATTGCATGACCCACCGATTTCGCGAGCAAGCCCGCTCCCACATTGATGTGTGCTGGCGTCAGGTATCGCGGGTTCCGCCTTTGGGCATCATCCGCAGCAAGGTGTTATCGCCCACCACATAGTGGTGATACAGCGCGGCCACGGCATGCAGGCCGATCAACCAATAGCCGATAGTGCCGCCAAGCTCGTGCCAGTCCTGGAGTTGTTTGCCCAGCTCCTTGTTTTCCGCAATGGGCATCGGCAGGTCGAAACCGTAGAACATCACCTGGTTGCCTTTGGCGCTGGTGACCAGCCAGCCGAGAATCGGCGTGACGATCATGAAAATGTACAGCGCCCAGTGCATCAGCCTGGCCAGCGTCGTTTGCCACGGCGGCGAAGCGGGGAAGACCTGCGGCGCCGGGCCGAGACTGCGTGCGAACAATCGCAGCCAGACCAGGACGAATACGGTCAGGCCGAGCATGAAGTGTGATTCGACGATCAGCGTGCGTCCGCCACTGCCCTTGGGAAAGAGCCCGCGAAACTCGATACAGGCATAAACCAGCGCCAGCAGGACCAGCATCAACCAATGCAGCGTGATCGATACGGTGCTGTAGCGCGACTCGGAGTTTTTCCACGGCATACGGTGTTCCTCAGAGGTCCGGTTTAAAGCCACCGCTCTTGTCCGACGGTGTGCCTTAACTGTAATCCTGTTTCACCGGGTTTGCCTGAGGTGATCGATCGCTCGATGCTCTGGATCGGGGCAATAGAAAAAAACATTGTAGGAGCGAGCTTGCTCGCGATGGTGTGTCAGCCGACATCAACGTATCTGACACTCCATCGCGAGCAAGCTCGCTCCTACAGGGGGCGTTGTGGTTTTTAGCTCGATTGCGGCATTTCGCCGTTGGCCAGACGCTTGTTGATGTCGGCGATCACCTGCGGCAGATCGGTGATGGTGTCGATCATGTAGTGCGGGCGCGAACCTTCGAACAGCGCATGGATGCGCTTGCGCTCGCTGTCCAGTTGGTCGCTGCCCAGCGCGCGATAACCTTCGTAATCCAGACCCAGGGCGTTGCCCGAGCAGATCAGCGCCACGGTCCACATGCCGGCGCGGCGACCTTCGAGAATGCCTGGCACGGTGTCATCGATCTTCACGCAGGCGGCGACATCGTCGATGCCCAGGGCAATGACGTTGGCCAGCGCCTGGGCGGGCCACGGGCGGCCATTCGGGACTTCGTCGGTGGCCACCACGTGATCGGCCACATAGCCGTTGGTGGCAGCCAGTTCGACCACTTTGTCCATGACCTGTTTCGGATAACCGGAGCAGGAGCCGATCTTGATCCCTTGCTGGCGCAGGTTGGCGATGGTCTCCAGTGCGCCCGGAATCAGCGCCGAGTGTTCGGCGATTTTCTCGATCTGCAGCGGCATGAAACGCTGGTAAATCGCGGTGACGTCGTCGTCGGTCGGCGTGCGGCCGAAGACTTTGCGATAACGCTCGGCAACTTCCGGCAGATTGCACAGGGTGCGGATGTGGTCCCACTTGCCCATGCCCATCGGGCCACGGGCTTCTTCGATGGACACCTGGACGTCGAACTCGGCGAACGCCTCGACGAAAATCTGCGTCGGGGCGAAGGAGCCGAAGTCGACCACGGTGCCGGCCCAGTCGAGGATGGCGGCCTGGAGTTTGCCTGGGTTGGAGTAGTTCATGGTGATCAAATTCCTTGGAAACTGGCGGATGAAGAGCAGCTTTGGGTGGGAGCGGGCTTGCTCGCGAAAGCGGTGTGTCAGCCGACATCCATGTTGAGTGTCAGTCCGTCTTCGCGAGCAAGCCCGCTCCCACAGGGGAATGCGGTGTGGGTTAGATCTCCAGCACTTCCATCTCGCGCAACACCTCGCCAATCGCGGCCACGGCTTCGCGCATCTCGGCCGGTTGCACATGCCCGATGCAGCCGACGCGGAAGGTTTCGACCTGGGTCAGTTTGCCGGGGTAGAGGATGTAACCCTTGGCCTTGACCCGCTCGTAGAATTCCTTGAACTGGTAGCGTGGATCTTTCGGGGCGTGGAAGGTGGCGATGATGGGCGCCTGAATGGCCGCCGGCAGGAAGCTGCGCAACCCCAGGTTACCCATCTCTTCCATCAGTGCCTGGCAGTTGGCGGCGTAGCGTGCGTGCCGGGCCGGCAAGCCGCCTTCTTCGTTGTATTGCAGCAGGGCTTCGTGCAGCGCCGCGACCACGTGGGTCGGCGGGGTGAAGCGCCACTGGCCGGTCTTGGCCATGTAGGCGTGCTGGTCCTGCAGGTCCATCGCCAGCGAATGCGAGTTGCCGGCGGCGCTGGCCAGGGATTCTTTGCGAGCGAAGACAAAACCCATGCCTGGCACGCCTTCCAGGCATTTGCCCGAGGCGGCGATCAGGGCGTCGAACGGCACTTGTTGCGCGTCCACCGGCAAGGCACCGAAGGAACTCATGGCGTCGATGATCAGGCGCTTGCCGTGTTGTGCCACGACCTGGGCGATCTCCGGCAGCGGATTGAGGATGCCGGTGCTGGTTTCGCAGTGAATCAGGGCAACGTGGGTGATGCCGTTGTCGGCGCGCAGCAGGCGGTCGACGTCGGCGGCGGTGGTCGGTTCGTCTTCGGCGGTCTCGAAGGTGCTGAAGGAACGGCCCAGCACTTCGCAGATTTTCGCCAGGCGTTTGCCGTAGGCGCCGTTGATCAGTACCAGAACCTTGCCATCGCGAGGCACCAGGGTGCCAATCGCTGCCTCGACGGCGAAGGTGCCACTGCCTTGCAAGGGCACGCAGTGGTGGGTGGCGGCGCCGTTGACGATCGCCAGCAATTGCTCGCAGAGGCTGGCGGTCAGTTGATTGAAGCGCTCATCCCATGAACCCCAGTCGATCATCATCGCCTGACGGGTGCGGGCCGAAGTGGTCAACGGGCCGGGGGTGAGCAGGATGGGTTCGGCAGCACTCATTTTCGTGTCCTCGCAATCGATGGGATCAAGCTACGGGGCTTAAATTGCAATTTGCCGTGCTATCAATCAAATTGTTTGTTGTTATGCCAGCCATCAGTGAGGGTTATTCATGAACCTGTTTCAGCTCCGCGCCTTCGATGCCGTGGCCCGGGAAGGCAGCTTTACCCGGGCGGCGGCGCGACTGTTCATCAGCCAGCCGGCGGTCACCGGGCACATCAAGGCGCTGGAGGAGCACTACCAGATCACCCTGTTGCGCCGCACCGCCCGACGCGTGGAACTGACGGAGGAGGGCACCAAGCTGGCGGCGATCACCCGGGCGATGTTCGGCCTGGCCGAGGAGGCGCAGGCGATGCTCGAAGCCAACCGGCAATTGCTGACCGGGCGCCTGGAGGTGGCGGCGGACGGTCCGCACATGGTCATGCCGATGCTCGCCAGCCTGCGCGCGCGCTATCCGGGGATCACGGTGAACCTGCGCCTGGGCAACGCCCAGGAAACCCTGGCGGCGCTGCTGTCCGAACATGCCGACGTGGCGGTGCTGACCGAAGTCGAGCCGCGCAAGGGCTTGCATCTGCAGGCACTGAGCGAATCACGGATTTGTGCGCTGGTGCCCGACGGGCACCCTTGGGCGCAGAAGACCCAAGGCGTGCAGCTCAAGGAGCTGGATCAGGTAATCATGGTGCTGCGCGAGCCGAGTTCGATTACCCGGCGCACCTTCGATGAGGCTTGCGCTCAGGCCAGGGTCAATCCGCGGGTGCTGCTGGAACTGGACAGCCGCGAAGCGGTGACCGAGGCGGTGGCTGCCGAACTGGGGGTGGGGGTGGTGTCGTCGGTGGAAGTCAGCCACGACCCGCGAGTGGCGGCGGTGCCGATCATTGGCGAGGGGTTGGTGAACCGGCACATGATCGGGTGCATGGAGCGGCGGCGGGATTTGCGGTTGATTCAGGCTTTTTTGGGGTTGGCGTCAGTCAGGTAGACCGAGTCGCCTGCATTCGCGAGCAAGCCCGCTCCCACATTTGGAATGCATTCCCCTGTGGGGGCGGGCTTGCTCGCGAAGGGGCCGGTCCTGCCTACACAAGACTCTCGCGAACCATCTCAAGAAACGTCGCCACGATTCGCCGCGAACTCTGCTCGCGCAAGCACACCAGGGTTTCCGTCAGGCGGCGTTTGCAATCGGTAATCGGCAACGCGCATACCCGTGAGTCGGCGCCGAACTCGGCCGCCGACACCACGCCGATGCCAATCCCGACCACCACCGCTTCACGAGCGGCTTCCCGGCCTTCAACCTGGATCGCCGGACGAATGCGCAGCCCGGCGCCGGCCATTTCCTCCTCCAGGGTCTGGCGCGTCACCGAACCGATTTCCCGCAGTACCAGCGGTGTGTCATCAAGGTCGGCGAGGGTGATGGATTCACGGTCGGCCCACGGATGATTGCGCGACACGAACGCTACCATCGGGTCATTGCGCAGGGGCAGGGAGATCAGGCGTTCGTCACTGACGTCCCGGCCCAGCAACGCCAGGTCGGCCTGATAGTTGAACAGTCGAAACAGCGACTCATCAGTGTTGCCGGTTTCGATCTTCACGCTGATCCCCGGGTAGCGTTCGCAGAATCGGGCAATCTGCGGCAGCACGTGCACCGGCGCATCCACCGCCAGAATCAGGCTGCCGGTCTGCAGGGCCTGGGAATCCTGCAGCAGTTCCTGGGCTTCGGCCTCAATCACAAAAAGCCGCTGGGTAACGCTCAGCAGGCGTTCGCCCAGATCGGTCAGGCGTACCGAACGCTTGTTGCGGTGAAACAGCAAAACGCCGTAGCGCTCTTCAAGTTTGCGCACTTGGTCGGAAATCGCCGGCTGCGTCAGAAATAGCCGCTCGGCGGCTTTGGTAAAGCTTCCATATACCGCAACGGCATGGAACGCTTTGAGTTGGGCGTGGGAAACCGACATCGATATCTCCAGTAACAAGCAAAGCTTATTTTGGAAATACGATAAATCGATTTCACTTATTAAACAGTAATTGTTTTTATCACACTCAGCCCCGCTGACCGGTCAGTCGAACCGCAGCGGGTGCCATGAGCCTGGGCGTGCAAAACAGGACTCATCTGACCGGTATCCGCCGTAGGGACAGGGCGATATCGCAGTGCTCAACAATAAAAAAACAGGCGTTTGCTTCCAATTCTGCCGGCACACTCACACCCTGAGGTCAGAATCACAATGAACAAGCACATCGGCACCATCAAGCGTTGGCGCGTGCAGATCTTCGCGATCACCTGGCTTGCCTACGCCGCGTTCTACTTCACCCGCAAAGCCTTCTCGGTGGCCAAACTCGGCATCGCCGAAGACCCGACCTTCATGCTCGACAAAATGGCCATGGCCAACCTCGATGCCATCTACCTGACGGCCTACGCCGTCGGCCAGTTCACCTGGGGCATCCTGGCCGACCGCTTCGGGCCGCGGGTGGTGGTGCTCGGCGGGTTGCTGATTTCCGCTGGTGCGGCGCTGGTGATGGGCAACTTTGCGACGTTACCGATTTTTGCTACCTGCATGCTGGTACAAGGTCTGGCGCAGTCCACCGGCTGGTCGGGATTGTGCAAGAACCTGGGCAGTTTCTTTCCCTCCGAACAGCGCGGGCGGGTTTTGGGCCTGTGGAGTTCCTGCTACGCCTTTGGCGGGCTCGTGGCCTCGCCGTTTGCCGGCTGGTGGGCGTATACGCTCATCGGCACCTGGCATGCGGCATTTGTTTCCAGTGCGGTGGTGGTTGGGCTGGTCGCCGTGCTGTTTTTTATTTTCCAGCGCAACAAACCTGAAGACGTCGGCTTGCCGGCTGTGGAACCGGAGCCAGAACAGACCGCTGAAGAAACCCTTGCCCAAAGCAAAATCAGTATCTGGGTGCCACTCAAGGAAATCCTGCGCAACCGCACGGTACTGGTGCTGGGGCTGGCGTACTTCATGCTGAAACCGGCGCGCTACGCGATTCTGCTGTGGGGACCGGTGATCGTCTTCGAACAGATGCCTTCGGTGGGCAAGGTCGGTGCGGCGATCATTCCGACCTCGTTCGAGCTGGCCGGGTTGCTCGGGCCGATCATGATCGGCCTGGCCTCGGACAAACTGTTCGGCGCCCGGCGCATGCCGGCTTGCGTTCTCAGTCTGTTGGCACTCACCGTGACCCTGGCATTGTTCATGGGCGCCCTGCATACCGGCAGTGTGGTCCTGGTGGTGGCGCTCTTGTTCGTCATGGGCCTGACCCTCTACGGGCCGGACTCGATGATCAGCGGCGCGGCGGCGATCGATTTCGGCACGGCCAAGGCCGGTGCGACGGCGGCCGGGTTCGTCAACGGTTGCGGTTCCGTCGGAGCGGTGCTCGGCGGATTGCTGCCGGGTTACTTCGACTCGGTCACGGTGTTCATTGTCTTCGCCGGTTGTGCGATGTTCTCGGCGCTGGTGCTGATCCCGCACTGGAACAGTCGCCCCGGCGGCCTTAAAACCAACCATCCCTCCGTGCCCGATCGGGCGATAAACATCAAACCCCTGCGTACCTGAATCCTGTTCCTCGTCGCCGATGTGTGCATCGTCGGCGGCGGTTACACCGGCTTGTGGACCTCGGTCATGCTCAAGGACGGTGGAGCAGCCAGTCGAACAGCAGGCGGGTATCGCCACGGGGTTCACGGGGCCGTGGGCGCAGAGGTTGTGGCCGAGGGCCCAGCGCCGTACAGAGCACCGGGCGATCCGGGTCACTGTCGAGGAAGATCACTTGTACCTCACTGCCGGCCACGGGCAAGCGGGAGGGATCGATCCAGTCCTCGGCGGTGGTCAGCGCCAAGGGTAGCCACAGGCCGCTGGACAACGACTCTGTGGCTGAATCTGTGGCGGGCCAGAGGTTCACCCGAATCCGGCCATCCTCGTCCACTGTCGGTGGTTGTCCGACCGGGCCGCACACCTGGCCTGGTTGATACCCGGGGATACTCGGCCTGGGTTGTTTAAGCGCGGGCCTGAACACCGTCGACCAGGGGATGGCGCTGAATTGATTGCGGTAACCCAGGGCCATACCCGCTGAATCGTCGAGCAGAATCGATGACTGGCCTCCCTGATGGCTTGTTTCGGTCACCAGCCATTGATCATTGAAACTCGCCAAGGGATGCCCGGCCACCTGCACGATCCGGCCGCTGCGTAATGCTCCCAGGTTGCTTTGACCGTGGATCTGCAGGTGCCGGCACCGCAGGCGTTCCAGTTGTCGCCGGCTGAGCTGGTCGCGATGCTGCTGTTCGCCAGCGAGAACCTGTCTGGCCGTGGTGAACGAGTGATTGGCTGCACCGTCGCTGATGTCCGCTGCACCAGGATTGCTCGCACCCGGGCGCACAGGGGGGAGCGAAGCATCATGGCGCTGGAACAATTCGCTGATCACGGGTTGGTGATGATCGTCGACTGCGTCGCTGCGCAGCGACATGAGCAGCGGCTCCTGGGGGAAACTCAGGCTGTCATCGGCCAGTACCAGTACATGGCCGTCGCGTTGATGCTCGAAGTGGTAATGGATGCCTTCTTCCTCGCACAGTCGTTGCAACAATGCGAGGTCGGTTTCTTCGTACTGAATGCAAAAAGCTCGCACGGGATAGTGCCCGGTGGCCAGTTCAAAGCGATAGCTGCTGGCGGGCAGCCCATGTTCCTCGAGCAACTGGCGCAGGATCATGGGCACGCTGGCGCGCTGGAAAACCCGTCGGCAGCGTTGCTGCTCCAGTTTCTGGATACCGGACACCAGCACCAGTTTGTAAGCGACCCGTTGTGCGCTTCGATATTCACACCCGGCGCTGTGCAGCACGCCATGTATGCCCTGGTCGTGGCCGAACTCGAGAAACGCCGGCTGGTGCAGCAATCGTTCGAGGTTCAGGGCCGGTGCCAGGCCGATAACCTCGATGTCGAATCGATAGGGCTGGTTGAGTGCTTCGTGACCGCTGAACCGGACCACCTGGAAACTCAGGTCGTCATCGAGAAGCGTCAGGGTGGTGGGACTTTCCTTGTCGTTGTGCATCGAACACGCTGCCGCCGTTGAATAAGGTGCAAAGCGTACGAAACCCCGGCGCATTGCGGACAGGCCAAAGCGGCATTTCAGAATCCCCCTACAACCGCTGGTGAAGATGTCGATGCCAGTCGGGATTTTTTGGTCGATTGCCAACTTTAGGCCGTATAAACTTGCGCAAAGCGTCGGCCAATGGTTGTCTCGACGCCACAGATGTCACAGATAAGAGAGTGAGAAATGGGCGCACAGTGGAAGGTTAAACACAAAGAAGCGGCAGCCAATGCCAAGGGCAAGATCTTCGGCAAACTGGTGAAGGAAATCACCATTGCTGCGCGCAATGGCGCTGATGTTGCTACCAACGCGCACTTGCGTCTGGTGGTTGAACAGGCCAAGAAAGCTTCGATGCCCAAGGAAACACTGGATCGCGCCATCAAGAAGGGCGCGGGCCTGTTGGGCGAGACCGTGCAATACCATCGCGTGACCTATGAAGGGTTCGCCCCGCATCAGGTGCCGTTGATCGTCGAGTGCGTGACCGACAACATCAACCGCACCGTTGCCGAAATCCGCGTGGCGTTCCGCAAGGGCCAACTGGGCGCTTCCGGTTCGGTGGCCTGGGACTTCAACCATGTCGGCATGATCGAAGCGTCGCCGGACACCCCGGACGCCGACCCGGAAATGGCCGCCATCGAAGCCGGTGCACAGGATTTCGAACCGGGTGAAGAGGGTGCAACCCTGTTCCTGACCGAACCGACCGACCTCGACGCGGTACAGAAAGCCCTGCCGGAACAAGGCTTCACCGTGCTGTCGGCCAAACTGGGCTACCAGCCGAAAAACCCGGTCAGCGGCCTGAGCGACGAGCAGATGGCGGAAGTCGAAGCCTTCCTCGAAGGCCTCGATAACCATGACGACGTGCAAGACATGTTTGTCGGGTTGGCGGGTTGATCTGATTCACCAGTGACACCGTCTTCGCGAGCAAGCCCGCTCCCACAGGTTTAGCGCTGTCGCTGTGGGAGCGAGCTTGCTCGCGATTGACCGCATAGCGGTCACAGATTTTTCAGTTGCTCCACGACATCGCTAAACCCCGGCCGCTCCAGCACCTGCGGTTGACAGCAACGCCGCTCCAGATCTTCCAGCACCCCACGCCCTTCATCGCTCAACCCCGAGTCGATCCGCGCCAGCAACTCCCCCAGCAACACCCCGAACGCCCGCACCTCGATCCGCTGCAAGGCACGGCTTTCAAGGCTGTCGGAAATCCCGTGGAACGATGCCGCGCCAAAGTCCCCCAGCAAGCAGTCTCCCTGCTCATTCCACAGGATATTGTGCCCGTAGAGGTCGCCGTGGGTGATGCCATGGCTGTGCAGGTGTTCGGCCACCGAGGCAATGCCCGAGGCAATGCGCAGCGCCACGGCCACACTGAAGCGCAAGTCGTCGGGGTAGATGTCGCGGCTGCACGACGCCAGGCTCGGCAGTGCGGCGAGGTTGCGGTAACTCGGCGCGATCAGTTGCATCACCAGCCCGGCGGTTTGCTGCGGGTGATCGACAATCCGCCCTTCGACGCGGATCAGGTTCGGGTGCAGGCCGGCGGTGATGCAGGCGTTCATCTCGTGCAGCGGTGAACCATCGCTGGTCATTTCGCCCTTGTAGAGCTTTACCGCAACGGCCATGGGCGGTTGCTCTGCCTGTTGCCAGACTGCCTGATGGATCACCCCGGACGCACCTTCGCCGAGCTGTTTTTCCAGGCGCAATGCCGACCAGTCAATGCGCGGTGTCGCGTCGAGGGCCGCGGCGTCGGCTTCGGTTTCCAGCGGGTTACCGGCGTACGCCAGCCAGGTCAGGCTCGGCAATTCCAGCAGCCATTGCGGTAACTCGGTCAACTGGTTGGCCGCAATGCGGATCAGTTCCAGCCGATGGCACTGACGCAACGACTCCGGCAGCGCGCGCAAACGGTTGCCGGCGAGCATGAGCTTTTGCAGGTATGGCCGCTCTCCCAACTCGCTCGGCAGCGTCTCGATGCAGTTGTCGGTCAGGATCAGCCAGCGCAGCAGCGGGGGCAGCGCCGCAGCGGGCACATGGGCGATGCGGTTGGCCTTGAAGCCGATCATCGTCAGTGCGGCGCATTGGCCCAGGCAGGCCGGCAACTCGGTGAAGCGGTTATCGGAACAGAACAGCACGCGCAGACGGGTCAGGCGATGCAAGTCTTCCGGCAGGGCGCTCAAGGCATTGCCGCTGAGGTTGAGTACTTCCAGCGAGTCCGCCAGATCGAAAATTTCCCGAGGGAATTCCGTGAGGTCGTCGACCAGATCCAGCCGCGTGATGCCTGACAACTCGCCGGCACGCAATTGAGCAAGGGTATGCATGAACAGATTCGCCATTAGCCAAGGGGAGGACGCGTGGCCCTGGAAATGGGCGACATGATAGCTGCAAAGATGTGGCGACTGTCAGGCCGCTTTCGCGAGCAAGCCCGCTCCCACATTGGATCACTCCCGTCCGGGCAATTTGGTCAACTGTGGGAGCGGGCTTGCTCGCGAAGAGGCCCTTCAATACAACACAATAATATCGCTCAGGCCGGTTCGCTGACTTCGACCAGTTGCCCCAATCGACTGCGGGTGCGCGCCAGGTCAATGGCATCGCCGTCCAGGCTTTCGCGCAGGGCGTGCTGTGCGAGCAGTGTCAGGTGCTTGTCCTGGTCGTACAGTACGTCGATGAGGTTGATGAAGCGCTGTTGGGCGGCCATCGAGCACTCAGCGAGCCGCGGCAGGTCATCGATGATCCAGCGATCGAAGCGGCGGCACAGCTCCAGGTAATCCATCACGGCCACAGGCTGCTCGCACAGGTCGGCGAAAGTAAATCCGATGCGGCGCTCATCGCACAAACGCGCCCGGAAATGCCGGGTACCTACGGGGAGCGACAGCGGCGGGGCGCCGCGATCCGGCAGATCCAATGAGCGCCGCTGCACCGCGCTGGCCGGCCACACATAATGGCCTTGGGTGAACAGCTGCTGCGCGTGGCTGCGGACCTGGCTGCGATAGTCGTGCGGACCGCCGACTTCCATGACTTGCATGCGTGCATTGATCAAGTCGATCACCGGTTTGAAGCGGGCGTGGTACAGCGGATTGGGCAACAGGCCTGCGGGCGGGTAGTTGGAGGTGACCAGCAACAGGATGCCACGCTGAAACAGTGCCTTGAACAACCGGGTGATGAGCATCGCATCGCCGATGTCGTGCACATGGAACTCATCGAAACACAGCACCTTGCAATCGCTGAGCAGAGCGTCCAGGGTGATCGCCAGGGCGTCGGGCTGTTCGCGATGCTCGAACATGCCCTGGTGCAGTTGGGCGAAAAACTGATGGAAGTGCAGGCGTTGTTTTTGCACGAGGGGAACGGCCCGGAAAAAACCGTCGAGCAGCCAGCTCTTGCCGCGCCCCACGGCACCATGCAGGTAAAGGCCCGGAAGGGTTTGCGTCGAAGTGCCCATCAACAGGCAGGCATGCCGGGCCATGCAGTCGATCACGCGTTGCTGGCTGTGACTGAGGGTGTAGCCCCGGGAATGGGCCTGGTGACGAAAGTAGTCGTGGATAACCTCGCTTGCCTCGGCGCTGCCGGCAGCCGGTGCCTTACCGAGAAGGCGACGCAACGATTGCCAGCGCGATTTGATTCGCGAACGATTGGGTGGTCGAACGGCCACTGAGATGTCACCTCTGGTGTGCGGGCAGGCTCCCTGAGCCGGGGCGCCATAGTGTAACCAGAGCAGAGAATTTGCTTCCAGTTGTGTCGGTGCGCGTCGGAGCGGTTCCGACCGGTCACTTGGAAGGGCCTATAGGAGCGAGCTTGCTCGCGAAAAACTCTGGATAGCGCGGGCACTCAGGCAGCACGCGTTATCGTTGACGTCCATCGCGAGCAAGCTCGCTCCTATAGGAGGGGGCGTTTGCGAAACACAGTCGTGTCAGTCGCCTATCGCTCAATGCTCCGATTCCACCGTGCATTCCACGCAGGGCGCTGTTCGTTGACCTGATCCCAATCCACCGCGATTGCGGTCTCCAGGTATTGTTGCATCGCTTCGACCTGCCCACGGGTTCGCTCGGAGGTCGGGGTATTGGGGTTTGAAGGAATCTGGTCGCCGTCCTCAAGCGCGGCCGCCTGGGCTTCGGGAGTGAGCAGGAACGCGGCGAGTTTTTGCGCCAGTTGCGGTTGCGTGTTGTTGGCGATGGCGCATTCAGCGACGTTGAGCACCACGGCGCCTTCCTTCGGTTGTGCGTATTCCACTGGCATGCCCTTGAGCTTCAGGGCGGTGACCTGGGTCGGTGTCAGCGGAAACAGCGCCGCCTCGTCGGTCTGGAGCATTTCGGAAATCTTCGCCGAACTCGGGATGTATTCCAGTACGTTGCGCCCAACCGTGTTCGGCCAAGCCTTGAACCCCGGATCGACGTTGGTTTCGCTGCCGCCCTGAATCCGGTTGAACATCAGGAAACCGTGCAGGCCGAAGGTGGAGGAGGCCATCGACTGGAACACCAGTTTGTCCTTGAAGCGCGGGTCAGCCATGTCCATCCACGAGGTCGGCGCGCTCCAGCCTTTCTCCTTGAACAAGCGTGTGTTGTAGGCCAGCCCGGTGACGCCGAGACTGACGGCTACCGCTTCATCCTTGATCCGCCCCTTGGCGGGAATCTGCGCCAGGGCCGGGTTGTTTTCGAGTTTGTCGCACAGGCCCATGGCGATGGCGCGGTACATGATGCCGTCGTCGAGGAACATCACATGCATCTGCGGGTTGTCCTTGCTGGCCTGGACCTTGGCCAGGATATCGGCGGAGGTCCCGGGCACGATCACCACTTTGACGTTGTTGGCCTTCTCGAAGGCCGGCAGTACCTTGTCGGCGTAAAGCCGCTCCATGGTCCCGCCGTTCATGCCCAGGTAAAGCGTCGGTTCGGCGTGGGCCGGGGTGAGGGTGAGCAGGGCGCTCATGCAGGACAAACCGAGCAGTGCGTTGCGTTTGAGGTTTTTCATTGGCGCGACCTTCCTCTATCAAGCTACGGAGATGGAGTGAAACCGGGTGATGGAAAACGCATCCAGCGACGTCTTTGACGCGCCGCTACAGATGATCTCGGTGAGCGCCTGGCCCACCGCCGGGCCGATCTGGAAACCGGCGCCGGCAAAGCCGAACGCATGCAACAGACCGGGCTGGGTACGGCTGTGGCCGATCACCGGCTGGCGATCAGGCAGGTAACCCTCGGTGCCGCTCCAGGTACGAATCGCCTGGGCACCTTCAAGAAACGGATAGAGCTCGACGGCCTGGCGCAGGATTTCCAGCACGGCGCCTTGACCGGGGCGGGCGCGGGCGTCGTCCAGGGCAAAACCCTGGCCGCCACCCAACACGCAATTGCCGCGGGCGACCTGTCGCGCGTAGATGCCGCCACCCTCGACGCCGGTGCTGGCATCCATCACCAACGGCAGGGGTTCGGTGACCAGCATTGCCGGGTGCCCGGAATGCATCGGCACCGGTTCGCCGAATTGCGCGGCGATGCTGCCTGCCCAAGCCCCGGCGCAGTTCAGCAGCCAGGGTGCGTGCAACTGCATGCCGTTTTGCGTGCGTACGCAAAAGCGCTGGCCGTCGTGTTCCACGGCGGTGACCGTGCATTGCTCATGTACCTGCACACCGTGTCGCCGCGCCGCCCGGGCGAACGCAGGGGACACCAGACGCGGATTGGCGTGACCGTCATCCGGGCAATACGAGGCGCCCACCGCGACGTCTCCCACCCATGGAAAACGGCTGCGCAGCTCGGTGCGGTCAAGCACCTGCAAGTCGAGGCCGAAGCCCTGGCTGCTGGCAGCGTAGTCTTGCAGGGCACGCAAATCGTCTGTACTGCGGGCGAGTTTCAGGTGGCCGCTGCGTTGATATTCGCCGTCGATGCCAATCAATTGCGGCAGCTGCGCCCAGATGGCGTGGGCACGTTGCGACAGTGGCAATTGCGACAATGGTCGGCCCTGGCGGCGGACGCCACCGTAGTTGACGCCGCTGGAATGGGAACCGCAGAAGTCCCGCTCCAGCAGCACCACGCGACGCCCGGCCTTGCCGAGAAACAGCGCCGCCGAAGCACCCACAATGCCGCCGCCGATGATCACTGCGTCGACTTCGATCATGCGTCGATCTCCAGGCCAAAGGGCAGCGGCTTGATGGGGGCCTGGGCGCGCAGCCGGCCAATGTCGGACACCGCGCGCTGGCTTTCGCAGGCGATGATCTCCGCTGCCGCCGCGCCGCACATCCGACCCTGACAGCGACCCATGCCGACCCGGCAATGGGCCTTGACCCGATTTATTTCCCAGTGACCCTCGCGCACCACTTCACGAATATCGCCGGCGCGGACTTCTTCGCAGCGGCAGACCATCACGTCATCGGCGATGCCGGTGGCCCAGTTCTCGGGAAAGGCGAAGGCGCGCTCCAGGCCCTGACGAAAATCGCCGATGCGTTCCAGCACCTGTTCAAGCTGTGTGGTGCGTTGCGTCGGGATCAGGTAGCCGATGTCTTCGAGCAACGCCAATGCGGCGCGTTCGCCGGCCATTTCCGCGGCGTCGGCGCCCATGATCCCGGCGCCGTCACCGGCCAGGTACACCTCGGCGACGCTGCTGCGCCCGGCGCGATCGCGTTGTGGGAGCCAGGCGCGATTGAGCGGGTTCCAGGCAAATTCGCAGCCGAGCAGGTCGGCGAGCTGGGTTTCGCTGCGCAGGCCGTGGGCGAACGCTACGGCATCGCAGTTCAGTCGATGTTCGCCTTTTGCGTCGGACCAGATCAGCGCCTGCACCCGTTGATCTCCGTCGACATGCTTCAAGGTTGCACCCTGATGCACCGGGATGCCGTGGGCGGTCAGCCAGCCACGGTAGTAGATGCCTTTGACCAGCGTGGCCGGTTGCGACAGCAGGCCGGGCAGGGCGCGAGCCTGGGCGCTGAAGGGTGAGCTGTCGAGTACCGCGACCACCTTGGCGCCAGCCTTGGCGTATTGATACGCGACCAGGTACAGCAACGGGCCACTGCCGGCGAACACCACGCGCTCGCCGATGGCGCAACCCTGAAACTTCAAGGCGATCTGCGCCGCGCCGAGGCTGTAGACCCCGGGTAGCGTCCAGCCCGGCACCGGCAAAATCCGGTCGGTGGCGCCGGTGGCGACGATCACCCGGGAAAATTCCAGTCGTGCGGCACGTCCGTCCTGCAAGGTGTCGAGGGCGCCGTCCTCGGCATTCCACACCAGGGTTTCAGGGCGGTAATCGAGCTGTTCGCGCAACTCGTCGATGGTCTGGTGCAACGCACTGGCCTTGGGCGCTTCGAAGCCATACAGCTTGACTGGCGAACGCTTGAAGTTGACCGGCTGACGCCGATAAACCTGTCCGCCACCGCGTGCAGCTTCGTCCAGCAGCACCGGGCGAACGCCGTGCGCGACCAGGGCTTGCGCCGCGCGAATGCCGGCAGGTCCGGCGCCGATGATGACGATGGATTTCATGCGCACCTCGGCTGCTGTGCTTTTGCGGGAGCGGGCTTGCTCGCGAACACGGCGACACAGGCAGCCGAGATGTTGGCTGGCAGGCCGCTTTCGCGAGCCAGCGCGCTCCCACAGGGGATTCGGTTTCTGTAGTGGGAATGGGTGTTCATATCGATCGCCCCGGTTCGCGGTTGATGTGTTGCCCGGCTTCCAGCAACGTCGAGCACGCACGTACCCGGCGGCCATCGCCCAGGCGCACCCAGCAGTCCTGGCAGGCGCCCATCAGGCAGAAGCCGGCGCGGGGTTCGGCGCTGAAGTCGCTGCCGCGCAGGTGATCGCTGCAGGTCAGCACCGCAGTCAGCACGGTGTCGCCGAGCAAGCCGCTGGCCGGTTGGCCGTCGAGAGTAAAGTCCAGGACCGGGCGGTCGCCTTCGGCCAGTCGTTTCAGCAGCGCCATGGCGTCCTCATTGTTTGCCCACCAGAACCCGATCCAGGCCATAGACCCGGTCGAGCAGAATCATGGTCAGCGCGGTCAGCGCGATGACCAGTGCCGACACCGCCGCCATCATCGGATCGATGGATTCGGTGGCGTAGACGTACATGCGTACCGGCAGGGTTTGCGTGGCCGGCGAGGTGACGAAGATCGACAGGGTGACTTCGTCGAAACTGTTGATGAATGCCAGCAGCCAGCCACCGGCGACCCCCGGCAGGATCATCGGCAAAGTGATCTGCCGGAACAGCGTGAAACGCCCGGCACCCAAGGATTGCGCGGCGTGTTCGGCGCTGCGATCCAGGCCGATGGCCGAGGCCAGCACCAGGCGCAGCACATAGGGTGTGATCACCAACACGTGAGCGAATATCAGCCAGGCGAAGCTGCCGTTGACCCCTATCAGCGCAAACAAACGCAGCAGCGCCACACCCAGTACCAGGTGCGGAATGATGATTGGCGACAGAAACAGCCCATTGAAAAAGTCCCGGCCAGGGAATTCGAAGCGGGTGATCGCCAGCGCCGCCGGCACGGCAATCAGTGTCGCCAGACTGGCCGCGCTGAACGCCAGAATCAGGCTGTTATAGAAGGCATCGACAAAGTCGGCGCGCTCGAACACGGCCCGGAACCAGCGCAGGGAAAACTCGGTGGTCGGCAGGCTCAGGGTGTTCTCCGGAGTGAAGGCCACCAGGCACACCACCACCAACGGAGCGAGCATGAACAGCACCACCAGGGTGTGAAACAGCAGGGCGAAAGAACCGTTCCTGGACATGACGAATTATCCCAATGACTTCTTGTAGCGGCCTTCGATCATGCGGTTCCACGACAGCATGATCAGCAGGTTGATGAGCAGCAGAGCCACGGCGATGGCCGCGCCCATGGGCCAGTTGAGTTCTGACAGGTACTGGTCGTAGATCAGCGTGGCGACCATCTTCAGGCGACGTCCGCCGAGCAGGCCGGGAATGGCGAAGGAGCTGGCGGCGAGGCCGAACACGATCAGGGTGCCGGACAGGATGCCGGGCATGATCTGCGGCAATACCACCTGGCGAATCACCGTGAAGTGACCGGCGCCCAGCGACAGCGCGGCTTGTTCGGCGGCCGGGTCGAGTTTCTGCAGCGAGGTCCACACCGGAATGATCATGAACGGCAGCATCACGTGAACCAACGCAATCACCACCGCGAACGGCGTGTAGAGCAGCTTCATCGGCGAGCCGCCGAAGGCTTGCAGGGTCTGGTTGACCAGGCCGTCGGCGCCGAGCAGCAGGCTCCAGCCGAAGGCGCGTACTACGACCGAGATCAGCAGCGGCGTGAGGATCAGGATCAAAAAAATCGAACGCCACGGCGCACCCATGCGGCTGAGGATGTACGCCTCGGGAACCCCGATCAGCACGCAGAGCAAGGTGGTGAGGGCGCTGATCCACAGGGTGCGCAGAAAAATCTCGTAGAAGTACGGATCGCCCAGCAGGCTGCCGTAGTGTTCGACGGTGTAGGCGTCGCCCTTGATCCCCGAGCCGTAGTCGAAGACGTTGAACGACAGCAGCAACGTCAGCATCAACGGGATCACCAGCAGGCTGACATACAACGCCAGGGCAGGTGCCGACAGCAGGTAACCCTGGCGCCCCAGGCGAATGGCGGCGAGTGCACTCATGCCGTCACCTCGTCGACACTCAGCACCCGCAACAGCGCCGCGTCCCAGTCAAGGCCGACCGCCGTGCCTTCGCTCAATGGTGCCGAGCCATCGTTGCGGCGCACCACGCAGAGTTCGCCCAGGGTCGTCGACACACCGTACAGCCATTGGCTGCCGAGGAAGAAACGGCTGCTGACCTTGCCTTGCAGGCGACCAGCGCCAGCCTCGCGCAGATCGATTTTCTCCGGACGCAGGCTCAGGGTCAGGTCGCCATCGCCACGTCCGCACACCTGAACCACACCGGCCGTATCGCGTTCACCGGGCAGCAGGTTGGCCTTGCCGACGAACCCGGAAATGAACTCGGTACGCGGGTGTTCGTAGAGGGTGTAGGGCGCGTCGATCTGGGTGATGCGTCCGGCCTGCATCACCACCACGCGGTCGCTGATCGACAGGGCTTCGGACTGGTCGTGGGTGACCATCAGCGTGGTGATGCCGACCTCACGCTGGATGCGGCGGATCTCGAACTGCATCTCTTCGCGCAGATTGGCGTCGAGGTTGGACAGCGGTTCATCGAGCAGCAGCACCGGTGGCTGGATCACCAAAGCCCGAGCCAGAGCTACACGCTGGCGCTGGCCGCCGGACAGCTCCCGTGGGTAGCGCTCTGCGTGCTGGTGCAGGCGAACCAGTTTCAGAACCCGCTCAACCCGCTGTTGGATCTCGGCATTCGGCACCTTGCGCATGCGCAGGCCGAAGGCGACGTTGTCCTTGACGGTCATGTGCGGGAACAGCGCGTAACTCTGGAACACCACACCCAGGCCACGGCTGGCGGGCTTGGCATGGGTGATGTCACGACCGTCCAGGACGATACGCCCGCTGGTGACTTCAACGAACCCGGCGATCATTTGCAGGGTGGTGGTTTTACCGCATCCGGAGGGACCGAGCAGGGAAACGAATTCGCCTTTCTCCACCGAGAGGTCGGTGGCGACCACGGCGTCGATTTCACCGTAGCGTTTGCCGAGTTTTTCAAGTTGCAAAAAAGCCATGACTGCGCCTCCACCTGAGATTGTTATGCGTCGCCCGAAGGCGCGCTTTTTTGTATGGGCAGATACGAAAAAAATGTTTCCGGGGGGGCGTTGGCGCTCGACTTGAGTCGGCTGCCGCTGTTGTTCGAATCGCCCCTGTCTGGACGCAGATTAGGACGAAGACTAGGATGGGCTCAATGGCCTATTTCACTGAAGCGCTAACTATTTTCAGTTTCATTCGGTGAGTAAATTAATCGTTGAGAAAATTCATGTCTGATTCCACTGAGCGGAATGTAAATAAAAATGATGTCGGTGTCGGCGCTGTCTCACGACTGTTTGCGGTGCTGCGTGCGTTGGGCGATACCGTCGAGGACGGTGAGCGCGTGACGCAACTGGCGCAACACATCGGTTTGTCGCAGCCGACGACCCATCGTTTATTGCGCAGTCTGATGGACGAGGGCATGGTCGAGCAGGATGCGCGCAGCAAGCGCTACCGCCTGAGCCTGGACTTTTTCGCCTTGGCCGCCCGTGCGGGCAATAGCGGCAACCTGCGCGAACTGGTGCGCCCGGCACTGCTGCGGCTTTCGGCAACGCTGGGGGATTCGTTGTTTCTGCTGGCGCGCAGCGGCTTTGATGCAATCTGCCTGGATCGCAGTGAAGGGCCGTTTCCGATTCGTACGTTCACCGGTGACATCGGCGGGCGCGTGGCGTTGGGGGTGGGGCAGGGCAGCCTGGCAATCCTGGCGTTCCTGCCGGAAGAGGAGCGCGACACGGTGATCCATTACAACCTGCCGCGGCTGAAGGACTTCCATCTGTATGACGAGGTGTTCCTGCGCTCGGAAGTCGAGAGCGTGCGCAAGCTCGGTTACGCCGGGCGCAACACCGGTGTGCTGCAGGGTATGGCCGGGGTGGCGGTGCCGATTCTCGATCGTGAGGGGCGGGCGGTGGCGGCGTTGAGCGTGGCGACTGTGAGTGACCGCCTGGGGCCGGATCGATTGCCGACGGTGGTGGAGATGCTCAAGCGCGAAGCGGCATTGATCGGGCCGCGGATCAATCCGTTCGATCCATTGCTGCGCCGGCCTTCTCAAGTATTTGGACAGGGGTGAGTCACCACAGATCCCCTGTGGGAGCGGGCTTGCTCGCGAAGGCGGTGTATCAGATAAATGAATGTCGACTGACACTCCGCTTTCGCGAGCAAGCCCGCTCCCACAATAGAACAGTGTTCCATTCATGTTCTGTGGGTGTGACTAAAACTGCACGGTCTGCTTCAGCATCTGCGCCGCCGGCGTATCCGCCGGGCTGACCATTGCATAGTTGTAACCGCCCCCCGACCAATACTCGGCCTGCAAGTCGCCATCACTGCGACTGCCTCTTGGCAGCATGAAGTTTTTCGGTCCCGGTGGGCGCACGTAGAAGCTGATTTTCTGCCCGCCCTGATTCTCGTAGACCACCATCGCCGCTGGCCCTTGTTCGGTGCTGAGCAAGCGCCCGCTGGCCGGTTTGAAGCCTGCCCCCGACAGGTCAGGCAAGCGATTGGCCTGGGTGAAATAACGGTCGAGCCAGCTCTGCATGTCGCCGTCGTCGCTGGCCTTGTAGTCGGCTGGCAGGATCCCTTGCTGGGCAATCAGACGATAGGCCTGCAGCGCATCGGTCATCGGCAGCTGTGCGCCAGTGAAGGTCATCTCACGGGCCTGCCAGCCACTGAAGCCGCCGATGCTGACCGCGATCAGCAATGCGGCCACGCTGGCCAGATGTCGCCGCGATTGGCGTTTCAGACGTTGGCGAATCATGGCCGGATCGAGTTCCGGATTGGCCGGTTGTTGCAACACGCCACTCAGGGCCGCGCGCAGTTGCTGGGCATCTTGTTGCCAGGCCCGCACTTGATCGGCAACCGCCGGATTGCTTGTGAGAAAAGTCTCCACCAGGCGCCGGTCGGCGTCGCTCAGTTGGTGGTCGACGTAGGCGTGCAGGTCTCGCTCGCTGGGGGGCATGCTGATCATTTGAGTCTCCGCAGGGAGGGGCGGTTGATTTCGCCATCGCTGAGTTGGCGCAGGGCCTGGCGAGCCCGGGACAGGCGGGACATCACGGTGCCGGTGGGTACGTCGAGAATCTCGGCGACCTCTTTGTAACTCAAGCCTTCTACCGAGACCCAGAGCAGCAGCGCGCGTTGTTCGGTGGGCAGTTGATCGAAGGCATTGAGGGTCGATTGAGCAATGACGGTGCGCTCCACCGAGGGCTGGGCATCGTCACGGCCGGTGAAAAAATCGAGCATGCGCGCGTAGCGCCGGGAGCGGCGGTGCGCATCGAGAAACTGCCGATACAGAATCGAGAACAGCCAGGCGCGCAAGTCGCCCTCGGCGCGTTTGCCAGCCCAACTCGACAGTGCCCGCTCCAGACTCGCCTGCACCAGGTCGTCAGCGCTGCTCGGGTTGCGCGTCAGCGACACGGCGAACCGTCGCAATCGGGGAATGATTTCTCTGAGTTGTTCGTCGATATCGTTCATGAAGTTCTGGCTAGTCACTACGCTTGGGACTAGGAAGACGCCCGGTACTCGAGGTTATTCCACGTCAGAAAAAATAAATACCGCGTGTGGGAATAAACCTGTGTGCGGTTCGTCTGCTTGATTCTTCTCACTTGTGGCCGATGGCCCTGGAGTCTTTCATGGTAGATCGATCATCACCGCCCACCCGGCCACCCTTGAGTGCGGCAAGCCTGACGTTGCGTCTGGCGGGCATTGCCGTGGTCGTTGCCGCACTGGCAGGGGCGTTTGCCTACGTCAACGGCACCTTCGACCCACAGCGCCTGACCCCGAAGAAACTGATCAACGTGCTGGAAACCAACAATGGCGTGCATCCGGGTTTCCGTCGCAACCATTCAAAAGGCGTGTGCGTGATCGGGTATTTCGAGAGCAGTGGTGAGGCGCGCAGCTATTCCACCGCTCAGGTCTTCAATGAGGCGCAGACGCCGGTGGTCGGGCGTTTCGCCTTGCCGGCCGGTAACCCCTACGCGCCGGACAGTGCCGTGCCGATCCGCAGCATGGCCTTGCGCTTTACTCAGGCCAACGGCCAGCAGTGGCGCACCGGGATGAACAGCATGCCGGTGTTCCCGGTGGGCACGCCCGAGGCGTTCTATCAATTGCAAAAAGCCCAGTCACCAGACCCGGCCACCGGCAAACCGGACCCCAAGGCTGTGCCCGCATTCTTTGCTTCGCACCCGGAAGCGGCACCTTTCCTGGCCTGGATCAAAGCCGCCAAGCCGTCGGCCAGTTATGTGACCGAAAACTACAACAGCGTCAATGCGTTCTACCTGGTCAACGCGGCGGGTCAACGCCAGGCCGTGCGCTGGAACATGGTGCCTCTGGCTCAGGACGCACCAGGGGCCACGGCACCGCAGGGCAGTGATTTCCTGGAGAAAGACCTGGTCCAGCGAATCGCCGCAGGCCCGTTGCGCTGGCAACTGAACATCACCCTGGCCAACCCCGGCGATCCGGTGAACGACGCCAGCAAGGCCTGGCCCGAAGGACGCAAGGTGTTGAATGCCGGCACGCTGGTGCTTGAAAAGACTCAGCCGCAACTCAACGGCGAATGCCGTGACATCAATTACGATCCGCTGGTGTTGCCTGCCGGGATCGAAGGTTCCGACGACCCTTTGCTCGCCGCTCGTTCAGCCGGTTACGCCAATTCCTACCTGCGTCGCACCAGTGAAGTCAGCCAGTTGCCCGCCGCCACACAGGAGACCCGGCAATGAGCACTCAACCGAACCACTTCGCCCCGCTGGCACGCCTGCTGCACTGGCTTATGGCGCTGATGATCATCGCCATGCTGTTTATCGGTGCCGGCATGGTCGCCTCGGTGTCCGAGCGGCATGAATGGCTGATCCATTTGCACAAACCCTTGGGGGTCGCGATTTTGCTGTTGGTGATCGTGCGGCTGGTGGTGCGTTTCTCCACCACACAACCACCGCTGCCAGCGGACCTGCCGGGTTGGCAAGCGCTGGCGGCCAAGGCTTCGCACGTCTTGTTGTATGCACTGATGCTGGTCTTGCCGCTGCTGGGTTGGGCGATGATTTCGGCATCGGGCGAACCGGTCATGCTCAGCAGTTCGTTGCAACTGCCGTCGATTGTGTCGGCGAATGCGCAGCTGTTTGCGTTTTTGCGCAAGGCGCATGGGTATCTGGCGTATCTGTTGTTTCTGACCGTGTTGCTGCATCTGGCGGCGGCGTTGTTTCACGGTTGGGTGCGGCGAGATGAAGTGCTGGACAGTATGTTGCGGGGTAAGGATCGCGGTTGATCACGCTGGGCTGTGATTTGGCTTTTGTCACAGGGTGATCGTCTGCTTACCTGTCAACTCTGACAGTTTCGCTGATCTGAAAAAGCACGTTCAATGCTCAAAGACTGCAGTGGTCCCGAATGGGGCCAGTCGGACAGCACTGATCGTGCCATTCAGGGAGACGAACCATGTTCAAGACTGCAGGCGTGCGTTCCATACGACGCGCTTTTTTCGGGCTGTCGTTAGTGTGTTTGGCGGTGATACTCGGTGCTTGTGCGCATCCGCCGACGACTGACTCCGGAGAACCGAAAAGCTGGGTTGTCGAAAATGTTGCGAGTAAATCGACAGCAGAGCTGTATGCGGACTTGATTGCGCCGGCGGTTTTCGAACGTTCGAGTTCGAAGGTTATTGATGGTTATACCGTTGAGAGTGGCAAGCTGCGCATGCCAGATAAGTCCGAGGGTTCGCTGGTGACGGTGCGTACGGCAAATGGAAGTCTTGTCTCGTTAGTCAATAAGCCAGGCAAAAGCGGGCTGTTTTTAGTCAACAAACAAGGCTTGAGTACGTTTAGTCCAGAGCCGAAATTTGATCCGGCAGTCGAGGACGGCATTCCAAGTCCCGATGAAAAAGTTGCCACGGCGCTGGTAAATTCAGCCAGCGAGGATCCCAAAATTGTTGATGTCTTGTTGGGCTATTCTCGTGCGGCGGTTAATCGAGTAGGCGGGGATGTGATGGCCCATGCGTTATCACAAATAGAGTCTGTTAACTTAGCCTTGAGAATCTCAGAGGTTTCCAATGTTTCACTTAGATTGGTCGGGATTCAGGTAGTGGAGCAGAATTACCCAACAACGACCGGGACCCTAGGGCAATTAAGAAAGATTTTTTCTGCAGGCATGGCCGAATACGTACCTGACATAATTTATGGTTTTTTTGATTCGACTCCAGAGGATACGGCCACAGGTTGGGGGAATATAGGAGGCCGTGCGGGTATTGGATTGGCACGTAGCATCAATACGTATAGGCATGAGGTAGGTCACAATGCTGGAAGTATTCATTGCAATTCCAACGGCGGGGCTAAATACCATTATGGGTATAACAATGGGAAGACTTCTACGATTTTGTGTGGAGAGTCAACGGGGTACTATTCAACACCTGCTCTGAACGATGAGTTCGGTTTGCCGCGTGGGGATGCTGTAACCGCAGATACAGCGCGTATATGGCGCGAAAATGCTGAGCGGCTATCCTCTTACGCTCCCTCCCGGCCAACCGCGCCAGGAAACTTTGCCAAAGTTGGGTCAACTGCTAGTACGATTACTTTTAGCTGGAACGCATCACCTGAAGCCGTTCGATATGAAATATACAGTGTGGAGGTTGCTTATGAAAATTTACCAAAAAAAATTGGAGACAGTACAGCGCTAACGTTTACCGCAACCAATATTTCAGGGGAGGCGCTGTACTTTGTTAAGGCTGTTAGTTCTATTGGACTGGTTTCAGTCCCGAGCAATTCCGTTGTTGCAAGGCCATAAATGCTCAAGTGAGTGACGTGGCCTTTTGTCAGGCCACGTCGCTATGTAGTCGAATCAGCGCAGGGTATCGACCATATCCGCAAGCGTGGTCAGCACATCCTTCCCCAACTGCTTCGACCGCTTGCCCGACCAGCCCGTCAACGGATTCGGATGATCATCATGATCCTTGAACGGCATTTCCAGGGTCAGCGACAGGCAGTCGTACTTCTGGCCAACGCTGTTGCAGGCCAGCGTCATGTTGGCCTGGCCCGGTTCGTCGCGGGTGTAGCCGTACTTGGTCTGGAAGTCTTTGGTGGTGTGCTTCAGGTGGCTGCGGAAGTGCTCCTCGAGCTTTGCGATCCGCGGCGTGTAACCGGGGTTGCCTTCGCAGCCGGCGGTGAACACGTGAGGGATCTCCTCATCGCCGTGAACGTCGAGGAACATATCGACGCCATGCTTTTCCATCTGCTGCTGAACGAACAGGACCTCCGGGCTGATTTCCTGGGTGGCGCTCTGCCAGGCACGATTGAGGTCCTGGCCCATGGCGTTGGTGCGCAGGTGACCGTGGAAAGCGCCGTCCGGGTTCATGTTCGGCACCAGGTACAGGTCGGCGCTGGCCAGCAGTTTGTTCAGCACCGGGTCGTCGTGTTTTTCCAGGCGTTCGATCACGCCTTCCATGAACCACTCGGCCATGTGTTCGCCCGGATGTTGCTGGGCAATCATCCACACCTTGCGTCGGCCTTCGGCCCCGGTGCCTTTGCGCAACAGCTGGATGTCACGGCCTTCGACGCTCTTGCCGGTGGCTAGCAGTTCGGTACCGGCCTTGCTCAGCGCCTGTTCGATCAGCCAGTCGTGGCGGCCACGGCTGTAGGGTTCGAAGTAGGCGAACCAGGCGTGGGTCTGCTCGGCTTCGAGGCTGAAGCGCAGGCAGTCGCCTTCGAAAATGGTGGGTACGCGGAACCAGTTGACGTGATCGTAGGACGCCACCGCCTGATAGCCGGTCCAGGCTTTGTTATAGGAGGACTGGCTGGCATTGTTCAGGCGAAACCAGTGCTCCTGGCCGACATGCAGGCCGCTGGCCTTGAAGTGGAACCACTGGAAATGGGCGCTGCGGGTGTCCGGGCGAATGGCCAGAAGCGGTTTGAGCGGATCGCTGATGTCGATGACTTGGATGTTGCCGCTGTCGAAGTTGGCACTGATGTCGAAAGAGGATTTGCCCACGGTCATAATCGGGTCCTGAATATGATTTTTATCGCGGCTACTTTACACGCAA
This sequence comes from Pseudomonas sp. ACN5, assembly GCF_002303975.1. NCBI lineage: Bacteria > Pseudomonadati > Pseudomonadota > Gammaproteobacteria > Pseudomonadales > Pseudomonadaceae > Pseudomonas > Pseudomonas sp. ACN5. The sequence continues at coordinate 152,690 of NZ_MRCP01000011.1, read as the reverse complement.
GAGAGGGGTGAAACCGAGGGAAATTGCGGGTTGCAGGGGGGGCGTCCTCCTTGACGCCGACGCAGCTTAGAGGCTATGCGATTGATTCTCAAGTGCTATCTGTCGCTGGTTTGAACCCATGATGCCGGGCTTCTCTTGCCAACTGGAATTCTTTTGATATCATCCGCGCCATCGAATTTGCGGCACCCAAAGACTTCATTAGCCTGAAGCCAAAGCCAGAAAAAACTGGCAAAAAAAAGACCCGGCAAAAAGCCGGGTCAAAAACCGTGATTAGCCTGATGAGGAGATAGTCCAGGAGACCGACCTAAGGTCACCTGGTCCATCGACTGATCTCGCGACCAGCTGAAGCAATAATAATCATTCTCGTTTGCGGGTCAAGCATTTTTACCTGCGCGGCAGGAAAATTCTTTCCTGTCCTCTCGATTTACCTTCTCACTTCAAGTGTTTTCATACTTTTCCAGCGAACGATCGACCATCGCCTTGGCCATGTCGATCATGTGCACCGTCGAAAACGCCAGGTCACGGTTTACGCCTTGCAGGTGACTGGCTGATTCGTATGCAGTGGCGGCAGCACAGCGCAGCAGGTCCAAGGCATGGACCAGCGCCTCTTCGCCGCTGATGTTGCGGTTGACATCAAAAAAACGCGACTCGGCCACTTCCTCCGAAACGGCAGGTTTCAGGTAATAGTCCAGCGCGCGTTGTGCCGCCGCCGAGTCCAGGGATGAGGTGAGGGTAGTGTCGATTTGCGCGTCCGGCAGGTCATTGGCGGGTGGGTTCATGGCGATGGCAAGCTCCGTGTTAGATTCAGATCCGTGAGTCGATCCTAATACGAACTGTATTTGTGACGAGGATTTAAATACTACAATTTGTGTTTTGATGGTCGGAGGCGCCCACGTATCGTGCCGCACATGGATAAATGGATTGAATTGGTCAAGGCCAAGATGAGTGAACTCAAAATCACTCAAGAGATACTCGCCGAGCGCCTCGGGATGTCCCAGGGCGGCATTGGCCACTGGCTCAACAAACGTCGTGAACCCGGCATCGATGACATGAACCGTGTGCTGCAGGCGTTGGGCCTGGAGTTTCTCGAGGTGGCGCTGGTGATCCGGGAACCGCAGGCGTCAACGGACGACGAAATCCCCCTGACCCGCAAGTACAACCCGTACTTTCGCTATCCGATCAGTGACTGGCACGAGCCTGCCGAAGTGCGCGACGGCGAGGTCCCGGTGTACGGCAAGGAGCGCTATGAACTGTCCGATTACCACGCCCGGGGGCCGGCATTCTGGTTGAGAGTGGCAGGCGATGCGATGACCGCGCCCAATGGCATCAGCATCCCGGAAGGCATGTTGATTCTGGTGGACCCGGCCGTGGAAGCCGTGCCTGGCAAACTGGTCATTGCCCAGTGGCCGGACAGCACCGAAGCCACGTTTCGCAAGCTGATCGAAGAGGGTGGTCAGCGTTATCTGGTCCCGCTCAATCCGACGTATCCGAAAGCCTTGTACGCCGATGAGTGTCGAATCATCGGCGTAGTGGTTCAGGCAACCGCCAGGTTCTGATCAGATGGGTCCTGGCAATGCGCAGGACCCATCTTCATTTCACGCTTCTTCCAGTTCGACCAGTGCACTGCCTTCGCTGACCATCTCGCCTTCCTGGCAATACAGCGCCTTGATCACCCCGGCATGGGGCGCGCGAATGCTGTGCTCCATTTTCATCGCTTCCAGTACCACCAACTGCGCCCCGGCCTCGACCGATTGCCCGGCCTCCACCAGCACGCGGACGATGCTGCCGTTCATCGGTGCGGTCAGCCCGCCCTGATGGCTGTGGCTGGCCTCGACGGCGCTGATCGGGTCATAGGCCTCGATGCGGTGCAATTCGCCATCCCACTGCAAATACACATGCTCGCCACGGCGTATTGCCCGGTGTTGACGGCGCACGCCAGCCTGCTCGGTCAACAGATGCTCACCCTTGAGCCGGGCACTGTGAGCATTGATATCGCCCAGCGTCAGTGCACGGTCCTGGCCTTCACAACTCAAGTGCAGAGTGATTTCTCTCGGCAAACCGGCACGCAGACCATTAGGCGCCGCCCACGGTGAGCTCGGGTCATCGGCACGGGTTGCGTGCGGCTGGCTCTGGGCAAATGCCTGGGCGGCGGCTTGCCAGAACTCATCGCCGAGTTGTGCTGGCGCCGGCAGCAACTGTTCCTGATAGCGCGGAATGAAGCCGGTATCGAGTTCGGCAGCGGCGAACGCCGGGTGACCGATGATGCGCCGCAGGAAGTTGATGTTGGTTTTCAACCCGCCGATGGCGAACTCGTCGAGCATGCTCAGCAGGCGCAACCGTGCCTGTTCACGATCCTCGCCCCAGGCAATCAGCTTGCCGAGCATCGGGTCGTAGAATGGCGAAATTTCATCGCCTTCTTCGACGCCGCTGTCCACCCGGCGCCCAGGCCCCGGGGCGGATTCGCGATACAGCTCCAGGCGACCGGTCGCCGGCAGGAAATCATTGCCTGGATCTTCGGCGTACAGCCGCACTTCGATCGCGTGACCCACCAGCGGCACCTGATCCTGAGTCATCGGCAACGCTTCACCGCGTGCCACGCGAATCTGCCAGGCCACCAGGTCGAGACCGGTGATGGCTTCGGTGACCGGGTGTTCGACTTGCAGGCGGGTGTTCATCTCCATGAAGAAGAATTCGCCGCGGGCATCCAGCAAAAACTCGACGGTGCCGGCACCGACGTAGCCGATGGCCTGCGCCGAACGCACAGCCGCTTCACCCATGGCGCGCCGCAGTTCCGGGCTCAGGCCCGGTGCCGGGGCTTCTTCGACGACTTTCTGGTGCCGGCGCTGAATCGAGCAGTCACGCTCGTTGAGGTACAGGCAGTTGCCGTGCTGGTCGGCGAACACCTGGATTTCCACATGACGTGGCTTGAGCAGGTATTTCTCCACCAGCATCCGCGAATCGCCGAACGACGATTGCGCCTCACGCTGCGCCGAGGCCAGGGCTTCGGCCAGCTGGCTGACGTCCTCGACCACTTTCATGCCTTTGCCGCCACCGCCCGCGGTGGCCTTGAGCAGTACCGGGTAGCCGATGCGTTCGCAGGCGGCGCGGAAGGTTTCCAGGTCCTGGGCTTCGCCGTGATAACCAGGCACCAGTGGCACGCCGGCGGTTTCCATCAGGGCTTTGGCCGCGGACTTGCTGCCCATGGCGTCGATGGCCGAGGCCGGTGGGCCGAGGAAAATCAGACCGGCGTTTTCAATGGCGCGGGCGAATCCGGCGTTCTCCGACAGAAAACCATAGCCGGGGTGAATCGCCTGGGCGCCGCTGGCCTTGGCGGCGGCGATCAGCTTGTCGATCTGCAGATAACTGTCGGCGGCTTTGCTGCCACCCAGGTCAACGCGAATGTCGGCTTCGCGGCTGTGCCGGGCGTCACGGTCGGTGGCGCTGTGCACGGCCACGGTCGTCAGGCCCAGGGCCTTGGCGGTGCGCATCACCCGGCAAGCGATTTCGCCACGGTTGGACACCAGCAGGGTGGTGAGGACAGGTGCGCTCATCAACGGGGCTCCTTGGTGGTTTCGGCTTGCCAGCTCGGCGGACGTTTTTGCAGGAAGGCACGCAGGCCTTCCTGCCCCTCGGGGCTGACGCGGATGCGGGCGATGGCGTTTTCGGTGTAGCGGCGCAATGCCGGGGTCAATGAGCCGTCGCCGACTTCGCGCAACAGATCCTTGCTGGCGCGCATGGCCGCCGGGCTGTTGAGCAGCAGATTGTCGATCCACTGCTCGACTTTCTGTTCCAGCTCGGCACTGGCATAGCTCTCCGACAACAGGCCGATTTCCCGTGCCCGTTGCCCGCCAAAGCGCTCAGCCGTCAGGGCATAACGCCGGGTCGCGCGCTCGCCGATGGCTTGCACCACGAATGGGCTGATCACTGCAGGTGCCAGGCCGATGCGCACTTCCGACAGGCAGAACTGCGCGTCATCGGCACCGATGGCCATGTCGCAGCAACTGATCAGGCCCAGCGCGCCGCCGAAGGCTGCGCCTTGCACCACGGCCAGGGTCGGCACTTTCAGTTTGGCCAGGTTGTACATCAACTCCGCCAGTTCCCGGGCGTCATCGAGGTTGGTGGCGTAATCGAGTTCGGCCGATTGCTGCATCCAGGCCAGGTCAGCGCCGGCGCTGAAGTGCTTGCCACGGCCGCGCACGATCAGGAATCGCAGGCTGGCATCGCTCGCGACTTTGTCGAGGGCGATGATCAGTTCGCGGATCATTTCGGCGTTGAAGGCGTTGTTCTTTTCTTCACGGCTGAGCCACAGGGTGGCAAAACCACGCGGATCGCTCAGCAGTTCGAGGGTGTTGAAGTCGCTCATATTCGTCCGTCTCCACGGCTCTTGTGTAGGAGCGAGCTTGCTCGCGATGGGCTACAGGGCGGCGCGTTTTTTCAGAAAACACGCGTTATCGTTAACGTCCATCGCGAGCAAGCTCGCTCCTACAGCAAAAAAATCACATCCGGAACACGCCGAAGCGGCTCGGTTCGATTGGCGCGTTCAACGACGCGGACAAGGCCAGGGCCAGTACGTCGCGGGTCTGGGCCGGGTCGATGACACCGTCGTCCCACAGGCGCGCGCTGGAATAGTAGGGGTGACCCTGTTCTTCGTACTGGTCGAGGATCGGTTGCTTGATCTCGGCTTCCTGCTCGGCACTGAAACCATGGCCGCTGCGTTCGGCCTGTTCGCGCTTGACCTGCACCAGCACGCCGGCCGCCTGCTCGGCGCCCATCACCCCGATGCGTGCGTTTGGCCACATCCACAAGAAGCGCGGATCGTAGGCGCGACCGCACATGCCGTAGTTACCGGCACCGAAGCTGCCGCCGATGATCACCGTGAACTTCGGCACCTTGGCGCAAGCCACCGCCGTCACCAGTTTCGCGCCGTGCTTGGCAATACCGCCGGCTTCGTATTTCTGGCCGACCATGAAGCCGGTGATGTTTTGCAGGAACAACAACGGAATGCCGCGCTGGCATGCCAGTTCAATGAAGTGCGCGCCTTTCTGCGCCGCTTCGGCGAACAGAATGCCGTTATTGGCGAGGATAGCGATCGGGTAACCGTGCAGGTAAGCAAAACCGCAGACCAGCGTTGTCCCGAACAGCGCCTTGAACTCGTCGAACACCGACCCGTCCACCAGTCGCGCGATGACTTCGCGCACGTCGAACGGCTGCTTGGCATCGGCCGGCACCACGCCGTACAACTCGTCGCTGCCGTAGAGCGGGGCGATCGGCGTGCGTTGTTGAACCTCGCCTTGTTTGCGCCAATTGAGGTTGGCCACACTGCGGCGCGCCAGCGCCAGGGCGTGTTCATCGCTCTCGGCGTAATGGTCGGCCACACCGGAAATCTTGCAGTGCACATCGGCCCCGCCGAGGTCTTCGGCGCTGACCACTTCACCGGTCGCGGCCTTCACCAGCGGCGGACCGGCGAGGAAGATCGTCGCTTGTTCGCGGACCATGATCGCTTCGTCGGCCATCGCCGGCACGTAGGCGCCGCCAGCGGTGCAGGAGCCCATGACCACGGCAATCTGCGGAATGCCCATGGCGCTCATGTTGGCCTGGTTGAAGAAGATCCGGCCGAAGTGCTCACGGTCAGGGAACACTTCATCCTGACGCGGCAGGTTGGCGCCGCCCGAATCCACCAGGTAGATGCACGGCAGGCGGTTCTGCTGGGCAATGGTCTGGGCGCGCAGGTGTTTTTTCACGGTCAGGGGGTAATACGAGCCGCCTTTTACCGTGGCGTCGTTGGCGACGATCATGCACTCGACGCCTTCCACACGACCGATCCCGGCAATCACGCCCGCAGCGGGGACGTCTTCGCCATACACCTCATACGCCGCCAGTTGGCTGATCTCCAGAAACGGCGAACCCGGATCGAGCAAGCGGTTGATGCGCTCGCGAGGCAGCAGTTTGCCCCGCGAGGTGTGGCGTTCCTGAGCCTTCGGGCCGCCACCTTGTGCCACTTGGGCGAGCAGGGTGTGCAGCGCGTCGACCTGCTTGAGCATCGCCGCGCTGTTGGTGGCGAACTCCGCTGAACGAGGGTTGAGCTGGGTATGCAGAATCATGGCTTACTCCGTAAGCAGCTTTAAGCGGCAAGCTTCAAGCTGCAAGAGGATCGCTTCTGCTTGTCGCTTGAAGCTTGCCGCTTGCAGCTGACGAAATTCATTTCGTCTCGTTAAACAGTTCGCGACCGATCAGCATGCGACGGATCTCACTGGTGCCCGCGCCGATTTCGTACAGCTTGGCGTCACGCAACAGACGGCCGGCCGGGAATTCATTGATGTAGCCGTTGCCACCGAGAATCTGGATCGCGTCCAGAGCCATTTGCGTGGCGCGTTCGGCGCTGTAGAGGATCACGCCGGCGGCGTCCTTGCGCGTGGTTTCGCCGCGCTCGCAAGCCTGGGCCACGGCGTACAGGTAGGCGCGGCTGGCGTTGAGCTGGGTGTACATGTCGGCGACCTTGCCCTGGATCAGCTGGAATTCGCCGATGCTTTGGCCGAACTGCTTGCGGTCGTGGATGTACGGCACGATCAGGTCCATGCACGCCTGCATGATGCCGGTCGGGCCACCTGAAAGGACGACGCGCTCGTAGTCGAGGCCGCTCATCAGCACTTTCACGCCGCCGTTGAGCACGCCGAGGATGTTTTCTTCCGGCACTTCGACGTCATCGAAGAACAGCTCGCAGGTGTTCGAACCGCGCATGCCGAGCTTGTCGAACTTGTTGCTGCGGCTGAAACCTTTCCAGTCGCGCTCGACGATGAACGCGGTGATGCCGTGGGGGCCCTTTTCCATGTCGGTCTTGGCGTAGATCACGTAGGTGTTGGCGTCCGGACCGTTGGTGATCCAGGTCTTGCTGCCGTTGAGCACGTAGTGGTCGCCACGCTTGTCGGCGCGCAGTTTCATCGAGACCACGTCGGAACCGGCATTCGGCTCACTCATGGCCAGCGCGCCGATGTGCTCGCCTCTGATCAGCTTCGGCAGGTATTTGGATTTCTGTTCGTGGTTGCCGTTGCGGTTGATCTGGTTGACGCAGAGGTTGGAGTGGGCGCCATAGGACAGGGCCACCGAGGCCGAGCCGCGGCTGATTTCTTCCATGGCGACCACGTGAGCCAGGTAACCCAGGCCAGCGCCGCCGTACTCTTCCGGCACGGTAATGCCCAGCAGGCCCATGTCGCCGAATTTGCGCCACAGGTCGGCGGGGAACAGGTTGTCGATGTCGATCTGAGCGGCGCGCGGGGCGATCTCCTTGGCGACGAAGGACTGGACCTGATCGCGCAGCATGTCGATGGTTTCACCGAGGGCAAAGTTCAGGGATGGATAGCTCATGGGTCACCTTTTGGCTTTTTTGTGGGGCGGGGGAGGGCCGTGATTGGGTTCTCACCTTTACGTTAACGTAAGCCTGTGACGAATGGCTGTCAATCACCCTTTACGTTAACGTCAACTTGAGCGAGAGTAGAGGCAGTTCAAGATAGAACGCGGACCCATCCTGTGGGAGCGGGCTTGCTCGCGAAGGCGTCCTGTCAGTCGACATTCATGTTGTCTGATACACCGCTTTCGCGAGCAAGCCCGCTCCCACAAGGGACCGCCGGTAGCCCATAAATAAAGACAATAGGGGTCGTCATGGATCAACCCAGTGCAAGCCCGCAACGCAGTTACACCCGTGGTTCCCAGGACAAAGCCTTGCTGGCGATGACCATCGGCCAGGCGTTCGACAACACGGTCGCGCAGTACCCGGACGGGGAGGCGCTGGTGGTGCGCCATCAACAGCTGCGTTACACCTGGCGGCAACTGGCCGAGGCTGCGGACCTGCACGCCAGGGCGCTGCTGGCGCTGGGGCTGCAAGCCGGGGACCGCCTTGGTATCTGGGCGCCGAACTGTGCGCAGTGGTGCATCAGCCAGGTTGCCACCGCGAAAATCGGCGTGATCCTGGTCAATATCAATCCGGCGTATCGCAGTTCCGAACTCGAATACGTGCTCAAGCAATCCGGCTGCCAATGGCTGGTTTGCGCCGGCGCCTTCAAGACGTCGAACTATCACGCGATGCTGCAAGGCCTGGTGCCCGAGCTGGCCGAGCAATCCATCGGCAAACTGCAGAGCGAGCGGTTGCCGCAGTTGCGTGGCGTAATCAGCCTGGATGCCCAGCCGCCGTCGGGGTTCCTGCCCTGGTCGCAACTGGCCGGTCTGGCGGGCAGCGTGACGGTCGAGCAACTGCATGAGCGCCAGAACAGCCTGCATTTCGATCAGCCGGTGAATATCCAGTACACCTCTGGCACTACCGGTTTCCCCAAGGGCGCGACCCTCAGTCACTACAACATTCTCAACAACGGTTACATGGTCGGTGAAAGCCTGGGCCTGACGGCGGCCGATCGCCTGGTGATCCCGGTGCCCTTGTATCACTGCTTCGGCATGGTCATGGGCAATCTCGGCTGCATCACCCATGGCAGCACGATGATTTATCCGAACGACGCGTTCGATCCGTTGCTGACCCTCAGCACTGTGGCTGACGAAAAAGCCACGGCGCTGTACGGCGTGCCGACCATGTTCATCGCCATGCTCGATCAACCTCAACGTGCCGAATTCGATCTGTCGAGCCTGCGCACCGGGATCATGGCAGGCGCAACCTGTCCTATTGAAGTGATGCGTCGGGTCATCAGCGAAATGCACATGAGCGAAGTGCAGATTGCCTACGGCATGACGGAAACCAGTCCGGTGTCATTGCAGACCGGTCCTTCAGACGACCTGGAACTGCGCGTGACCACCGTCGGCCGCACCCAGCCGCAGCTTGAAAGCAAGATCATCGACGAAGCCGGCAACCTGGTGCCGCGGGGCACCATCGGTGAGCTGTGCACTCGCGGTTACAGCGTGATGCTGGGTTACTGGAACAACCCCGAAGGCACCGCAGAAGCCATCGATCAGGCAGGCTGGATGCACACCGGTGATCTGGCGAGCATGAACGATGAGGGGTACGTGTGTATTGCCGGGCGCAACAAGGACATGATCATCCGTGGCGGTGAGAATATTTACCCGCGGGAGCTGGAAGAGTTTTTCTTCACGCATCCGGCCGTTGCGGATGTTCAGGTAATCGGCATTCCATGCTCGCGCTACGGCGAAGAGATCGTTGCCTGGATCAAGTTCCACCCCGGCCACAGCGCTACCGAACAAGAGCTGCAAGCCTGGTGCAAGGAGCGCATCGCGCACTTCAAGACGCCGCGTTACTTCAAGTTCGTGGAAGAGTTTCCAATGACCGTGACCGGCAAGATCCAGAAATTCCGGATGCGCGAGATCAGTATCGAGGAGTTGCGCATCAACAAAGGCTGAACACAACCTAATGTGGGAGCGGGCTTGCTCGCGAAGGCGTCGGATCAGTCGATACATGTATTGACTGATCCGACGCCTTCGCGAGCAAGCCCGCTCCCACAGTTTTGATCGAGGAAAACCTGAATGCCAGACAGCACAAAGGGGAGCCGAAGCTCCCCTTTAATTTGTCGTTGCGCGTGCTCTTTTTTTATTATTGAGGGTCGGTCTGTTGTTGTTTTTGGCAACCGTTGCCCTTTACCGCTGTTTTTGGCGATCCCCATCCGGGATCAAGAGCAAACGTATTTTTTTGAGCGCTGATCTGCTTTTTCGCTGAGCGATCCAACCAGTACGGGAGCTACCTGAAGGTAGTTTTATTATTCTCTGTCTGGTCGCGGGTCACTTCGAAAAGCACCCTGAAAAGCACATCTTCTCCAAAAAAATCTGTTAGCTGCGTCTCTGCCGTGTTGTTTTTGTTATGTCAGAGTCGTTACGTCTTGTTTTTATTAGGGTTGCCGCAATTTTTTTATTCTTGTTATGCGATAGATATAGCAGGAGCCGTGCCAACTTTTTAAAAGTCTTTAAAATCAACGTTTTACGGTTTTGCAGGGTTTTTCGACTCAGGCAAAACCCTACATTTTGTTTCCGTGTTACTCGCTTGTGCCCACGTTTGAGTCTGCGCGGTAACACCCGGACACACTCAACCCACTCACTGTGCGCTGCGAGCCCTGGCCACGCGGGAACCGGTCGGGCGACCCAATACGCTGCAAATCTGTTGACCGGCGAGCATCAGGGCGTCGAGGTCGATTCCGGTGGCGATACCCAGGCCGTTCAGCAGGTAAACCACGTCTTCGGTCGCGACGTTACCGCTGGCGCCCTTGGCATAGGGACAGCCGCCGAGACCGGCGATGGAGCTGTCGAACACCGAGATACCTTCCAGCAGGCTGGCGTAAATGTTGGCCACGGCCTGGCCGTAGGTGTCGTGGAAGTGCCCGGCGAGTTTTTCACGGGGTACATCCTTTGCTACCACTTCGAACATTTTCCGCGTCGCGCCAGCGGTGCCGGTGCCGATGGTGTCCCCCAGCGAGACCTCGTAGCAGCCCATGGCATAGAGCTCGCGAGCGACCAAAGCGACTTGCTCCGGGGGAATGTGACCTTCATAGGGGCAGCCCAGCACGCAGGACACGTACCCGCGCACGGTCACTCCCTGTTGTCTGGCGGCCTCCATGATCGGCGCGAAACGCTCCAGGCTTTCGCTGATCGAGCAATTGATATTGCGCTGGGAAAACGCTTCGGACGCCGCGGCGAACACGGCCACTTCCTTGACCCCGGCGGCGAGGGCATCTTCAAAACCGCGCAGGTTGGGAGCAAGTGCGCCATAGACCACACCCGGTTTGCGCTGGATCTGCGCGAAAACCTCGGCGGAGCCGGCCATCTGCGGCACCCACTTGGGCGACACGAAACTGCCGACTTCTATATAGCCGAGCCCGGCTGCGGTCAGTGCATCGACCAGTTGCACCTTGTCGGCAACACTGATGGGTTGGGCTTCGTTTTGCAGGCCGTCGCGCGGGCCGACTTCGACAATGCGTACGTGGGAGGGGAGGGACATGGGCTTCGACCTGTGCTGATTGTTCGGAGAAACCTGTAGGAGCGAGCTTGCTCGCGATGGGTTCTCAGGCACCGCGTTTATCCAGCAAACACGCGTTATCGTTAACGACCATCGCGAGCAAGCTCGCTCCTACAGGGGGGCGGTGTGGATTTATTGAATCGATTCCTGGCTTTTGAGGGTCTGCTCCAGCGCCTGTACGCAGCGCTCTTCGGCAGTATCGAGCTCCAGTTTCATCTGTTCGATGTCCAGCAACTGTTGTTCAAGCTGCTCACGGCGCTCGCTGATTTTCGCCAGCATGCTGTGCAACTGTTTGGTGTTACCGCTGGACGGATCGTAAAGCTCGATCAGCTCGCGGCATTCAGCCAGCGAGAAACCGATGCGTTTTCCCCGCAGGATCAGCTTCAGGCTGACTTTGTCCCGGGGCGAGTAAATGCGTTCCTGACCACGGCGCTCGGGGCTGAGCAGGCCTTGCTCCTCATAAAAGCGAATGGCGCGGGTGGTGATGTCGAGCTCGCGGGCGAGGTCGGAAATGCTGTAGGTCTGGCTGCTCATGGAAGCGCTCGCAAAAGGTCATGGCGCTAAGCTAATGGCAGGTTGACGTTTACGTCAAGGGGCGTGAATTTTCAGTGTTCTTGCTGGCCCCTTCGCGAGCAAGCTCGCTCCCACATTGGATCTTCAGTGGACACAAAACTGGTGCCCTGCACAGATCCCTGTGGGAGCGAGCTTGCTCGCGATGGGGGCACCCCGGTATCAAGCCCTACACCTTCTCGAGCTTCTTCTCCTGCGCCGTCACCTGCTGGCACAACTCGATCATCTGCTCGCGCATCCAGCGGTTCGCAGGGTCCTGGTCAGTGCTTTCGTGCCAGTAAAGGTGGGTTTCCACCGGCGGCACATCGTTGACCGGCAGATAAAAGGCGTGCAGGTCGTTACGGCGGGCGAAGCGTTCCGGCACGGTCATGACCATGTCCGTCTGCTGCAACACCTGCGAGGCCATCAGGTAATGCTGGGAACGCAGGGCGATCTTGCGCTGGATGCCCATCTTGCCCAGCGCCAGGTCGACATAGCCGAGGCCGCTGCGGCGGCTGGAAATATGGATGTGGGTCAGGCTGAGGTAGTCATCCAGCGTGAGTTTTTCCTTGCCCGCCAGCGGATGCCCCTTGCGCATGGCGCACACGTAGCGGTCTTCCATCAACTTGACGTGACGCACTTGCGGGTCGGTGTTGAGCGGCGCATCGACCGCAAAGTCCAGGCGGCCGGCCGCCAGTTCCTTGGTGGTCTCGCGGCGTTTGGACAGAAAACTCTCGATGATCACCGTCGGCGCCAGGCGGCGCAGGCGCTGGAACAACGGCGGCAGGATCACCGCTTCGGTGAGGTCGGTCATGCTGATGCGATAGGTCTTGACCGCTTGCTGCGGGTTGAAAATGCGGCTTTCCTGCACCGACACGCGTAGCAGTGAGAGCGCATTGCGCACCGGGCCGATGATGTTCTGCGCCATGGGCGTCGGCACCATGCCCTGGGCCGTGCGTACGAACAGCGGGTCGTTGAAGGTCTCGCGCAGGCGGGCCAGAGCGTTCGACACCGCCGGTTGGGTGATGCCGACAATCTGCCCGGCGCGGGTCAGGTTGGCTTCGGTGTAGATCGCGTCGAAGACGATGAAAAGGTTGAGATCGACCTTGCTCAGATTCATTACGCGGCTCTCTTATTGTGTGGGCGGGCTGACCTTGACGATCAGCCGATCATATATCGGTGATGAATGTTTATACACGCCGAGAATAGGCTAGGTAAATTTTCATGGCTGTTCTAGCATCGATTGCATGATCTAAACAACCTCCCCCAAGAAGGTATCTCGCTCATGGATTTCGCTTATTCGCCCAAGGTTCAGGAACTGCGTGAGCGCGTAACAGCGTTCATGGACACCTACGTTTATCCCGCCGAAGCCGTGTTCGAGCGCCAGGTCGCCGAGGGCGACCGCTGGCAGCCGACCGCGATCATGGAAGAACTCAAACTCAAGGCCAAGGCTGAAGGGCTGTGGAATTTGTTTCTGCCTGAGTCTGAGCTCGGTGCCGGTCTGACCAACCTCGAATACGCGCCGCTGGCGGAAATCATGGGCCGCTCGCTGCTGGGGCCAGAGCCGTTCAACTGCTCGGCACCGGACACCGGCAACATGGAGGTGCTGGTGCGTTATGCCAACGAAGAACAGAAGCAACGCTGGCTCGAACCCTTGCTGCGCGGCGAGATTCGCTCGGCATTCGCCATGACCGAACCGGACGTGGCGTCCTCCGATGCCACCAACATGGCCGCCCGTGCGGTGCGCGATGGTGATGAGTGGGTGATCAACGGCAAGAAATGGTGGACCTCGGGGGCTTGCGATCCTCGCTGCAAAATCCTGATTTTCATGGGGCTGAGCAATCCGGACGCGCCACGCCACGCCCAGCACTCGATGATTCTGGTGCCGGTCGATACCCCCGGCGTGAAGATTGTGCGTCCGCTGCCGGTGTTCGGTTACGACGATGCGCCTCATGGTCACGCCGAAGTGCTGTTTGAAAACGTCCGGGTGCCGTACGAAAACGTCCTGCTGGGCGAAGGACGCGGCTTCGAAATCGCTCAAGGTCGCCTTGGTCCGGGCCGGATTCACCACTGCATGCGTTCGATCGGTATGGCCGAGCGTGCGCTGGAACTGATGTGCAAGCGCTCGGTGAGCCGTACGGCATTCGGCAAGCCCCTGGCGCGGCTGGGCGGTAACGTCGACAAGATCGCCGATTCGCGGATGGAAATCGACATGGCACGCCTGCTGACACTCAAGGCGGCGTACATGATGGACACCGTTGGCAACAAAGTGGCCCGCAGCGAGATCGCACAGATCAAGGTCGTCGCGCCAAACGTTGCGCTGCGGGTGATCGACCGGGCGATCCAGATCCATGGCGGGGCAGGGGTTTCCAACGATTTCCCGCTGGCCTACATGTACGCGATGCAGCGCACCCTGCGCCTGGCCGACGGCCCGGACGAAGTGCACCGTGCGGCGATCGGCAAGTTCGAGATCGGCAAGTATGTGCCGAAAGAGATGATGCGTAGCGGGCAGTAATACCGCGGCGCCTGCCTTCGCGAGCAAGCCCGCTCCCACATTGGATCTCTACATGGCGCAGATTCAGTGTGGGAGCGGGCTTGCTCGCGAAGGCGTCATTCCATTCAATACAGCAACATCAGATTCAATACACCCAAACCTCAACCCGCCGATTCTTGATCCTTCCCTCATCGGCGCTATTGGCCGCCACCGGCATCTGCGCTCCAAACCCGCGAATCTCGCGAAACACCACACCGCTTTTCACCAACTCCCGCCTTACCGCCATGGCCCGCAGCTTCGACAACAGATCGGCGCGCGCCGGGTCGCTCTTGGCATCGCCAAAGCCCACCAGTGTTACCTGGCCATTGGTTTTGTCGTGCTGCTTTATATAGTCGAGCACCCGGGACAAGTCTTGTTGCGCCTTGTTGTCCAGCGTTGCGCTGCCTTCCTCGAAACGAAAGTTGACCGACAAACGCTGCGCATGACGGCTGAGGGCCTGATAACCCTCGGGCATCAACGCATTGGGTGTCACGGTCATGGCCTGGACGGTCTGGGCGATGAAACCGTTGGCGGCGACAATCGCTTGTCCTTTACTGCTTTGGGCGAACGCCGCCAGTGCATCGGCCCAAGGGTTGTTTCCGCTCGGTGGCAGATAAAAAAACAGTCGGCGGGACAGCGGATAGTCTTCCGTGGCAATCAGGTTGTCCAGTGGCGGCATGGCTTGTGATTGCCCATCGACAATCGCCACGGCTTTGGCCCGACGCACGTAGGGCAGGCCGATAAAACCAATGCCTTGTGGGTCTGCACTCACGGCGTCGGACAGTTGTTCACTGGATTCGAAGCGTTTCGCCGCGCTACTGAGACTTTTCCCTCGATCACTCAGGACCAGCTCCTTGAAGGTGTCGTAGGTACCGGACTGATCATCCCGCGCATACAGGTGAATCGGCCCGCCGCGGCCGCCGATGTCTTCCCAGGTTTTGACTTCGCCACTGAAAATGCGCGCCAGTTGCTCGGTGCCGAGTTGAGTCAGCGGATTGTCCGGGTGCAGGATGATCGCCAGGCCATCGATGGCGATGACTTGTTCGGCACCCGGGCTTTTCAGATCGCCCAGGGATGCAAGGCTCATCCGTTCGCTGTCCTTGATCGGGCGCGATGAGGCGGCGAGGTCGGCATTGGCGGCTTTCAGGGCGGCAAAACCAGTGCTCGAACCGTGGGCTGCGACTTCAACGACAACCCGGCTGCCCTGATCGGTTTCACCCACGATGCGCAGTTCGTTGGCGGTAGCCAGGGTTTCGCGGTGAATCCTGCGCAGGCCCTGTTCGCCCAGCAGGCCCTCGACCAGCGCCGGTCCCAGGGCTGCACCGATGGTGTTGGAGCCCTGAATGCGCAGCACCGGGCCTTGTCCGGCTGTCGGCAAATTGCCGGCAGCCGCCAGGTGTGGCAAGCCGAGGCACAGCATCAACAGGAACAATACGCGCAGCATCATGCCGGCACCTTATATAGCCAAGGGAGGTGTCGGGAGATTAAGTCAGTAAGGTTTCCGAAAAATGACACTTTTCCAATGTGGGAGCGGGCTTGCTCGCGAAGAGGGCGTATCAGTCGACATCATTGTTGAATGACACACCGCTTTCGCGAGCAAGCCCGCTCCCACATTGGTGTTGCGTACGTCTCGGGATCAGCTCAACTCAAGCCAGATCGGCGCATGGTCCGAAGGTTTTTCCATGCCGCGCAGCTCGTAGTCCACACCGGCGGCCTTCACACGCGGCAGCAAGCCGTGGGAGGCGAGGATCAGATCGATGCGCAGGCCTCGCTTGGGTTCGTCTTCGAAGCCACGGCTGCGGTAGTCGAACCAGCTGAAGGTGTCGGTCACGTCCGGGTTCAGGTGACGGAAACTGTCGACCAGGCCCCAGTTCTTCAGGCGGGCCATCCACTCGCGCTCTTCCGGCAGGAAGCTGCATTTGCCGGTTTTCAGCCAGCGCTTCATGTTGTCCGGGCCGATGCCGATGTCGCAGTCTTCCGGGGAAATGTTCACATCGCCCATCACCACCAGCGGCTGGTCGTTCTTGAACTGGCTTTCCAGCAATTGCTGCAAGTCGCCGTAGAAGCGTTCCTTGGCCGGGAATTTGGTCGGGTGGTCGCGGCTTTCGCCCTGTGGGAAATAACCGTTCATGATGGTGACCGGTACACCGTTGGCGTCGGCGAAGGTGCCCCAGATGAATCGCCGCTGGGCATCTTCTTCGTCGGTGGCGAAACCTTTATGCAGGGCCAGCGGTTCCTGGCGCGAGAGCAGGGCGACGCCGTAATGGCCTTTTTGCCCGTGGAAATACACGTGGTAGCCCAGCGCCTGCACCTCGGCCAGCGGGAACTGCTCATCGTGGACTTTGGTTTCCTGCAAGCCGATCACATCGGGCTGGTGCTTTTCGATCAGCGCCGCCAGCTGATGGGGACGGGCGCGCAGCCCGTTGATGTTGAAGGAGACGATCTTCATGGTCGGCAGTCCTGGCAAAAGGGCGATGCTAGCTGACATGGGGGAATCGGGCCAGTGTGGGGTGAGGGGATTGAGTTTTTCCAGTCAGCCTTGTGTGGGCAGTGATGGCCTTTTCGCGAGCAAGCCCGCTCCCACAGGTTTATGCGCCGGCCTTTGCTTTTGTGGGAGCGGGCTTGCTCGCGAAGGCTATTTCATTGCCTACACTGATTGCGGATCTGTAAGGAACTGTGACAGCACCGATCAGCTCGTAACAACAGGAGCGCAGCCATCCGAGCTGTGCCGGGGAGATCAACCGTCATGCCCGAAACCTCGACCGCCATCGCCGATATTCACATGCTCGACAGCGGCTACGCCCGTGAAGCCCGTTCGCTGCTGTACCAGGCTTATCGACACGAACCGACTTTCGGCTATCTGTTCGAAGCTGAACGCCCCGGTTACGAACAGCGGGTTCGCGCCACGGTGCGCGAACTGGTGACCCAGCATTTTCTCCAGGACCTGCCGGCCATCGGTCTGCTGGTCAACGACCGCCTGATCGGCATCGCCCTGATTGCGCCGCCGCAACGTCGCCTTGGGGTCACCGAAAGTTGGGCGTGGCGCCTGCGCATGGTGCTCAGCACGGGATTTCGCTGCACCCGTCGCTACCTCGAGTATCACGCTGCCGTGGAGGCCTGCGTGCCGAACGACTCGGTGCACGTCTTGCCGTTGCTGGGGGTTCACCCGCAGTTCCAGGGCCAGCATTTCGGCGAACAGCTGTTGCAAGCCGTGCACAACTGGTGCGCGGTGGATGAACACTCACAGGGCGTGATCCTCGACACCGGGAACCCTCGCTATCTGGAGTTCTATAAACGTCAGGGCTATGAGGAAATCGGTGAAGTTGCGGTTGGGCCGGTTCGCGAACACGTGTTTTTTCACCCCAATCCCCAGGTGTTACAAACAGCAACGGCTTAGACCACGAACTTTCCGGGCATGTCAGGCTCTATCACGCTTCCGTGTTCATGAACCATGCTCGTGATAGCATCCGCGCCTATGAAGTTTCCAGGAAGATTTACCAGTGGCGTGCTTATGCTGTTATCCAGCTGCACGGCGCTGGCGCAAAGTGAATTGGATGTGCGGATCAAACCGTCCAACGATGAACTGAAGGCCAATATAGAGGGCTATATCGGCAGCCTCGGCGATCGTGACGAAGAAGCCTTGCAGCGCTTCAGTCGTGGCGCCGAGGAGCAGGCGCGCAAGGCCGCCCAGGCCTTGGGTTATTACCAGCCGCACATCGACAGCGAAGTGAAGGGTGGCGAAAAGCCACGCCTGGTGTTGAAGGTCGACCCCGGCGAGCCGGTGCACTTGCGCAATGTCACGGTGCGAGTCGAAGGACCCGCGGCGTCCCTCAAATCCTTTCGAATCCCCAAAAGCGACGCGCTCAAGCCCGGTGCCGTGCTCAACCATGGGCATTACGAGGACGCCAAGCGCCTGATCCAGAACCAGGCTTCGCGTTATGGCTTTTTCAGCGGCCGTTTCACCCGTTCGACACTGTCGGTCGACCCCCGGGCCGGCGTTGCCGATATCGACCTTATCTATGAAAGCGGTCCACGCTATTCCTTGGGCAAGGTCAGTTTCGAGGGCGATACGCCGTTCGATGACGAACTGCTGCAGCGCATGGTGCCCTTCAAGGCCGGTACACCTTACGACTCGGAGCTGATTGCCGAACTCAATCAGAACCTGCAATCGAGTGGCTACTTCGAAGGCGTGCGCGTGGACGCAGCACCCGCGGCGTCAAAAGAGAATGCGATCCCGGTAGACGTCAAGCTCGAAACCCGCAAGCCACGGACCATGGGCCTGGGCCTGGGTTTCTCCACCGACGTCGGCCCACGGGCCAAGGCCAACTGGACCCGGCACTGGGTCAACCCACAAGGGCACAGTTATGGCTGGGAAACCGAAGTCTCGGCACCCCGGCAAAACGTCGGGCTGTTCTACGACATTCCGCTGGACCCGCCACTGACCGACAAACTGCGTTTTGCCGGTGGCTACCAGAATGAAGAAATCGCCGATAAGGAAAGCCACAGCAAGTTGCTGACCCTCGGCCCCGAGTGGCACAGCAAACTGCCCAGCGGCTGGCAACGGGTGGTGTCGCTGAAGTGGCAGCGCGAAGATTACCAACTGGGCGATGACTCGGGACTCAGCACCTTGCTGATGCCCGGTGTGAGTTATTCGTACCTCAAAAGCGACAACCGCATCGATCCGCACAACGGCTATCGCCTGCAATTCGAATCCAAGGTGGCCAAGGAGGGGCTGGGTTCCGACAGCAACCTGCTCTATGGCACGGCATTGGTCAAAGGCCTGACTACGGTGTTCGATAAACACCGCTTCCTCGGACGGGTGCAGGTCGGCGGCAGTGCCACCAACGGCTTCAAATCTGTACCGCCATCGTTGCGCTTCTTCGCCGGTGGCGATCAGAGCGTGCGCGGCTACGACTATCAGAGCCTGTCGCCGGAAAACTCCGACGGCGATCGCATCGGTGGCCGCTACATGGTGGCCGCCAGCGCGGAGTATCAGTATTCGGTCGCCGAAAAATGGCGGATAGCGACCTTTGTCGACCAAGGCAACGCCTTCAACACCCTCGAACTGCCGAGCCTCAAGACCGGGGTCGGTATCGGCGTGCGCTGGGTATCGCCGGTGGGGCCGATCCGCCTCGACCTGGCCCATGCACTGGACGACGATGGTGGCATTCGACTGCACTTTTCCATGGGGCCTGAGCTGTGAAGCGTGGTTTGAAAGTAACGCTGTTGGCGATAGCCGCACTGTTGATGCTGGTTGTCCTGACGCTGGCCACTGTGCTGGGCACGGCGACGGGCAGCCGTTGGGCGTTGGGCTTCGTGCCGGGATTGACCCTGGACAACTTCCAGGGCCGGTTGGGCGGGCAGTGGAGTGCTGACCGTGTGTTGTGGCAGCAGGACACCAGCCGGATTGAACTGAACCAGATGATTTTCGCCTGGTCGCCGTTGTGCCTGACCCGCATGACCTTGTGCATCGAGCAATTGCAGGCCGACCAGGTCAGCCTGACGTTCCCGCCGGGTTCCGAAGAGCCGGACAGCGGCCCGATTACCCTGCCGGAACTGAAGTTGCCGCTGGCCATCGAGTTGGGAGATGTCAAGGTCGGCAGCCTGCTGTTCAACGGCAGTGAAGAGCTCAAGGGTTTGCAGCTGGCAGCACACTGGACCCCTGAGGGCATGCAGATCGATTCCGTGCATTTGCAGCGCGATGACCTCAACCTGAACCTGTCCGGCTCGCTGCAACCGATCGGCAATTGGCCGCTTCACGCGCAAGGCAAGTTGACCCTGTCGACCCCCGCGCCGTGGGAGCTGGCGCTCAAGATTGATGGCGACCTGCTGAAAACCCTCAATCTCAGAGCCGACAGCAGCGGTTACCTCAACGGGCAACTGACCGGCGAACTGCAACCGCTGGTGGACAACCTGCCGGCCAAGGTGCGGATCACCGCCGATGGCTTCAAACCCGGTGCCGATCTGCCGGACACCCTGCAACTCAATCAGCTTGAACTCAGCGGTGCCGGCGACTTGAAGAACGGCTACGCGCTGCTCGGCAAGGCCACGCTGCCCGCCGAGCAAGGGCCGGTCGCCCTGGCGCTGCAAGGCAAGGTCGACGCCAACGGCGCGCAGATCGCCGCGCTCGACCTGACCGCCAACGACAAGCAAAGCCTCAAGCTCACAGGGCTCGTGGATTGGAGCAAAGGCCTGAGCGCCGAAGCGAAAATCGACTGGCTGGACTTCCCGTGGCACCGTCTCTATCCATTGATCGACGAGCCGGAGGTGGCGTTGCGCCGCTTCAACGGTGAGGTGTCCTACACCGACGGCAAGTACCTTGGTCATTTTGAAGCCGCGGCGGATGGTCCGGCCGGTGCCTTCACCCTGGCCAGTCCGTTCGCGGGCGACCTGAAGACAATCTACCTGCAACAGATTCAACTCCAGGCCGGGCAGGGTAAGGCTGAAGGGCACCTGAACCTGCAGTTCGCCGACGGTATTGCCTGGGACACCGCGCTGGACCTGTCGGCGATCAACCCGGCGTACTGGGTCGCGGAGCTGCCGGGCACGCTGGCGGGGCCGTTGCGCAGCACGGGCGAATTGAAAAACGAAGTGCTCAGCCTCAACGCCGACCTGGACCTCAAGGGCAAACTGCGCGGCCAGCCAGCGGTGATCCAGGCCAAGGCCGATGGCCGTGGTGAGCAATGGAACCTCAACGCCCTGCAGGTTCGCCTGGGCGAGAACAGCATCAGCGGCAAGGGCAGCCTGCAACAGAAACTCGCCGGGCAGATCGATCTCAAGCTGCCGCGCCTGGCCCAGCTCTGGCCAGAGCTGCGCGGCCAACTCAATGGCCGCGTGGATGTCGCCGGCACACTCAAGGCGCCCCAGGGCAAGCTTGACTTGCAAGGCTCGCAATTGGTTTTCCAGGACAATCGCCTGCAAAGCCTGAACCTGGACGCCACGCTGGACAATGCGCAACGGGCGAAAGTCGATCTCAAGGGCAGCGGCATCCAGGCCGGTGACACCTCGCTGGGAACCCTGACCGCCAGTGGCCAGGGCGATATCAAGAACCAGAAGCTGAGCCTCGATCTGCAAGGGCCGAAACTGAAACTGGCGCTGGGTCTGGACGGTGCGCTGGATAAAGGCAATTGGCGTGGACGCCTGGCCAGCGGTGATATCCAGGCCGGTGGCCAGGACTGGAAGCTGCAAGGGCCGGCGAAACTCGAACGCCTGGCGGACGGCAAAATCAACTTCGGTGCCCATTGCTGGGCATCCGGCCAGGCCAGCCTGTGCGGGGAAGACTCGCGCCTGATGCCAGAGCCGAAGCTGCGTTATCACCTCAAGCAGTTCCCGATCGACAGCCTCGCACAGTGGTTGCCGAAGGATTTCGCCTGGCAGGGGCGGCTCAATGCCGACCTGCAACTGGATCTGCCGGCCAGTGGCCCCAACGGCCAGGTCAGTGTCGATGCTGGTGGCGGCACGTTGCGCATCAAGGACAAGGACCAGTGGCTGGACTTCCCGTACCAGACCCTGAAACTCACCAGCAAACTCACGCCCAAACGTATCGACACCGAACTCAATTTCGTCGGCGGCAAGCTCGGCGAATTGATGGTGCAGGCGCAGCTCAATCCGTTGCCGAAGAACAAGCCGTTGAGCGGCTCGTTCCGTTTGAGCGGGCTGGACTTGTCGGTGGCTCGGCCATTCGTGCCAATGGTCGAGAAGCTGACGGGGCGCCTGAATGGCAGCGGCACGATTTCCGGCGGACTTTTGGCGCCGCAGGTCAATGGCAGTCTGCAACTCAGTGACGGCGTGGTGGCCGGGCCTGAATTGCCGATGGAGTTGCAAAACCTGCACGTTCAGGCGCTCATCGCCGGTGAAAGCGTGCAACTGAACGGTGGCTGGAACAGCGGCAAGGCCGGGCAGGGCCGCTTGAACGGCAACATCGCCTGGGGTCAGGCGCTGGTGGTGGATCTGGTGCTCAAGGGCACGCAATTGCCGGTCACCGTCGAGCCTTACGCCAAGCTTGAAGTCGCACCGGACCTGAAGATTTCAATGAAGGGCGATGAGCTGGCCATCGCCGGCAAGGTGCTGGTGCCCAGGGGCGAAATCACCATTCGTGAATTGCCGCCGTCGACGGTCAAGGTCTCCGATGACACGGTGATCGTCGGTCAGCAGACCGAGGAGGGCAAGCCACCGCTGGCAATGAAGATGGACATCGAAGTGCTGGTCGGCGAGGACAAACTGAGCTTTGCCGGGTTTGGCCTGACGGCGAATGTGCAGGGGCATGTGCACATCGGCGACAACATGGACACCCGTGGCGAGCTGTGGCTCAACGACGGGCGTTACCGCGCCTATGGCCAGCGGCTGTCGGTGCGCCGGGCACGTTTGCTGTTTGCCGGGCCCATCGATCAGCCGTACCTGGACATCGAAGCCATTCGCAAGACCGACGACATCATCGCCGGCATTCGTTTGAGTGGCAGCGCCGAACAACCGACCACGCAAATCTTTTCGGAACCGGCGATGAGCCAGGAGCAGGCCTTGTCCTATCTGGTGCTCGGGCGTCCGCTGAGCAGCAATGGCGAAGACAACAACATGCTCGCCCAGGCGGCCCTCGGGTTGGGCTTGATGGGCAGTTCCGGTGTGACCAGCGGCATTGCCAAGAACCTGGGCATCCAGGACTTCCAGCTCGACACCCAGGGCAGTGGCGACGCCACCAGTGTGGTGGCCAGCGGTAATATTTCCGAGAAACTCAGCCTGCGTTATGGCGTCGGCGTGTTCGAACCGGCCAACACCATTGCCCTGCGCTACAAGCTGAGCAAAAGGGTCTACCTCGAGGCCGCCGGCGGCGTGGCCAGTTCGCTGGACATCTTCTACAAGCGGGATTTCTAAGCCCGCATTTCCTACAAAAGACCGAGTCACCCCATTCGCGAGCAAGCCCGCTCCCACAGGTTCAGCGTGATCCCTGTGGGAGCGGGCTTGCTCGCGAAGGCGTCGGCGTGGACAGCACAAAATCTGATGCCATTAGTCAACTATTTACAAAGCATGCTAACTATTGCGTTGACATTCGCTGCCTAGGCAGTAACATTTAGACATATATTCACTGCCTAGGCAGCTAATTGGTGGTCAGATGAAACATTTCTCTCCAGACGATTTCCACAATTGCCATCTCGGCCTGCTGCTCGGACGCGCCGCGCTGCTCAAGGACCGGATCATCGACACCCACATGGAACCCCACGGCATCACCGCCGCGCAGTTCAAGGTGTTGATCATCATGGCCCAGTACGGCGTCGATTCGCCGGGCGAGTTGTGCCGTCATCTGTCCCTGGACAGCGGCTCGATGACGCGCATGCTCGATCGTCTGGAACAGAAGGGCTTCCTCGCCCGCCAACGCTCCGAGGCGGATCGCCGTCAGGTGCAGCTGGTACTCACGGAAGACGGCCAGAAGCTCGCCGGGCTGTTGCCGCACATCGGCGCCGAAGCCATGAATGAACTGGCCGGTGCCATCACTCCAGATGAGCTGAAAACCCTGGAGATGATTCTGAAGAAGATTTTGGTAGCCGCCGGTGACTCGATCACCCTGCTGCGGGTAGGTGACAAATGAGCAGTAAACCCTTGCGTGCCGGCTTGAGCCTGGTGCTGCTGGCCATGAGCCTGGCCGGTTGCGCCAGTTACAGCGGCCTGAAAACCGAAGGTGTCAGCCTCGACGCGAAAAACTTCAAGGCCGGGCAATCCCTCGGCGGCGTGACCCTGTCGCCGGCCGCCTGGCCGAAAAGCGACTGGTGGAAAAGCCTCGGCGACCCGCAACTCGACGGCCTGATCCGCGAGGCCCTGCGCGACAGCCCGGACATGCAGATCGCCGACGCCCGTGCCCACCAGGCCAGCGCCGCCGCCTACGCCGCCGACGCCGCGCGGATGCCGACCCTGGATGCCAGCGCCGGTGTCAGCCGCTCGCGCCTGGCCCGGGACCAGGACCCGCTCGGGCAGGGTGACGCGTACGCCACCCTTCGCAATATCAGCACCAGCTTCAACTACAACTTCGACCTGTGGGGCGGCCAGCGCGATGCCTGGGAAGCGGCCCTCGGCCAGGCCCGTGCCGCCGAAGTCGACCAGCAGGCCGCGCAACTGACCCTGGCCGCCGACGTCGCCCGGGCCTACAGCGATCTCGGTCAGGCGCACATCGTGTATGACCTGTCCAGCGAAGACCTCAAGCGTACCCGGCAAATGCTCGAGCTGAGCCAGCGGCGCCTGACGGCCGGGATCGACAGCCAGTACCAGTTCCAGCAGACCGAAAGCCTCGAAGCCACCTCCCTAGCCAATTTGATCGACGCTGAAAAGCGCCTGAACAGCGCGAAGATCGCCCTTGCGGTGCTGCTCGGCAAAGGTCCGGACCGCGGCAATGAAATTGCCCGGCCGAACATTCTTCAGCCGAGTGCGGTAGCGCTACCTTCGGTGTTGCCGGCCGAGTTGCTCGGGCGTCGCCCGGACCTGGTCGCCGCGCGCTGGCGGGTCGAGGCGGCGAGCAAAAGCATCGACGCCGGCAAGACCCGGTTCTACCCCAACCTGAACCTCAGCGCCGCTGCCGGCGCTGAGTCCTTGTTGGGCGATGCGATGTTTGGATCGGCCAGCCGCTTCTTCAGCATTGCACCGACGATTTCTGTGCCGATTTTCGACGGTGGCCGCTTGCGCGCCGACCTCGATTCGCGCGACGCCGACTACGACCTCGCCGTGGCGCAATACAACAAAAGCCTGGTGAAGGCGCTGGGGGATGTCAGTGACAGCGTCAACCAACTGCGCGATATCGGCCGGCAGATCGCTGCCCAGCAGCATGCCACCGACATCGCCCAGGATTCCTACAACACCGTGGTCCAGCGTTACGGTTCCGGCATCGGCAACTACCTGGACGTGCTCAGCATCGAGCAGCAATTGCTCCAGGCCCAGCGTCAGCTGGCCAACCTGAATGCCGAGCAGATCGACCTGTCGATCCAGCTGATGCAGGCGCTGGGCGGCGGTTTCCAGCCTGAGGCCATCGCCTCGGCCAATGCCACGCCAGCCACGCTGACCCACTAATTCAAGGTACTTGTCATGGCCACTGCCGATACAACTCAACCTCCGGAAAACACCCAAGGCAACCCCGACTCGGGCAAGCGCAAGTTCATGTTGCTGGTGCTGGCTGCCGCCGTCGTGCTCAGCGGCGCGGGTGTCTGGGCCTACCACGAGTTTTATGGACGCTGGAGCGAAAGCACCGACGACGCCTATGTGAACGGCAATGTGGTGGAAATCACCCCGCTGGTCACGGGCACTGTGGTCAGCATCGGCGCCGACGATGGCGATCTGGTGCATGAAGGCCAGGTGTTGGTGAACTTTGACCCGAACGACGCCGAAATCGGTCTGCAAAACGCCCAGGCCAATCTGGCCCGTACCGTGCGTCAGGTGCGTGGCCTGTACAGCGATGTGGATGGCATGAAAGCACAGGTCAATGCGCAGAAAGCCGAAGTGCAAAAGGCCCAGGACAACTTCAGCCGGCGCAAGAACCTCGCCGCCGGCGGGGCGATTTCCCAGGAAGAGCTGTCCCACGCCCGCGACGACCTGACCTCGGCGCAAAACGCCCTGGCCAATGCCGAACAAAAGCTCAAGACCACCAGCGCGCTGGTCGATGACACCGTGGTGTCTTCGCACCCCGATGTGATGGCCGCCGCCGCACAACTGCGTCAGGCCTACCTGAACAACTCACGCAGCGTCCTGATTGCACCGGTCACCGGTTACGTGGCCAAGCGTTCTGTACAGCTCGGCCAGCGCGTGCAACCGGGTACCGCGCTGATGGCGGTGATTCCGCTGGATCAACTGTGGATCGACGCCAACTTCAAGGAAACCCAATTGCGCGATATGCGCATTGGCCAACCGGTCGAGATCGAAACCGACCTGTACGGCAGCAGCGTCAAGTACAGCGGCACCATCGACAGCCTCGGCGCCGGTACCGGCAGCGCCTTTGCCCTGCTGCCGGCGCAGAACGCCACCGGCAACTGGATCAAGATCGTGCAGCGCGTACCGGTGCGAGTCCACGTCAACGCCGAGGAACTGGCCAAACATCCGCTGCGGGTCGGGCTGTCGACCATGGTCGATGTGGACCTGCACGACCAGAGCGGGCCGGTGCTGGCGCAACAGCCGCCGCAGAAGGCTTCGTTCAGCACCAACGTCTACGACCGTCAGCTGGCCGAGGCCGACGCGATGATCACCCGGTTGATCCACGACAACAGCGCCGCGGTCAGCAAAACCGCGCAACGCTGAAATGCCATTACCTCGAGCCTGTGGGAGCGGGCTTGCTCGCGAAGGCGGAGGGTCAGGCGACATCCATGTTGAATGTGCCGACCTCTTCGCGGGCAAGCCCGCTCCCACAGGGTTGGCTGCGTCCGTGACGGACGCGGCACCCATCAGGTTTCCAAGGGTTCGCGATGAGCAATAACGCGTCTTTCACACCGCCAAGCCTGTTACTTAGCACCATCGGCCTGTCGCTGGCGACCTTCATGCAGGTGCTCGACACCACCATCGCCAACGTGGCGCTGCCGACGATTTCCGGCAACCTGGGCGTGAGTTCGGAGCAGGGCACCTGGGTCATCACCTCGTTTGCGGTGAGCAATGCCATCGCCTTGCCGCTGACCGGTTGGCTCAGTCGGCGTTTTGGCGAGGTGAAGCTGTTTGTCTGGGCGACACTGCTGTTCGTGCTGGCCTCGTTCCTGTGCGGGATTTCCACCTCGATGCCCGAGCTGGTGGGCTTCCGGGTGCTGCAAGGGGTGGTGGCGGGGCCGTTGTACCCGATGACCCAGACGTTGCTGATCGCGGTTTATCCGCCAGCGAAGCGGGGGCTGGCCCTGGCGTTGCTGGCGATGGTCACGGTGGTCGCGCCGATTGCCGGGCCGATCCTCGGCGGCTGGATCACCGACAGCTATAGCTGGCCGTGGATTTTCTTCATCAACGTGCCGATCGGCCTGTTCGCGGCATGGGTGGTCACCCAGCAGATGAAAAAGCGCCCGGTGGTCACCAGCCGCCAGCCGATGGATTACGTTGGTCTGATTGCGCTGATCATCGGTGTCGGGGCGCTGCAGATCGTGCTCGACAAGGGTAACGATGCCGACTGGTTCGAATCGAGCTTCATCGTGATCGGCAGTGTGATTTCGGTGGTGGCCCTGGTGTTCTTCGTGATCTGGGAAATGACCGATGAACACCCGGTGGTCAACCTGCGTCTGTTCGCCCACCGCAACTTCCGCTACGGCACCATTGTGTTGATCCTGGGCTATGCCGGGTTCTTCGGGATCAACCTGATCCTGCCGCAGTGGCTGCAGACACGCTTGGGCTACACCGCGACCTGGGCCGGTTTTGCCGTGGCACCGCTGGGGATCCTGCCGGTGTTGCTGGCACCCTTTGTTGGCAAATACGCACCGAAATTCGACATGCGGTTACTGGCGGGCGGTGCGTTCCTGGCCATTGGCCTCAGTTGCTTCATGCGCGCCGGGTTCACCAATGAAGTGGATTTCCAGCATATCGCCATGGTGCAGCTGTTCATGGGGATCGGCGTGGCGCTGTTCTTCATGCCGACCCTGACCATCCTGCTCTCGGACCTGCCGCCGAGCCAGATCGCCGACGGTTCCGGGTTGGCGACGTTCCTGCGGACCCTGGGCGGTAGTTTCGCGGCGTCGCTGACCACCTGGATCTGGATTCGCCGTGCCGACCAGCACCATGCCTACCTGACCGAAAGCATCACCCCGTTCGACCCGGCGACCCGCGAAGCGCTGAGCAATCTGGGCGGGGCGGGGGCCAAGGCCTATACGCAACTGGATCAGATGGTGATCAGCCAGGCGTACATCATGTCCACGGTGGATTACTTCACCTTGCTGGGCTGGATGTTCCTGGGGCTGATCCTGATCGTGTGGCTGGCCAGGCCGCCGTTTACGGCCAAGGCCGGGCCTGCGGCCTCGGGACACTAAGGCAGCACATAACCTGTGGGAGCGGGCTTGCCCGCGAAGGCGGCGGATCAGTCATACAGATCTCGACTGACACTCCCTCTTCGCGGGCAAGCCCGCTCCCACAGGTTTTTGTGTTCGGCTGTTAGTTTGCGGGTGCTGCCAGTTGCGGTGGCGGTGTGAAATCAAACGGCGCCAGCGCAAACCCTTGCTCATCCACCTGCAACGCCCACCCCTGACGATCCCAATCCCCCAGCACAATGCGCCGGGCGGCCTGGTCGCCCAACTGCAACTTGTGGATCGCCGGACGATGGGTATGCCCGTGGATCAAGGTCTTCACCCCGAACTCCTGCATGATCCGCGGAATCTCTTCGGGCGTGACGTCGACGATGTCATTGGCCTTCATCCGCACCTGGGCACGGCTTTCACTGCGCAGTTTGCGTGCCAGCTTGTGCCGGGTGCGCAAGGGCAGGTTGCGCAGGATGAACAGGGTGATCGGGTTGCGCAGGTAGCGGCGCAGCTTCATATAGCCTTCGTCGCGGGTGCACAGGCTGTCGCCGTGCATCAGCAGCACCGGCTCGCCGTTGAATTGCACGACACTCGGGTCTTTGAGCAGGGTGCAGCCAGCCTGCTTGCAGAAGGCCTTGCCGAGCATGAAATCACGATTGCCGTGCATCAGGAAAATGGCCGTGCCGCTGTCGCTGAGGTCGCGCAGGGCCTGGCAGATGGAGCGCTGGAAGGGCGTCATGGCGTCGTCGCCAATCCACACCTCGAAAAAGTCGCCCAGGATGTACAACGCACTCGCCGAGCGGGCGCGTCCGGCGAGCAAATCCAGAAACGCCCGGGTAATGTCCGGGCGCTCCTCTTCCAGATGTAAATCTGAAATCAGCAATATCACTCAATGATCTCGGCTTTCTCGATGATCACGTCGTCTGCCGGAACGTCCTGGTGGCCGGACTTGGAAGTGGTGGCCACGCCTTTGATCTTGTCGACAACGTCGGTGCCGGCGGTCACTTTACCGAATACCGCGTAGCCCCAGCCTTGAACGTTCTTGCCGCTGTGGTTGAGGAAGCTGTTGTCCGCCACGTTGATGAAGAACTGTGCGGAAGCCGAATGCGGCTCCATGGTGCGGGCCATGGCGATGGTGTACTTGTCGTTGGAAAGACCGTTGTCGGCTTCGTTCTGGATGCTTGGACGCTTGTCTTTCTTTTCTTTCATGCCTGGCTCGAAACCGCCGCCCTGGATCATGAAGTTGCCGATGACACGGTGGAAAACGGTGTTTTCGTAGTGACCGGCTTTAACGTACTCGACGAAGTTGGCCACGGTGATCGGGGCTTTGTCGGCGTTCAGTTCGAGGACGATGTCGCCGAAATTGGTAGTCAGTTTGACTTGGGTCATGATCGTTACTCACTAAGGGAATTCGTGGTTTTGGGACATTCCATCCCGCAACCGGTTCAGCCTGTCTCGGCCAAGGTGCGCAGTTTAGCGTGACAGGCACGAATTTCGAGGCGGTTTTTTCATTTGCGGCCCATTAAATGCGACGGTTTACAGAGTGCGCTCTGTCAGGCACTTGACGGCATCGGCTATGATAGCGGCTTTGTTTTGTCCGGCCTTCATTACGGCCACGCACTTGTACGTTCAAGGATCCTATGAGCAAGCCCACTGTCGACCCTACCTCGAATGCCAAGACCGGCCCAGCCGTGCCGGTCAACTTCCTGCGGCCGATCATCCAGGCAGACCTGGACTCGGGCAAGCACACGCAAATCGTCACCCGTTTCCCGCCTGAACCCAACGGCTACCTGCACATCGGTCACGCCAAGTCGATCTGCGTGAACTTCGGCCTGGCCCAGGAGTTCGGCGGCGTCACGCACCTGCGTTTCGACGACACCAACCCGGCCAAGGAAGACCAGGAATACATCGACGCGATCGAAAGCGACGTCAAATGGCTGGGCTTCGAGTGGTCCGGTGAAGTGCGCTACGCCTCGCAATATTTCGACCAGTTGCACGACTGGGCAGTGGAGCTGATCAAATCCGGGAATGCCTACGTCGATGACCTGACGCCGGAGCAAGCCAAGGAATACCGTGGCAGCCTGACCGAACCTGGCAAGAACAGCCCGTTCCGCGATCGCAGCGTCGAAGAGAACCTGGACCTGTTCGCCCGCATGAAGGCCGGCGAGTTCAAGGACGGCGCACGGGTGCTGCGGGCCAAGATCGACATGGCTTCGCCGAACATGAACCTGCGTGATCCGATCATGTATCGCATCCGTCACGCTCACCACCACCAGACCGGTGACAAGTGGTGCATCTACCCGAACTACGACTTCACCCACGGTCAGTCGGACGCCATCGAAGGCATCACCCACTCGATCTGCACCCTGGAGTTCGAAAGCCACCGTCCGCTGTACGAGTGGTTCCTCGAGCACTTGCCGGTGCCGGCCAACCCGCGCCAGTACGAGTTCAGCCGCTTGAACCTGAACTACACCATCACCAGCAAGCGCAAGCTCAAGCAGCTGGTCGATGAGAAGCACGTCAACGGCTGGGACGACCCGCGCATGTCCACGCTGTCGGGTTTCCGCCGCCGTGGCTACACGCCGAAATCGATCCGCAACTTCTGCGAAATGATCGGCACCAACCGTTCCGACGGCGTGGTTGACTTCGGCATGCTCGAGTTCAGCATCCGTGACGACCTCGACCACAGCGCTCCGCGTGCCATGTGCGTGCTGCGTCCGCTGAAAGTCGTGATCACCAACTACCCGCAAGGCCAGGTCGAGAACCTCGAACTGCCGTGCCACCCGAAAGAAGACATGGGCGTGCGTGCTTTGCCGTTCGCCCGTGAAATCTACATCGACCGTGAAGACTTCATGGAAGAGCCGCCGAAGGGCTACAAGCGCCTGGAACCGGCCGGTGAAGTGCGTCTGCGTGGCAGCTACGTGATCCGCGCCGACGAAGCGATCAAGGACGCCGATGGCAACATCGTCGAACTGCGCTGCTCGTACGATCCGGACACCCTGGGCAAGAACCCGGAAGGCCGCAAGGTCAAAGGCGTGATCCACTGGGTGCCGGCCGCGGCCAGCGTCGAGTGCGAAGTGCGTCTGTACGATCGTCTGTTCCGTTCTCCGAACCCGGAGAAGGCCGAAGACAGCGCCAGTTTCCTGGACAACATCAACCCTGACTCGCTGCAGGTACTCACCGGTTGTCGTGCTGAGCCTTCGTTGGGCAATGCACAGCCGGAAGACCGTTTCCAGTTCGAGCGCGAAGGCTACTTCGTCGCCGATCTCAAGGACTCGAAACCAGGTCAGCCGGTATTCAACCGTACCGTGACCCTGCGTGATTCGTGGGGCCAGTGATTCAGCGTCAAGGGAAATAACGTGCTTACGATCTACAACACGCTCACCAAGAGCAAAGAAGTCTTCAAGCCGCTCGATGGCAACAAGGTGCGCATGTACGTGTGCGGCATGACCGTGTACGACTACTGCCACCTGGGCCACGGCCGCAGCATGGTTGCGTTCGACCTGGTGACCCGCTGGTTGCGCTTTAGCGGTTACGACCTGACCTATGTGCGCAACATCACCGACATCGACGACAAGATCATCAATCGGGCCAATGAGAACGGCGAGTCGTTCGAAGCCTTGACCGAGCGCATGATCGCGGCGATGCACGAAGATGAAGCGCGCCTGAACATCAAGAAGCCGGACATGGAGCCGCGTGCCACCGATCACATTCCGGGCATGCACGCGATGATCCAGACCCTGATCGACAAGGGTTATGCCTACGCCTCGGGCAATGGCGACGTGTACTACCGCGTCGGCAAGTTCATGGGCTACGGCAAGCTGTCGCGCAAGAAGATCGAAGACCTGCGCATCGGCGCGCGCATCGAAGTCGACGAGTCCAAGCAGGACCCGCTGGACTTCGTGCTGTGGAAAGCGGCCAAGCCGGGCGAACCGAGCTGGGAATCGCCGTGGGGCGCCGGGCGTCCGGGCTGGCACATCGAATGCTCGGTGATGTCGACCTGCTGCCTCGGTGAGACTTTCGACATTCATGGCGGCGGCAGCGATCTCGAGTTCCCGCACCACGAAAACGAAATCGCCCAGAGCGAAGCGGCCACCGGCAAGACCTACGCCAACGCGTGGATGCATTGCGGCATGATCCGTATCAATGGCGAGAAGATGTCCAAGTCCTTGAACAACTTCTTCACCATCCGCGACGTGCTCGACAAGTACCACCCGGAAGTCGTGCGTTACTTGCTGGTGTCGAGCCACTACCGCAGCGCCATCAACTACTCGGAAGACAACCTCAAGGACGCCAAGGGCGCCCTGGAGCGTTTCTACCACGCGTTGAAAGGCCTGCCGAATGTGGCGCCGGCGGGCGGCGAAGCCTTCGTCGAGCGTTTCACCCAGGTGATGAACGACGACTTCGGCACGCCGGAAGCCTGTGCGGTGCTGTTCGAGATGGTCCGCGAGATCAACCGTCTGCGCGAGAGCGATCTCGACGCAGCGGCTGGTCTGGCAGCCCGTTTGAAAGAACTGGCCAGCGTGCTGGGTGTGTTGCAGCTCGAAGCCGATGACTTCCTGCAGGCCGGTGCCGAAGGGCGCGTGGATGCAGCCCAGGTCGAGGCGTTGATTGCCGCTCGCCTGGCGGCACGTGCCGGCAAGGACTGGGCCGAATCCGACCGCATCCGCGACCAGCTCACCGCCATGGGCGTGGTGCTGGAAGACGGCAAGGGCGGCACGACCTGGCGTCTGGCTGACTGACAGCGGCTGTATTGGCTATAAAAACAAAACCCGCCTTGTGCGGGTTTTTGTTTTTCGGGGGTGGCTGTTCGTTCTTTGGCGACAGGACTGACGCCTTCGCGGGCAAGCCCGCTCCCACAGTTGATCTTTGGTGTGTTTGAGTTTTGAGTACAACGCAAATCCAATGTGGGAGCGGGCTTGCCCGCGAAGAGGCCCATTCGGCCAACTTGTCATTCAGCCTGGCGCAACCGCTTGTACAGGGTATTGCGACTAACTCCCAACCGCCGCGCCAGATACGAAATATTCCCCCCGACCGCCTGCAACTGCCGATTCAGTGCTTCCACATCATTCAAGTCGATGCCCAGCGGCTCCGGCGTCTCCACCGGTTCCATCTCCAGGTCGACAAAAAAATCATCCGGCAAGTGCTCAGCCCGCACCGGCTGTTCCTCGGCCATGGCCAGGGCCACCTGGATCACGCTGCTGACCTGGCGCAAGTTGCCCGGCCACGGGTGGCGGCTGAATAACGCCATCACTTCCTGACTCAAACCGGCCCATTGCGTCGGTTCGCGGTGCTGCTCCCACAGGCGTTTGAACAGTGCCTCCTTATCGCTGCGCTCGCGCAGGGGCGGCAGTTCCAGGGTCAGGCCGCCGATGCGGTAGTACAAGTCTTCACGAAACCGCCCCAGTTGTACTTGTTCGCGCAGCGAGCGATTGGTCGCTGAAATGATGCGCAAGTCCACAGGGAACAATTCGCTGCTGCCCACCGGCTGTACGCAACGTTCCTGCAACACCCGCAACAGTCGCGCCTGTGTCGGCAGCGGCATGTCACCGATTTCGTCGAGAAACAGCGTGCCTTTGTCAGCCTTGCGGATCAGCCCGATGCTGCCTTTCTGGTTGGCGCCGGTGAACGCGCCTTTCTCATAGCCGAATAACTCGGACTCCACCAGTTCGGCGGGAATCGCCGCACAGTTGACGGCGATGAGCGCTTGTTTGCTGCGCGAACTGGCCTGGTGCAGGGCCTTGACGAAGACTTCCTTGCCGACCCCGGTTTCACCATGGATCAGCAGTGGAATGTCTTTTTCCAGCAAGCGTTCGGCCTGGCGCACGGCTTTTTCCACGCGGCTGTCGCCGAAATGCAGGGTGTTGAGGCTGATGGCCGCGGGTGTAGCGACAACCGGCTCGGTGAATACTCGGGGTTGAATGGATGCCTGTTTCGGCCGCTTCAGCAGGCACTGGAAGCGGTTGCGTCCTGAGGTTTGCAAGGCGAAGGGCAGGCCTTCGGGCTGATTGAGCAGTTCCAGCAGAGAGACCTTGAACAGGCTCTCGACACTGACCCGCGACAGGCTGATGCCCAGCAGATTGTCGGCCCGGCGATTGGCCGACAGCACCTGGCCGCTTTCATCGAAAATCAGCAAGCCAGCCCATTGGCTGTCGAGGTTGTTCAGCCCGGTGTTGAACGTCAACTGGAAATGCTGGCCATGGAACAGGTTGAGGATCAGCCGGTTTTCCACGGTCTGGCTCATCATCTTGACCATGCCCAGGGTGTGGGATGGCGGCAGGTAGCTGTCGCTGGACACGTCCAGCACCGCGATTACCTTGCGCTCGGCATCGAAAATCGGCGCGGCGGAACCGGTCATGAAGCGGTTGGCCTTGAGGAAATGTTCGTCGTGCTCGATGTGCACGGCTTGTTCACAGGCCAGGGCGGTGCCAATGGCGTTGGTGCCGGTGCAACGTTCCATCCAGCTGGCGCCGGCGCTGAAACCCCGGGCCAGTTTCGGCTCGATAAAACGCTGGGTGCCCCACGATGTGAGCACCTGGCCCTGATGGTCGGCGAGCATGATCAGGCAATTGGAATTGCTCAGGATGTTCTCGTAGTAGGGCAGCACTTCCTGATGGGTGGTTTGCACCAGTGAGTGCTGGCTCTCCAGCAGTTGCGCGATGCCCGCGGCCGGCAATTGATCGAATGCCGGCGCGCTCTGATGACTGAGGCCGAACGCGCGGCAACGCGACCAGGAGTCCTGGATGATGGCGTCGTGGGACAGCGGCAGGGCAGGTGCGGCCATGGCAGTCGATCTCTGAACAAGACTTTATTGTTTTTATGGGATAGCGCCGATCCCTGTAGGAGCGAGCTTGCTCGCGATGCACGTGAGAGCGCCGCATTTACTCAGGCAGCCCTCGTCAACGTTAACGTCCATCGCGAGCAAGCTCGCTCCTATAGGGGCCGTGAACAGTCCGTAGAGTGTTGTTCACTATTGTTCACTGTCAATGGGTGAACTGTTCAATTGTTCATTTCGGATTGTTCATTTGTGTTCAGCAACGAACGTCGATGGGCCGTGATTTTCACTTATTTTAAGCTAAATCAGTGGCTTGGGATTTTTGGCACGGATGTCGCTTTATCGCTCCGGTCGCTTGACTCCAATAATAAAAGGCCGAGCCATGTCACTCACCCTGGAGCACGTCAGCCGCACCGTCGAGGGCCAGACCTGGATCGACGATGCCAACCTGAGTTTTGAACCCGGTTCCTTCAACGTTTTGCTGGGGCGCACCCTGTCCGGCAAAACCAGCCTGATGCGCCTGATGGCCGGTCTGGACAAGCCCGACAGCGGGCGCATCCTGATGAACGGCGTCGACGTTACCCAACGGCCAGTGCGTTTGCGCAATGTGTCGATGGTTTATCAGCAATTCATCAATTACCCGACGATGACGGTGTTCGACAACATCGCCTCGCCGCTGCGCCAGGCCGGTGTATCCAGCGAGCTGATCCAGAGCAAGGTGCTGGAAACCGCGAAGATGTTGCGCATCGAAAAATTTCTGAAGCGCTATCCGCTGGAGCTTTCCGGTGGCCAGCAACAACGCACGGCCATGGCCCGGGCGCTGGTCAAGGATGCCGAGTTGATCCTGTTCGACGAGCCACTGGTCAACCTCGACTACAAGTTGCGCGAGGAACTGCGCCAGGAAATGCGCGAGCTGTTCAAGGCGCGCCATACCATCGCGATCTATGCCACCACCGAACCCAACGAGGCCCTGGCCCTGGGCGGCACCACCACCATTCTTCACGAAGGGCGGGTGATCCAGAGCGGCCAGTCGTCTTCGGTCTATCACCAGCCGCAAACCGTGCTGGCGGCGGAGCTGTTCTCCGAGCCGCCGATCAACCTGATGCCGGGGCGCATTGCCGGCAACGAAGTGAGTTTCGCCAACTTCGTGCACTTTCCGCTGAACGTCGATTTGCGCCCGGTGGGCGAGGGCGAGTTCCGCTTCGGCGTGCGACCCAGCCATATCTCGCTGGTGCCGAGCAATGACGATGACCTCGAACTGGCGGTAACCGTCGAGGTGGCCGAGATCAGTGGCTCGGAAACTTTCCTGCACGTGCGCAACGAGCATTTCCTGCTGGTGCTGCACCTGCCGGGAGTTCACGAATACGACGTCGATGCGCCCATCCGTATCTACATCCCGACCCATAAACTGTTTGTGTTCGATACGCAGGGCCGGCTGGTTCAGGCGCCGGGCCAGCGTGTCGCGAGGGTAGCCTGATGGCCGAAATCCGTTTGCAGAACCTCGCCCACAGTTACACCAAAACCCCGGTGGGACCCGAGGACTACGCGATCCGCGAGATGGACCACATCTGGGAGCAGGGCGGCGCCTATGCGTTGCTCGGTCCGTCGGGCTGTGGCAAATCAACCTTGCTCAACATTATTTCCGGGCTGCTCAGCCCGTCCCAGGGGCATGTGCTGTTCGACGGCAAAGCGGTCAACGACCTGACGCCGGAGAAGCGCAACATTGCTCAGGTTTTTCAGTTCCCGGTGGTCTACGACACCATGACGGTGTTCGACAACCTGGCCTTCCCGCTACGCAACCAGGGCATG
The DNA here is from genome assembly GCF_002303975.1 of Pseudomonas sp. ACN5. Taxonomy (NCBI): domain Bacteria; kingdom Pseudomonadati; phylum Pseudomonadota; class Gammaproteobacteria; order Pseudomonadales; family Pseudomonadaceae; genus Pseudomonas; species Pseudomonas sp. ACN5. The sequence goes on along the minus strand of NZ_MRCP01000011.1, from coordinate 116,124 downwards.
GCCGAGGCAAGCATTCATACCAAGGTGCAGGAAATCGCCGAAGTCCTCGACCTGCAGAGCCTGCTGAGCAAAAAGGCGCGCAACCTCACCGCCGACGAAAAACAGAAAGTCTCCATGGGCCGTGGGCTGGTACGCGACGATGTGTCGGCGATCCTGTTCGACGAGCCGCTGACGGTGATCGACCCGCACCTGAAGTGGAAACTGCGACGCAAGCTCAAGCAAATTCACGAGCAGTTCAACATCACCATGGTCTACGTCACCCACGATCAGCTGGAGGCCTCGACCTTCGCCGACAAGATTGCGGTGATGTACGGCGGGCAGATCGTGCAATTCGGCACACCACGGGAATTGTTCGAGCGCCCGAGTCACACCTTTGTCGGCTACTTCATCGGCAGCCCGGGGATGAACCTGATCGAGGTGCAGCCGCAGCCGGGGGGCGTCGGGTTCGCCTCGACCCACCTGCCGCTGTCCGAGGCCATGCAACAACGCATCTCCGAATCCGAATGGCAAACCCTGAAGGTCGGCATTCGCCCGGAGTTCGTCCATGTGTGGGACGAAGCCTTTGATGATGCGCTGCGGGCACAGGTCGTACACGTCGAGGACCTGGGTACCTACAAGATCATGAGCCTCAACCTCGATGGCACGCCCCTGAAAGTGCGCCTGGCCGAAGACAAACCGGTGCCACAGGGCACGGCCTACATCAGCTTTCCTGCGCAATGGCTGATGGTCTATGCCGATGATTTCCTGCTCGAAGCCCATGCCAACCAGGAGGCGCAGCCATGAACAAGGTGCAGAACAACAAGGCCTGGTGGCTGGTGCTGCCGGTGTTCCTGCTGGTGGCGTTCAGTGCGGTGATCCCGATGATGACTGTGGTCAACTATTCGGTGCAGGACATCTTCGACCAGTCCAGCCGCTATTTCGTCGGCGCCGACTGGTACAAGCAGGTACTGCTCGACCCGCGGCTGCATGACTCGCTGCTGCGCCAGTTCATCTATTCCGCCTGCGTGCTGCTGATCGAAATTCCGCTGGGCATCGCCATCGCCCTGACCATGCCGACCAAGGGCCGCTGGTCGTCGGTGGTGCTGATTGTGTTGGCCATCCCGCTACTGATCCCGTGGAACGTGGTCGGCACCATCTGGCAGATCTTCGGCCGCGCCGACATCGGCCTGCTCGGTTCGAGCCTCAATGCCATGGGCATCAGCTACAACTATGCGGCGAACACCGCGGACGCCTGGGTCACCGTGCTGGTGATGGACGTCTGGCACTGGACCTCGCTGGTGGCGCTGTTGTGTTTCTCCGGGTTGCGGGCGATTCCGGATGTGTATTACCAGGCGGCGCGGATCGACCGCGCCTCTGCCTGGGCGGTGTTCCGGCATATCCAGTTGCCCAAGCTCAAGAGCGTGCTGCTGATCGCCGTGATGCTGCGTTTCATGGACAGTTTCATGATCTACACCGAGCCCTTCGTGCTCACGGGCGGCGGTCCGGGCAATGCCACGACCTTCCTCAGCCAGACCCTGACCCAGATGGCCGTAGGGCAATTCGACCTGGGGCCGGCCGCAGCGTTCTCGCTGGTGTACTTCCTGATCATCCTGTTGGTGTCCTGGCTGTTCTATACCGCCATGACTCACTCTGACGCCAACCGTTGAGGCCCGCGCCATGAGCAAAAGAAAGCTTATCCCCCTGCTGCTCTACATCCTGTTCCTGCTGGTGCCGATCTACTGGCTGCTGAACATGTCCTTCAAAAGCAACAGCGAAATCCTCGGCGGCCTGACGCTGTTCCCGCAGGATTTCACCCTGGCCAACTACAAGGTGATCTTCACCGACCCGAGCTGGTACACCGGCTACATCAACTCGGCGTATTACGTGAGCCTGAACACGATCATTTCCCTGACCGTGGCACTGCCGGCGGCTTATGCGTTTTCACGTTATCGCTTCCTGGGCGACAAGCACCTGTTCTTCTGGCTGCTGACCAACCGCATGGCGCCGCCGGCGGTGTTCCTGTTGCCGTTCTTCCAGCTGTATTCGTCGATCGGGTTGTTCGACACCCATATTGCCGTGGCCCTGGCTCACTGCCTGTTCAACGTGCCGCTGGCGGTGTGGATTCTCGAAGGCTTCATGTCCGGCGTGCCCAAGGAAATCGACGAAACCGCCTACATCGATGGCTACAGTTTTCCCAAGTTCTTCGTGAAGATTTTCATCCCGCTGATCGGCTCCGGCATTGGTGTGACGGCGTTCTTCTGCTTCATGTTTTCCTGGGTCGAACTGCTGCTGGCACGAACCCTCACCTCGGTGAACGCCAAACCCATCGCGGCGGTGATGACCCGCACCGTTTCGGCATCCGGTATCGACTGGGGTGTACTGGCAGCGGCGGGGGTGTTGACCATCCTGCCGGGCATGCTGGTGATCTGGTTTGTTCGCAACCACGTGGCCAAGGGCTTTGCCCTGGGCCGGGTATGAGGAGCTGATGATGGAATGGATGAGTTGGACCGCCCCTACGGCGGCGTTCTTCGGCGTCATTGCCTTGATCCTGGTGGGCATGACCACCTGGGAGTTGCGTTCGCCGAGCGTGCTTCGGCGAGGTTTGCTACCGATTGCCACCACCCGTGGCGATCGCTTGTTCATCGGTCTTCTCGGCAGCGCCTACCTGCATTTGCTGGTAATCGGCGTCACCGACTGGAGCATCTGGGTGGCGTTCGCGTTGTCCCTGGTGTGGCTGTTGGCTGTGATGCGTTGGGGCTAGTCGAATCGCTCGGCACTGTTGCTCCGAAACCCAATAAGGAGGTCTTATGTTCGACAAAAACAATAAGCTGCGACATAGCATTTCATTGGCAGCCATGCTGGCACTCAGCGGTTTGAGCGCTTCGGCCTGGGCCGATGCTTACGAAGATGCCGCAAAAAAATGGATCGGCAGTGAATTCAAGCCATCCACGCTGACGGCCGATCAACAGCTGGAAGAGTTGAAGTGGTTCATCAAGGCGGCGGAACCCTTTCGCGGAATGAACATCAAGGTGGTGTCGGAAACCATCGCCACCCACGAGTACGAGTCCAAGGTGCTGGCCAAGGCCTTTACCGAGATCACCGGGATCAAGCTCACCCACGACCTGCTGCAGGAAGGCGATGTGGTGGAAAAGCTGCAGACCGTGATGCAATCGGACAAGAGCATCTATGACGGCTGGGTCAACGACTCGGACTTGATCGGTACGCACTTTCGGTACGGCAAGACCGAATCGATCACCGACCTGATGGCGAACGAAGGCAAGGACTTCACCTCGCCGACCCTCGACCTCAAGGACTTCATCGGCATTTCCTTCACCACCGCGCCGGACGGCAAGATCTACCAGCTGCCTGACCAGCAGTTCGCCAACCTGTACTGGTTCCGCGCCGACTGGTTCGAGCGCGCGGACCTTAAGGCCAAGTTCAAGGAGAAGTACGGCTACGACTTGGGTGTACCGGTGAACTGGTCCGCCTATGAAGACATTGCCAAGTTCTTCAGCGAAGACGTCAAGGAAATCGACGGCAAACGCGTCTACGGGCACATGGACTACGGCAAGAAGGACCCGTCCCTGGGCTGGCGCTTCACCGATGCCTGGTTCTCCATGGCCGGTGGCGGCGACAAGGGCATCCCCAACGGATTGCCGGTGGACGAGTGGGGCATTCGTGTCGAGGACTGCCACCCGGTGGGTTCCAGCGTGACCCGCGGTGGCGACACCAACGGCCCGGCGGCGGTGTTCGCCACCACCAAGTACGTCGACTGGCTGAAAAAGTACGCGCCACCGGAAGCGGCGGGCATGACCTTTTCCGAATCCGGCCCGGTGCCGTCCCAGGGCAGCATCGCCCAGCAGATTTTCTGGTACACCGCCTTCACCGCCGACATGACCAAGCCAGGCCTGGCGGTGATGAACGCCGATGGCACGCCGAAATGGCGCATGGCGCCGTCACCACGGGGACCGTACTGGGAAGAGGGCATGAAGCTGGGCTATCAGGACGTGGGTTCCTGGACCTTCATGAAGTCCACGCCCGAGAAGCAGAAACTGGCGGCCTGGCTCTATGCGCAGTTCGTGACCTCGAAAACCGTGTCGCTGAAGAAAACCATCGTCGGCCTGACGCCTATCCGCGAATCGGACATCAACTCACAAGCGATGACCGACCTGGCGCCGAAACTCGGTGGCCTGGTGGAGTTCTACCGCAGCCCGGCCCGCGTGCAATGGACCCCGACCGGGACCAACGTACCTGATTATCCTCGCCTCGCGCAGTTGTGGTGGAGCCACATCGCCGAAGCGGCCAGCGGCGACAAAACCCCGCAACAGGCACTCGACGGCCTGGCCAAGGATCAGGACGCGATCATGACCCGTCTGGAGCGTTCGAAGGCACAAGCCACCTGCGCACCGAAAATGAACCCCGAGCGCGATGCTCAGTACTGGTTCGACCAGCCGGGCGCACCGAAACCTAAACTGGAAAACGAGAAACCTAAGGGAGAGACCGTGAGCTACAGCGAGCTGCTGAAATCGTGGGCGGATGCGCGTAAGTAAGTGTTTGGGAGTGTGAAAGGCGAACGGCACCGAAAGGTGCCGTTTTCATTTGTGCTTGACCTACAGTCTTCGCGAGCAAGCCCGCTCCCACATTTGATCGGAGATGGGCTGACTAAATCAAAATAGCCAAATCCGTGTACTTGGCCACCAATGGGTCAGACGTTAGAAGTTTCATGGGTTCAGTCATCGCGGTTGCAACAATGAGGCGGTCGAACGGATCACGATGGTGATGTTCGAGGTCTTTCACGGCAATGGCATGTTCTGAAGTCACAGGCAATTCGATGAACCCGCTTTCGAGGCAGTACTGGCGGATTTCTTCCAGATCAACATTGAGCTTTCCCAGCCCGACCTTGATTGCCATTTCCCAGAATGTCGCTGCGCTGATGTATATGTCGGCAGCGCCTTCAATGAGCTTTCTGGCCTTGCCGGAGAGTTTGGGGTCATCGCTGAGAGCCCAAAGCAAAACATGAGTGTCCAGCAGAACCCTCATTCGTGGGTTCCTTCAAAAGCATCCAGCATGTCGTCCGGCAGTGGTGCATCGAAGTCTTCAGCCAGAACCAGTTTGCCTTTCATCGCACCGATACGCTTCCCGTTGGTTTTTCCTACGGGAACAAGGCGGGCCAAGGCTCGACCATGCTTGGCAATCGTTATGATCTGGCCCGCCGCTGCATCATCGACGAGTTTGGACAGATTGTTTTTTGCTTCGGCCAACGGAACGATGATCATGATTTCTCTCCCATATTCTGGACAAATATAGCCAGAATTTTTCGGGGTGGCAAAGGCAAGCGAGCCATAGCTCGGTTTCGCCATTTCATTGCACATCATCACCATCGGTTCTTGTTTCATTTGAATACTCCTGTAAGCCCGTCGCTCACATTAGCGTTCGGAGCAATCGCCGGATGTCATCGATTGCTGATCGCCAGACAAATACTTTCTGAAAGGAGGGTAGGCCATGAAGATTAAAAGATCGCAGCCTGCGGCAGCTCCTACAGGCTGTACGCCTCCCCAATGTAGGAGCTGCCGCAGGCTGCGATCTTTTGACCTTGAAAACCCCAAACGCAAAAACGGCACCCGAAGGTGCCGTTTCTGTTTGTTGCCGAAAGTCGCCTAAGCGATCAACCCGCCAGACCCGATTGCTGAACCAGGTTCAGCAGCGGTTGTGGGTACAGGCCGAGGAAGAAGGCCAGTACCGCGATGGCCAGCAGCATCACGCCGCCTGCACGTTGTTCCCAGTGCAGCTGGGCATCGACGCGACGCAGGTTCGGTTCGATCAGGTACAGGGTGACCATCACACGCAGGTAGTAGAACACGCCGATGGCGCTGCCCAGTACCAGGGAACCGACCAGCCACCATTGGTGCGACTCGACACCGGTGGCGATGATGTAGAACTTGCCGATGAAGCCCGCGGTCAGCGGGATACCAGCCAGGGACAGCATCATCACGGTCAGTACGGCGGTCAGGTACGGACGGCGCCAGAACAGGCCGCGGTATTCGTACAGGGCGTCTGCGTCACGGCCTTTGTACGGCGAGGACATCAGGGTGATCACGCCGAAGGCGCCGAGGCTGGTGATCACGTAGGTGACCAGGTATACGCCGATGGCTTCCACGGCCAGGCCCTTGCTCGCCACCAGGGCGATCAGCAGGTAGCCGAAGTGGGCGATGGACGAGTAACCCAACAGACGCTTGAGGTTGCTCTGGGTCAGTGCCAGCAGGTTACCGAACAGGATCGACGCAATGGCGATGATGGTCAGCACGTCGCTCAGCACGCCGCTGCTGGCCGCTGGCGAGATCTGGAACAGGCGCACCATCACTGCGAACACGGCCACTTTGGAAGCGGTGGCCAGGAACGCTGCGACCGGTGCCGGAGCACCCTCGTAGACGTCTGGAGTCCAGAGGTGGAAGGGCACCAGCGACAGCTTGAACGCCAGGCCGATCAGCATCATGCCCAGGCCCAGTTGTGCCAGCGAGCTTGGCAGGCCGGTAGCCGCCAGCGCCTGACCGATGCCGACGAAGCTCAGGGAGCCGGAGTCTGCGTACAGCAGGGCCATACCGAACAACAGGAACGCGGAGCCGGCAGCCGACAGCACCATGTACTTGATACCGGCTTCCAGCGAACGCTTGTTGAAGAAGGCATAGGCCACCAGACCGTAGACCGGCACCGACAGCAGTTCCAGACCGATGAACAACCCGGCCAGGTGCTGCGCGCTGACCAGCACCAGGCCACCGGCGGCGGCCATCAGGATCAGCAGGTACAATTCTTCACGGTTGCCCGGGTAACCCGTGCCGCCATCGCCGAGGTAGGCGTGGGCGAGGGTGACACAAGCGAGGGTGGCGACCAGGATCAGTGCCATGTACAGGCAAGCGAAGCTATCGATTTGCAGCAGTGGGGTCACGGCCAATGGCGCGACCTTCAAGGCTGGCAGGATCGACAGCAACGCCAGGTTCAGACCCGCCACGGACAGCAGGAAGGTCTGGGAGTGGTTGCGGCGCCAGGCGATCGCCAGCATCACCACGATGATCGTGGCGCTGGTAATCAACAGCGGCGCTAGCGCGATAAAGTGTTGAGTCGTGAATTCCATAGCGCTCTTACCGGGCCGAAGCGAGTTGAGTGAAGGCGGTGCCGAGCCATTGCTGCACGCCATGCATCGTAGCGGCAGAGGTATCGAGGAACGGTTGTGGGTAGATGCCGATGTAGACCAGCAGCGCTGCCAGACCGACCACCATGATCATTTCGCGACCGTCCATGCCATGCAGTACCGCGTCCGACTTGGCTGGGCCGAAGAAGGCACGGTGGACCATGATCAGCGAGTAGACCGAACCGAACACCAGGCCGGACGTGGCGATGATGGTGACCCATGGGGCGATCGGGAAGGTGCCGATCAGGATCAGGAACTCACCGACGAAGTTACCGGTACCCGGCAGGCCCAGGGACGCCGCCGCGAAGAACAGGCTGAGGGCCGGCAGGTAGGCGATCTTCGACCACAGGCCACCCATTTCACGCATGTCGCGGGTGTGGGTGCGTTCGTACAGCTGGCCACTCAGGATAAAGAGTGCCGCCGCCGACAGACCGTGGGCCAGCATCTGCATCACCGCGCCCTGCAGCGCCAGTTGGCTGCCGGAGTAGATGCCGATCAGTACGAAGCCCATGTGGGAAACGGACGAGAAGGCGATCAGACGCTTGATGTCGGTTTGCGCGAACGCCAGGAACGCACCGTAGAAGATCCCGATCAGACCCAGGGTCATGGCGATCGGCGCGAACTCGGCCGAGGCATTCGGGAACAGCGGCAGGGCGAAACGCAGCAGGCCGTAGGCAGCGGTCTTCAGCAAGATACCGGCGAGGTCGACGGAACCGGCGGTTGGCGCCTGGGCGTGAGCGTCAGGCAGCCAGGAGTGGAACGGCACCACGGGCAGCTTGACCGCAAAGGCGATGAAGAAGCCGAGCATCAGGATGTACTCGGTGGTCATCGACATCTTGGTCTTCAACAGGTCGGCGTAGTTGAAGGTAATCACGCCGGTGTCGTTGAAGTTGACCAGTACCAGACCCAGGATCGCCACCAGCATGATCAGGCCGGAAGCCTGAGTGAAGATGAAGAACTTGGTCGCCGCGTAGATCCGGGTTTTCTTGCCGTCCGAAGAACTGTGACCCCAGAGCGCGATGAGGAAGTACATCGGCACCAGCATCATTTCCCAGAAGAAGAAGAACATGAACAGGTCGAGGGCGAGGAACACGCCGACGACACCGCCCAGGATCCACATCAGGTTCAGGTGGAAGAAGCCCACGTGACGCTGGATCTCTTTCCACGAGCAGAGTACCGAGAGGACACCCAGCAGGCCGGTCAGCATGATCATCAACAGCGACAGGCCGTCGAGGGCCAGGTGCACATTGATACCGAAGCGCTGGATCCAGACGTGCTTGAACTCAAGCGCCCAGGTCGGATCGGCACCCGGTGCCGGAGCAAATGAATAGTCACCGTTGGCCCACAGCCAGAGGCCGAGGGAAAGCAGCAGGGACATGGTGATCAGCGCAATCCAGCGGGGGAGGGTGGCGCCGAAGCGCTCACCCATCCAGCACAGCAGGCCGCCGATGAAGGGGATCAGGATTAGCCAAGGCAGAATCATGACGGGTTCGTTTCCTTTCGCAAATTCGCAAGGTTCATATCAGACCGCTACCAGCACGACGGCGCCGATGACCAGCACGGCACCCGCAGCCATCGAGGCGGCATACCAACGCAGTTGACCGGTCTCGGTACGGCTCAGGGCGGTGTGACCGCCTTTGGCCATGCGCGGGATCAGACCGATGGTCTGGTCGAGCGGGTCTTTGCGCAGGATGTGGCTGATCGCCAGGTAAGGCTTGACGAACAGTTTGTCGTAGATCCAGTCGAAGCCCCAGGCAGCGAACCACCAGGCCGAAAGGACACGGCCGATGCCGCTGTTGGCGATGGCCGTCACGAAGCGACGCTTGCCGAGGAACAGCAGCGCGGACAGCAGGATACCGGCCAGGGCGATGGCGCCCGAAGCGATTTCCAGGCTGTGCTTGGCTTCGCCGCCGGCGTGGCCGACGCTCTCAGGCAGCACGCCGTGCAGCGGTGGAACGATCATTGCGCCGACGAAGGTCGACAGCACGATCAGCACCGACAGTGGCAGCCAGTGGGCAATGCCGTGACCGGCGTGGGCTTCGGTCTTCGCTTCACCGTGGAATGCGATGAAGATCAGGCGGAAGGTGTAGAGCGAAGTCATGAACGCACCCACCAGACCTGCGTAGAGCAGACCGTGGTTGCCGCTGGCGAACGCTTCCCAGAGGATTTCGTCCTTGGAGTAGAAGCCCGCGGTGACCAGTGGCAGGGCCGCCAGGGCCGCACCGCCGACGATGAAGCTGGCGTAGGCCAGTGGCAGCTTTTTCCACAGACCGCCCATCTTGAAGATGTCCTGCTCGTGGTGGCAGGCAACGATCACCGCACCGGATGCAAGGAACAGCAGGGCCTTGAAGAAGGCGTGGGTCATCAGGTGGAAGATCGCGCCATCCCAGGCACCGACGCCCAGGGCCAGGAACATGTAGCCGATCTGGCTCATGGTCGAGTAGGCGAGGATACGCTTGATGTCGGTCTGAACCAGGGCTGCAAAACCTGCCAGGACCAGGGTCACGCCACCGACAATGCCTACCAGGTGCAGGATTTCCGGCGCCAGGGTGAACAGGCCGTGGGTACGGGCGATCAGGTAGACACCGGCGGTCACCATGGTTGCGGCGTGGATCAGTGCCGAAACCGGGGTAGGACCGGCCATCGCGTCCGCCAGCCAGGTTTGCAGTGGCAGTTGCGCGGATTTACCGACAGCGCCGCCCAGCAGCATCAGGGTGGCCATGACCATCCAGAAGTCGCCGGCCTGGAATTTCTGCGGTGCCAGCACCAGCAGTTCCTGGACGTTCAGCGTGCCCAGTTGGGCAAACAGAATGAACAGGCCGATGGCCATGAACACGTCACCGATGCGGGTCACGATGAAGGCCTTGAGTGCGGCGTTACCGTTGTTGCGGTTGCTGTAGTAGAAACCGATCAACAGGTACGAGCACAGGCCCACGCCTTCCCAGCCGAAGTACAGGAACAACAGGTTATCGCCCAGCACGAGGAACAGCATGCTGGCGATGAACAGGTTGGTGTAGGCGAAGAAACGCGAGTAACCGGCTTCACCGCGCATGTACCAGGACGCGAACAGGTGGATCAGGAAGCCGACGCCGACAACCACACCGAGCATGGTCAAGGACAGACCGTCCAGGTACAGGGCGAAATTAGGCGTGAAGCCTTCCACCGCCATCCACTGCCACAACACCTGGGTGTAGTGGCCGCCTTCCGGCGGGGCGACGTTGAATTGCCAGATCACGTAGGCGGTAACGATCGCCGACAGACCGATGGAGCCGACGCCAATCAACGCGGCCAGGTTTTCCGAGATGCGTCCACGGGAGAACGACAGCAGCAGGAAACCGATGAGAGGGAATACGAAAGTCAGATAGAGAAGGTTCATCCGCGCATCTCACTGGCAGCGTCGATATCGAGCGTGTGGAAGCGGCGATACAGTTGCAGCAGGATCGCCAGGCCGATACTGGCCTCGGCGGCTGCCAGGCTGATCACCAGGATGAACATGATCTGTCCATCCGGCTGCGCCCAGCGGCTACCGGCAACGATGAACGCCAAAGCGGAGGCATTCATCATGACCTCCAGGCTCATCAGCACGAAAAGGATGTTGCGGCGGACCATCAGGCCGACCAGGCCGAGGCAGAACAGGATGCCGGCGACCGCCAGACCATGCTCCATGGGGATAGCAGGCATCGTCATTGCTCCTTGGCTTCGTTGCGGCCCAAGTGGAACGCCGTGACGGCTGCGGCGAGCAGCAGCATCGAGGCGAGTTCAACCACCAGCAGGTAAGGGCCGAACAGGCTGATGCCCACGGCCTTGGCGTCTACGGTGGTGTGGCCGATGGCTTCACCGGTCTGGTGGGAGAACAGCACGTACAGCAGTTCCACCAGCAGCAGCGTGGCGAGGAGGACCGGGCCGCCCCATATGCCAGGCTTGAGCCAGGCGCGCTCTTGCTGAACCGAGGCCGGGCCCAGGTTCAGCATCATCACCACGAACACGAACAGCACCATGATGGCGCCAGCATAGGCGATCACTTCCAGGACACCGGCAAACGGTGCGCCGAGGGCGAAGAACGTCATGGCCACGGCGATCAGCGAAATGATCAGGTAGAGCAGGGCGTGCACAGGGTTGGTGTGGGTGATCACGCGAAGCGTGGACACCACAGCGATACCCGATGCGAAATAGAAAGCGAATTCCATCTTTCTTCCTTAAGGCAGCAAGCTCTTCACGTTGATCGGCTGGGCTTCGTTCTGGGCGGAGCCTTTCGGCTTCCCGGCAATCGCCATACCTGCAACACGATAGAAGTTGTAATCAGGGTTTTTGCCGGGGCCGGAGATCAGCAGATCTTCTTTCTCGTAGACCAGGTCCTGACGTTTGAACTCGGCCATCTCGAAATCCGGTGTCAGCTGGATCGCGGTGGTCGGGCAGGCTTCCTCGCAGAGGCCGCAGAAAATGCAGCGCGAGAAGTTGATGCGGAAGAAGTCCGGGTACCAGCGACCGTCTTCGGTTTCAGCTTTCTGCAGCGAGATGCAACCGACCGGGCAGGCCACGGCGCACAGGTTGCAGGCTACGCAACGCTCTTCACCGTCGGGGTCGCGGGTCAGGACGATACGTCCACGGTAGCGCGGCGGCAGGTAGACCGGTTCTTCCGGGTACTGCAGCGTGTCGCGCTTGCGGAAGGCGTGGCCGAAAATCATCACCAGGCTGCGAAGCTGGGTGTAGAAGCCATGCACGATGTCAAATATGTACTTCATGATTCTCTATCCTCACTGAGCCGCGACGGCGGGCGTGTTGAGCAACACGATCGCAGCGGTCACCAGCATGTTGACGAGGGTCAGCGGCAAGCAGAACTTCCAGCTGAAATCCATCACTTGGTCATACCGTGGGCGCGGGATCGAAGCGCGCAGCAGGATGAAGATCATGATGAAGAACGCGGTTTTCAGTGCGAACCAGATGAACGGGATCTGCGGCAGAAGGCCGAACGGACCGTGCCAGCCACCGAAGAACAAGGTCACCAGCAGCGCCGAAATCAACACGATGCCGATGTACTCGCCGACGAAGAACATGCCCCATTTCATGCCGGCGTATTCAATGTGGTAACCGTCGGCCAGTTCCTGTTCTGCTTCCGGCTGGTCGAACGGGTGACGGTGAGTCACGGCCACGCCAGCGATGAAGAAGGTCAGGAACCCGAAGATCTGCGGAATGATGAACCACAGGTTCTGCGCCTGATATTCAACGATGTCGCGCATGTTGAACGAGCCGACCTGGATCACGATGCCCATCAGCGACAGGCCCATGAACACTTCGTACGACACGGTTTGCGCCGAGGCACGCAAGCTGCCCAGCAGGGCGAACTTGTTGTTGCTCGACCAGCCGGCGAACAGCACCGCGTAGACCGAGAGGCCAGCCATGGCGAAGAAGAACAGGATGCCGATGTTGATGTCCGCCACGCCCCAGGTCGGGGTGATCGGGATGATCGCGAAGGCAATCAGCAGGGCGCTCATGGCCACGACCGGTGCCAGGGTGAAGATCATCTTGTCGGCGAATGGAGGCGTCCAGTCTTCCTTGAAGAACATCTTGATCATGTCGGCGGCGATCTGGAACGCGCCGAACGGGCCGACGCGGTTCGGACCGTAACGGTCCTGCCAGAGGGCGAGCAAACGTCGCTCGACCCAGCTCAGCAGGGCGCCGCAAACCACCACGGCGAGCAGAATCACCACGGCCTTGAGGACCGTGATGATGATGTCGATCACTTCAGGAGTGAACCAGGTCATTGAGCTGCCTCCTGCAGACCGTCAACGGAAAAGCCTGCGATCGCTGGCGGAATGCCGGCGATGCCCGCAGGCAATGCCACCAAGCCTGCGCCCAGCTCTTCATTGATACGCAGCGGCAGACGCAGGGTCTGGCCGGCCACGTTCAGGCTCAGCATGGCACCGTCGTTGACGCCCAGGCGGTCGGCTTCGGACTTGGCCAGTGCGACGTAGGCCGCCGGAATGCGTTCCTGGACCGGAGCGGCTTTCGAAGAGTTTTCTTCGCTGCCGAACAGGTGGAAGAACGGCACAACCTGCCAGGTGCCTGGAGCCGGGTTGAACGCGCGTGGAACGCTGGCGAACCAGTTCAGCGAGTCACCGGTGCTTTCGATCAGGCGGGTGCCCGGGTCGCCAGCGCGGATGTGACCACCGACTTCGTCCTGGAACTTGTTCCAGGCTTGCGGCGAGTTCCAGCCCGGAGACCAGGCGAATGGCACTTGCTGACGCGGTTCGGCCGAACCCGAGTAACCTTCCATGGAGAAGGCGAACGCGGTGTCCTTGTCCTGCGGGGTACGCGGTTCGTGCACGTTGATGTCGGCGCGCATGGCGGTACGACCGGAGTAGCGCAGCGGTTCACGGGCCAGTTTCATGCCCTTGATGCGGAACGCGGCGGACGGTGCGGCGTCGACAATGCGGTTCAGGACCGGTGTGCTGGAAGCGACAGCGGCGGTGACGTGGTCCAGCTGGGTCCAGTCGATCGGCTGGTTCAGCAGGGTGGCGCGCAGGGCATGCAGCCAGCGCCAGCCTTCGTGGACCAGGATGCTCGCGTCCATGTACTTCGGATCGAAGACCTGGAAGAAGCGCTGGGCGCGACCTTCCTGGCTGACCAGGGTACCGTCGCCTTCAGCGAAGCTGGCGGCTGGCAGTACCAGGTGCGCGCGATCGCTGGTGGCAGTCTTCTGATGGTCGGCCACGATCAGCACTTTCGCGGCGCTCAGGGCAGCATCGACACGGGCCTTGTCGGTACGGGTGTACAGATCGTTTTCCAGCACGACAATGGCGTCGGCCTTGCCGTCGATCACCGCTTGCAGCGCGGCGTCGACCGATTCACCACCGAGCATGGCCAGGCCGAGGCTGTTGGCCTCCGGCACGATCAGGCTGATGGAACCGTTCTTCTCGCGCAGCTTCAGGGCCTTCGCAATGTTGGCAGCAGCCTCGATCAGCGCTTTGGAGCCCAGGGAAGTACCGGCGATGATCAGTGGGCGCTTGGCCGCGAGCAGGGCGTCGGCAATGCGCTTGGCCAGCTCAAGGGCTTCAGCGTCCAGGCCTTCAACGGCCGGTGCGCTGGCGTCGAGGGCGTGAGCCACGGCGAAACCGATGCGGGCCAGATCGTCCGGAGCGGCGTGAACGCACTCTTCGGCGATGTCGTCGAGCTTGGTTTCAGCCAGGCTGGCGATGAACAGCGGGTTCAGCGCGTGCTGGCCGATGTTCTTCACCGCGGCGTCGAGCCAAGGCTGGACGCGCATGGCGTCGGCCATGTCTTCGGCCTTGCCCTTGACCGATTGACGCAGGGACAGGGCCATGCGCGCAGCCGTCTGGGTCAGGTCTTCACCGAGGACGAACACGGCGTCGTGGTCTTCGATGTCGCGCATGTTCGGCACTGGCAGCGGGCTGTCTTTGAGCACTTGCAGGACCAGGCGGATGCGCTCCAGTTCGGCGGCTTCGATACCCGAGTAGAAGTGCTCGGCACCGACCAGTTCGCGCAACGCGTAGTTGCTTTCGAGGCTGGCGCGTGGCGAACCGATACCGACGATGTTGCGACCGCGCAGCAAATCAGCAGCTTTATCCAGCGCGTCGTCGAGGCTCAGCTTGGTGCCATTGGCCAGCTGCGGCTGACGTGGACGGTCTTCGCGGTTGACGTAGCCATAGCCGAAACGGCCACGGTCGCACAGGAAGTACTGGTTCACCGAACCGTTGAAACGGTTTTCGATGCGGCGCAGTTCGCCGTAACGCTCGCCCGGGGAGATGTTGCAACCGCTGGAGCAGCCATGGCAGATGCTCGGCGAGAACTGCATGTCCCACTTGCGGTTGTAGCGCTCGGAGTGAGTCTTGTCGGTGAACACACCGGTCGGGCAGACCTCGGTGAGGTTACCGGAGAACTCGCTTTCCAGGGTGCCGTCTTCAACGCGACCGAAGTACACGTTGTCGTGGGCGCCGAATACACCCAGATCGGTGCCGCCGGCGTAGTCCTTGTAGAAGCGCACGCAGCGGTAGCAAGCGATGCAGCGGTTCATTTCGTGGGAAATGAACGGGCCCAGTTGCTGGTTCTGGTGGGTACGCTTGGTGAAACGGTAACGGCGCTCGTTGTGGCCGGTCATTACCGTCATGTCTTGCAGGTGGCAGTGACCGCCTTCCTCACAGACCGGGCAGTCGTGAGGGTGGTTGGTCATCAGCCATTCAACAACACTGGCGCGGAAGGCCTTGGACTCTTCATCCTCGATGGAGATCCAGGTGTTGTCGGTGGCAGGGGTCATGCAGGACATGACGATGCGACCACGGGTGTCGTTCTCGTCGGTGTACTGCTTGACCGCGCACTGGCGGCAAGCGCCAACGCTGCCCAGGGCAGGGTGCCAGCAGAAATAAGGGATATCGAGGCCTAGCGACAGACATGCCTGTAACAGGTTGTCTGCCCCATCGACTTCGAGCTCTTTGCCGTCTACGTGGATAGTGGCCATGGTTCAAAGTTCTTCGTTGGCCCGGTGTCAGCGGGCGTGGCTAATGGAATCTTGTCATTCGCGTGAATCAACACAGCCGCTTACGGCGTCATCACACGAAAAGCGAAGGGCACGGACCCTTCGCCTTTTTAAGCAGTTACGCGCCGACTACGATCGGCCTTGCCAGAGGCGGGACGGCGGCGCTGACAGGCGCGATACCGGCTTCGAACTCTGGACGGAAGTATTTGATTGCGCTGCCCAACGGCTCCACGGCGCCCGGTGCGTGAGCACAGAAGGTCTTGCCTGGGCCGAGGAAGCCGACCAGGCCCAGCAGGGTCTCGATGTCGCCTGGCTGGCCTTCACCGTTCTCGATGGCCATCAGGAGCTTGACGCTCCATGGCAAGCCATCGCGGCACGGGGTGCAGAAACCACAGGATTCGCGGGCGAAGAACTGCTCCATGTTGCGTAGCAGGGACACCATGTTGACGCTGTCGTCCACCGCCATGGCCAGGCCGGTACCCATACGGGTACCCACTTTGGCGATGCCGCCGGCGTACATTTGTGCGTCCAGGTGTTCCGGCAACAGGAAGCCGGTACCGGCGCCGCCAGGCTGCCAGCACTTGAGCTTGTAACCGTCGCGCATGCCACCGGCGTAGTCTTCGAACAGCTCGCGACCGGTGACGCCGAACGGCAATTCCCACAGGCCCGGATTCTTGACCTTGCCGGAGAAGCCCATGAGCTTGGTGCCCATGTCTTCGCTGCCTTCGCGAGCCAGGGATTTGTACCAGTCCACGCCGTCGGCAATGATCGCCGGCACGTTGCACAGGGTCTCGACGTTGTTCACGCAAGTCGGCTTGCCCCACACGCCAACGGCGGCAGGGAAGGGCGGCTTGGAGCGCGGGTTGGCGCGGCGGCCTTCGAGGGAGTTGATCAGTGCGGTTTCTTCACCGCAGATATAACGCCCGGCACCGGTGTGGACGAACAGCTCGAAATCGAAACCGCTGCCCAGGATGTTCTTGCCCAAAAGGCCCGCTGCCTTGGCTTCTTCCACGGCACGGTTCAGGTGCTTGGCGGCGGTGGTGTATTCGCCACGCAGGAAGATGTAGCCACGGTAGGTTTTCAGCGCGCGGGCGCTGATCAGCATGCCTTCGATCAGCAGATGGGGCAGTTGCTCCATCAGCATGCGGTCTTTCCAGGTGTTCGGCTCCATTTCATCCGCGTTGCACAGCAGGTAGCGGATGTTGATGGATTCGTCCTTGGGCATCAGGCCCCACTTCACGCCAGTGGGGAAGCCTGCACCGCCACGACCCTTGAGGCCGGAATCTTTCACGGTCTGGACGATGTCGTCCTGGGCCATGTCGGCGAAGGCCTTGCGCGCAGCGGCGTAACCGTTCTTGGCCTGGTACTCGTCGAGCCATACGGCTTCGCCGTCGTCGCGCAGACGCCAGGTGAGCGGGTGAGTCTCGGCCGAACGCTTGATGCGGTTGGCTGGACCGAAGGAAGTCAGGGTCATACGTAGCCCTCGAGCAATTTGGCAACGCCTGCTGGCTGCACATCACCGAACGTGTCGTCGTCGATCATCAAGGCTGGTGCCTTGTCGCAGTTGCCGAGGCAGCAGACCGGCAGCAGGGTGAAACGACCGTCGGCGGTGGTCTGACCCAGGCCGATGCCGAGCTTGCTCTGGATTTCGCTGACCACGGACTCGTGGCCGCCGATGTAGCAGACCATGCTGTCGCAAACGCGAATGATGTGACGGCCGACCGGCTGACGGAAGATCTGGCTATAGAAAGTAGCCACGCCTTCAACGTCGCTGGCCGGGATGCCGAGGATCTCGCCGATGGCGTACAGGGCGCCGTCCGGCACCCAGCCACGTTCCTTCTGGACGATCTTCAGGGCTTCGATCGACGCCGCGCGCGGGTCTTCGTAGTGATGCAACTCGTGCTCGATGGCCGAGCGCTCGGTTTCGCTCAGGGCGAAACGGTCTGTCTGGATAAGCGTGCTGTTCATGCTTAGCGGTCCACGTCGGCCATAACGAAATCGATACTACCCAGGTACGCAATCAAGTCCGCGACCATGCTGCCTTTGATCACCGAAGGGATCTGTTGCAGGTGCGGGAAGCTTGGGGTACGAATCCGGGTGCGGTAGCTCATGGTGCCGCCATCGCTCGTCAGGTAATAACTGTTGATGCCCTTGGTCGCTTCGATCATCTGGAAGGATTCGTTGGCCGGCATGACCGGACCCCACGAAACCTGCAGGAAGTGCGTGATCAAGGTTTCGATGTGCTGCAGGGTGCGCTCTTTCGGCGGCGGCGTGGTCAGCGGGTGATCCGCCTTGTACGGGCCTTCCGGCATGTTGCGCAGGCACTGGTCGATGATCCTGATGCTCTGGCGCATCTCCTCGACGCGCACGATGCAGCGGTCGTAGGCATCGCCGTTGGCGGCCAGCGGCACTTCGAATTCGAAGTTCTCGTAGCCCGAGTACGGGCGCGCTTTACGCAGGTCGAAATCGCAACCGGTCGAACGCAGACCGGCACCGGTGACACCCCATTCCAGGGCCTCTTTGGTGTTGTAGTCGGCGACGCCGATGGTGCGGCCACGCAGGATGCTGTTGTCCAGGGCGGCTTTCTGGTATTCGTCCAGACGCTTGGGCATCCACTCGACGAAGTCCTTGACCAGCTTTTCCCAGCCGCGCGGCAGGTCGTGGGCGACGCCACCAATGCGGTACCAGGCCGGGTGCAGGCGGAAACCGGTAATGGCCTCGATCACCGTGTACGCGCGCTGGCGGTCGGTGAAGGTGAAGAACACCGGGGTCATGGCGCCGACGTCCTGGATGTAGGTACCCAGGAACAGCAGGTGGCTGGTGATCCGGAAGAACTCGGCCATCATGATGCGGATGACGTCGACCTTCTCGGGCACCTTGATGCCGGCCAGCTTCTCGACCGAGAGCACGTACGGCAGGTTGTTCATCACGCCGCCGAGGTAATCGATACGGTCGGTGTACGGGATGAAGCTGTGCCACGACTGACGCTCGGCCATTTTCTCGGCACCACGGTGGTGGTAACCGACGTCCGGTACGCAATCGACGATCTCTTCACCGTCCAGCTGCAGGATGATGCGGAATGCACCGTGTGCCGAAGGGTGGTTCGGGCCGAGGTTGAGGAACATGTAGTCCTCGTTCGGGCCGGAGCGCTTCATGCCCCAGTCTTCCGGCTTGAAGCGCGCGGACTCTTCTTCGAGCTGCTGCTTGGCCAGGTTCAGGGTGAACGGGTCGAACTCGGTGGCGCGCGCCGGGAAGTCCTTGCGCAGCGGGTGACCTTCCCAGGTCGGCGGCATCATGATGCGCGACAGGTGCGGGTGGCCTTTGAAGTCGATGCCGTACATGTCCCAGACTTCACGCTCGTACCAGTTGGCGTTCGGCCAGATGCTGGTGACGGTCGGCAGGCTGAGGTCGCTCTCGGACAAGGCGACCTTGATCATTACGTCACTATTACGTTCGATCGACATCAAGTGGTAGAACACGGAGAAGTCGACGCCGTTCGGCAGCCCTTGACGCTTGGTGCGCAGACGCTCGTCCACGCCGTGCAGGTCATAGAGCATGACGTACGGCTTGGGCAGGTTACGCAGGAAAGTCAGGACTTCGACGAGTTTGGCGCGGGCAACCCAAAGCACCGGCATGCCGGTGCGGGTAGGCTGGGCGGTGAACGCCTCCGGGCCAAAACGGTTGTTCAGTTCGACGACCACATCCTGGTCGTCTGCCTTGTAAGGCGGGATGTACAGAGCACTGCCTGTAGTCATGGTTATTTATCGCTTTCGGTCAACGTAAAGAATGAAGCCAGGTTCTCGTTTCTTTGAAACAGCAGATCTGGATCAGACTTCGTCGGGGCTGCGCAGGTTGGTTACCTGAATACGCTGTTCGCGACGCTTTTCCTTCTCGGAAGGCATCTCGGCGCGATACACGCCTTGATCGCCAACGACCCAGGAAAGTGGGCGACGCTCCTGGCCAATCGACTCCTGCAACAGCATCAGGCCTTGCAGGAAAGCTTCAGGGCGGGGCGGGCAGCCAGGCACGTAGACGTCCACGGGCAGGAACTTGTCCACCCCTTGAACGACGGAGTAGATGTCGTACATGCCACCGGAGTTGGCGCACGAACCCATGGAGATGACCCATTTAGGCTCGAGCATTTGCTCGTAGAGACGCTGAATGATCGGCGCCATCTTGATGAAGCAGGTACCGGCGATAACCATGAAATCCGCCTGGCGCGGCGATGCCCGGATAACCTCGGCGCCAAAGCGCGCGATGTCGTGGGGCGCCGTGAAGGCGGTGGTCATTTCCACGTAGCAGCACGAAAGACCGAAGTTATACGGCCACAGGGAGTTCTTGCGCCCCCAGTTGATCGTGCCGTTGAGCACGTCTTCGAGCTTGCCCATGAAAATGTTTTTGTGGACTTGATCTTCTAACGGATCGGAAACGGTTTCCCGCTGGCCAATCGGATACTGCTCGTTAGGAGCATCGGGGTCGATCCTGGTGAGATTGTATTGCATTGCCAAAGCCTCATTGTTTCAGCTTCGCTTGCCGCTTGCGCCGAGCTTCCGGAGCCCAGTCAAGGGCGCCCACTCGGAATAGGTAGACAAGGCCTGCCAACAGAATTGCTATGAAAACGAGAGCTTCGACGAATCCGGTCCAGCCGCTTTCGCGGACGGACACAGACCATGCAAAGAGAAAGAGGGCTTCGATATCGAAGATCACGAAGAGCATCGCGACCAGATAGAATTTGGCTGAGAGCCGCAAGCGGGCGCCACCTGTAGGTAGCATGCCGGACTCGAACGGTTCGTTTTTGCTGCGGCCCCAGGCTTTTGACCCGAGGAGGCTGGAGACGCCCAGCATGAAGGCGCAGAGGCCGACGACGCCTAGAAGGAAAATGGCAAAGCCCCAGTTGTGGGCCATGAGTCCTGTCGCTTCGGGCATGCTGGTAATCCTTAACAGAGAGCAAAGGTCTCTGAGCTTGAAAAGAAACAAAAGCAGTGACGATATGTCGCAGCAATCAATCCCGCTGATTTTATGGCTAAACACCCGGCAAGTAAAATTCCTATAGCGAAATTATTTATAGGAATAAGGACATAGGGAACCCCAAAAGCCCTGTGGCCCTTGGCCCATGGGCATTAGCCGGCATTTCGTCAATTATGTTTTGTAGGGAATGTAACGAACATAGTTGCAGTTAAATGATAATCAATATTGTTTAGCTTGGTTTTTATGCTGCTTGTCCTTCAGATACTCGGGAAGTTGTCTTATATGGGCGTTACTTGTAGGAGCGAGCTCGCTCGCGATGGTCGTGAACGATAACGCGGGGAACCAGATTCCCCAGCGGCGTCCTTGAGTTTTTCGCGAACAGGCTCGCTCCTACAGGGAGAGTGTGGTGTTGGTGAACTCTCAGGCAAAAAAACGCCCCGAACCAGGCGGTCGGGGCGTCAGATGTGCAGCGCTGCGGTTAGCTTTCTATTCGGCCCGCGGCGGCTGATGTCTCAGGCGAAGCAGATCAGTGGAACTGTTCTTCTTCAGTCGAGCCGGTCAGTGCGGTTACCGAAGACGAGCCACCCTGGATCACGGTGGTCATGTCGTCGAAGTAGCCGGTGCCCACTTCCTGCTGGTGAGCCACGAAGGTGTAGCCTTTGGCGGCGTCAGCGAATTCCTGCTCTTGCAGCTTCACGTAGGCAGTCATGTCGTTGCGGGCGTAGTCGTGCGCCAGGTTGAACATGCTGTGCCACATGTTGTGAATGCCGGCCAGGGTGATGAACTGGTGCTTGTAGCCCATGGCGGACAGTTCGCGCTGGAACTTGGCGATGGTCGCGTCGTCCAGGTTTTTCTTCCAGTTGAAGGAAGGCGAGCAGTTGTACGACAGCAGTTGGTCCGGGTATTCCTTCTTGATCGCTTCAGCGAAGCGACGAGCCTCGTCCAGGTCCGGCTTGGCGGTTTCGCACCAGATCAGGTCGGCGTACGGAGCGTAGGCCAGGCCGCGAGCGATGGCCTGGTCCAGACCGGCGCGCACTTTGTAGAAGCCTTCCTGGGTACGTTCGCCGGTTACGAATGGCTGGTCGTACGGGTCGCAGTCGGAAGTCAGCAGGTCGGCAGCGTTGGCGTCGGTACGGGCCAGGATGATGGTCGGCGTACCGGCGACGTCAGCTGCCAGACGGGCAGCGGTCAGCTTCTGCACGGCTTCCTGGGTAGGAACCAGAACCTTGCCGCCCATGTGGCCGCATTTCTTCACGGAAGCCAGCTGGTCTTCGAAGTGAACGCCGGCGGCGCCTGCTTCGATCATGCTCTTCATCAGCTCGTAGGCGTTCAGTACGCCGCCGAAACCGGCTTCGGCGTCAGCCACGATCGGTGCGAAGTAGTCGATGTAGCCAGCGTCGCCAGGGTTCTTGCCGGCTTTCCACTGGATCTGGTCGGCACGACGGAACGAGTTGTTGATGCGCTTGACCACGGTTGGAACCGAGTCCACCGGGTACAGCGACTGGTCCGGGTACATCGATTCGGCGGAGTTGTTGTCCGCAGCAACCTGCCAGCCCGACAGGTAGATTGCCTGGATACCGGCTTTGACTTGTTGTACAGCCTGGCCGCCGGTCAGGGCGCCCATGCAGTTGACGAAATCTTTCTCAGGACGGAAGGCTGGCTTGGCACCCTGGGTGACCAGGTTCCACAGCTTCTCGGCGCCCATTTTTGCAAAGGTGTGCTCAGGTTGAACCGAGCCACGCAGGCGGACGACGTCAGCAGCGGAGTAAGTGCGTGTCACGCCTTTCCAGCGCGGGTTTTCAGCCCAGTCTTTTTCGAGGGCTGCAATTTGCTGTTCGCGTGTCAGTGCCATGGGAGATAAACCTCGTCGCGTCTTTATGAAAAGTTGTTCTGCGGTGGAAAATTCCTGCGCTCGCTGACCAGAAGCTTAAGCGGTCAAGTCGGATTCGGCGGGGAGGGCGACGGGATGAACGATGGGCTCGAGGGGAAGTGAGCAGGTAAAGGCGAACTGCGGGCGCATTCGGGCGTCGTGGGCCTTGGTACGAACATCAGTGTGGTGCCGGGTTACCTATTACGCTTCCGTCCCTCGGGACAACTTCGTTCCAGTCGACAACCTCGTCAAACACACCTTGTGGGCGGTACAGACACGAAGCGGTTCGCGGGGTAGGTGCGAACATCGCCTCGAAGGCCCTTGCCAGGGCCCCTGATTAGCGGGAGCGAGGCCATCATGCCTTCGCTTTTTTGGCTCGTCAAACGTTTTGTAGTGCTTTTTTTCAAGCACTACATCTTTTGTCTAATACGACTCGTCAGTCAGTATTTGGTGATTTAGTCCAAGGTGTCGACTTTCACCCGCAAAGTCATGTCGTTGCGGCTCTGGGTTGAGTAGCTGCGGGTCTGGCCCTGTTTGTCGGCCTGGGTCTGGCCATTGACCCCGGCCAGCAGGATCCACTCACCGAGGTGGCCGGTGACGGTTGTGTCGGTGCTTTGCACGTTCACTACATCGGGACGTTCCTGGCTCATGCGGTCACGGTTGGTACTGATCGAGAGGTGAACGATGTCGCCGGTGACGTTTGCGGTGACGTAAAAGCCCTGGGTGACGTTGCGGTATTCGGTCTGGCTGCGCAGGTCACCATAGCCATCGGTCTGCGAACTGGTCAGGGGCACGCTCTGGCCGACCTGGATCAGCGCCGGTGCGCCTTCGCTGGCCTGCACTTGCTGAATACCGCCGTCACGGCTGTCGGTGCTGTAGTTGATGATGCGAGTCTTGGCGCCGTTGGCTGAAGAACCCTGGTCACTCTGGAAGTTGTTGTCGCTGGTGTCGACAGTGATCAGCAGGCGCTTGGGGGCTGTGTCGAGTTGGGAGATAAGGGCTTTAAGTTCGTCGATCTTGCGCTGATCGGCGTTGACGATGAGTTGATTGCCGTAGGCGCTGACCTGTCCGTCCTTGCCGATGAAATCCTGCGCCACCGGCAGCAGGTCGGCGCTGGTGCGATAGCTCAGGGGCACGATTTCGGTGGCTGCCATGACCGAAAAACTGCAGGCTACCAGCAGGGTGCTGAGCAGGGTGCGTAGGGACATATCCGTTATCTCCGGCTTCGTGATTTGTGTAGGAGCGAGCTTGCTCGCGATGGTCGTCAACGATAATGCGTGAAGCCTGACACCCCGCGGCGCTCTCAGGTGCATCGTCGGAACGCCGCCCGGAGCAAGCTCGCTCCTACAGGTGCATGTGTTGATATTGCCAGTTTGTCGGCCTGTAGTGGCGCTAGTTGAATCCTAGACAGCAAAACGCCCCGGCATCGTGTGATGTCAGGGCGTTTTGTGGTGTTCTTGAGGCTGCTATCGCGAGCAAGCTCGCTCCCACAGGGATCGATGGTGTTGCCAGAATCTTCAGCAACTCACAAATCTATTGTGGGAGCGAGCTTGCTCGCGATGTAGGCGACTCGGTCTCAGGCCGAATGGCGAACCATGTCCACATGCGGAATCCCGGCTTCCAGGAACTCCTCACTGACCATGTGAAAACCCAGGCGCTCATAGAACGCCGTGGCTTGTACCTGGGCGCTGAGCATCTGCTGCTTGAGTCCGCGCTCTTCGGCTTCGCCGATGACCGCTTGCATCAGCGCATCGCCGACTTTCAGGCCGCGCCAGTCCTTGAGTACCGAGACCCGGCCAACGTGACCGTCAGGCAACAGGCGCGCGGTGCCAATCGGAAAGTCGCCTTCGTAAGCGAGGAAATGCACGGCATCAATGTCATCGGCGTCCCATTCCAGTTCCGGCGGAACGGATTGCTCGGCGACGAACACCGCTTCACGAATGCGCCGGATCTCGGCGTTGTCCTTTTGCCAGTCTGCGACACGTACGTGAATCTTATTCATCGGCAAACCCCAGGCTTCCTTGCTTGACCAGTTCGCACAACAGGCCGCGGCCGTCTTCATCGCTCAACCATTCGCCGAGGTTGTCGGCGTGCAGCGCGTCGGCGGCGCAGATCATCTTCAGCAGTTCGCGCAGTTTGCCCGGCAGGTAACGGCTCTGGCCGCTGGCGAACAGCAGCAGGTCGTCATCGACTTCGGACCACGCCAGGCGCGCGCTCGGGTTGCGAATCAGGATCGCACCTTGCTCGAGGGCGGACATGAAGTCCTCTTCTTCGACGTCTTCCGGGCCCACTACCAGTTCCGGATAGCGTGGCTCGGTCATGAACTGGCCGAACCAGGTCAGCAGCAGGCGCTCGTCACTCATGTGCTCGGCCAGCAGGCCTTTGAGGCGGTCGAGTGCATCGCGCTGGATCTGGTGAGGATCGGCAGTCGGCAGGGCGTCGGCGTCGGTGTAGCGTTCTTCGTCCGACAGGAACTGGCTGAGGAAGTCGGTGAAGTGGGTCAGCACTTCAGCGGCGCTCGGCGCGCGGAAGCCCACCGAGTAGGTCATGCAGTCATCCACGGCGACGCCGCAGTGGGCCAGGCGCGGCGGCAGGTAGAGCATGTCGCCAGGTTCCAGCACCCATTCATCGGTGGCTTCGAATTCGGAGAGGATGCGCAGGTCGGCGTGGGCCAGCATCGGGCTCTCGGTGTTGCACATCTGGCCGATCTTCCAGTTGCGCTTGCCGTGGCCTTGCAGCAGGAACACGTCGTAGTTGTCGAAATGCGGGCCCACGCTGCCGCCTGGCGCGGCGTAGCTGATCATCACGTCGTCGATGCGCCAGCTCGGCAGGAAGCGGAAATTTTCCAGCAGTTCGCTGACTTCCGGGACGAACTGATCCACGGCCTGAACCAGCAGGGTCCAGTCACGCTCAGGCAGCTTGCTGAATTCATCTTCGGCGAACGGGCCGCGACGCAGTTCCCATGGACGCTCGCCATTCTCGATGATCAGGCGCGATTCGACTTCTTCTTCCAGCGCCAGGCCGGCCAGTTCGTCGGCGTCGATCGGGCTTTCGAAATCAGGAATCGCCTGGCGGATCAACAGCGGCTTTTTCTGCCAGTAATCGCGCAGGAATTCCCGTGCCGTGATGCCGCCCAGAAGTTGAAGAGGAATATCAGGATTCATGTGTAACCTATTGAAAAAATGCACTTTTCAGACGGGAATAAAAACGCCCGGCGCGGCCGGGCGTCTTCAAAGGGTCTAGCGATCGATCAGATGCGTCTGGCTTGTTCCACGGCATTGCCGATGTAGTTCGCCGGGGTGAGCAGTTTCAGCTCGGCCTTGGCGGCGGCTGGCATGTCCAGGCCGTCGATGAAAGTCTGCAGCGCTTCAGGGCTGATGCCCTTGCCGCGCGTCAATTCTTTCAGTTTTTCGTACGGGTTTTCGATGTTGTAGCGACGCATCACGGTCTGGATCGGCTCGGCCAATACTTCCCAGCAGGCGTCCAGGTCAGCGGCAATCTTCTGCTCGTTGAGCTCAAGCTTGCTGATGCCCTTGAGGCTGGCTTCGTACGCGATCACGCTGTGGGCGAAGCCGACGCCGAGGTTGCGCAGTACGGTGGAGTCGGTCAGGTCGCGCTGCCAGCGGGAGATCGGCAGCTTGCTCGCCAGGTGCTGGAACAGTGCGTTGGCGATGCCCAGGTTGCCTTCGGAGTTTTCGAAGTCGATCGGGTTGACCTTGTGCGGCATGGTCGACGAACCGATTTCGCCAGCGATGGTGCGCTGCTTGAAATAACCCAGGGAAATGTAGCCCCAGATGTCGCGGTCGAAGTCGATCAGGATGGTGTTGAAGCGGGCGATCGCGTCGAACAGCTCGGCAATGTAGTCGTGGGGCTCGATCTGCGTGGTGTACGGGTTGAAACCCAGGCCCAGTTCGTCTTCGATGAAGGCGCGGGCATTGGCTTCCCAGTCGATCTCAGGGTAGGCCGACAGGTGGGCGTTGTAGTTGCCGACAGCGCCGTTGATCTTGCCCAGCAGCGGAACGGCAGCGACTTGAGCGATCTGGCGCTCCAGACGGTAAACCACGTTCGCCAGTTCTTTGCCCAGGGTGGTCGGCGAGGCTGGTTGACCGTGGGTGCGCGACAGCATTGGCACGTCGGCGAAGCGGATGGCCAGTTCGCGGATGGCGTTGGCGGTCTGGCGCATCAGCGGCAGCATCACGTCATCACGGCCTTCGCGCAGCATCAGGGCGTGGGACAGGTTGTTGATGTCCTCGCTGGTGCAGGCAAAGTGGATGAACTCGCTGACCTTGGCCAGCTCCGGCAGCTTGGCCGCTTGCTCTTTGAGCAGGTATTCGATGGCCTTGACGTCGTGGTTGGTGGTGCGCTCGATCTCTTTGACGCGCTCGGCGTGCTCCAGAGAGAAGTTTTCCGCCAGGGTGTTGAGCACAGCGTTGGCTTCGGCGGAGAACGCCGGCACTTCGCTGATGGCAGGGTGAGCGGCCAGGCGCTGGAGCCAGCGCACTTCAACCAGAACGCGGGCACGGATCAGGCCGTACTCGCTGAAAATTGGGCGCAGGGCCTGGGTTTTGCCGGCGTAGCGGCCGTCAACAGGGGAAACCGCAGTGAGCGAAGAGAGCTGCATGGGGTGTTCTCGGACAGTCAGGCAACGAAATGGGGCGCGTATCATACATGAAAAAATCCGCCGGTCCGTCGCCAACTGACCGGCGTATTACGCGTATTGCTAAGTTCTGTTCTGTCGATGCGGGTTATTCGTTACGCATCAAGGGGTAAAGCTCTTTGAGCAATTTGCGACGGCTGATCACCAGCTGCCAGCGATGACCGCCCAATTGCCGCCACAGGCGTGCAGAACGGATGCCGGCCAGCAGCAGGGCACGAATTTTCGAGGCGTTGCTCGGTTGTTGCAGGTTGCGCATGTCGCCGTGCACCTGGATACGTTGGCGCAGGGTGCTCAAAGTATCCTGGTACAGCGCGCCGCAGGCGGCGATCACGTTTTCGTGAGCCGGGCCGAAGTGTTCGACCTGGGACTGAATCTGCGGCAGACGCTTGCCGATCACCTCAAGCATGTCGCCACGTTTTGCCAGTTGGCGCTCAAGACCGAGCATGGCCAGGGCATAGCGCAGCGGTTCGCGCTGCAGGGTGCTTGGGTCGCGCTCGAGGGCGCCGATCAGGGCGCGATAACCTTCACGCAGGTTGATGTCATCGCCGCCATAGACTTCCAGGGTGTCCTTGGGGTCGCGGATCAGCAGGCTGCCGAGCATGCAACTCAGGCCAGCCTCGTTGGTCTGGCCGCTCTTGGCAATCCTGTCCACCAGCACGGCGGCGAGAAACACGCCGCCCAGTGCTGTCAGTTGCTCCTGAATCGGGTTCATAGGGCCTGGCCCTTGCTCGTCCACGGCTCGGCTACTTCAATCACGCCGCCGCCGAGGCAGATCTCACCGTCGTAGAACACCACGGACTGGCCCGGAGTGACCGCGCGCTGCGGGTCATCGAAGGTCGCGCGATAACCGGTGGCGGTTTTTTCCAGGGTGCAGGGCTGGTCGCTCTGACGATAACGAACCTTGGCGGTCAGCTTGCGTGGCTGGCTCAGGTCGATCGGGTTGACCCAGTAGATATCGGAAGCGAGCAGGGCGCGGGAGAACAGCCACGGGTGGTCATTGCCCTGGCCAACGATCAGCTCGTTGTGCTCCAGGTCCTTGATCAGCACGTACCACGGCTCGTCGCTGGCGTCTTTGAGGCCGCCGATGCCCAGGCCCTGACGCTGGCCGATGGTGTGATACATCAGGCCGTGATGACGGCCGATGATTTCACCTTCGGTGGTCTTGATCTCGCCCGGTTGTGCCGGCAGGTACTGTTTGAGGAAATCGCTGAAACGGCGCTCGCCGATAAAGCAGATCCCGGTGGAGTCCTTCTTCTTCGCGGTCGCCAGCTCGTACTTTTCGGCAATCGCGCGCACTTGCGGTTTTTCCAGCTCGCCGACCGGGAACAGGGTCTTGGCGATCTGTTCGCCGCCGACGGCGTGCAGGAAGTAGCTCTGGTCCTTGTTCGGGTCCAGGCCCTTGAGCAGTTCGGTGCGACCATCGATGTCGCGGCGACGCACGTAGTGGCCGGTGGCGATCAGGTCCGCGCCAAGCACCATGGCGTAGTCGAGGAACGCCTTGAACTTGATTTCGCGGTTGCACAGGATGTCCGGGTTCGGCGTGCGTCCGGCCTTGTATTCGGCCAGGAAGTGCTCGAACACATTGTCCCAGTACTCGGCGGCGAAGTTGGCGGTGTGCAGCTTGATGCCGATCTTGTCGCACACGGCCTGGGCGTCCGCCAGGTCATCCATGGAGGTGCAGTATTCCGTTCCATCGTCTTCTTCCCAGTTCTTCATGAACAGGCCTTCCACCTCATAGCCCTGCTCGATCAGCAGGAGGGCGGAAACGGAAGAGTCCACGCCGCCGGACATGCCGACAATGACGCGCTTCTTTTGTGTGTCAGAAGGGGCTGGATCACGCATAGGGATTCAATGAGTGTCTTGAAAAAGGACGCGATTCTAACAGGCCGGAGCCCGCATGGCTAAAGAGAAGGACGGATCAATTCAAGGCCGAAGTGTTGGCCTGCCAGATAGTCATCGATGCAGCGCATGATCAGCTCGCTGCGCCAGTTGCCGCGCTCCTCGATTAATTCCTCGCGGGTCAACCACTTGGCGCCGACGATGCCGTCGTCCAGTTGATAATCGGGGTGGTGTTTCAGCGCTTTGGCGATGAAGCAGACCCTCTGGTAGGTTACGCCGTTGCTTGGGGCGGTGTAGAGGTAAATGCCCAGTACGCCGGTCGGTTCGACGTCCCAGCCGGTTTCCTCGAGGGTTTCGCGCACGGCGGCTTCGGTCAGGGTTTCGCTCGGATCCAGGTGACCGGCGGGCTGGTTGAGCACCACGCGACCGTGCTTGAGTTCTTCGACCATCAGGAAGCGGCCGTTGTCTTCGACGATGGTGGCGACGGTGATGTGGGGTTTCCAGTCCATGAGATCTCCTCGAAGTTGAAATGCTGTCCCTGTGGGAGCGGGCTTGCTCGCGAAAGCGGTGGGTCAGTCAATGAAGGTGTTGAATGATAAACCGCTTTCGCGAGCAAGCCCGCTCCCACATTGGTCCGTGTGTCACCGGTAAATTGTGTGAAGGCCAGAAAACACAAACCCCGGCACAGGGCCGGGGTTTGTGGTGCTTCCTTACAACCTTAAACCAGCGCTGCAACCGCCGCGTTGAAGGTTGCGCTTGGGCGCATGGCCTTGCTGATCAGCTCGGCGTCGGCGTGGTAGTAACCGCCGATGTCCACTGGCTTGCCCTGAACGGCGTTGAGTTCGGCAACGATGGTCGCCTCGTTCTCGGTCAGGGTTTTGGCCAGGGTCGCGAACTGCGCTTGCAGTGCAGCGTCTTCGGTCTGGGCGGCCAGGGCTTGAGCCCAGTACAGCGCCAGGTAGAAGTGGCTGCCGCGGTTGTCGATGTTGCCGACTTTGCGCGATGGCGACTTGTTGTTGTCCAGGAACTGGCCGGTGGCCTGGTCCAGGGTCTTGGCCAGTACCAGCGCCTTCGGATTGTCGTAGGTCACGCCCAGGTGTTCCAGGGACGCGGCCAGGGCCAGGAATTCACCCAGCGAATCCCAGCGCAGGAAGTTTTCTTCCAGCAACTGCTGAACGTGCTTCGGCGCCGAACCGCCGGCGCCGGTTTCGAACAGGCCACCGCCGTTCATCAGCGGCACGATCGACAGCATCTTGGCGCTGGTGCCCAGTTCCATGATCGGGAACAGGTCGGTCAGGTAGTCGCGCAGTACGTTGCCGGTCACCGAGATGGTGTCCTTGCCTTCGCGGGTGCGCTGCAGGGTGAACTTCATGGCGTCGACTGGCGACATGATCTGGATGTCCAGGCCGGCGGTGTCGTGATCCTTCAGGTAGGCCTGAACTTTCTCGATCACCACGCCGTCGTGGGCGCGCATTGGGTCCAGCCAGAAAATCGCCGGCGTGCTGCTGGCGCGAGCACGGTTGACCGCCAGTTTGACCCAGTCCTGGATCGGTGCATCTTTGGTCTGGCACATGCGGAAGATGTCGCCGGCTTCGACCGACTGCTCCAGCAGCAGGTTGCCCTTGCTGTCGGTGACGCGAACAACGCCGTCAGCCTTGATCTGGAAGGTCTTGTCGTGGGAACCGTATTCTTCGGCTTTCTTCGCCATCAGGCCAACGTTCGGCACGCTGCCCATGGTGGTCGGATCGAATGCGCCGTTGGCTTTGCAATCTTCGATCACGGCCTGGTAGATGGTCGCGTAGCAACGATCCGGGATCACGGCCTTGGTGTCGTGCAGCTGGCCGTCGGTGCCCCACATCTTGCCGGAGTCACGGATCATCGCCGGCATCGAGGCGTCGACGATCACGTCGCTCGGCACGTGCAGGTTGGTGATGCCTTTGTCGGAGTTGACCATTGCCAGGGAAGGGCGAGCGGCGTAGACCGCCTGGATGTCAGCTTCGATGGCCGCTTGCTGTTCGGCAGGCAGGGCCTTGATGCGAGCGTACAGGTCGCCGATGCCGTTGTTCAGGTTGAAGCCGATCTGTGCCAGCACGTCAGCGTGCCTGGTCAGTGCGTCTTTATAGAACTCGGCAACGATCTGGCCGAACATGATCGGGTCGGAAACCTTCATCATGGTGGCTTTCAGGTGAACCGACAGCAGTACGCCTTGTGCCTTGGCGTCTTCGATTTCGGCGGCGATGAAGCGGCGCAGGGCGTTTTTGCTCATGACCGCGCAATCGAGGATCTCACCGGCTTGTACGCTGGTCTTTTCTTTCAGGACGGTGGCGGTGCCGTCTTGCGCGATCAGTTCGATTTTCACGGCGTCAGCGGCGTCGATCAGGGCGGCTTTTTCGCTGCCGTAGAAATCGCCGGTGCTCATGTGCGCAACGTGGGACTTGGAGTCCTTGGCCCAGGCGCCCATTTTGTGCGGGTGCTTGCGCGCATAGTTCTTGACCGACAGCGGAGCGCGACGGTCGGAGTTGCCTTCACGCAGAACCGGGTTCACGGCGCTGCCCTTGACCTTGTCGTAGCGCGCCTTGGCTTCTTTGTCGGCGTCGCAGGTCACGGTTTCCGGGTAGTCCGGCAGGTTGTAGCCCTGGGCTTGCAGCTCTTTGATCGCGGCTTGCAGTTGTGGAACCGAAGCACTGATGTTCGGCAGCTTGATGATGTTGGCTTCAGGCGTAACGGCCAGGGCGCCCAGTTCGGCGAGGTGGTCGGCTACGGCTTTGTCACCCAGTTGCTCGGGGAAGCTGGCCAGGATGCGCCCTGCAAGAGAGATATCGCGGGTTTCAACGGCGATATCAGCCGAGGCGGTGAAGGCCTCTACGATAGGCAACAGTGAATAGGTGGCGAGGGCAGGAGCTTCGTCGGTGAAGGTATAGATGATCTTCGAGCGGGTGGGCATATTCGGATTAACTCTCTCTTCTTTGCTAAAGCGTGCGCAGAAACTCGAGGGCGCCGGGTAAGCGCGTTCGTTCAAAGTCATCCATGAGCCGAATATCGAGGTTTCGTTGCTGTGATGTTGGGTGCATCAGTGGGGCGTCAAGCAGTCGGGCTGCGGTAACAGACCGACTTATCGGGTTGAAACTCTCGTCGTAGAGCCGTTCAACCCGTCGTGACCCTTTAGTCAGCGGCGGCATTATACATAGGTAGCTGGCAATCTGCCGATGGTTCATACGCAACGAATGTCGTCCATTGGTCTAAAGGTCGCAGGGGCGAGGAGGGCGTAAGGTCATTCGTCGTGCTTGAGTTTGGCGTTTTTCCCTTTGCTTTCAGGCTTGTAGGTCGCTGGTTGTGCGGCTTTGCGGCATATGGATAGAACATAGGGTTTGCGCGCCGATTCAACTGGGTTACGCTCGAACCAAGCCAGATGTTCAATCCAATCAATGGAGTTCAGCATGGGTTACAAGAAGATTCAGGTTCCAGCCGTCGGCGACAAAATCACCGTCAATGCAGACCATTCTCTCAATGTTCCTAATAACCCGATCATCC
Organism: Pseudomonas sp. ACN5; assembly: GCF_002303975.1. Taxonomy (NCBI): domain Bacteria; kingdom Pseudomonadati; phylum Pseudomonadota; class Gammaproteobacteria; order Pseudomonadales; family Pseudomonadaceae; genus Pseudomonas; species Pseudomonas sp. ACN5. Next base: position 83,603 of record NZ_MRCP01000011.1, on the reverse strand, counting down.
CCTTCATCGAAGGCGACGGCATTGGTGTCGACATCAGCCCGGTCATGATCAAGGTTGTCGATGCTGCAGTTAAGAAGGCTTATGGTGGCGAGCGCAAGATTTCCTGGATGGAGGTGTACGCCGGGGAAAAAGCGACTCAGGTCTACGATCAGGACACCTGGCTGCCTCAGGAAACCCTGGACGCGGTCAAGGATTACGTGGTTTCCATCAAGGGCCCTCTGACCACCCCGGTCGGTGGCGGCATCCGTTCACTTAACGTGGCCCTGCGTCAGCAACTCGACCTGTACGTCTGCCTGCGCCCGGTGCGCTGGTTCGAAGGCGTGCCTAGCCCGGTCAAGAAACCGGGTGATGTCGACATGACCATCTTCCGCGAGAACTCCGAAGACATCTACGCCGGCATCGAGTGGAAGGCCGGTACGCCGGAAGCCACCAAGGTCATCAAGTTTCTTAAAGAAGAAATGGGCGTCACCAAGATCCGTTTCGACGAGAACTGCGGTATCGGTGTCAAGCCGGTTTCGCTGCAAGGCACCAAGCGTCTGGCGCGCAAGGCCCTGCAATATGTGGTCGACAACGATCGCGATTCGCTGACCATCGTGCACAAAGGCAACATCATGAAGTTCACCGAAGGTGCCTTCAAGGAATGGGCCTACGAAGTGGCGGCTGAAGAATTCGGCGCGACCCTGCTCGACGGCGGTCCGTGGATGCAGTTCAAGAACCCGAAAACCGGCAAGAACGTCATCGTCAAGGATGCCATCGCCGACGCCATGCTCCAGCAGATCCTGCTGCGCCCGGCCGAATACGATGTGATCGCGACCCTGAACCTGAACGGTGACTACCTCTCCGACGCCCTGGCGGCGGAAGTGGGCGGTATCGGTATTGCACCGGGGGCCAACCTGTCCGACACCGTGGCCATGTTCGAAGCCACCCACGGTACGGCACCGAAGTACGCCGGCAAGGACCAGGTCAACCCGGGTTCGCTGATCCTCTCCGCTGAAATGATGCTGCGCCACATGGGCTGGACCGAAGCGGCCGACCTGATCATCAAGGGCACCAATGGCGCGATTTCCGCCAAGACCGTGACCTATGATTTCGAGCGTCTGATGGAAGGGGCGAAACTGGTGTCGTCTTCCGGTTTCGGTGATGCGCTGATCTCGCACATGTAAGAACACGCAGGTACACAAAAACCGCCTGATTCAAGAAGTTGAGTCAGGCGGTTTTTTTTATGACTGGATGACGCGGCGGTATTAAACCGAAACGGTCTGCTCAGGTGACGGTGTCGCGGTTTTCGAGGCGTCCACCGGGTTGCCGATGTTGACCGCGTGAAGGCCTTTGGGGCCCTGGATGATCTCGAATACGACAGCTTGCCCGGCTTTCAGGGTTTTATAACCTTCCATTTTTATGGCCGAGTAGTGGGCAAACAGATCCTCTGTCTTGCCTTCCTCGTTGATGAATCCGTAACCCTTGGCGTTGTTGAACCACTTCACCTTGCCGACTGCCATACCCAACTCCCTCTGCAACAGACTCCATCACTGGAGTATCATCCACTACATCCGCAGTCGAACCTGTAAATAAGTTTGACTCCGCGGACCTTTTTTACCCACTGTGGGCTCTATTGGTTGTAACACCCTTTTGCCGATAGTCAAGCTGACCGGCAGTCGGAGTTGAAATCGCTGATAGCCGCCCCCACCACTGTATTTGAACAACTGACGAACCTTTCTTTCCATGCATGCAATCAGCCAGATTCGACTAACATTCAATCAGGATCGCCCTGATTTACACGACGACGATTCCGCAGGCATTGCTGTTCAGGAGGCAAAGCCTGCTCTACAGGCGCCGCCGATGTACAAGGTGGTTTTGTTCAATGATGACTACACACCGATGGATTTCGTCGTCGAAGTGCTCGAGGTGTTTTTTAACCTGAATCGCGAGCTGGCGACCAAGGTCATGCTGGCCGTCCATACAGAAGGACGGGCAGTATGTGGAGTGTTTACCCGCGACATCGCGGAGACCAAGGCCATGCAGGTCAACCAGTACGCCAGGGAAAGCCAGCATCCGCTACTCTGTGAAATCGAGAAGGACGGTTAATCGCCGACCACTTGGGTATGAGGTGAAGCTATGTTAAACCGCGAGCTCGAAGTCACCCTCAATCTTGCCTTCAAGGAAGCCCGTTCGAAGCGTCATGAGTTCATGACCGTCGAACACCTCCTGCTGGCCCTATTGGACAATGAGGCTGCCGCCACCGTTCTGCGCGCGTGCGGCGCAAACCTCGACAAACTCAAGCATGACCTGCAGGAGTTCATCGACTCCACCACGCCATTGATCCCCGTGCATGACGAGGATCGCGAAACCCAGCCAACCCTGGGCTTCCAGCGTGTACTGCAACGTGCTGTGTTTCACGTACAGAGCTCGGGCAAACGCGAAGTGACTGGTGCCAACGTGCTGGTCGCGATCTTCAGTGAGCAAGAGAGTCAGGCGGTGTTCCTGCTGAAACAGCAGAGCGTTGCCCGCATAGATGTCGTCAACTACATCGCCCATGGCATTTCCAAGGTGCCGGGGCATGGCGATCACTCTGAAGGTGAGCAAGATATGCAGGACGACGAGGGCGGTGAGTCTTCTTCCTCGGGCAATCCCCTGGATGCTTATGCCAGCAACCTCAACGAACTCGCGCGACAGGGTCGTATCGATCCCTTGGTGGGGCGTGAGCTGGAAGTCGAGCGTGTCGCACAGATCCTGGCGCGTCGGCGCAAGAACAACCCGCTGCTGGTGGGCGAGGCGGGCGTGGGTAAAACCGCGATCGCCGAAGGCCTGGCCAAGCGCATTGTCGACAACCAGGTGCCGGACCTGCTGGCCAACAGCGTGGTTTACTCCCTCGACCTGGGTGCCTTGCTGGCCGGTACCAAATACCGTGGCGATTTCGAGAAGCGCTTCAAGGCGTTGCTCAATGAGCTGAAGAAACGGCCGCAGGCGATCCTGTTCATCGACGAGATCCACACCATCATTGGTGCGGGTGCCGCGTCCGGTGGTGTCATGGATGCCTCGAACCTGCTCAAGCCGCTACTGTCCTCGGGTGATATCCGTTGCATCGGATCGACCACCTTCCAGGAATTCCGCGGCATCTTCGAGAAGGACCGTGCCTTGGCCCGGCGTTTCCAGAAGGTCGATGTGTCGGAGCCTTCGGTGGAAGACACCATTGGCATTCTGCGCGGCCTGAAGGGGCGTTTCGAAAGCCATCACAATATCGAATACAGCGATGAAGCCCTGCGTGCGGCTGCCGAACTGGCTTCGCGTTACATCAATGATCGTCACATGCCGGACAAGGCGATCGATGTGATCGACGAAGCGGGTGCCTACCAGCGCCTGCAACCGGTCGAGATGCGTGTCAAGCGCATCGAAGTGCCTCAGGTCGAAGACATCGTCGCGAAAATCGCGCGGATTCCGCCAAAACACGTCACCAGCTCCGACAAGGAATTGTTGCGTAATCTCGAGCGTGACCTGAAGTTGACCGTATTTGGTCAGGATGCCGCGATCGACTCGCTGGCCACCGCGATCAAGCTGTCCCGTGCCGGCCTCAAGTCCCCTGACAAGCCTGTCGGTTCGTTCCTGTTCGCCGGGCCTACCGGTGTCGGTAAAACCGAAGCGGCGCGTCAGTTGGCCAAGGCGCTGGGTGTCGAGCTGATTCGCTTCGACATGTCCGAGTACATGGAGCGCCACACCGTATCGCGTCTGATCGGTGCGCCTCCGGGTTATGTCGGGTTCGACCAGGGCGGTCTGCTGACCGAAGCCATCACCAAGCAACCACACTGCGTGCTGTTGCTCGATGAAATCGAGAAAGCGCATCCGGAAGTCTTCAACCTGCTGCTGCAGGTCATGGACCACGGTACCTTGACCGATAACAACGGGCGCAAGGCGGATTTCCGTAACGTGATCGTCATCATGACGACCAACGCCGGTGCCGAGACAGCTGCTCGTGCTTCGATCGGTTTCACCTTCCAGGACCACTCGTCCGATGCGATGGAAGTGATCAAGAAGAGCTTCACGCCGGAATTCCGCAACCGTCTGGACACCATTATCCAGTTTGGTCGCCTCAGCCATGAGGTCATCAAGAGCGTGGTGGACAAGTTCCTTACCGAGCTTCAGGCGCAGCTGGAAGACAAGCGAGTGTTGCTGGAAGTCACCGATGCGGCCCGCAGCTGGCTGGCCGAAGGTGGCTACGACGCGGCGATGGGTGCTCGCCCAATGGCTCGCCTGATCCAGGACAAGATCAAGCGTCCACTGGCGGAGGAGATTCTCTTTGGCGAACTGGCCGAACATGGCGGTGTGGTGCACATCGACATCAAGGATGGCGAGCTGACCTTCGAGTTCGAGACCACGGCCGAGATGGCCTGACGTTAAACCGCCACAAAGCAAAAAGGCGCCGAAAGGCGCCTTTTTGTTGTCTGCAAAATGCACATCAAAACCTGTGGGAGCGAGCTTGCTCGCGATAGCGGTGCATCAGCTTGCATCAATGTTGGACCAACTGACGCCATCGCGAGCAAGCTCGCTCCCACAGGGTTTTGTGTTGTGGTCGCTAAATCGCAGACAAACAAAAACGCCCGGCATAAGCCGGGCGTCTTGTATTGACCAGATTAGCGGGCGCGGTAAGTGATGCGCCCTTTGCTCAAGTCATAGGGAGTCAGCTCTACGCGCACTTTGTCGCCGGTAAGAATACGGATGTAGTTCTTGCGCATCTTGCCGGAGATGTGCGCGGTTACGACGTGCCCATTTTCCAACTCCACACGAAACATGGTGTTGGGCAGGGTGTCGACGACAGTGCCTTCCATTTCGAAGCTGTCTTCTTTCGACATGCAGTAAAGCCCTCGGTGTCCAATGAATGGCCCGGTGCAACTGCGCCAGGCAAAAGCGGCGTGCATTGTGCCCGAAAAGTGGGGTTTAAGCCAAGGGGTTTAGGGCCGGCTCTAGTTTAGAACCACCCAGCGCTGATTAATCAGCAACTCAATAGGGCGATATTGAGTCTTGTAATTCATTTTTTTGCAGTTTTTGATCCAGTAGCCGAGGTAGACCGCCTCCAGCCCCAGACGCCGGGCCTCGGCGATTTGCCACAGGATTGCATAGCGTCCAAGGCTGCGACGCTCTTCGGCTGGCTCGTAGAAGGTGTAGACCGCCGAAAGACCGTTCGGCAGCAAATCGGTGACGGCGACGGCCAGCAGCTGGCCGTTCAGGCGAAACTCATAAAACCGTGAAAACGGCAGGTCCCGCACCAGGAAAGTCGAAAACTGGTCGCGACTGGGCGGGTACATGTCGCCATCGGCGTGACGCTGTTCGATGTAGCGCTGGTAAAGCTCGAAGTACTCTTCGTTGAAGCGGGGCTTGGCCGGACGCACCTGCAAGTCCGCGTTGCGCTTGAAGATGCGTTTCTGTTGCCGGTTGGGCGTGAACTGCCCCACGGGAATGCGCGCCGGAACGCAGGCATTGCAATTCTGGCAATGCGGCCGGTAGAGATGATCGCCACTGCGACGAAACCCCATCTCCGACAGGTCTGCATAGACATGCACATCCATGGGCTGGCTAGGATCGAGGAACAGGGTGGTGGCCTGCTCATCGGGCAGATAACTGCAAGAGTGCGGCTGAGTGGCATAGAACTTCAAACGCGCCAACTCGGTCATGATCAACCCTCGGGATAATGCTTTTGAATAAGTGTAAGCCACGCGCGCAAATGTCGCTCAGCAAACCCAGGTGGCATGGTTGGGTTGGTCCAGATATCCGGCCAGATAGCTGGCAAACTCACGGCGGGGGATGGCCCGGGCTCCGAGGCTGTGCAGGTGATCGGTCGGCATCTGGCAATCGATCAGTACAAACCCCGAGTCTTTCAGATGCCGGACCAGGGTGGCAAAGCCGAATTTAGAGGCGTTGTCAGCGCGACTGAACATGGACTCGCCAAAAAACAACCGGCCCATGGCCAGGCCATACAGGCCGCCGACCAGTTCGTCCCCGTCCCACACTTCCACCGAGTGCGCGTGACCCCGCCTGTGCAGTTCGATGTAGGCCTCCTGCATCGCTTCGGTGATCCAGGTGCCGTCGGCATAATCCCGGGGAGCTGCACAAGCGCGGATGACGGCGGCGAAGTCCTGGTCGAAGGTCACTTGATAGCGTTGCTGGCGCAGCAGTTTGTTCAGGCTTCGCGAGACGTGCAATTCGTCGGGAAACAGAACCGTACGCGGGTCCGGCGACCACCAGAGAATCGGCTGGCCTTCGGAAAACCATGGGAAGCAGCCGTGGCGATAAGCCGAGATCAGCCGATCGGCGGACAGGTCGCCACCGGCAGCCAGCAGCCCGTTGGGGTCGCGCATGGCCTTTTCCAGCGGTGGGAAATGCAAGGTGTTGCGTTGTAACCAAGTCAGCATGGCATCCGGGCTTGCAGAAGGGGAGGGCAGTGGCGGGCATTGGCCCGCCGTAAAGTTTGCCTTCAAACGGCAGGAATGTCGTCGAGGTATTTTTCGGCGTCCAGCGCCGCCATGCAACCGGCACCGGCAGACGTAACGGCCTGGCGATAAACATGGTCGGCCACGTCGCCGGCGGCAAACACACCTGCAATCGCCGTGGCGGTAGCATCGCCTTCGCTGCCGCCCTTGACCAGCAGATACCCGTCGCGCATTTCCAGTTGCCCGGTGAACAGGTCGGTGTTGGGTTTGTGGCCGATGGCGATAAACACCCCGGCCAGCGGCAGCTCTTTGGTTTCACCTGTTTGGCTGTCCCGCAGGCGGGCACCGGTCACGCCACTGGCATCGCCGAGCACTTCGTCCAGATTCTGGTTCCAATGCAGGCGGATATTGCCGTTGGCGGCTTTTTCGAAGAGTTTGTCCTGGAGGATTTTCTCCGAGCGCAGTTTGTCGCGTCGATGGATCAGGTGCACTTCCCTGGCGATGTTCGACAGGTACAAGGCTTCCTCGACCGCCGTGTTGCCGCCGCCGACCACCGCGACCACCTGGTTGCGATAGAAGAACCCGTCACAGGTCGCGCACGCCGACACCCCTTTGCCGGCAAATGCTTCCTCCGAGGGCAGGCCCAGGTATTGTGCGGAGGCGCCGGTGGCAATGATCAGGGCGTCGCAGGTGTAGGTGCCGCCATCGCCAATCAGCTCGAATGGCCGTTGTTGCAACTTGGCGGTATGGATGTGGTCGTAAACGATCTCGGTGGCAAAGCGCTCGGCGTGTTTTTGCATGCGCTCCATCAGCACGGGGCCGGTCAGGCCTTCGACGTCGCCTGGCCAATTATCGACTTCGACGGTGGTGGTGAGCTGGCCACCTGCCTGTATGCCGGTAATGACAACGGGCTTGAGGTTGGCGCGGGCGGCATAAACGGCTGCGCTGTAACCGGCAGGGCCGGAGCCCAGGATGATCAAGCGGGAATGCTTCGCTTCGCTCATAAAAACACCTCATAAGCCTTTGTCACAAAAGACAATGCATGCTCAAATTGAATAGCATGTCATGTGCTGTTGACTATGCTACACCCAAGGGTCTCAAGCATGGCGTCGTGCGTACAAACCCGTACAATGCCCTGCGTGTTACATATATTCAGTGCGCACCGTGTTTATAAAAGCCGGGACGCAGTGTTAAAAGTAGTCCCGGTTACGTGTGTTAACTTTTTTACCTGCCTGGATTGGGCGGTTTTTTAGACATTCAACAGATGGACGCGCCATTGGCGCAGGAAAAGAAGCGTTTTGAAGAAATCCACCGCAGCACCTAAACCAGCCGTCGTTCCGCTCTGGCGCCAGCACTTGCACTACCGACTCAAGGAAGGTGCGCTGATCGCCATCGGTGCCCTGTGCCTGTTCCTGATGATGGCCTTGCTGACCTATGGCAAGGATGATCCGGGCTGGAGCCATAACAGCAAGATCGACGACGTGCAGAATTTCGGCGGGCCCGCGGGCTCCTACAGCGCCGATATCCTGTTCATGGTGCTGGGTTACTTCGCCTACATTTTCCCGTTGCTGCTGGCGGTCAAGGCGTACCAGATCTTCCGTCAGCGTCACGAGCCTTGGCAGTGGAGCGGCTGGCTGTTCTCCTGGCGCCTGATCGGCCTGGTGTTCCTGGTGCTGTCGGGGGCCGCGCTGGCCCATATTCATTTCCATGCCGCGACCGGTCTGCCGGCCGGTGCGGGCGGTGCGCTGGGGGAAAGCCTCGGCGAACTGGCGAGGAACGCCCTGAATATCCAGGGCAGTACGCTGCTGTTCATCGCGTTGTTCCTGTTCGGCCTGACGGTGTTTACCGACCTGTCGTGGTTCAAGGTGATGGACATCACCGGCAAGATCACCCTCGACCTGTTCGAACTGTTCCAGGGGGCGGCCAATCGCTGGTGGGCGGCCCGTACCGAGCGCAAACAGCTGGTCGCCCAGTTGCGTGAAGTCGATGACCGTATGGGTGAAGTGGTTGCGCCGACCGTCACCGACAAGCGCGAACAGGCCAAGGTCAAGGAGCGGTTGATCGAGCGTGAGCAGGCCCTGAGCAAGCACATGTCAGAGCGTGAGAAGCAGGTGCCGCCGGTGATTGCACCCGCGCCGCCAAAACCTGCCGCGCCGAGCAAACGCGTTGAAAAAGAGAAGCAGGCGCCACTGTTCGTCGACAGCGCCGTGGAAGGCACCTTGCCGCCGATCTCGATTCTTGATCCCGCGGAAAAGAAACAGCTCAATTATTCGCCCGAATCCCTGGCGGCGGTCGGCCACCTGTTGGAAATCAAGCTCAAGGAGTTCGGCGTCGAAGTGACTGTGGACTCGATCCACCCGGGTCCGGTGATTACCCGTTACGAAATCCAGCCCGCCGCTGGCGTCAAGGTCAGCCGCATCGCCAACCTGGCCAAAGACCTGGCCCGTTCCCTGGCCGTGACCAGCGTGCGCGTGGTGGAAGTGATTCCGGGCAAGACCACGGTCGGTATCGAGATTCCCAACGAAGACCGGCAGATCGTGCGTTTCTCCGAGGTGTTGTCGACCCCCGAGTACGACAACTTCAAATCCCCGGTCACCCTGGCCCTGGGCCACGACATCGGCGGCAAGCCGGTCATCACCGACCTGGCGAAGATGCCGCACCTGTTGGTGGCCGGTACCACCGGTTCCGGTAAGTCGGTGGGCGTGAACGCGATGATCCTGTCGATCCTGTTCAAGTCCGGCCCGGAAGACGCCAAGCTGATCATGATCGACCCGAAAATGTTGGAACTGTCGATCTACGAAGGCATTCCGCACCTGCTGTGCCCGGTGGTCACCGACATGAAGGACGCCGCCAACGCCCTGCGCTGGAGCGTTGCCGAGATGGAGCGACGCTACAAGCTGATGGCCAAGATGGGCGTACGGAACCTGTCGGGTTTCAACGCCAAGGTCAAGGAAGCCCAGGACGCCGGCGAGCCGTTGAGCGATCCGCTGTACAAGCGCGAAAGCATCCACGACGAAGCGCCGCTCCTGCAAAAGCTGCCGACCATCGTGGTGGTGGTCGACGAATTCGCCGACATGATGATGATCGTCGGCAAGAAGGTTGAAGAGCTGATCGCGCGTATCGCCCAGAAGGCGCGTGCGGCCGGCATTCACTTGATCCTCGCGACCCAGCGTCCGTCGGTGGATGTGATCACCGGTCTGATCAAGGCCAACATCCCGACCCGCATGGCGTTCCAGGTATCGAGCAAGATCGACTCGCGGACCATCATCGACCAGGGTGGCGCCGAACAACTGCTGGGCCACGGTGACATGCTGTACATGCCGCCGGGCACCAGTCTGCCGATTCGTGTTCACGGTGCCTTCGTGTCCGACGATGAGGTTCACCGCGTGGTGGAGGCCTGGAAACTGCGGGGCGCGCCGGAATACAACGACGACATCCTCAATGGCGTCGAAGAGGCGGGCAGCGGCTTCGAAGGCAGCAGCGGGGGCGGCGACGGTGACGATCCCGAGGCCGACGCGCTGTACGACGAAGCGGTCCAGTTCGTGCTGGAAAGCCGTCGCGCCTCCATTTCCGCGGTTCAGCGCAAGCTCAAGATCGGCTACAACCGCGCCGCGCGCATGATCGAAGCCATGGAAATGGCCGGGGTCGTGACGTCCATGAACACCAACGGTTCGCGTGAAGTCCTGGCCCCTGGCCCGGTGCGCGACTGACACGAATATGAAAGGGTGGCGCCCTTTGGCGCCGCTCGCACTCCCACGAATGTTATGAGGACTCCCATGCGTCTGATCCGCATGCTGTTGCTGCCGGTACTGGCTTTGACCACGCTCCAGGCTAACGCCGATGACAAGGATGTGGCACGCCTGACCCAACTGCTGGAAAAATCCCAGACCCTGACGGCGCGTTTCTCGCAACTGACCCTTGATGGCACCGGCACCCAGTTGCAGGAAACTGCCGGCGACATGTCCCTGCAGCGCCCGGGCCTGTTCTATTGGCACACCGATGCACCGGCCGAACAGACCATGGTGTCCGATGGCAAGAAGGTCACCCTGTGGGACCCGGACCTGGAACAGGCCACCATCAAGAACCTCGACCAGCGCCTGACCCAGACTCCGGCCTTGCTGCTGTCCGGTGACGTGTCCAAGATCAGCCAGAGCTTCGACATCAGCGCCAAGGAAGCCGGCGGCGTGATCGACTTCACCCTGAAGCCGAAGACCAAGGACACCCTGTTCGACAGCCTGCGCCTGTCGTTCCGCAATGGTCTGGTCAACGACATGCAACTGATTGACAGTGTCGGCCAGCGCACCAACATCCTGTTCACCGGGGTGAAGGCCAACGAGCCGATCCCGGCGTCCAAATTCAAGTTCGACATCCCCAAGGGTGCCGATGTAATCCAGGAATAAAACGCAGAACCCCTGTAGGAGCGAGCTTGCTCGCGATGGACTCAAGGACACCACTGGGTGTCAGGCTGCCAGCGTTATCGTTAACGTCCATCGCGAGCAAGCTCGCTCCTACAGGATCGGCATTCGACCCAGTGAGGTTTCATAGATAGCCATGGATCTGTTTCGCAGCACCCCCATCGCCCAGCCCCTGGCCGCCCGCCTGCGCGCGGCCAACCTGGACGAGTACGTCGGTCAGGAACACGTGCTCGCTCGCGGCAAGCCCTTGCGCGAAGCGCTGGAGCAGGGTGCCCTGCATTCGATGATTTTCTGGGGGCCGCCGGGCGTGGGCAAAACCACCTTGGCGCGATTGCTCGCGGAAGTCTCGGATGCGCACTTCGAAACGGTCTCGGCGGTGCTGGCCGGGGTCAAGGAGATCCGTCAGGCGGTGGAAATCGCCAAGCAGCAGGCCGCGCAGTACGGCCGCCGCACCATTCTGTTCGTCGACGAGGTGCATCGTTTCAACAAGTCCCAGCAGGACGCGTTCCTGCCCTATGTCGAAGACGGCACTCTGATTTTCATCGGCGCGACCACGGAAAACCCTTCGTTCGAACTCAACAACGCCTTGCTGTCCCGCGCCCGCGTCTACGTGCTCAAGAGCCTCGACGAAGCGGCCCTGCGCAAACTGGTGCAGCGCGCGCTGACCGAAGAGCGGGGCCTGGGCAAGCGCAACCTGACCCTCAGCGATGAAGGCTTCCAGATGCTGCTGTCGGCCGCGGACGGCGATGGTCGACGCCTGCTCAACCTGCTGGAAAACGCCTCGGACCTGGCCGAAGACAACAGCGAAATCGGCACCGAGCTCCTGCAAAGCCTGCTCGGCGACACCCGTCGACGCTTCGACAAGGGTGGCGAAGCCTTCTACGACCAGATATCCGCGCTGCACAAATCGGTGCGCGGCTCCAACCCCGACGGCGCGCTGTACTGGTTCGCGCGCATGATCGACGGCGGTTGCGACCCGCTGTACCTGGCCCGGCGCGTGGTGCGCATGGCCAGCGAAGACATCGGCAACGCTGACCCGCGCGCCCTGAGCCTGTGCCTGGCAGCCTGGGAAGTGCAGGAGCGTCTTGGCAGCCCGGAAGGCGAGCTGGCGGTGGCCCAGGCCATCACCTATCTGGCCTGCGCGCCGAAAAGCAACGCGGTGTACATGGGCTTCAAGACCGCATTGCGCGCCGCCGCCGAACACGGCTCGCTGGAGGTGCCGCTGCACCTGCGCAACGCGCCGACCAAGCTTATGAAACAATTGGGCTATGGCGACGAATACCGCTATGCCCACGACGAACCGGATGCTTATGCCGCCGGGGAAGACTATTTCCCCGAAGAACTCGACCCGATTCCGTTCTATCAGCCCGTGCCCCGTGGCCTGGAGTTGAAGATCGGCGAAAAACTCAACCACCTGGCAAAACTCGACCGTTTAAGCCCCCGGCAGCGGAGAAAATAGTGCTTCCCTTGATCGTTGCGGTTTCCGCTGGCGGGATGGCCGGCACGCTGTTGCGCTTCGCCACCGGCGACTGGATCAACGCGAATTGGCCGCGGCACTTCTATACCGCGACGCTGGCCGTTAATATCGTGGGCTGTTTGCTGATCGGCGTTCTATACGGTCTGTTTTTGATACGCCCGGAGGTGCCCATCGAGGTGCGCGCCGGGTTGATGGTCGGCTTCCTCGGGGGGCTGACGACTTTTTCATCCTTTTCACTGGATACGGTGCGCCTGCTGGAAAGCGGGCAAGTGCCGCTGGCCCTGGGCTATGCGGCACTCAGCGTATTCGGCGGGCTGCTTGCCACCTGGGCCGGCCTGTCCTTGACCAAACTTTGATAAACGAGAAACCGACATGCTCGATTCCAAACTGTTACGTAGCAACCTTCAGGACGTAGCGGACCGCCTGGCATCCCGTGGCTTTGTGCTGGATGTTGCGCGCATCGAAGCGCTGGAAGAACAGCGCAAGACCGTCCAGACCCGCACCGAAGCACTGCAGGCTGAACGTAACGCGCGCTCCAAATCCATCGGTCAGGCCAAGCAGCGTGGCGAAGACATCGCGCCGCTGATGGCGGACGTCGAGCGCATGGCGGGCGAATTGAGTGCCGGTAAAGTCGAACTGGACGCTATCCAGACCGAACTGGACTCGATCCTGCTGGGTATTCCCAACCTGCCGCACGAATCCGTGCCGGTTGGCGAAGACGAAGACGGCAACGTCGAAGTGCGCCGTTGGGGGACCCCGACTGCCTTCGATTTCCCGGTTCAGGACCACGTGGCCCTGGGCGAGAAGTTCGGCTGGCTGGACTTCGAAACCGCCGCCAAGCTGTCCGGCGCCCGTTTCGCCCTGTTGCGCGGTCCGATTGCCCGTCTGCACCGCGCCCTGGCGCAGTTCATGATCAACCTGCACGTCACCGAGCACGGCTATGAAGAGGCCTACACGCCTTACCTGGTCCAGGCCCCGGCGCTGCAAGGCACCGGTCAACTGCCGAAGTTCGAGGAAGACCTGTTCAAGATCGCTCGCGAAGGCGAGGCCGACCTGTACCTGATCCCGACCGCCGAAGTGTCGCTGACCAACATCGTCGCCGGCGAAATCGTCGATTCGAAACTGCTGCCGATCAAGTTCGTCGCCCACACGCCGTGCTTCCGCAGTGAAGCCGGCGCATCGGGTCGTGATACCCGCGGCATGATCCGTCAGCACCAGTTCGACAAGGTTGAAATGGTGCAGATCGTCGAGCCGTCGAAGTCGATGGAAGCGCTGGAAGGCCTGACCGCCAACGCCGAGAAAGTCCTGCAACTGCTGGAACTGCCTTACCGCACCCTGGCGCTGTGCACCGGCGACATGGGCTTCAGCGCGGTCAAGACCTACGACCTGGAAGTGTGGATCCCGAGCCAGGACAAGTACCGCGAAATCTCGTCGTGCTCCAACTGTGGCGACTTCCAGGCCCGCCGCATGCAGGCGCGCTTCCGCAACCCGGAAACCGGCAAGCCGGAACTGGTACACACCCTCAACGGCTCAGGCCTGGCAGTGGGTCGCACCCTGGTGGCGGTGCTGGAGAACTATCAGCAGGCCGACGGTTCGATCCGGGTGCCCGAGGTTCTCAAGCCGTACATGGGTGGTCTTGAGGTCATCGGCTAAATGAAATATCTGCCGCTGTTTCACAACCTTCGCGGCAGTCGTGTGTTGGTCGTCGGCGGGGGGGAGATTGCCTTGCGCAAATCCCGCCTGCTGGCCGATGCCGGTGCGCAGCTGCGGGTGGTTGCACCTGAAATCGAAGCACAACTGCGCGAACTGGTTGCCGGCAGCGGTGGCGAGTGCCTGTTGCGTGGCTACGCCGAAGCGGATCTGGACGGTTGCGGGCTGATCATTGCCGCCACCGACGACGAAGCGCTGAATGCACAAGTCTCCGCCGATGCCCATCGGCGTTGCGTGCCGGTCAATGTGGTGGACGCGCCGGCCCTGTGCAGCGTGATCTTCCCGGCCATCGTTGACCGTTCCCCGTTGATCATTGCCGTGTCCAGCGGTGGCGATGCGCCGGTGCTGGCACGCTTGATCCGCGCCAAGATCGAAACCTGGATTCCTTCCACCTACGGTCAACTGGCCGGTCTGGCGGCGCGTTTTCGTCACCAGGTCAAAGGCCTGTTTCCGGATGTGCAGCAGCGTCGGGCATTCTGGGAGGATGTTTTCCAGGGCCCGGTTGCCGATCGGCAACTGGCCGGGCAGGGCGCTGAAGCCGAGCGTCTGCTGCAGGCGAAAATCGATGGTGAAGCTCCTGTTGCGACCGGTGAGGTCTATCTGGTGGGCGCAGGGCCAGGTGATCCCGATCTGCTGACGTTCAAGGCACTGCGCCTGATGCAGCAAGCCGACGTGGTGCTGTACGACCGTCTGGTAGCGCCGGCGATTCTCGAATTGTGCCGTCGCGACGCCGAGCGGGTCTACGTCGGCAAGCGCCGTGCCGATCACGCGGTGCCGCAGGATCAGATCAACCAGCAATTGGTGGATCTGGCCAAGCAAGGCAAGCGTGTAGTGCGGCTGAAGGGCGGCGATCCGTTCATCTTTGGTCGTGGCGGTGAAGAGATCGAAGAACTGGCGGCCCATGGCATCCCGTTCCAGGTCGTGCCGGGGATCACGGCGGCCAGTGGTTGCGCGGCCTATGCCGGGATTCCGCTGACCCACCGCGATTACGCGCAATCGGTACGCTTTGTCACCGGGCACCTGAAGGACGGCTCAACCGATTTGCCGTGGGCCGATCTGGTCGCGCCAGCGCAGACGCTGGTGTTCTACATGGGCCTGGTGGGCTTGCCGATCATCTGCGAGCAACTGATCAAGCACGGTCGCGGCGCTGATACCCCGGCGGCGTTGATCCAGCAGGGCACCACGGTCAATCAGCGCGTCTTCACCGGAACCCTGGCCGACTTGCCACGATTGGTGGCGGAGCATGAAGTGCATGCGCCGACGCTGGTGATCGTCGGTGAAGTGGTGCAACTGCGCGAGAAACTGGCGTGGTTCGAAGGGGCTCAGGGGCAGGTCTAGAGACCGAGGTGCCCCCATTCGCGAGCAAGCCCGCTCCCACATTGGATTCGTGAACGACACAAATCCCCTGTGGGAGCGGGCTTGCTCGCGAAGAGGCCCTCACATCCACCGCAAAGCTCAGCTCAGACACAGGCCTTGCGCCAAACCCCTTTCCCGCTCAACCGCTCCCGGTCATGGGCCACGGTAAAGTCCTGCGCCGGCCCCTTGGGCACCACACCCGTCGGGTTGATGGTGCGATGGCTGGCGTAGTAGTGGTGCTTGATGTGTTCAAAATCCACCGTCTCGGCAATCCCCGGCCACTGATAGATCTCCCGCAGCCAGTTCGACAGGTTCGGATAATCCGCAATCCGCCGCAGGTTGCACTTGAAGTGCCCGTAGTACACCGCATCGAAGCGAATCAGCGTGGTGAACAGGCGGATGTCCGCTTCGGTCAGGTATTCGCCAGCCAGATAGCGGTTGGCGTCCAGCAGCAACTCCAGGCGGTCCAGTTCGGCAAACACCTCGTCGAAGGCTTGTTCGTAAGCCTGTTGCGAGGTGGCAAACCCGGCGCGGTACACGCCATTGTTCACTGCCGGATATATCCGCTCGTTCAACGCATCGATCTCACCGCGCAGCGGCGCCGGGTAGAAGTCCAGGTCGTTACCGGTCAGATCATCGAAGGCAGCGTTGAACATGCGGATGATTTCCGATGATTCATTGTTGACGATGCGCTTTTGCTGTTTGTCCCACAGCACCGGCACGGTGACCCGGCCGCTGTAGTCGGCGGTATCGGCGGTGTAGCGCTGGTGCATGAAGTCAAAGTGATCGAGCTTGTCGCCGGTGGAGCCGAGGGCTTTGTCGAAGGTCCAGCCGTTTTCCAGCATCAGCCAACTGACCACCGAAACGTCGATCAGGCTTTCGAGGCCTTTGAGTTTGCGCAGGATCAGGGTGCGATGGGCCCACGGACAGGCCAGGGACACGTACAGGTGATAGCGACCGGGTTCTGCGGCAAACCCGCCGACGCCGGTCGGTCCCGGCTTGCCGTCTGCGGTCAGCCAGTGGCGACGCTGCGCCTGCTCACGCTGGAACGCGCCGTCTTTGCTGCTTTCGTACCACTTGTCCTGCCAGCGGCCATCGACTAACAAACCCATGTTCAAGACTCCCGGAGCCAATAATCGTTGGAGTCGAGTCTATTCCCATGGGTTCGAACAAAAAGCGCAAAGATCGGGCGCGAATGATCGGTTAAATCGATTTGTTGCGCGCGGCCCAGTATTGTTCGGCGGTTTCAAAGGCCTGTTCGCGGCTCTGGCCGAGTCCACGCAGGGCCAGGGCCATGGTCGAGATCAGGGCCATTTGCGGGTAGCTGTCGACCACCTCGCCACGCCACACCGCTTTCAAGTGCTCGGGATCGAGCGAGGCGGGTTTGACGTGACGCTGCGCCGACAACTGCGGCCATTCCTCGTCCCAGCTCTCGCCGCCAGTGGTGCCGTACAGATGGCTGTCGGCGTCCGGGTTGATCTCGATCTCGCCGCCATCGCCCTTGATCACGATCGCGGTATCGCCGAGCAAGCCGCTGGCATCGCGATGCACGGCCTGATAGCCGGGGTGGAAAATGCTCTGCAGGCCGCAACGCGCGCCCAGCGGATTGAGAATCCGCGCCAGCGAGTGGATTGGCGAGCGCAGACCGAGGGTGTTGCGCAGATCGATCATCCGTTGCAGCTGCGGTGCCCAGTCCACCAGGGGCATGAAGGCCAGGCCGCCGTTATCCAGCGCCGAGCCGACCTGTTGCCAGTTGCGGCACAGCGGGATGTTCAACTCACCCAGCAGTTGCTCGCTGTACAAGCGACCGGCCGTGTGGGCGCCGCCGCCATGCATGAAAATCCGCACGCCGTTTTGCGCCAGGCACTTGGCCGCCAACAGGTACCACGGCAAGTGCCGTTTCTTGCCGGCGTAGGTCGGCCAGTCCAGGTCCACCGCCAGCGCCGGAGGGTTCAGGCGTTCGCGCAAGGCTTCGGTGAACCCGGCCATTTCCTCGGCGCTTTCTTCCTTGTGCCGCAACAGCATCAGGAACGCGCCGAGCTGGGTTTCCTCGATCTTTTCATCGAGCACCATGCCCATGGCCTCGCGGGCCTCGACCCGGGTCAAGTCACGGGCGCCGCGCTTGCCTTTGCCAAGGATCCGCACGAACTGGGCGAACGGGTGCTCGGCGGGCGTTTCGAGGGTCAGTGCTGGGTAATCGGTCATAAGCAATTCGTCGGTTTGGGCAGGCCCGCCAGCTTCGCGGCGAGTTTGGCGGGGGTGCCTTTGAACAGTCGGTTCAGGTGCAGGCTATTGCCTTTTTCCGGGCCGAGTTTCAATGCGGTGTACTTGATCAACGGGCGGGTGGCCGGTGACAGCTGGAACTCGGCGTAGAAACTGCGCAGCAATTCGAGGACTTCCCAGTGCTCGGGCGTCAACTCGATGTCTTCGGCAGCCGCCAGGGCGCTGGCCACATCGGCAGACCAGTCATTGAGTTCGACCAGGAAGCCGTCCTTGTCCAGCTCGATGGCGCGGGCGCCGACCGTCAATGCATTCATAGCCAACTGTTGACCTTGTCATAGTGAATCGACAGTTCGACGAAGGCCGGGTAATCGATGGCCTGGGCCCAGTCCGGAACCACCAGCGCACGGGCCTGGGCATCTTCGGCCAGGACGAACAGCTTCAGGCCACGGGCGCTGAGTGCCGTGAACGGCGCGGTGCCTGGCTGCAACGCATAGGCGGCATCGCCGGACAGCAGCAAGCCGTCGTTGGCACCGATCACGCGCAGGCAACTGGTCAGGCGTTCGTCGCCGAACGGGGAGTGAGACAACACATGCAAAGTCGACATCAGAGGGTGATCACCTGGTCGTAGCGGTCAATGAGGGCGGTGATTTCGTGGGCGGCCAACACCCGGGCTTCTTCCAGCGCCAGGCCGCTCGGGTCGAGGCCGCGCCGGGCGATGCTGTCGCCACAGGCGAACAGTTCCTCGACACCGAACATCGGCAGGGCTTGCAGGTTGGCGCTCAGGTCTTTTTGTTGCAAGGCCCTGGCGTTCTGGCTGGCGGCCAGCTGGAACACGCCGTCATCGAGAAACAACAGGCCAATCGGCAGATCGAAGGCCCCGCCGGCCAGCACGATATCCAACGCCTCGCGCGCGCCCGGGCCGGACCATGGCGACTGGCGGCTGATGATCAATATGGATTTGGCCACGTCATGCGCCTCCGAAACAGATCAGACGGTCGGCATCCTGCGCCGCGTCATGCAATTGGCCGAGGCCGGACAATTCCCACGGTGCACCGACGGCAACAGCCTCGCGCTGATAGCGCCGGGCTTCTTCTTCATTCAAGACACCACGACGCAGGGCGGCGGCGATGCACACCACGCCGTCGAGTTGATGGTCGCTGACAAAAGTGCGCCATTGCTTGGGCAAGTCCGCTTCATCCTGGGGCGTGACCACGCTGGCGGACGCGTTGTAGACGCCGTCCTGATAGAAAAACAGCCGGACGATCTCATGCCCGCCGGCCAGCGCCGCTTGGGCGAACAGCAGGGCGCGGCGCGAGGAGGGCGCGTGGGCGGCGGAAAACACGGCGATGGCGAACTTCATGACAGACTCGATCAGCGAAACTGCGGCCATGATAATGCTTTATCGGCGGGGCGGCCAAAGTGATGTTGTCTGTACGGGCCTCTTCGCGGGCAAGCCCGCTCCCACAGGTTTTGTGGTCATGCCGTAATCTCTGGCATTGCACAGATCACTGTGGGAGCGGGCTTGCCCGCGAAGGCGGCCGAACAGGCGATGCAAAACTCAGCGCGGCATGTACCCCAACTGCCAGCGCCGCGGGATCTTCAACGACAATACCCCGAGCGCGGCAGCCAGCAGGCCACTGGCAAACAACGCCTTGAGTCCCAGGTGATGTTCCAGCACGGCACCGAGTACCGCGCCGGCGAACATGCCGGTCCAGGGAATCAGTTGCACGCGCCAGCCGTTGCGGCGCTCGCCGAGCATATAGCGGCCCAGTCCGCGGCCGAAACGCGACAGGGCGCCGGTAACGTAAGTCAGGCCCACCGGCAGGCCGTTCACTTCTTCCACCGCGGCGTTGAGCATGCCCATTGCGATGATCGCCGCCAGCAGGGCCGGCAGTTGCGCGTCATAAGGCCAGGCTGCGGCGGCGCACAGCAGGGTGGCGATGCACAACAGCAGCGGCAGGGCCCGGCGGCCACCCAGGCGGCTGACGATAATGCCCAGCGCGTTGCCGACGATGAAGGTGGCGACGAGGATCACCAGGCGCAGGGTCAAGCCAAGGTCGCCAGCGCTGATGGCGACAGCCATCCGGGTGGTGTTGCCGCTCATGAACGAGACGAAGTCGCCGCTGGCCATGAAGCCGATGGCGTCGGTCATGCCGGCGAGTACCGAGAGCATGGCCACCAGGCTCAGGCCTATGCGCCCGCGCCATTTCTGCGTGTGCAAGTGACCGGGGCTGGCGTGGGTCCTGGCGGTGTTGGGCAGCATTGGCGACGGCATCCTTGAACAGTGCTCAGGGTTTTATCCCATTCAACTCGCAATACTCAAGCCAGTCCATACCGGCCATTTCCGCGACTTCCCGGTGCACTTCCAGGCGCTGCGCTTCGTAGTCCCGGGGGGTGGCGGCGGTTAACTGCAACGTCAGTTCCCAAGCGAACAACTGCTGGCGTTCTGCTTCAGCTTCAAACGCTTCGTGCAGCCGTTCCTCGCGATACTGTGCCGCCGTTTCACCCTTGGCCTGAGCCAGCAGCGGGTTGAGGTGGTCGAGTTCTTCGCGCAACTCGGGGCGTGCATCGAGAAACTTCTTGAGTGCTTGCTCATGCTGCAGTTCGGTTGCCGCCATGGTCGCTCCTTGAGAACGGATTACGAGGATTGCTGCTTGCTGGCTTTGGCCGCTGCCGCCAGGCATTCGAGGGCAAACTGCTCGGTGTAGGTCATCTGGATCGGCGTGGTTTCGCCTTTGACGGTTCTTTCGCCGTCGAGGATGTAGCGAATCCGCTTGTCGGTGACGCCGATTCGCTTGGCGATCCAGGACGGCGTCTGACCGATCTGGCTGATCAGCTTGTCGGCATACTCAGTGCTCGGTTTGTAGAACTCGGCATTAGGTGTCATCAGATTTCCAGTCAGGGGTGCGATGGGGCGTTATTGGCGCGACAGGGTGCGCGAATCGTTGTGCGCTGTCGCGGTATAAATGCAGTAAAGCAGAACGATACGGGCTGGCGGGGTGATAAAGTCCGCTTTTTCCTGATGAGTGAATGCAATGCGAATTCTGATGGTGGCGCTGGCCGTGACGTTGCTGGCCGGATGCGCCAGCTCGGCGATGAACGACGCCCGCACCAAGGCCCCGTACAAGACCCTGAACTCGGAAAAACCGGGAAAGGACGTCGCCCAGTGCGTGCAGTTTTCCTGGCAGGACGAGGCTGTGTTCGGCGTTGATGCCGCCGCCTATCTGGAGCCGGGCGAGAAGGGCGGCACGACCGTTTATACCCGTTCGGCGGAGTCCTTCGTCGACGTGACCACCGATGCCTCGGGCACGGTGTTGAGCTACTACGCGCAGAAGGATGATTTCGTGGCCAAGCGCCGGTTGGCGGCGTTGGCGACTTGCCTCTGATCTGACGCTGTACCCCTGTAGGAGCGAGCTTGCTCGCGATGGTCGTCAACGAAAACGCTGGGTGCCTGACACCCCGCGGCGTTCCGGTTTTTTTCGCGAGCAAGCTCGCTCCTACAGGGGGGGCGGTATGGATCAGTAGCTCAGGCGCTTCTGGAAGAAGAAGTGCTTGTGCCCCGGCGGGTAATCGGCAATGTGCCCGATCTCGCTGTAGCCGCATTTTTTGTAGAACTCCGGGGCCTGGAATTCGAAGGTTTCCAGCCACAGACCGACGCATTCCTTTTCGCGCGCAAGGTCTTCGGCCATCTGCATCAACCTGGTGCCCATGCCTTGTCCCCGGGCCTGTTCCGGCACCGCCAGCAAGTCTATGAACAACCACTGATAAAACAACCGGGCGTAAACGCCGCCGACGATTTCGTCGTTGTCATCGCGTATCAGCAATGCGATATGTTCCGGTGGCGGGCTTGCAGACTTCGAGGCGTTGTAGGTGCGCAACGGCACGAGGATCGCCTCGCGCTCTTCGGTGCTGGGGTTGTGCTTGCGTTCAATACGCAGGTTCATGGCTATATCCTTATGGCAGCGAAGCCGCAGCCTATCCCGGTTGCTGTGATTGTTCCATCCCCGGGA
The DNA here is from genome assembly GCF_002303975.1 of Pseudomonas sp. ACN5. Lineage (NCBI taxonomy): Bacteria > Pseudomonadati > Pseudomonadota > Gammaproteobacteria > Pseudomonadales > Pseudomonadaceae > Pseudomonas > Pseudomonas sp. ACN5. Next base: position 61,993 of record NZ_MRCP01000011.1, on the reverse strand, counting down.
AAGTTGAACCGTCGCCAACGCACAGCTGTCATTCCTTAAGACGCGTCACTCCAGGCGCCGCTGATGAGGACAACGCCCCGTGAACATTTTTGAAGCCTTGCGCGAAAGCCACGAACGCCAACGGACCTATGCCAAGGCGCTGATCCACACCAGCGGCGATACGCCTGAGCGGGTCGAGGCGTACAAGCAACTCAAGTCAGAATTGCAGGCTCACGCCACGGCCGAAGAGCGGCATTTCTACATTCCGCTGATGAAGTTCGACAACGGCGTCGACCTCAGCCGTCATGGCATCGCCGAGCACCACGAAATGGACGAAATGATGGAGGCGCTCGATGACACCGAAATGTCCAGCCCGGCCTGGCTGGTGACCGCGAAGAAGCTCTCGGAGACGGTGCATCACCACCTCGAGGAAGAAGAGCAGAAGTTCTTCCAGATGGCCGGCAAGTTGCTCGACGACAAACAGAAAGAGTCGTTGGCCGGGCAATACGAGAAGGAGTACAAGGCGCAGCTTGCTTGAAGGGGCAGGTTTTCACCTAACATGTGCACTCTCTGACAAATAACAGGACGCGTTGTCATGTCGAACACAGCCGAGCGGGTCAACATCCTTGAGTCCCAGGTGTTGTCCCACGACTGGTACCTGCTCAAGAAAATCACCTTCGATTACCAACGCAACAACGGCGAGTGGCAACGCCAGACGCGAGAGGTCTACGACCGTGGCAACGGCGCAGCGATCCTCTTGTACAACCGCGAAAAGAAAACCGTGGTACTGACCCGACAGTTTCGCCTGCCGGTGTTCGTCAATGGTCACGACGGGCTGTTGATCGAAGTGGCGGCGGGGCTGCTGGAAGGCGCGGCGCCTGAAGACCGCATCCGTGATGAAGCGGAGGAGGAGACGGGTTACCGCGTGCACCATGTGCAGAAGGTGTTCGAGGCGTACATGAGCCCCGGTTCGGTGACGGAAAAACTGCACTTCTTCATTGCCGAATACGACGCCAGGTCGAAAGTCAGCGACGGTGGCGGGCTGGAGGCGGAAACCGAAGAACTGGAAGTGCTGGAGTGGGCGTTCGACGATGCACTCGAAGCGTTCTACCGTGGTGAGATCTGCGACGCCAAGACCATCATGCTGCTGCAGTATGCGGCGATGAAAAACCTCTTCAATCAATCCTGATCTCCCCGTAGGAGCTGTCGCAGGCTGCGATCTTTAAAAGATCAAAAGATCGCAGCCTGCGGCAGCTCCTACAAGGTCAAAAGCCGGGCAGGCGCGCGGTGCCGGGCGTTTGCCCGCCTTCAAGGGTGAGCAACAACGCCTTCGCCTCAAGCCCACCGGCAAACCCGGTGAGCTTGCCCGACGCACCAATCACCCGGTGACACGGCGCCACGATCGAAATCGGGTTCTTGCCATTCGCCGCACCCACCGCCCTGACCGCCGCCGGGTTGCCGATCTGTTCGGCGATCTGGCTGTAGCTGCGGGTCTCGCCGAACGGGATGGTCAGCAGCGCCGCCCAGACCTTTTTCTGAAATTGCGTGCCGGCAAAGTCCAGTTCCAGTTCGAAGCGATCGCGGGTACCGGAAAAATATTCGCTTAGTTGCGCGGCGGTGCGCACCAGGATCGGATTGTCCGGCGCCTCGCTCATCGGGCCGAGGCGCACCCGCCCGGGTTTGTCGTTTTCCCAGAGGATGGCTGCCAGTCGCGAACCGTTCGCCACCAGCTTCAACTGGCCGACCGGGGAAGCCACGGTGATGCAGGTATAGGTCATGCCAGGGCTCGCGGGAAATTGCTGAACAAGCGTTAAGGATACTGTGTCGACGAGGAGGCGCAATACGTAATCCCGACCATACTTGCTCACGGCTTTTGAAGCGTTCCCCAGGTTAATAACAAGAAGAGACCGACTCATGAAGTACGAACCTTTTGCCAAATCGCTGATTGCGACCTCATTGGCTCTCAGCTGCCTGACTGCTCACGCTGCCTCCGTGGCCCCGGCGACGGGGGAAAACGGCATGGTGGTCACCGCCCAGCACCTGGCCAGCCATGTCGGCGTGGATGTGCTCAAGAACGGCGGCAACGCCGTCGACGCAGCGGTCGCGGTCGGCTATGCGCTGGCGGTGGTGTACCCCGCGGCAGGCAACCTCGGCGGCGGTGGTTTCATGACCATTCAACTGGCGGACGGGCGCAAGACCTTCCTAGACTTCCGTGAAAAAGCGCCGCTGGCCGCCACCGCCAACATGTACCTGGACAAGGACGGCAACGTCGTTCCCGATCTGAGTACCCGTGGCCACCTGGCCGTGGGTGTGCCGGGCACCGTTTCGGGCATGGAACTGGCGCTGTCCAAGTACGGCACCAAGCCGCGCAAGGAAATCATCGCCCCGGCCATCAAGCTGGCCGAAGACGGTTTCGTACTGGAGCAGGGTGACGTCGATCTGCTGGACTACGCCACCGACATGTTCAAGAAGGACATGAAGGATTCCGGCTCGATCTTCCTCAGCAACGGCGAGCCGATGCAGGTCGGCCAGAAGCTGGTGCAAAAGGACCTGAGCAAGACCCTGCGGGAAATCTCCGAGAAGGGCGCCGACGGTTTCTATAAGGGCTGGGTGGCCGACGCCATCGTCACCTCCAGCCAGGCCAACAAGGGCATCATCACCCAGGCCGACCTCGACAAATACAAGACCCGCGAACTGGCGCCCATCGAGTGCGACTACCGTGGCTACCACGTGGTCTCGGCACCGCCACCGAGCTCCGGCGGCGTGGTGATCTGCGAGATCATGAACATCCTCGAAGGCTATCCGATGAAGGAACTGGGCTATCACTCGGCCCAGGGCATGCACTATCAGATCGAAGCGATGCGCCACGCCTATGTGGACCGCAACAGCTACCTGGGCGACCCGGATTTCGTGAAGAACCCGATTGCCCACCTGCTGGATAAAAACTATGCGACCAAACTGCGCGAAGCGATCAAACCACAAAAAGCTGCGGTATCGAGTGAGCTCAAGCCCGGCGTAGCGCCCCATGAAGGCAGCAACACCACGCATTACTCCATCGTCGACAAATGGGGCAACGCGGTGTCGGTGACCTACACCCTCAACGACTGGTTCGGCGCGGGCGTGATGGCGAGCAAGACCGGGGTCATCCTCAACGATGAAATGGACGATTTCACCTCGAAAATCGGCGTGCCAAACATGTACGGCCTGGTGCAGGGCGAGGCCAACGCCATCGCACCCGGCAAGGCGCCGCTGTCGTCCATGAGCCCGACCATCGTCACCAAGGACGGCAAAGTGGTGATGGTGGTCGGCACGCCGGGTGGCAGCCGCATCATCACCGCGACCTTGCTGACCATGCTCAACGTGATCGACTACGGCATGAACATCCAGGAAGCGGTGGATGCACCGCGTTTCCACCAGCAGTGGCTGCCGGAGGAGACCAACCTGGAAGCCTTCACCACCAGCCCGGACACAGTGAAGATCCTCGAAAGCTGGGGGCACAAGTTTGCCGGTCCACAGGACGCCAACCACCTGGCGGCGATCCTGGTCGGCGCGCCGTCCCTGGGTGGCAAGCCAGTGGGCAAGAACCGTTTCTACGGGGCGAACGACCCACGGCGTAACACCGGGTTGTCGCTGGGTTACTGAGGGTTGTGTCCGGAGGGGGGCGGGCTTATGTTCGTCCCCTGAACCATCGACCGTTCAAGGAAGGAAATCATGACCACTGCGTTGTTAATCATCGACGTCCAGCAGGCCTTGTGTTGCGGTGAGTACGAGTGCTTCGAGATCGGCCGGGTCATCGACACCATCAATGACCTGTCTGCCCGGGCGCGCAAGGCCGGCGTGACCGTGGTGCTGATCCAGCACGAAGAAACGGGCAGCCCGCTGGCGCATGATGTTCCCGGCTGGCAACTGGCCGCAGGACTGCAAACCTCGGCCACGGATCATCGCGTGCGCAAGACCACCCCGGATTCGTTCTACAAGACCCACCTGCAAAATCTTTTACCGGTGCAGGACTTCGAGCGCCTGGTCATCTGTGGCTTGCAGACGGATTACTGCATCAATACCACCGTGCGCCAGGCCCTGAAACTGGGCTATGACGTGGTGCTGGCGAGCGATGCACATTCCACCGTCGACAACGGCAACCAGACCGCCGAAGACATCATCGCCGAACACAACAAGGACCTGAAGCGCCTGACCGGTTCCGTGGCGCGAATCGACGTGATCCCGGCCAAGGACATCCATTTCTGATCCCACCACATCCCCCTGTGGGAGCGGGCTTGCTCGCGAAAGCGGTGTATCAGTCAACATCAATATTGACTGTAGCGACGCTTTCGCGAGCAAGCCCGCTCCCACAGAGCCCTACACCGCTCCGAAAATCTCCATCAGCTCGTTGAGGAACGCACTCACCAGGTCCTTCTGACGAGATGAATGCCGCACCGCCGCATGAAAGCTCACCTCATAACGCAGCAGATCCGGGTTCAGCGGGTGCAATTGCCCCAGCTGTTCATGCCGGGTCGCGTAGTGCTGTGGCAGAAACCCCAGGTGCTGGCCGGACAGGATCAGCAGGGCCGCGCCGTCCATGCTGTCGGTGAGCACGGTCAGGCGTTCGAGGGAGGTGGGGGCCGGCATCTCCGGCAGCGGATGGCTCGGCCAGACCCAGTCAAAGCCGCTGACATCTTCGCGGGTCAGTGCGCCGACCTGGTCGAACAACGGATGCGAGGGCGCGCAGTAGGCAATCTGGGTTTCCGGGAACAACGGGAAATAATCGATGCTGGGCAAGCGGTGCCAGAAGTAACCAATGGCCAGGTCGATATGGCCGTTGATGATTTTCTCTTCCAGCAGCGACGACGACAGCTCGGTGAAATGGAAGTACAGCCCCTCGTGCCGAGCCCGCAAACGGGCAATGGCCAGGCCGATTTTCTTGTTCGCCACCGGATCGATCTGCCCCAGCAGGCCGATGTTGATGCTGCCCGAGACTTTGCGGTTGATGTGCTGCACCTCGACCCGGAATCCTTCGGCCGCCGCCAGCAAGCGTCGGGCCGCCTCGATGAACTGCGTGCCTTTGGGCGTGACGGAAAACCCGCCACGTCCGCGTTCGCACAGACGGAAACCGACCCGCGCTTCCAGCGTCGCCAATTGCGCGCTGATCGTCGGCTGCGTGGTGTTGAGGGCGGTTTGCGCCGCCGAGATGCCGCCGGCCTCGACGACGGTCAGAAATACCCGGATCAGACGCAGATCCAGCTCCGTAACAGTTCCCAGCATGGGGGCTCCCGGTTCTCGATTACATAGGCGCTGATCTATGTGAACAGTGTGCCTGCGATATTTTATTGCCCGGACTCACACCCTACATTGCCGTGAAACCAGCGTCATCGTCAGCTTTTTCTGGAGTTTCACCCGATCTGGACGTCGTAGCGAGCGCTGTAACCACAAAAACAACAAACACCAGCATAGGAACAATCGTATGTCAGGTTCCCCAGTGTCTGCGCGCGCCGCCGAGGCGAGTGGCGGATTGGCCATCGAAGGCCACTCCATCGATTACATTCCGGAAAACGAACGTCACGCCAAACTCAGCAGCCAGGGACCGTTCTGGTTCCTGGGCAACTTCCACTTCTTCACCATCTCCATCGGCTTTGTCGGCCCGAGCCTCGGCTTGTCCGCACTGTGGACCCTGCTCGCCGGTGCCCTGGGCATCATGTTCGGCACCATTTTCATGGCGTTCCACGGCTCCCAGGGCCCGGAAATGGGACTGCCGCAGATGATCCAGTCCCGCGCCCAGTTCGGTTATCGCGGGGTGATCCTGGCGTTGATGGCGACCATGTTCGTGTTCGTCGGATTCAACGTGGTGAACATCTCGCTGATCATGAACGGCCTGGAACATGTGTTCGGCATCGACCCGACCATCGTCGCCGTCACCGTGGTGCTGATCGGTGCGCTGTTGTCGATCTACGGCCACGACCTGATGCACAAGGCGTTCAAGTGGGCCTTGCTGGCGACCTTGCCGCTGTACGCCCTGGTGACCATCGCCCTGATGTTCGGTGCGGGTCAGGAAGGTGTCACGCCGGCGACCGATCTGGGTTTCAACTGGGTGGCCTTCGCCACGCTGTTCGCCATCGGTGCCAGCTACAACATTTCCTATGCGCCCTACGTGTCCGACTATTCCCGTTACCTGCCGAAAAACACCAGCCGGGTGAAATTGATCGCGGCGGTGTTCATCGGTGCCTCGTTGTCCGGCAGCTGGATGATCGGCCTCGGCGCCTGGCTGGCGCAGCAGTTGAAAGCCGCGGATGCACTGGTGGCGTTGAATCAGGTCGGTTCTTCCATGGTGCCGGGGTTGGGCAATCTGCTGGTGATCGTCTCGGTGGCGGGCTTCCTGCCGATCATCGCGCTCAACACCTACAGCGCCATGCTGACGCTGCTGACCGGTGTCGACTCGATCAGGAAAATCACCCCGACTCCCCGCGCCCGCGTGCTGTCGATCAGTGTGATCAGCGTGGTTCTGTTGACCTGCGTGCTGTCGATCAAAGGTGACGGTATCGCGCTGTTGAACACCTTCCTGGTGCTGTTGCTGTACTTCCTCGTGCCGTGGACCGCGGTCAACCTGGTGGACTACTTCTTTGTGCGCAGGGGCCGCTATGCGATCCCGCATTTCTTCACACCAAAGGGCATCTACGGCGCCTGGCAATTTCGCGGCATCGTCTCGTACCTGATCGGCTTTGCCGCGATGGTGCCGTTCTTCTACATCTTCGATGCCGCCGCCGGCAAAGAGGTTTTCGTCGGCCCGCTGGCGCGGGTGCTCGAAGGCGTGGACATCGCCTGGCTGGTGGGCCTGGTGGTGTCGGGGCTGACCTATTACCTGCTCAGCCGCTCGATTGACCTGGCCGCCGAACGCCGGGTGATCGATGCACTGAGCGAGAGCGACATCGTCGCCATGACCCATTCATCTGCGGAGGCAGGGCGTTGAACAACGCAAAAAATACCGTGGTCGCCTGTTGCCAACTGGCACCGAAAATAGGTGACCTGGCCTACAACCGCACGCTCACCGAGCGCGCGATTCGCCAGGCGGCGCACCAGGGGGCGCAAGTCGTCGTGCTGCCTGAGCTGGTGCAGAGCGGCTATGTGTTTGCCGACCGCGACGAAGCGCTGAGCCTGGCGGAAACCGTTGACGGTCCGACATTGCAGTTGTGGCAGGCCCTGGCCCGTGAGCTGAACCTGGTGATCGTCGGCGGCTTCTGCGAACGCCTGCCCGGCGATGAGCTGGCCAACAGCGCGGCGATGATCGACGCCAATGGCCTGCGCGCGGTGTACCGCAAGGCGCATCTGTGGGATGCCGAAAAGGACATCTTCACCGCCGGCGATGCGCCGCCGCCGGTGATCGAAACGCTGCATGGACGGCTCGGCATGCTGATCTGCTACGACCTGGAATTCCCCGAGTGGGTGCGTCTTGCGGCGCTGGCCGGCGCCGATCTGTTGTGCGCGCCGGTCAACTGGCCCGACGGTCCGCGGCCGCAGACCGAGCGCCCGGCGGAAGTCTTGCGGGTGCAGGCCAATGCCTCGGTGAATCGCCTGTTCATTGCAGCGTGCGATCGCTATGGCCATGAACGCGGGGTCGGTTGGGTGCAAGGGTCGGTCATCGTCGATGCTGATGGTTATCCCTTGGCCGGGCCGGCGGAGCAGGGCGGCGAGCAGATCCTGCTGGCGACGCTGAACCTCGCCGAAGCGCGCAACAAGCGCATCAGCGCGCGCAACGACCTGCATCAGGATCGCCGGCCACAGCTGTACGGGTTGCACAGCACTTTGTAACCGATGATGTCATTGCGTGCTGGACGCCCGTCAGGGGCCTATGGCATCGTCGAAACGAAAGGCCATGCAGTGAACGGGATCGCAATGATGGGGGCGGGAAATAAAGTCGACGGTGACGCAACGATGGTCACGCTCAAGGCGTTCAATCATTGCGTATTGCACCTTGGCCGGCTGGCGCGGGAGAGCGGATCGTCGCGGTTCATCGCCGATGGCCTGCAGGCCTTCGGTCAACTGGTGCCCTTCGCCTCTGCCTGGTGGGGCGAAATGTCTGCGCCAGGTCATGATGTGCCCATGCAAAGCTGGATGCATGGCAGCATCAATCTCCCTGAATCCTTTGCCGCCGAATGGCATCCGGTGGCGGCCAACGATCAGTTCTCCTACGCCACGCTCAATCATCCCGGTGAAGTGGTGCGCGACAAGGGTTTCACCGACCCTTGCGAGGCAGTCAATGATTTCGCCCGGCGCTTCGATCTCTATCACTTGATGAGCATCACCTACGAATTGCCCGAAAGCGGCCTGATGTTTTTCGTCTGCCTCTACCGGGGTGAGGATGAACAGGCGTTCGAGGAGAACGAAGCCGAGCTGTTTTTGGCGTTCTGCGATCACCTGTTCCAGCTGTGGCGGTTCCAGGTGCAGGACATGATTCGCTTCGACAGCGAAAACGGCGCGAGTGATTTTGGCATCGCGCGCATGGACGGCAGTCTGCTCTATGTGGGGGCCAGGTTGTGTGTTGCCATCCAGCGCGAACTGCCCGGCTGGAGCGGTTCCACGCTGCCACCGGAGGTGATCGCGCAATTGTCCAAAGCCCCCTGCGTGATCCGTCTGGGTCGCTGCGCCCTGACCCTGAGCCCCAACGCCGAACACGTCATCCTGTCCCTCGAAGCCCCCTCGGGCGGGGATGGCCTGGCACCTCGGGAGCGCACGGCAGCGATGCTGTTCGCCGCCGGCCATTCCTACAAAGAGATCGCCAAACTCCTCGCCTTGAGCCCCGCGACCGTGCGCACCTATCTGCGTAACTGCTACTTGCAGCTCGGTGTGAAAAGCAAGGTGGAACTGGGCTCGGTCCTGCGCTCGCCGGGCGCGCTGACGGAGTCCGTGCGCCGGGATTAATCCCAGCCGTTTCAATTATTTGCCTGACCCCTCCTCATTTGCAGAGGTCCATTCGAACGCTGCGCCCTATAGGGTAGGCCCTGTCTATACAAGGGCTTGTGCAGCCGTTCGGGCCGCTTCAAAACAATAAGAACAGGGGTGAGGCATTTGAGACTTTCCAGGCTTTTTGTCGCCATTGCGGCGACCACGACATTCTCCGGCATGGCGTTGGCGGCGACACCCGCCGACACGGTCATGCGCAATGGCTACGTCTACACGGTCGATGGCCAGAATTCCGTGCAGCAGGCCATCGCCATTTCGGGCGGCAAGATCGTCTACGTCGGCAGCGATGCCGGGGTCGACGGCTACATCGGCAAGCAGACACAACTGATCGACCTGGCCGGGCGCATGCTGATGCCGGGCTTCGTCGATGCGCACATGCACCCGGGGGATGGCGGTCGCGCCATGACCTTGTGCGACCTGAAATACCAGACCATGACCCGCACGCAGTTTCAGGCGAGCATCCAGGCCTGTCTCGATGCCGAGAAGGACAAGGGACCGGATGTCTGGCTGGAAGTCGGCAGCTGGGACCGCATGGGCATGACCGGGCTTGACGGCGACGCCGACAAATCGACCCTGGACGCGCTCAAGACCCGGCGTCCGATCCAGGTGCGCTCCACCGATTTTCACACCGTGCTGACCAACTCTCGCGGCCTGGAACTGGCCGGGATCAACAAGAACACCCCCGACCCCGAAGACGGCAAGTACCGACGTGACAGCGCCGGCAACCCGAACGGCATCTGCGAAGACGGCGCCGCCGAGTCGTTGGCCGCCGTGGTGCCGCCCGCCACCGACGCAGAAAAGCTCAACCAGACCCGTGCGGCCCTCGACGCCATGCGCCAGCAAGGCATCACCAGCTTCTTCGATGCCCTGTCGGGGCCGGAAAGCGGCAAGGCCTTCACCACTCTGCAAAAGTCCGGCGAACTGACCGCCCGGGCCTTGCTGGCGATCAAGCTGGACCCGGCCGCCGCTGCCGCCGACCCGGTGAAAACCATCGCCGAGGCCAAGGCCCTGGCCAGCACCTACGACCAGGGCGACGTGCATGTCGCGCCGGGCGTGAGCATGCGCCACGTCAAACTGTTCATGGACGGCATCATCAATGCCCCGGCTGACACCGGCGCCCTGTTGACCCCGTATCTGCACAATAGCGGCACCGAACAGGCGCCGAAGTGGACGCCGGGCAAGAACCTGGGCGAACTGTACTTCCCGCCGCAAGTGCTCAATCCACTGGTGCTGCAAGCGGTCAAGGCCGGTCTCGATCCGCACTTGCACGCCACCGGCGAGCGCGCGGTGCGCGATGCACTGGACAGCGTCGCCTACGTGCGCAAGGAACTGCCCGGTACGGATTTCCGTCCGGCCATTGCGCACGCCGAGTCGGTCGATCCTGCCGACTATCCACGTTTCAAGGCACTGGACGTCACGGCCACCATGTCGTTCCAGTGGGCGCAGCAGGCACCGTCCACGGTCGACGGCACCAGCGATCACCTCGGCGCCGAGCGTTTCGAGCGCATGGAACCCTCGGGCAGCATCGCCCGTGCCGGCGGTCGTGTGGCGTTTGGCAGCGACTGGCCGGTCGATCCCCTCGATGAGTTCCTGGCGCTGAAAGTCGGTGTCACCCGTTCCGGCGATCCCACCAACCCGCACAGCTATGGACCCAAATATGCCGGGCGACTCAACAGCGATCCGGCCATGTCGCGAGCCGAAGTGCTGCGCAGCATCACCCTCAATGCCGCCCAACAGCTGAAGCTGGAGGCGGTGCTGGGCTCGGTCGAAGTCGGCAAGTTCGCTGACCTGATCGTGCTCGACAAGAACTTCATGCAGGTACCCGAGGACGCACTGGGCCGCAATGACGTGCTGTTGACGCTGGTCGGCGGCAAGGTCGTGTGGGCCAAGGCGCCGTTCCTGGGGCTTGCGCCAAACGTGGTTTCCCAGGCCGTTACTTCCCGATCCGCCCAATAAAAACCAGAGAGCGTTCCGATGCGATTGATTCCAAACCTGTTGGCCGCCGCACTGGCCTTGTCGTCGGTGCCGGCGATGGCCGCCGCTGACCTGGTGTTGTTCAACGGCAAGGTCTTTACCGCCGAACCCGGCCAGGCGCTGGTGCAGGCTGTTGCGGTGCAAGACGGCAAGATTCTGAAAGTTGGCAGCGATGCCGAAATCAACGCCCTGGCCGATGCCAAGACCCAGCGCATCGACCTGGCGGGCAAGGTGTTGATGCCAGGCATGATCGACACCCACAGCCACCCGGTGGTGGGGGCGTTCGACAGCATGAAGGCCAACCTGCTGGACGAAGTCAAACCGCTGCCGGAACTGGAGCAGTGGTTGATTGAAGAGGACAAGGCCGGGCGTGCCCGGGCTGGCGATGTGATCAGCGTCGCCGGGGTCAGTTCGGCCTATTGGGAAAAAAGCCGTGAACTGGGCAAGGTGTTCAATCAGGGGCGCTGGGCCGATCAACCGATCGTCTTCAGCGGCATCGACGGCCACACCGGTTGGGCCAACAGCGCGATGCTCAAGCGTCTGAACATCGACGCGGCACTGGTCAAGAGCCTGCCGGAGAAAGAGCGCGGTTACGTCGGCCATGAAGCGGACTTCACGCCGAATGGCTACTTTGCCGAATCACGCTGGGACGTGGTGCGCAGCGCAATTCCCGCGCCCAGCCAGGAGACCATGCTCAAGGCCGCGAAAGAGGCGGTGCGGGTCAACAACCAGTTCGGCATCACTGCGTGGATGGACGCCGCGGCGAACGGCGGCAGTGAAGACTCACTGTTCGATTTCCATGCCACCGCCGAAAGCGTCGGCGTACTGCCGCTGTACAAGGAACTGGCGCAGAACGGCGAACTCAGTGCCCACGTCGCCGCGCTGATGGTCACCAACCCGAAGAGCAAACCCGCCGACCTGGAAGTGATCGCCACGGTGATGAAGCAGTTCGAAGGCGTGCCTAACCTGACGTTCCCCGGCATCAAGGTCTTTGTCGACGGCATTCTCGAGTTCCCGGGGCAAACCGCTGCGGTCATCGTGCCGTACAAGAACAGCCACAAGGACGGACAACTGCTGACCGACCCGGCGCACTTCGGTGAACTGGTGGTGGCGGCGGAAAAACGCGGCTGGATCGTGCACATGCACGCCGTCGGCGACCGCGCGGTGCGTGAAGCGCTCAATGGCGTGGCCTATGCGCGCAAGCTCAGCCCGAAGCCAGTGCCGCACAGCGTCGCGCACCTGCAACTGGTCAATCCCAAGGAGTTTCCGCGCTTCAAGCAACTGGGCGTGATCGCCTCGATGCAACTGCTGTGGGCCACCGGCGAGTCCTACACCGTCGAACTGGTCAAACCCTACATCAGTGCCTTTGCCTACGGTTACCAGTATCCCGCGCGGTCCCTGCATGACGCCGGTGCAACGATTGCCGGTGGCAGCGACTGGCCGGTGTCGAGCGCCAATCCGTTCAACGCCATTGCCCAGGCCAGCACGCGCAAAGGACCGTTGGGCGTACTCAATGCCAAGGAAAGCATCGACCGCCAGACCATGTTCTATGCCTACACCCTCAATGCCGCGAAAACCCTGGGCCTGGACAAGCAGATCGGCTCGCTGGCACCGGGCAAGCAGGCTGACCTGATCATTCTCGACCGCGACGTGTTCAAGGTCAGCGATGACGACCTGTTCGAAACCAAAGTCCTGAACACCTTCTTCGCCGGCAAGCAGGTCTACGCCCCAGCGTCCTGACCTGCGAACACCCGACATACGCAAAAACCGCCAGCCCCTCGCAGCGCGAGGGGCCTGGCATCGCCATGCCTGAAATTCCCCGTACGCCATAACAACAAGAGAACTGTATGAACGCACTTTCAGCATTGACCCTCGCCGCACTGGCATTGGCCCCCCTGAGCAGCCACGCCCTGGCCCTCAACGATGACTTCAGCCTTGACATGACCCTGGGCGTGGTCAGCGACTACCGTACCCGTGGCATCTCGCAAACCCTGGGGGATCCGGCCGTGCAGGGCGGGGCAACGCTGCTGCACAGCAGTGGCCTGTACATCGGCGCCTGGACCTCCAACGTGGATTTCGGTGGCGACTTCGATACCCGGCAGGAGCTTGAGTACTACGCAGGTTACTTCTGGCAGGCGACCGAGGCCATCAGCCTGGACCTGGGCTACATCAAGTACGACTACCCGAAAAACGCCGAATTCAACCTCAGCGAGGTCTACGCCATTGTCGATCTGTATGGCGTCAAGCTCGGTGCCTATTACTCAAAGGACACACCGAACTTTTTCGGCGAGGACCAGGACACCCTTTACACCTACCTGGGCTACAAAATCGATCTGCCGGCTGAAGTCGGCCTGGACCTGCGCTTTGGACGCAACGATGTGAAAGACCCCGCGTTCTGGTCCGCCAGTGGCGATAACCGCGAGTCTTACTACGAGTGGGAGGCCAAGCTGACACGCGACTTCGTCGGCGTGACCTGGGGCCTGAGCTACGTCGACACGGACTTGTCGAAAAGCGAGTGCAGCAGTTGGTATGGCTATGACGACCTGTGCTCGGCCACGGTCGTTGCCAGCGCCACCAAGACCTTTTAAGTACACCCCGACAACAAAAACAGTTCCTCAAAGGAAACACCGTCATGAGTGCGCAACGCAGTCCCCTGATCGAGACCCGCTCGATCGATTTCATTCCCGAGGCCGAGCGTCACGGCAGCCTCTACAGCCAGTTCACCCTGTGGCTTGGCGCCAACCTGCAGATCACCGCCATCGTCACCGGCGCCCTCGCCGTGGTGCTGGGCGGCGATGTGTTCTGGTCGCTGATCGGCTTGCTGATCGGGCAAGTGCTCGGCGGCGCCGTGGTGGCGCTGCACGCGGCGCAAGGGCCCAAGCTCGGGCTGCCGCAGATGATCTCCAGCCGCGTGCAGTTCGGGGTGTATGGCGCGGCGATCCCGATTGTCCTGGTGTGCCTGATGTACCTCGGTTTCAGCGCCACCGGCGCGGTGCTCTCGGGGCAGGCGATTGCGCAGTTGATCAGCGTCAGCGACAGCGCCGGCATCCTGATTTTCGCGGCGTGCATCGCGTTCCTGACGATCTTCGGCTATCGGGTGATTCACCTGGTCGGGCGGGTGGCCAGTGTGCTGGGCATCATCGCCTTCGCCTACCTGTTCACCCGGTTGATGACCCTCAACGACATCGGCCTGCTGCTCGACAACCGTCATTTCAGCTGGAGCACGTTCTTGCTGGCGGTGTCGCTCTCGGCGTCCTGGCAGATCGCTTTCGGCCCTTATGTGGCGGACTACTCGCGCTACCTGCCGAGCAATACCTCATCGTGGAAAACCTTCACCGCCGTGGGCCTCGGCACAGTGTTGGGGGCCCAGACCTCGATGGTGCTCGGGGTGTTCGCCGCCGCATTGGCCGGAGCGAATTTCCGTGGGCACGAAGTGGCGACCATTGTCGGTCTGGGCAGTAGCGGTGTGATCGCCTCCTTGCTGTACCTGAGCATTGTGTTCGGCAAGGTCACGGTGTCCACCCTCAACGCCTACGGCAGCTTCATGTGCATCGCCACCATCATCAGTGGCTTTCGCCGCCGCCTGGAATTCAGCGCCCGCCAGCGCATGCTGTTTGTGCTGCTGATCGTCGCGGCGTCCACCGCACTGGCGTTGGCGGGGCAGTACTCGTTCCTCAACTCGTTCAAGTACTTCATCCTGTTCCTGCTGACGTTCTTCACCCCGTGGAGCGCGATCAACCTGGTGGACTACTACTTCATCAACAAGGAACGCTACGACATCCCGGCGCTGTCCGACCCGACAGGCCGCTACGGTCGCTGGAACGTGCTGGGGATCAGCGTCTATGTGATCGGCGTGTTGATCCAGTTGCCCTTTGTCGACACCCATTTCTACTCCGGGCCGATGGTTGCGCAACTGGGCGGCGTGGACATTTCGTGGATTGTCGGGTTGTTGGTGCCTGGGGTGATCTACTACGCGCTGGCCAAGCCGTCGATGGGTGCTGTGGTGGTTGAGCGGGGTTAACACCGGAAGAGCGGCGAGTACCTGTGGCGAGGGAGCTTGCTCCCGCTGGGGCGCGTAGCGGCCCTAAAAGATGGGACTGCTACGCAGTCCAGCGGGAGCAAGCTCCCTCGCCACAGGTTTGGTGTTGCTCTTAATCAACGCTCAGGTAACTTCCAGCGCTCACGCAACTGCTCGTACTGCGCTTCAGGCAGTTGCACCAGCACCGGGGATTTGCCAGGGTCCAGCCAATCCAGCAGCCGCTCGATATCCGCCGGGTCCATGGCCGTACAGCCACGGGTCGGCGCCGTGGGGCCGCGCCAGATGTGGAAGAAAATGCACGAGCCGGCAGCGGGAGAGGCCGGGGTGTTGTGCTGGATGAAAATGCCCTGGCGGTACAACTCATCCGGGCGGCGCATCCGTTCGGAGCTGCTCCAGTCTTTTTCGACGACCGCGCCGTCGACCAGTTCGTTGTAGCGAGTCGATTGGCTGTCATCCACGCATTCGATGCTCGGTGTCAGCGACAGATAGGGCAGGCGGGTATCGGCCGAAGGCGCGTAGCCAAACGCCGTGCCCAGCTTGAACATGCCAGCTGGGGCCTTTCCATCGCCTTCCTGTTTGACCGGTCCTTCAGGTGGCCCGCTGTCGAGCAGCCCCTTGCCCCAGCCCATGCCGTTCTTGCCGAGAACGACTGCGAAGGGCGCTTCGAATTTGCGCAAGGTCTGCCTGTGCCGTTCATAGCGCTGGGCAGTACCCCGGATGTCATCCCAGCCTTTACTGGTGACCACGATCAGTTGGTCGCTGCCGTCGAGTCCCTGGGCCATGGCGGCCAGCGGAAAAAACGCCACCAACATGGCCTTGAGCAGATTGTTCATGGCGTGAACGGCGTGATCGGGAAGTCCATGACGTCCGGCTTCGGTGGATTGCCGCTGTATGTGAAGTGCCACCACTCGGCCGAATACCCCACAAAGCCTTCCTTGGCCATGGCGTCGGTCAGTCGCTGGCGATTGGCCCTGGCCGTGGCGTTGATCAGCGCCGAGTCGGTGTGCGCCCGCTCATCGAAGCAGTCGAACCCGGTGCCCATGTCGAGCGCGCCGTCGTGCCAGCGCTCGCCGTAAGGCGCCGTGCAATCCACCGGTTTCACCGAAGGCGTCCAGGTGTCGGCGGGCAGGGCGTCGGGGCCGGTCATCGTCAGGTCGACGGTGTTGCCCCGGGAGTGATTGGACACCCGGGCCACATACCCCAGGCGCCAGAAGTCCTGCTTGTCGACCCGCGGATAGAACTCGGTCTTGAGCGGGTCGCCGGGTTCGCTGGCGAAGCGGCCCATGTCCGCCACCGCGCGGGTCGGGCGATAGCAGTCGAATACCTTCAAGCCGTAGCCTTCGGCTTTCAGTGCGCTTTGCACTCGGGCCAACGCCTTCGCCGCGTCCTGCGATAGCAGGCACTCCGCCGCCTGGTAGCCGTCGAGCGGGTGCCCGGTGAAATTGTGTGCGCTGGCGTAGCGGATGTCCTGCACGATGCCCGGGTCGACGCTGCGCACATACAGCATGTGCCCGGGTTTCGGCTCGTCGGCCATGCACGGCAGGGCAAGGCTCAGGCACAGCAACAACAGACAGGGTGAACGCGGCATCGGGAACGGCTCCATGCATGACCAGTCACTCCATCATGGCTGGAAACCGCCGGCACCTCCATGAAGTTGTTGATCGGCATGATAGGACGAGCGCACCAGCGGCCCGGACGCCACGTTCTTGAAGCCCATGCGCGTGCCTTCCTCGGCGAACCAGGCAAAGGTGTCCGGGTGCACGAAGCGCTGCACCGGCAAGTGACTGCGCGAGGGCTGCAGATACTGGCCGAGGGTCAGCATGTCGATGTCGTGCTCGCGCATGCGCTGCATGACTTCGATGACTTCCTCGTCGGTTTCGCCCAGGCCCAGCATCAGGCCGGATTTGGTCGGTACGTGGGGCACCGCGAGCTTGAACTTCTGCAGCAGGTCCAGTGACCACTCGAAGTCCGAGCCGGGGCGCGCGGCCTTGTACAGGCGCGGTACGGTTTCCAGGTTGTGGTTGAACACATCCGGCGGCTCAGTGGCGGTGATCGCCAGGGCCACGTCCATGCGTCCGCGATAGTCCGGCACCAGGGTCTCCAGCTGCACGCCGGGGGACAGCTTGCGGATTTCCCGCAGGCAATCGACAAAGTGTTGGGCGCCGCCGTCGCGCAAATCGTCGCGATCCACCGAGGTGATCACCACGTACTTCAGGCGCAGTTCGGCGATGGCCACGGCCAGGTTCATCGGCTCGTTGACGTCCAGCGGCCTGGGCCGGCCATGGCCGACATCGCAGAACGGACAGCGCCGGGTGCAGATGTCGCCCATGATCATGAAGGTCGCGGTGCCACCGGAAAAACACTCGCCGAGGTTCGGGCACGAGGCTTCTTCGCAGACGCTGTGCAGCTTGTGCTTGCGCAGCAGTTGCTTGATCCGCTCGACCTCGGGAGAGATCGGCATGCGCACGCGGATCCAGTCGGGTTTGCGCGGGAATTCATCCGTGGGAATGATCTTCACCGGAATCCGCGCGACCTTGTCCGCGCCGCGCAGTTTGGTGCCGATTTCTACTTTCGCCGGGCTCTTGCCGGTCGATGCGACAATGGCATTCATGGTGCTTTCCTTGTGCAATTGCGCAGATCCTGTGGGAGCGGGCTTGCTCGCGAAGGCGGCGTGTCAGTCAATATTGATGTCGACTGACACGGCCCCTTCGCGAGCAAGCCCGCTCCCACAAGGGTTTTGTGTTGTGGGGTCAGTCGCGGTAGACCGGGAAGTCGGCGCACAGGGCGGCTGCCTGTCGGGCGACATTGGCTTCGATGTCGGCATCACCCAGGTGATCGAGGATGTCGCAGATCCACCCGGCCAGGGCGATGCTTTGCGCTTCCTTGAAGCCACGGCTGGTGATCGCCGGCGTACCGATGCGCAGGCCGGAGGTCACGAAGGGCGATTGCGGATCGTTGGGCACGGCGTTCTTGTTCACGGTGATGCCGGCACGCCCGAGGGCGGCGTCGGCGTCCTTGCCGGTCAGGCCCTGGCGGATCAGGCTGACCAGGAACAGGTGGTTGTCGGTACCGCCGGACACCACGTCATAACCGCGCTCGATAAACACCTGCGCCATGGCCTGGGCGTTGCGGATCACCTGCGCCTGATACGTCTTGAATGCCGGCTCCAGCGCTTCCTTGAAGCACACGGCCTTGGCGGCGATCACGTGCATCAGCGGGCCACCCTGACCGCCGGGGAACACGGCGGCGTTGAGCTTCTTCTCCAGCTCCGGGTTGGCCTTGGCCAGAATCAGACCGCCACGGGGGCCGCGCAGGGTCTTGTGCGTGGTGGTGGTGACCACGTCGGCGTAGGGCAGCGGGTTCGGGTACAGACCCGTGGCCACCAGCCCGGCGACGTGAGCCATGTCGACGAAGAAGTAGGCGCCGACCTTGTCCGCAATCTGACGGAAGCGCGGGAAGTCCAGGGTCTTCGAATAGGCCGAGAAGCCGGCGATGATCATCTTCGGCTGGTGCTCGAGCGCCAGGCGCTCGACTTCGTCGTAATCGATCAGGCCGGTGGCGGTGTCGATGCCGTACTGCACGGCGTTGTACAGCTTGCCGGAAAAGCTCACCTTGGCGCCGTGGGTCAGGTGGCCGCCGTGGGCCAGGCTCATGCCGAGCACGGTGTCGCCCGCTTGCAGCAACGCCAGATAAACCGCGGCGTTGGCCTGGCTGCCGGAGTGCGGCTGGACGTTGGCGTAATCGGCGCCGAACAGTTGTCTGGCGCGGTCGATGGCCAGTTGTTCGACCACATCGACGTGCTCGCAGCCGCCGTAGTAACGCTTGCCCGGATAACCTTCGGCGTACTTGTTGGTCAGGCCGCTGCCCTGGGCCTGCATGACCCGCTGGCTGGTGTAGTTTTCCGAGGCGATCAGTTCGATATGGTGTTCCTGCCGGGCATCCTCGGCATTCATCGCCGCCAGCAGTTCGTCGTCGTAGCCTTTGATCTGGTCGTGTTTGCTGAACATGGTGTGGTCCTTTTTCCGGATTCGTGGGGGCTTCAAGCGTCGGCGTGTTCGGCGGTCAGGCGTTCGTAGGCGTCTTGATCCAGTAGATCTCCGAGCGCCTCGACATCGACCGGCTTGAAGCGAAAGAACCAGCCTTCGCCCAACGGGTCTTCGTTGACCAGTTCCGGAGTGCCCTCCAGCGTGTCATTGACCTCGACCACCTCACCGTCCAGCGGCATGCCGATGCTGCTGGCGGCTTTCACCGACTCCAGCACCGACACTTCAGCGCCGGCACCGAAGGCGCCCAATTCAGGCACCTGAACGAACACCACATCCCCCAGCGCCTGCTGGGCAAACGCCGTGATGCCGACGGTGACCAGGCCATTGCTCTCAAGGCGCAACCATTCGTGATCGACGGTAAAACGCAATTGGCTCATATCAACTCCTTATTGTTTTAAGGCTCGTGGCGGGGCGACGAGCGGGGTTGGAGGAGTGATAGCAAGGGCGGTGCCAATGTTTATTAGTCGTTTTAAATCAATGGCTTAAGGTGTTTTTACAAGAAAGGGATGACGAGTGCTGTATTGAAATCAATACGGGCAAGCAAAGCCCCGGACGCAAGCGCCGTGATTGCTGGCAGGCAAGTGGTTGTCTTGATTTCGCTACGCCGTATCGATTTTAAGACATGGAATCCAACAACAACACTGATCCCCTTGTGGGAGCGGGCTTGCTCGCGAAGGCGCCCTGTCAGGCAACACTGATGGTGAATGACACACCGCATTCGCGAGCAAGTCGGATCGCCGCACCGCCGCTCCCACATTTTGACCGAGTCAGTCTTACGGTTTGTTGGGAATCCCGTACTTGCGCAGGCGAATCGCGATGGCGCTATGGGATGTCTGCAACCGCGCAGCGAGCAATCGACTGGACGGATAACTGCGGTAAAGCTGTTCCAGCAGGTTCTTTTCAAAGTCGCCAACGGCCTCTTCCAGGCTGCCCACTTCGCCGTCGTTTTGCCGCTCGACGGCGGTGCGGGCGATGTCGAGGTCGTCGATGTCCACCAATGGATTTTCGCAGATCGCCGCCGCGCGAAAGATCACGTTTTGCAGTTGCCGCACGTTGCCCGGCCAGCGGTTGCCGAGCAGGGCACTGAAGGTGCTCGGCGCCAGGCGACAGGCCGGTCGCTGGATCTGCGCGCAGGCCTGTTGCATGAAGTGATTGGCCATCAGCAGAATGTCGTGACCGCGCTCGCGCAGCGGCGGCACTTGCAGGTTGAGCACGTTGAGGCGGTAGAACAGGTCTTCGCGGAAACGTCCTTCGGCGACCATTTTTTCCAGGTCGCGGTGGGTCGCGCTGAGCACCCGCACATTGACCCGTACTTCCTTGTCGCCACCGACCCGACGAAAGCAGCCATCGCTCAAGAAGCGCAGCAACTTGGCTTGCAGATAGGGCGACATTTCCCCCACCTCATCGAGGAATACCGTGCCCTGGTCGGCCAGTTCCAGCAGGCCGAGCTTGCCGCCCCGTTGCGCGCCGGTGAAGGCGCCGGGGGCGTAGCCGAACAGCTCGCTTTCAGCGAGGCTCTCCGGCAGTGCCGCGCAGTTCAGGGCCAGGAATGGCGCGTCGTGGCGTGGGCTGATGGCATGGCAGGCACGGGCCACCAGCTCCTTGCCGGTGCCGGTTTCACCCTGGATCAAGAGCGGCGCATCAAGGGCCGCCACCCGTTGGGCACGGGCCTTGAGTGCGCGGATCGGCGGCGATTCGCCGAGCAGCGCATCGAAGCCTTCGGCATGGTCGTGGTGCAGCGCCGACAGGCGTTCGCCGATGCGATTGGGTTGATACAGGGTGAGCAGGGCGCCGGCGTCGGTGATCGGCATCGCGTCGAGGAGCAAGGTCTGGCCGCCGAGACTGACCTCGTGCATCGGCAGGCGGAAATGATGGGCGATCAGGGTGCGCTGCAAGTCGGCATCGTCGAACAGGGCGGTCAGCGACTCACCGGCCGGTTCGCGGCCGCACAGGGCGATCAGCGCCGGGTTGGCCAGCAGCACATGACCACGGTCATCCACCGCCAGCACCGGGTCGGAACTGGCGGCCAGCAAGGCGTCCAGTTGCAGGCGCCGGCGTTGCCCCGGAAGGATGTCGACCAGGGTCACGGCCTGCACGCCGCGCACATCGAAAAGGGCTTCGCGCAGCTCTTCGAGCACCTCGGCGCCGAGGGTCGGCGCATCGATGTAGACGTTCGGCGGGACCATCTCCACGGCGTCCAGGTTGAAACTGCGTCCACCGAGCAGGGCCAGCACTTCCTGGGTGATGCCGACGCGGTCGATGAAGGTGACGTGGATGCGCATGACGGGCCTGCAAGGTTGGCGAACTAAAATCAGTATGCCCGGCAAAATTTCAATTTGGCGAGTGTCACCTCACGGCGTGCCGGTTTTACGGGCGCTGGCGGCCAGGTCCTCGAGGAACGCCTGGAGGATGGGCGGCGGTGCCGTACCGCGTCGGGTGATCACATCGAAGGGTGACTTCAGGCGCAGGCTCGCGGCTGCCAGTTGATGCATCTCGCCGCTCTTGACCCACTGGCTGGCGAAGTGCTCGGGCAGGAAGCCGACATAGGCGCCGGAGATGATCAGGATGGCCGAAGCCTCGATGTTATCGACGGTGGCGGCCGCCTTGCTGACGCCCAGGTGCTCGAGGTCGTATTGCTGCATGTAGCCGCGCACGACGATGCGCCCGGCGGCGACTTCTTCGAGCAGTTCCTCACCTTCTGCCTGGCTGCCAAACAGCGGGTGGCGCCGCCCGCAATACAAGCCCAGGGCTTCCTGGTACAGCGGCGATTGCAGCAGCCCCGGCACATGGATCGGGAAGTGCCCGATGGCGAGATGGAGTCGACCGTCGAGCACCCGTTCTTCGAGTTCCGCCGGGGTGCCGACGTACACGTTCAGGTGCACGTCGTGGCCGCGGGAAACGAAGCGCTGGGTGGTGCGCGGGATCGGCGAGTCGGGGTCGGTGATCGTGGTGTCGATGATCCCCAGGTTGAGCTTGCCGCTGATGTGCTGCTTGAGCACGTCGGCGTCCATGCAGAAGTTTTCCACCGCCGACAGCAGGCGCTGGGTGGCTTCATGAATCGCCACGCCCTGTTCGGTCAGGCGAAAGCCGCTGCGCCCGCGCTGGCAGAGTTTGACCCCCAGGCGGGTTTCCAGGTGGGTCATCTGCTCGCTGATGGTCGACTGCCCGGCATTCAGCGCCGCCTGCGCGGCCGAGAAACCGCCGCAGCGGACAATCGTGGCAAACACCCTGAGCAGTTTCAGGTCGACATCGTGCAGCTGGATCATCTTGGACCTCCGGCCTGTGGACGCATCGGGAATGCCGATATGAGTATCTGATGTTTAGCATTTTTTCCACGAAAACCTGCGCCCATAGTCTCTCCAACGGCGGTCGCCTTGCAGTCCGCCAGGCCGATAACAAGAAGTGGAGAGGCTAGAAATGTCGAACAACGGTTATGAATCCGGTCGCCTGAACCTGCCATTCGTGGGTCATTGCACCTTTGGCAAATCCC
The DNA here is from genome assembly GCF_002303975.1 of Pseudomonas sp. ACN5. Classification (NCBI taxonomy): domain Bacteria; kingdom Pseudomonadati; phylum Pseudomonadota; class Gammaproteobacteria; order Pseudomonadales; family Pseudomonadaceae; genus Pseudomonas; species Pseudomonas sp. ACN5. The sequence continues at coordinate 39,516 of NZ_MRCP01000011.1, read as the reverse complement.
CGGTGTGCACCGATTGGGATGCACTGGATGCCGACGTCGCGGTGCTGGGCGTGCCCAACGACATGGGCACCCAGTGGCGCTCCGGCGCACGCTTCGGACCCCGCGGGATTCGTGAAGCATCGACGCTGTTTTCCTTCGGCCACGCCGGCGCCTACGATCACGAAGATGACGTGATGTACCTCACCGCATCGGATGTGCGCATGGTCGACGTCGGTGATGCCGACATCGTCCACACCGACATGGCCACCAGCAACAAGAACACTGAATACGCCGTGCGCAAGATCCTCGATGCCGGCGTGATGCCGGTGGTGCTCGGCGGCGACCACTCGGTGCACGCGCCGGTGATCAAGGCCTTCGAAGGCCGCGGCCCGATCCACATCATCCACTTCGATGCGCACCTGGATTTCGTCGACGAGCGCCACGGTGTGCGCTACGGCCACGGCAACCCGCTGCGCCGTGCTTCGGAAATGAACCACATCGTCGGCATGACCCAGATGGGCATCCGCAACGTATCGTCGTCCAACCGTGACGATTACGAAGCGGCCCATGAAGCCGGCTCGAAAATCCTCTCGGTACGTGACGTGCGCCGCCTCGGTGTCGAGGGTGTACTGGCGCTGATCCCGCAGAACATCAACTACTACATCACCATCGACATCGACGGTTTCGACCCGTCCATCGCCCCCGGCACCGGCACTCCGAGCCACGGCGGCTTCCTCTACTACGAAGTGCTGGAAATCATCCAGGCCCTGGCCAAACGCAGCAAGGGCAACATCGTCGGTATGGACCTGGTGGAAGTGGCGCCGGTGTACGACCCGACCGGCATGACCTCGATCCTCGCCGCGCAACTGCTGCTCAACAGCATCGGTTTCATCTTCCACGAGCGCGGCAAGGTGCGTGCGGCCGCCGAGAGCGAAACCATTCCAGCCTGATATCGAAACCACAAAGCTCAGAAGCCAGAGCCCCGGCAGTGCCTGACTGCCGGGCAGAGAGAATAAAAATGGACACGATCGTCAAGAGTTACCTGCAGAAATTCGGCGTCAGCGAAGCCACCCAGACCTTCCTCAGCAAGGTCCAGAAAATGTTCATCGGCGGCGCCTGGGTCGAAGCCAGCGACGGCCAGACCTCCGATGTCATCGAACCTTCGACCGAAGGCCTGATCACCCGCATTCCCATGGGCACCACCGATGACCTGGACCGCGCCGTGCAAGCCGCCCGCGCCCAGTTCGACGGCGGCGCCTGGCGCCAGGCCAAACCGGCCGAACGCGAGCGCATGATGCAACGCCTGGCCGACCTGATCGAACGGAACGCTGCCGAACTGGCGGAAATCGAATCCATCGACATGGGCAAATCCGTGGCCTTCGCCAAGGACGTGGACATCCAGGGCACCGTCGATACCCTGCGTTACTTCGCCGGCTGGGCCACCAAGCTGCATGGCCGCACCGTCGAACCTTCGCTGCCGGGCAACTACCTGGCTTATACCCGCAAGGAAGCGGTCGGCGTGGTCGGTGCCATCGTGCCGTGGAACTTCCCGCTGCAGACCATGGCCTGGAAGCTCGGCGCGGCGCTGGCGACCGGTTGCACCGTCGTGGTCAAGCCCGCCGAGCTGACCTCGTTGTCGGCCCTGCGTTTCGCTGAACTGGTGCAGGAAGCGGGCATCCCCGATGGCGTGATCAACATCGTCACCGGGCGCGGCAGTGTGGTCGGTGCGGCCATGGCCACCCACCCTGGCATCGACAAACTGACCTTCACCGGTTCGACCCCGGTCGGCCAGACAGTCGGTCGCGCAGCGCTGGATGACATGAAGCGCCTGACCCTCGAACTCGGTGGCAAATCACCGGTCATCGTCTGCGCCGACGCCGACATCCCGGCCGCCGCCCAAGCGGTCGCCAACGGTGTGTTTTTCAACTCCGGGCAGGTATGCGACGCCGGTACACGGGCCTATATTCATAGCAGTGTCTACGACCAATTCCTGGGTGAGCTGATCGCCTACACGCGCACCCTGAAAATGGCCCCGGGCCTGGACCCGGACTGCTTCATCGGTCCACTGGTTTCGGCCCTGCAAAAGCAGCGCGTGACCGAGTACATCGAGACCGGCAAGGCAGAAGGCGCCGAACTGGTCTACGGCGGACAAGCGGTCGAAGGCCCAGGCTTCTTCGTCGAGCCGACCATCTTCGCCCATTGCCGCAACGACATGCGCATTGTCCAGGAAGAGATCTTCGGGCCGGTGCTGGTCACCGCACCCTTCGACGATGAAGAAGAGGCCCTGGCCCTGGCCAACGACTCGCCTTACGGCCTGGCTGCCGCACTGTATTCCAACGACCTTGGCAAAGTGCACAGCCTGATCCCGCGCCTCAAGGCCGGCTCGGTCTACGTCAACGCCCACGGCACCCTCGATCCGTCGATGCCGTTCGGTGGCTACAAACAGTCCGGGTTCGGCAAGGACCTGGGCGCCGAGCAGCTCGATTACCTGCTCGAAACCAAGGCGGTCTGGATCACGCTGCCAGGCTGATGCTGATCAGTTAAGACAAGGAACAATGCAATCCCTGTGGGAGCGAGCTTGCTCGCGATAGCGGACTGTCAGCCAACATCAATGTTGCATGTCACGCCCCCATCGCGAGCAAGCTCGCTCCCACAGGTTTTGCGCCAAAGTTGAAAGCAATTGCACCTTTGAAATTCGGGAACGGCAAGGACGCGCCCCCGGGAGTCGTTCACCCGAAAGAACGCGGTTATCTCGTCATGATCTTCCAACAATAAGAGACCATCATGAACACTAACGCCAAGTCAGCCCCGAGCGTGTCCAGCCTCGATGACAAACCCGTCGTCGAAAGCCATTCGATCGACTTCATCCCCGAGAACGAGCGCACCGACAAACTGTCGAGCCAAGGCCCGTTCTGGTTCCTCGGCAACTTCACCTTTTTCACCATGACCATCGGCTTCGTCGGCCCGAGCGTCGGCCTGACCGCGCTCTGGACCACCCTGGCCGGCACGCTGGGCATCATGTTCGGCACGCTGTTCATGGCGTTTCACGGTTCGCAAGGCCCGCACCTGGGCCTGCCGCAGATGATCCAGTCCCGCGCGCAGTTCGGTTATCGCGGGGTGATCCTGGTGCTGCTGGCGACGCTGTTCGTGTTCGCCGGTTTCAACATCGTCAACCTGGTGCTGATGATGCAGGGGTTGCACACGCTGTTCGGTTTCAGCCCTGCGGTGATCGCGGTGGCGGTGACCATCCCGGCGGCGGTGCTGGCGATTCTCGGCCATGACTGGATGCACCGCAGCTTCAAATGGGCACTGTTCCTGTCGTTGCCGCTGTATGGCCTGGTGACCATGGCGGTGCTGATGGGGTGGGTGCCGGATGCGGTGCTGCCGGCACTCGCGGAAGGCGAAGTGGCCCGGGAGCCACTGGGTTTTAACTGGACCGGTTTCATCGCGCAGTTTGCGGCGGCCGCCAGCTACAACATCGCCTATGCGCCTTATGTGTCGGACTACTCGCGCTACCTGCCGAAGAACACGTCCAGCGGCAAGCTGATTGCGGTGGTGTTCCTCGGGGCTTCGCTGTCCGGTGCTTGGATGATTTCCGTGGGTGGCTGGCTGGCCGATCACCTGCATACCACTGACGTGCTGGTGGCCCTGGGGCAAGTCGGCAACACCGTGTCGCCACTGATGGGCACGGCGGTGGTGGTGGTCACCATCCTGGCGTTCCTGCCGGTGATCGCGATGAACATCTACAGCGCCAAGCTGACCACGCTGACCTGCGTCGACTCGATCAAGCACATCGAACCCACCCGCAAGGCACGCATCCTGGCCATCGGCTTCGTGATCCTGCTGCAACTGGGCGTGGCCCTGAGCATCCAGAGCTCGGGCAAAGGCCTGTCGGTGCTGGGGATTTACCTGGTGGTGATGCTGTACTTCCTGGTGCCCTGGACCTCGGTCAACCTCACCGATTACTTCTTCGTGCGTAAGGGCCGCTACGCCATCCCGCATTTCTTCATGCCCCACGGCAACATTTATGGCAGCTGGGGACTGCGTGGGATCGCCGCTTATGCCATCGGTTTTATCTCGATGATTCCGTTCTTCTACATCTTCGACGGCGTTGAACAGCGCGAGGTGTATGTCGGCCCGCTCGCCAAGGCACTGGGCAGCATCGACATTGCCTGGCTGGTCGGGTTGATCGTCTCGGGCCTGGCCTACTACTGGCTGAGCCGCTCGATCGACCTCAAGCGCGAAGAAGCGGTGATCCAGCAGATCGAAAAAACCTCCCCGCAATACACCACCGGCGACACGCTGATCCACAAACAGCAGCCACTGCCGGTATTCACTGAATCGACGGTCGGGAGATGACCATGGCTACGCAAAAATACGACTACATCATCATTGGCGCAGGCTCGGCAGGTTGTGTGTTGGCCAACCGCCTGAGCGAAGACCCGGCCACCTCGGTGCTGGTTCTGGAGTTCGGCGGCAGCGACAAGAGCGTAGTGATCCAGATGCCCAGTGCCTTCTCGATCCCGATGAACACCAAGAAGTACAACTGGCGCTACGAGACCGAGCCGGAGACTTTCCTCAACGGTCGGCGCATTCACTGCCCACGGGGCAAGGTGTTGGGCGGTTCGTCTTCGATCAACGGCCTGGTGTATATCCGCGGCCATGCGCTGGATTTCGACGAGTGGGAATCCCTGGGTGCCGAAGGCTGGGGCTATCGCAACTGCCTGCCGTACTTCAAGCGTGCCGAAAGCTACGAGTCGGGCGGTGACAGCTATCGCGGGCAGACCGGCCCCTTGCACACCACCAACGGCAACCACATGAAAAACCCGCTGTACGGCGCCTGGGTCGAAGCCGGCGCGGAGGCGGGCTACATCAAGACCGAAGACTGCAACGGCTACATGCAGGAAGGTTTCGGCGCCATGCACATGACCGTGAAAAACGGCGTGCGCTGCTCCACGGCCAATGCCTACCTGCGTCCGGCCATGGGCCGTCCGAACCTGACGGTGATCACTCACGCGATGACCCGCCAGGTCATCCTCGAAGGCAAGCGTGCGGTGGGGGTCATGTATGACCACGGCGGCCAGACCCACCAGGTGCTTTGCAACCGCGAAGTGCTGATCTCGTCCGGGCCGATCGGCTCGCCGCACCTGCTGCAACGCTCCGGCATCGGCCCGGCGGACGTCCTGCGCAAGGCCGGGATCGGTGTGCGCCATGACCTGCCGGGGGTAGGGGAGAACCTGCAGGATCACGCCGAGGTGTACATCCAGTTCGGCTGCAAGGAACCGGTGACCCTCAACAGCAAGATGGACCCGCTGAGCAAGCTGATGATCGGTCTGCGCTGGCTGCTGTTCAAGGACGGCCTGGGCGCCACCAACCACTTCGAGGCCGGTGGCTTCATCCGCTCCGAGAAAGGCCTGCGCTGGCCGGACATCCAGTTCCACTTTCTGCCGGCAGCGATGCGCTACGACGGCAACAAGCCGATCAAGGGCCATGGCTTCATGGTGCTGACCGGGCCGAACAAACCGAAAAGCCGTGGTTACGTGCGGGTGCGCTCGGCCGACCCGTACGAGCATCCGGAGATTCGCTTCAACTATCTGGAGCGGGAAGAGGACCGCGAAGGTTTCCGCCGCTGCATCCGCCTGACCCGCGAGATCATCGGCCAGAAAGCCATGGACCGCTTCCGCGACGGCGAAATCGCCCCGGGCGCGCAGGTGACCAGCGACGAAGACCTCGACGCCTTTGTGCGCGACAACCTGGAAAGCACCTACCATCCTTGCGGTTCATGCCGCATGGGCGAGGACGACATGGCGGTGGTCGACTCCGAATTGCGCGTGCGTGGCATCGCCGGTCTGCGGGTGATCGATTCGTCGGTGTTCCCGACCGAGCCGAACGGCAACCTCAATGCGCCAACCATCATGCTCGCCGAGCGGGCGTCCGATCTGGTGCGTGGCGTGCAGATGCTGCCGGCGTCGGATGTGCCGGTGGGGCTGGTGGAGGGTTGGGAAAGCAGCCAGCGTACTTCGTTGCCGGGGCGTAATGTGCGGGTCTGACGGCAACCCGCAATCAATGTGCAAACCTAATGTGGGAGCGGGCTTGCTCGCGAAAGCGGTGGATCAGTCACATCCATGTTTAATGTGCTGCCGCCTTCGCGAGCAAGCCCGCTCCCACAGGGGTAACGGTGCTTTCAGGAAAAAAGTGCGTCGTTGTTTCCTGGCCATTGCTAGTCTGTAAATCCTTGAGACCGCAATGGAGCACCCTCATGGCTATTCAGGCCCTGCGCGCCGATGCATCGCATATCGACCAGATCGCCCCTCTGTTTGACGCCTACCGGATGTTCTACGAGCAGCCGTCGAACCTGGCGCAGTCGCGCGCCTTCATCGCCGAGCGCATCGCCCGGGATGAATCGGTGATTTTTCTGGCCCGGGACACCGACGGTGAAAACCTCGGCTTCGTCCAGCTGTTCCCCACTTTTTCCTCGATCGACGCCCATCGCACCTGGCTGCTCGGTGATCTGTTCACCACGCCCGCTGCACGGGGCAAAGGCGTCGGCACCTTGCTGATGAACACCGCCCGGGATTTTGCAAGGCTGGCCGGTGGCAAAGGCATGACCCTGGAAACCGCCACCGACAATGTCACCGCCCAGCGCCTGTATGAATCCCTGGGCTGGGTGCGCGACCCCGGTTACTACACCTACTGCCTGGATCTGAAAAAAGACTGAGTCAGCCAGCCTTTCAGGCAAACACCGGCCGCATGAATGAGCGCTCGTAGCTGAGGATGAATTTCCTCTCTTCGGCGTATTTGAACGCCGCGATGCACGCCGGATCGTTCATCGATTGCTGCCGGTAATGTTCGTAGGCCGCCAGGCTGGGAAAGGTGAACAGCGCCAGGGCGATATTGTTGGCGCCCTCCGAAGGCAAAAAGTAGCCGTGGTGCTGGCCGCCGAACTTCTCCACCAGGGGGATCCACAACTTGCCGTAGTGCTCGAAGGCGTCGAGCTGGTAGGGGTCGAGCACGTATTTCAGGTAGCAGGTCACCATTGTTTCACTCCTTGATCAGGTTTTGAGGGCAGTCGCCACTGTAATCAACAGTGGGCGCCCGGCACAGCCGCTTGTTCGACATTGACCGGTAAATTTGCGCCAGAGGCCTGCATTGGCGCCGCCGCACTATTGGTTCAGTCAATAGTCACCATCAAGCATCGCAAGTTCTGTTTTTTGCGCAAAGGCGGAAAATTGCCGGCATTGAACACGCTGCTCAAGGAACCTGCGCGATGAAAATCTTGACCCGACTGGCTGTGTTTGCCCTGTTGCTGGGCAGTGTTGCGTCTACCGCATCGGCCTTTGCCGGGGACGCACGCACCTGCCACCTGCCGCCCATCACCGGAAGCCAGGGCGGCTTGCAATACGGGCAGACGGTCGGGGTGCTCTACAGCGAACACACCGTGGAAAACCTGCAATACCTTGAGCAATACCACTCGGTGGCCGTCAATGGCGCGAAGAACGCACTGGATGCGCGAATTCGTCAGGCTTTCGTCGACAGCTCCGATCCGCAACTGGCCATCGACTGGCTGCTGAGTTCGTTGCACAAGAGCTTTCTGTCGGTGACGGTCTACGACAACCTCGATGCCCTGGTGCAGGCCCATCCCGATGTCGTGGTGATGCTCGATACCCACAACCAGTTGTTGACCCAGCGTAACGACCGGGTCGAGGCGCGTTTCACCGCGCGGTTCTACGACGCCAGCCTGCAATACATCGGCAAGGCCGAAGGCGCGGTGGAAAAACAACTGCCGTCGGTGTGGGTGCATGACAAGGCCGCGCCCGAGATTGCCGCGCAAATCGAACAGCAACGCGACCTGCAACTGACTGCATTGAAGCAATTCGATGCGTCGTTGAAGGCGCTGGTATCCGCCGGATTAACCGCAGCAACCCATTAACCAGCCAATTCACCATAGATTGCTTTTCAGGACCTGATTCATGCGCACTTTTTTTGCCCCGACCCTGGCCTTCGCCTCGCTGTTGCTGGCCGGTTGTGCCACACCGAACAATCCGACGCTGACCTTGCAGACCAGCAAGTCGCCCGAGGCGTACACCCATTGCGTGGTGCCGAAGTTGCAGCACGATGCACTGGCGCCCACGGTGTCGCAGACCCAGCGCAGCTACCGGATCGTCGTGTCGAGCAAAGTGGCGGCGGACAACGTGCTTGAAACCTACAAGGCCTCGAACGGCGGCAAGGTGTTCCTGTACGAGCGCAAGCTGCTGGCGTCGACTTTCGTACCGTCCAGTTTCGAGCGTGCGGCGCAGGAATGCCTGTAAGCGCCATTTCAGGCAAAAAAAAGCCGCCGGGAGAGGCAGCAGAAAGTTAAAGCACGCATTGGATGACTGGAGTATGGCGTTCGGTGCATGACAATTCGATGACAGCTTGATGGACATTCATCAGGATGCCAGTAATCCCGCTGCGAGTGATTAACTGTTGCGAGGGGGCTTGCCCCCGTTCGGCTGCGCAGCAGTCGTAAATCCCTACAGCGCGGTATGCCTGAAAAACCGCGATGGATGATTTTGGGGTCGCTGCGCAACCCAACGGGGCGGTGCGGCGATCCGACAAGCCCCCTCGCCACAGGTCCTGTGTTGGGTCAGTAAACCTCGGGCACGATGATTTCCTGCGGCACAGGCCCCCGCGAATAGTCTTTCTGGCGCTCGCGCTGCGGCAATTCGATCACCGGCAACTCGACCTCTTCATAAGGCATCTGGCTGAGCAGGTGATGGATGCAATTGAGCCGGGCCTTCTTCTTCGCTGGAAATACCACTGCGTGCGTTCGCGGTCATTGGGGGCGGGCAGGGCGGCCACCCGGCAGACCCGGGGGTTGAGTCGCTGGGTGATGCCCGCTGGTGTCACATGGGTGTCATCGAAGCCATGGCAAGATCCTCGCAATCCGTCTTGAGTGCCCGACGGTCGTCAGTCCGCCGGCAGTTGAATGTGCAAGGAACCCCGTATGAAAGACGCCCCGCTGTTTGCCGCCATCGACCTGGGTTCCAATGCGTTTCGCCTGATGATTGGTCAGTCGGTGAGACGAAACCAGCAGATGGTCATTCAGGAAGTGAGGACCCTGCGCGAACCGGTGCGTCTGGCCGAAGGCCTGCAGGGCGGGGCGCTCGATGAGCTGGCGCTGGACCGTGGCTGGCAGGCGCTGGCGCGGTTCGGCAAGAAGTTGCGCGGTTTCGAGGCCGGACGCGTGCGGGCGGTGGCCACCAGTGCCGTGCGCGAGGCGGACAACGCGCCGCTGTTCCTGGCCAGTGCCGAGCGTCACCTGGGCTTTCGCATCGACGTCATTTCCGGTCACGAAGAGGCGCAACTGGTCTACGCCGGCGTCGCCCACACCTTGCCGGCGCAAACCACGCGGCTGGTGGTGGATATCGGCGGTGGCTCCACGGAAATGATCATCGGCCGTGGCGACCAACTTCTGGTTACCGAAAGCATTGCCATCGGCAGCGGCACCTTTGGTGCGCATTACTTCCACGGCGGGCGGATCCTGGCCGAAGCGCTGCTGGAGGCCGAACGCGCGGCCACGGTGCAATTCGAACGCATTGCCCGCCGCTACCGCGCCATGGGCTGGCAGCAGGCGATCGGCTCTTCAGGAACGGCGCGGATGCTGGCCAAGGTGCTCAAGGCCAATGGCCTGAACGATGAGGGGCTAAGCGGCATCACCTACGGCGGCCTGTTGCGCCTGTCGTTGCGCCTGCTGGAAGTCAAACATGTGAAACACCTCAAGCTGGCCGGTCTGCCCACCCACCGCCTGAGCATTCTGCCCGGCGGCCTGGTGGTGATGCTGGCGGCGTTCAAGGTGTTCGGGATCACACATATGATTGCGTCTGAACCGGGATTGCGGCTCGGCGTATTGCATGGATTGATGAACAAACACTGACAACCTGCCAGCCGAGGTAAACCCATGACCGAACCACGTCGCGTGCTGTTCGTCTGCGCCAGAAACGATGTCCGCTCACCCATGGCCGAAGCCTTGCTTCGCCACACCGACCCTGCCGACTTCCTGGCCTTCAGCGCCGGGCTTGAGGCCACCGAGATCGATCCACGTACCTTCGAATCCCTCGAACACATCAATGTCGATGCCAGCGGCTTGCGCAGCAAGTCCCTCGAGGATTTCGAAGGGCAGGCATTCGACTACGTCATCACCCTGTGCGACAAGTCCCGGGAAGAGGCCGCGCGCATGCCGTTTACCGGTGAAGTGATGGTCTGGAGCTTCGAAGACCCGACCACCAGCGAACGACACGACCCGTTCCGCCATACCCTCCAGGAAATCGGCGACCGCATCAAAATGTTCATCACCGTGAAAACCCGTCCCGCGCCCCAGGCACCGTCAGTCAGCGATTCCTGAAAAGCCGCGAGCAGCGTCTACCCTCATCGGTCACAACCATCATGATGAGGGTGCAGACAGTGATGAAAACGGACAAGGTTGAATCAAACGAAGCCTCGGCACTGATCGACGAGCGAATCCGCGAACTGGCCGACTGGCGCGGCGAGACCCTGGCCCATATGCGCAAGATCATCCGGCAGGCCGACCCCGAAGTGATCGAAGAGTGGAAGTGGCGCGTGCCGGTGTGGTCCCGTGCCGGCATCCTCTGCACCGGCGAGACCTACAAGCAAGTGGTGAAGCTGACCTTCGCCAAGGGTGCGTCGCTGGACGATCCGTCGAAGCTGTTCAATGCAAGCCTTGAAGGCAATACCCGCCGTGCCATCGATGTTCGCGAGGGCGAGCAGATTGATGAAAAGGCGCTGACGGCGTTGGTTCAGGCGGCCATTGAACTCAACAAAAAGTAAGCCATGCACAAGTCCCTGTGGGAGCGGGCTTGCTCGCGAAAGCGATAGTCCAGTCACCTACGATGTTGAATGTGAAGGCCTCTTCGCGAGCAAGCCCGCTCCCACAGGGATTGCGTCCATTTGACCACTTGGGGTATCCCCGGCCTGCATGTTCCAATAGCGAGCCATCGCAGACTGGAAACGCAACATGAAGAAAATCGCTGCCCTGACCCTCGCCCTGGCGCTCACCGCTGGCCAGTTCAGCACACCCACCCTGGCTGCGGGCGATGTCCAGGCCGGGGAGAAAGTGTACAAGCGCCTCTGCAGCGGCTGCCATCAGATCGGCGAATCGGCTCGCGCCTTCTTCGGCCCGCAGCTCAATGGCGTGATCGGCCGCCACTCCGCCGTCACCACGGACTACGTGTATTCCGACGCGATGAAATCCGCCAACCTGGTCTGGGATCGCGAAACCCTGATCGCCTACCTCGAAGCGCCGAAGAAAGTGGTGCCCGGCACGCGCATGATTTTCTGGGGGCTGAGCGATCCGGAAAAAATCGAAGACCTGTTGGCCTATCTGCAAACGTTTCCGGCGCAGTAATCACTCGCCCAGGTTCTCCACCAGCCATTGAGTGAAGCTGCGCGCCATCGCCGTGTTCTCGCTGTCACGGTGGGTCAGCAGCGCCCAGTTCGGGCCGCGGATGGTTTGTTCCACCATCGGCTGCAACAGCCCGGTGGCCCGCGCCTGCCGACTCAGCAACTGGCTCACCAGCGCAATGCCGAGCCCGGTGCAGGCGGCGTCCAGCAGCAGCCCCGGATCGGAAAAGTTCAGCCCCTGATCCATCTGCCCCACATCAATGCCCGATTCCACCGCCCAGTGGCTCCAGTCCATTTCCCGCTCGCCATGCAGGGTGGTGCGCTGTTCCGCCGGCACCGCCAACAGGCTCGGGTGGCACGCCGGGTAGAGGCGGTCGGCGTGCAGCACCTTGAAACTGCATTCGGCCTGGGAACTGATGTCGTCGCGCACCGCCAGGTCGATGGTCTGACTGGCCATGTCCGGTACTTCATCGGTGCTGAAGATCCACAAATCGACCTGCGGATGCTGGCGACGGAAATCCCCCAGGCGCGGCAACAACCAGTGCCGGGCAAACGCCGGGGTGGTGTTGAGCACCAGTTGATTGGGTTTCTGGTATTGCCCCAGCCGGCGAATGCCCACCGCCAGTTGCTGCAACAACGCCTGGGTGGTGCTGAGCAGATCGTGACCGGCATCGGTCAGGCTGACGCTGCGCCCACTGCGATAGAACAGCGGTTGTTCCAGGTAGGCCTCAAGGCTGCGGATCTGCTGGCTGATCGCCGACTGGGTGAGGTGCAACTCTTCGGCAGCCTTGTGAAAGCTGCCCAACCGGGCGGCGGCTTCGAAGCCGCGCAGGGTGCTCAGGGGCGGCCAGTGTTTGAGCATATCGATAAGTTCCTCTAATCAGTTGCCTGCAAAATCCATCGTTTGTTAGCCCGTTTTGTCAGCCGTAGCATGCATGCCAAGACCGCCAAGGGCGTTTTCATTGAACACAATGACTTAACTCAGAGGTACTTGTCATGCAGCAGAACGGTATTCAAAACAGCGGTTGGACGATGCCGGCCGAATGGGTCACCCACGCCGCCACCTGGATGGTCTGGCCGCACAACAAGACCCTGTGGGAGTCGGGCTGGCAGGTGACGCTGCCCCAGGTTCAAGAGGACTTCGCCCGGGTGGCCAACGCCATCGCCCGTTTCGAGCCGGTGAAACTGGTGGTCGATCCTTCAGCGGTCGCCAGCGCCAAAGCCTTGTGCGGGCCGAACATCGAGTTGATCGAACTGGCGGTCAACGACAGCTGGTGCCGCGACTCCGGCCCGAGCTTCGTCTGCCACCCGCAGCAAGGCCTGGCCGGTGTGAGCTGGCGCTTCAATGCGTGGGGCGGCAAGTCGGCCCACGAACTGGACGAAAGCCTGGCCCGCCGCGCGCTCAACCATCTGGGCCTGGAGTGTTTCGGCACGGCGCTGAGCAACGAGGGTGGCGCCATTCATGTGGACGGCGAGGGCACGCTGATCACCACCGAGTCGGTGCTGCTCAACCCTAACCGCAACCCGGGCGTGACCAAGGCCGAGATCGAAGAGATCTTCACCCGCCTGCTGGGCGTGAAGAAAACCATCTGGCTGCCGGGCGATCCGGACTACGTGACCGGTGACATGACCGACGGCCACGTCGATGGCGTGTGCGCCTTCGCCCGCCCTGGCGTGTTGCTGGTGGACGCCACCCACGACCAACAATCGGTGTACGCCGAAGTCGCCCGGGAGAACCGTCGCGCCCTTGAACTGGCCACCGACGCTCAAGGCCGCAAATTCGAGCTGATCGAACTCTATGAAGCCACCGACGCGGTGGACACCGAGGCCGAAGTGTTCTGCGCCTCCTACACCAATTTCTACATCGCCAACGGCGCGATCATCATGCCGGCCTACGGCATCGATGCCGACAAGGTCGCTGCCGAAGTGCTGGCGCAGGCGTTCCCCGGTCGCGAAGTGGTGCCGGTGCGGATCAACCATCTGGCCCATGGCGGTGGCGGTGTGCATTGCATCACCCAGCAACAGCCGGCCTGGCCGGTGCGGGGTTGATGCCATGACACTGTTGACCATCGCCACCACGCAAATGCCCTGCACCTGGGACCTGAAACACAACCTCGACCAGGCCGAGCAACGGGTCCGCGAGGCCGCGGCCAAGGGCGCGCAGGTCATCCTGTTGCAGGAGCTGTTCGCCACGCCGTACTTCTGCATCGAGCAACACCACAAACACCTGGCGCTGGCCGAGGAGTATCGCGACAGCCACGTGCTCAAGCGCTTTGCCGCATTGGCCAAAGAGTTGGGCGTGGTGCTGCCGCTGAGCTGGTACGAGAAGGCCGGCAATGCCTACTTCAATTCGTTGAGCGTGGCCGACGCCGACGGGCGCCTGTTGGGCGTGTACCGCAAGACCCACATCCCCAACGCCATCGGCTATCAGGAGAAGGAATACTTCAGCCCCGGCGACAGCGGGTTCCGGGTCTGGGACACCGCGTTCGGGCGTATCGGCCTGGGTATCTGCTGGGACCAGTGGTTCCCGGAAACCGCCCGCTGCCTGGCCTTGATGGGCGCCGAAGTGTTGCTGTTCCCCACGGCCATCGGCTCGGAGCCTGGCTGCGCCGCCCTCGATTCCCGCGATCACTGGCAGATGACCATGCGCGGCCACGCCGCCGCCAACCTGTTGCCGGTGGTGGCGGCCAACCGTGTCGGCCGGGAAGCGGCGACCACCGACCCGACCCTGCAAATGAGCTTCTACGGCTCGTCGTTCATCTGCAATCACAAGGGCAAGTTGCTCGCCGAAGCCGACCGCGACAGCACCGGCGTGCTCGTCCACACCCTGGACCTGGCGGCCATGCGCGAAGACCGCCTGACCTGGGGCATCTACCGCGACCGCCGTCCGGACATGTACGGCGCCTTGCTGACCCAGGACGGTCGTCAGATCCACTCACGCTGGGCAACCCAAGGGGTGTGACATGAATACGATCAACAAGCTGTGCCTGGCCATGGGGCTGGCGCTGACCTGTGCGGTGCCTGCGTTGCATGCCGAGGAGAAAACCCTGCGGCTGTACAACTGGGCCGACTATTTTGCCGAGGACACCCTGAGCCAGTTCACCGCCGAAACCGGGATCAAGGTGATCTACGACGTCATGGACGGCAGCGAAACCCTGGAAGCCAGGATGCTCGCCGGCGGCAGCGGTTACGACCTGATCTTCCCCGGCGATACCGTGGCCGAGCGCCTGGTGCGCGCCGGCAGCCTGCAACCGCTGGATCAGTCCAGAATCACCGCCTTGAACGACGTCGAGCCGGGGTTGCAGAAGCTGCGCTCGCACTATGAGCATTCGAGCAACGCCACGGTTCCCTACACCTGGGGCACCATCGGCCTGACCTACAACGCCGAACAGATCGCCCAGCGTGCGCCGGACGCACCGGTCAACAGCCTGGACATGCTGTTCAAGCCGGAGCTGGCGGCGAAGTTTGCCGATTGCGGCATCTCGATGATCGACTCGCCGGACGAAGTGCTGGCGGTGGTGCTCAACTACCTCGGCCGCGACCCGCGCAGCGGCAAACCGGCGGACCTGGCGGCGGCCAGTGAGTTGCTGATGAGGGTGCGGCCGTACGTGCGCAAATTCCAGTCGCAACCGGTGACCGATCTGGTCAATGGCAACCTGTGCATGTCCCTGGGCTACAGCGGCGACATGACCCAGGCGCAGCGCACGGCCGACAGCGCCGGCAAGAAAACCACCTTCCACTACCGCATTCCCCGCGAAGGCACCACGGTGTGGATGGACACCATGGCCATTCCCGTCGACGCCCGGCACCCGGAATACGCCTACGCTTTCATCAACTTCGTGATGCGCCCGCAAAACATGGCGGCCATCAGCAACTTCACCGGCTACCCGACCTCCAACGCCAAGGCGCGGCCGGACGTCGATGCCGCGATGCGCAACAACCCGGACATCTACCTCGATGAAGCCACCTATGCGCGGCTGATTCCCGGCAAGGACATCTCCCAGGCCGACATGCGGGCACGCATGCGCACCTGGACCAAGTTCAAGACCGCTACGGTCAATTGATCACCGGCTGGCCCACGGGCCGGCCAAACCCCGGATTTCAGGAAAACACATGCCGACACGTCGAACATTCATCAAGCAGGTATCGGTCATCGCCGGACTGGGCGCGGTGGCGTCCATGGGATTGGGCTTGGGGGCCATGCCGGTGCGCGCGGCCGGCAAAGGCAACGGGTACATGCCCGATGAAGGGGACAAACACCAGCGGGCCTTCATCGCCTTCGGGGCACAGGCCGCGATCTGGGAGGACTTCACGCCCCACGTGCAAGACGCCCTTGGCCGGATCGCCCGCAGCATCGCCGAATACGAGCCGGTCACGGTGTTCTGTCGCCAGAGCGAACGGCGCCTGGCCGAAGCCAAATGCGGCAGCCACAACACCACCTTCGTGATCACCGAACTGGATGACATCTGGATGCGCGACATCGGCGCCAATTTTCTCGTCGATGACAACGGCAACCTCGGCGCCGTGGACTTCAACTTCAACGGCTGGGGCAACAAACAGCAGCATGAGGACGATGCGCAATTGGCCGCCCAGGTCGCGCAAAACGCCAAGGCGGATTACCAGCGCAGCGAACTGGTGGGCGAGGGCGGTGGCATCGAAGTGGACGGCCACGGCACCGGGATCATGACCGAAAGCAGCTGGATCAACCGCAATCGCAACCCCGACTGGAGCAAGGCCGATGTCGAAGCGGAGCTGAAGGAACGCCTGGGCCTGCGCAAAATCATCTGGCTGCCGGGCATCAAGGGCAAGGACATCACCGACGCCCACGTCGACTTCTATGCGCGCTTCGTCAAACCCGGGGTGGTGATCGCCAACCTCGACAACGACCCCGAGTCCTACGACTACAAGGTCACTCGCGCCCATCTGCAGATCCTGGAAAACGCCACGGATGCCGATGGCCGCAAATTGCAGGTGCATACCGTTTCGCCACCGCTCAACCCGCGCAACAGCCGGTTCAGCAAGGACAACCCGGACTTCGCCGCCGGCTACATCAACTACTTCGTGATCAACGGCGCGATCATTGCGCCGCAATTCGGCGACAAGCAAGCGGATGCCAAGGCTTTCGACCTGCTGTCCGAACTCTACCCTGACCGTGAAGTGGTGCAGCTCGACATCGACGCGATCTCCGCCGGTGGTGGCGGCATACACTGCGTGACCAGTCATCAGCCGATGGTGTGAAGCCTTCAGGTTGTACACAAAACCTGTGGGAGCGGGCTTGCTCGCGAAAGCGGAGTATCAGTCAACATCTCTATCGACTGGTTCACCGCCTTCGCGAGCAAGCCCGCTCCCACAGGGGTATTTGTTGAATCAGATAAATCAGGCCTTGCTTGCCTTCAGATAAGCCCCCAACCGCCGCCCCATTTCCTCGCCCAGCGCCTGCAAGCCACTCAGCGGCCGCACCATCACCTCAAACTCGACAATCCTGCCCTGTTCGTTGAAGCGGATCATGTCGATGCCCTTGAGCTCTTTCTCGCCGACCCTGGCACTGAATTCGAGAATCACGTTCAAGCCATCCGCCGTCGCCAGCTCGCGGTGATAGGCAAAATCCTCGAACACGTTCATGACCGTGTTGAGGATCATCGACACCACTGGCGCCCCCGGATACGGCGTGTGCGCCATCGGCGAACGGAACACCGCTTGCGGATCGAGCAGTTCGGGCAAGCCACTCAAGTCGCGGTTGCCGAGCATCGCGTGCCACTGCTTCAGGGACGCTGCGACATTGGGGTTCAGGTTCAGCTCAGACATCTTCAACTCCTGTTTTTATTGTTGTGGTGCGAAAGCGTTGATCGATAACCCTGGCGGCATCGTCGGCCCATTGCAGGTAGAGCATCGGCCCCGGATGAAAACCATCGCTGGCCATCAAGCCCGGTTCGGGTGCCAGCGGGGTGGTCAGCAGCGTGCATTGATCCACGCCGGCGGCCAGATCCGCAAGCCGTGCGTTGAAGCGACGCGCCCTGAACCCCAGAAACCAGCGCAGCGGCTGCGGCAGGGCGGGGAACAAATGCATCGGTGGAAGCGGCGACACCACAATCTGCCTCACCGCGAACCTGTCGCACAACAGCGCCATCAATCGCTGTTGCCGAGCGAGCCACTGATCCAGGGTGAGCGAGCTGGTGACATCGTTGACGCCAATCGACAACAGCGCCACATCAAACGGCTCGGGGGCGTGCTGTTCGAGCAGCTCCAGCAACCCTTGCGAATCCAGACCGGTGCGCGCCCAGAGCTTCCACGACACCTGATAATCCTCGACCAGGCGCTCCACCAGCCGACCGCTGAGCGCCTCGCCTTGAGTCGCCGCCCCCACACCCGCCGCGGCGCTGTCGCCGACAATCAACAAGCGCAGAACGTCGCCGCTGCCGGCCACGCCCTGGCGTTCACCTTCGGCCTCCGGCAGCCTGGGCGTCACCCGTCGCGTGTACAGGCCCTGCATCAGCAGCAACGGGCCGAGCAGGATTTTGGCGAGGGTTTCCGTATGGCTCATGGGCAGGCGCCTGATTGAAGAGAGAGATCAGCCGGCGAACTCGTCATCGAAAATATGCTCGATAGGCAGCGCAAATGCCCGGGCAATCTGGAACGCCAAGGGCAGGCTGGGATCATAGCGGCCATTTTCGATAGCATTGATGGTCTGCCGTGAAACATTCAACAACGCCGCCAGATCGACCTGCGACCACTTGCGTTCGGCACGCAGTTCCTTGAGACGGTTTTTCATTGGTAGCGCCGCTTGGCCAGTCTGAGCCCGATCATCCACATCAGGCCCATCACGGGCCACACACAGACCCAGGACACATGTGGAAAGCCGACATTCTCCAGAAAGCCGTAGGTGAAGGTCAGCAATGCCGAAGCGGCAAAGGCAAAACCGAGCGCTTCGTACTGGATACGCAAGTGCATTTCGTCCAGCGTGCGCATGTTGCGCACCACTGCCCAACACATCAGCCCCGCAGGAATCACCGGCAACAGCGTGATGATGATCTTCAGCGCCATTGCCATTTCCTGCTGATCCTTGAGCAGGATGACCGACAGGATCAGCAATACCGAGTACAGCGCCGTCGCGGCACCCATTTCCATGTAATAGCGTTTCATTGTTTCTTCCTGGTGTAAAAGACCCTTTACATGATCGGCGGGTTTTTCAGCGGTGTAAAGGGTGTTTTACATTTGGCGTGCGGGTTTTCCATTGGTGCAGATCGCGTAAGGCCTGTTGTTCAAACCGTAATGCAAAACCCTGTAGGAGCGAGCTTGCTCGCGAAGGACTCAAGAGCACCGCAATCAGTCAGTTAACCCGCGTTATCGTTAACGCCCATCGCGAGCAAGCTCGCTCCTACAGTAGGCAATGTCATCGACCTACGATGCACAGCTCCCCGGTCGCACGAATCATCGCCTGGCCATGCAGGTAATCCTTGATCAGCGCCGAGCGTTCGGTGGCCAGCCATTGCGGGCAGTTCGGGTCTTTGCGGTAGGGCAGGAACGCGGCGTACTGATTGAGCAGCAGGTTCTGCAGTTTGTCGAGTTTGGGCCGGATGTCGTTGTTGAGGTCCGGTCGTGGCGTGTCCGGTGCCTTGTGCGCCGCTTGCCATTGTGCGAGCCGGCCGTATTGCACCAGTTTGCTGGCTTCGATCTGGGCAGCGATCAGGTCGGCGACTTCGTCGGGGTCAAGCTTGCGCTGATCCGCCTGCTTGCGCGCGTTGGCGATGACTTGCGCTTCCCGGGCATTGTCCTGGACCGGTTTGCCGCTGTCCCACTTGGTCAGCGCCACCAGCTCACTGATGTTCAAGCGCTCGTTCATCGTCGCCAGCAAGGGTTGCAGGGCATCGGGTGCCGGGGGCGTCGTGCCGGCCTGGGCAACGCCCGCGAACAAACCGAGCAGGGTGCAGGCCAGCCAGTGCGAAAGGCGTGGGGAACGGGGCATGGACGGAATCTCCTTGGACGCAAAAATCACTCCGGCTTGTGTATCACAAGTGCGGCCAGGGAACGACAGGTTGCGAATGATTCAGGCCAGCAACCGCTCAATCTGCGCCAGCTCCCAGGTGCTGAGCAAACTCACCGGGTCGGTGCCGAAGCGCTGCCCGCTGTCGAACGCATACTCGCGGCCATCGGGGCATTGACCGTGCAGGCAGTGGCGCAAGTGGCCGGCGTCGACGTCGAGCAACAGGCGCCAGCCGTCGATGTCGACCCGAACATGACTGGACTGGCAAGCGTCGTCGACTCGCTGGAGCGTGCGAATACCCTGGGCGGCATCGCGCAACGGCTGGTAAACCTCGCGGGCGGTGAGGGCGGGCACAGGTGTCTCCGGGATGAAATCGGGGGAGGCACAGGATAAATCATCAGCGTGCATAAAAGCCCGGACCCTGTAGGAGCGAGCTTGCTCGCGATGGACTCAAGAGCGCCGCGTTTAGCCAGTAAACCCGCGTTATCGTTAACGACCATCGCGAGCAAGCTCGCTCCTACAGTGATTCGGCTATCAGCTTCCGGCTTGTTTGTTCAACGCTGCTTCCGCCGCGGCGATTTCAGCCTGGCGCTTGACGATCATGTCGCCCACCGGTGGCCCCTGGAAGCGCCGGGCTTCAAAACCGAACCAGACGATGGCGGTCAGCACCAGGAAACCGATGGTGATGTACAGCGCCCAATCGTTCGGTGGCTGGATGCCGATGACGAAGATGATGATCATCGACAGGATCGAGAGGATGGCGAACACCGAGTACCAGAATCGCCCCATGTTCCATGGCCCCATGGTCGGCCACTTCGACGTCCCGTAGGTAAACAGGCCGAGCACGATGGGGATGGCGAAGGAGAAGAACAGGAAGATCACCGTGCAGGACACCACGATCGTGTAGACCGGCGTTGCCCCGACCGAGATCACCGACGAGCCCCAGTCGAACAGGACGGCAAGGGTGGCACCGGTCCAGATGGCCGCCACCGGGCTGCGAAAGGTCGGCGAAACCGAGGCCAGGGCTTTGGAACAGGGCAGGCCACCGTCCCGGGAGAACGCGAATATCATGCGTGAAACCGAGGTGACCGTGGCCAGTCCGCAGAGCACCTGCGAAATGAAAATCGCCACGAAAAGCACCAGTTTCAAGGTCGGGTTGACCTGGGTGTTCATGGCCCAGAAAAACACGTTCCAGCCCTGTTTGGCAGCCTCGTCCATGTTCGGCAGCATCAGCACGAACGCGCTGAGCATCAGCCAGCCGAACAGCAACGACCAGACCACCGACATGACCATGCCGCGGGGCACCGACATGGCCGCGTTGCGGGTTTCCTCGGAGGTATGCGCCGAAGCGTCATAGCCGGTGATGGTGTAGATCGGCAACAGCAGGCCGAGCATGAACACCCAGCCGTTGGAGACCTGCGGCCAGACGTTGCCGCCTGCTTCGCCGGAATAGTTGCCGAAGGTCCACAGCCGCGCGAATTCATAGCTGGGTGCCGAGATCAGGCAGACGATGGTCAGCGCCAGCGCCGTGGCGAAGATCAGGTAGCCGGAGAAGTCGGTGAGCTTGGCCGTCAGGCCGATACCCAAGTGGTTGCACAAGGCCTGCAGGCCCGTGAGGATTGCCAGGAAAATCACTCTGACCGTGGTCGTGTCCTCCATGCCCAGTGCCGGTCCGAAGGCACCGAAAAAGAAGTAATAGGTGCCGACGTTGATCGCGCCCAGCACCGTGACCAGCCCCAGCAGGTTGAACCACGCGGTCAACCAGCCAGTGAAGCGGTTACCGAGGATCGAGCCCCAGTGGTAGAGGCCGCCGGCGGTGGGGTAGGCCGAGGAAATCTGCGCCATGGCCATGGCGAATACCCCGGAGATCAGGCAGCCGATCGGCCAGCCGATCCCGATGGATATGCCACCGGCGCCCGAGGTGCCCTGGGCCAGTGAGTTGATGCCACCGGAGAGGATGCAGATGATCGAAAAGGAAATGGCGAAGTTGGAGAAAACCCCCATTCGTCGTGAGAGTTGCTGGGCGTAGCCCATGCTGTGCAGCACCTTGACGTCATCGTCGTGGGTGTCGGTGCCCGGCTGGCTTGTTGGGTTCATGATATGTGCCCCTTGTCAGGTATTGAACAGGCCGAACTGAGCCGCCGTAGGCTCGACCTTGGTTTTCTGTAGGAGCGAGCTCGCTCGCGATGGACGTCAACGATGACGCGGGGAGCCTGACACCCCGCGTCATCCTCAAGTCCATCGCGAGCAAGCTCGCTCCTACAGACGGCCGTGAAGTGCCGCGTCGAAAATCTTTGCCACGCCGTCCCGGGTCAAGGGCAGCGGGTTGCCGCCGGCCGAGGGGTCGACAATCGCCATGTCGGCGATCAGGTCGGCCTGCCGGTCATCCACGCCCAGTTCAACCAGGGTATGGGGCACGCCGATGTCCTTGCGCAACTTCAGGACGAAGGCCAGGAAGCTGTCGAACCCCGGCGAGGGCAGGCGCAGGTACGCCGCCAGGCGGGTGATGCGCTCCTCGATGGCCGTGCGATTGAATTGCAGGACATAGGGCATGAAGGTGGCGTTGGTCATGCCGTGATGGGTGTCGTACAGCGCACCCACCGGATGGGAGAGCGCATGCATCCCGCCCAGGCCTTTCTGGAATGCCGTGGCGCCCATGGCCGCCGCCGCGAGCATTTGTGCGCGCGCCTCGAGGTCCGACGGCGTGTGTACGGCTTTCACCAGGGCGTTGGCCACCAGGCGCATGCCTTCCACCGCAATGCCATCGGCCAGGGGATGAAAACCAGGGGCGCAGTACGCTTCCAGGCAATGCGATAACGCGTCCATGCCCGTGCCGGCGGTGACCTTGGCGGGCATGCCGACGGTGAGGGCCGGGTCGCTGATGACCACGCGCGGCATCATTTTCGGGTGGAAGATGATGCGTTTGGTGTGGGTGCGCTCGTCGATGATCACCGCCGCACGCCCGACTTCCGAGCCGGTCCCCGCCGTGGTCGGCACGGCAATGACCGGGGCGATGCGGCTGTCGTCGGCGCGGGTCCAGTAGTCGCCGATGTCTTCGAAGTCCCAGACCGGGCGGGTCTGGCCGCTCATGAAGGCAATCAGCTTGCCCATGTCCAGACCACTGCCGCCGCCGAAGGCGATCACACCGTCATGTTTGCCGCCGCGCCAGGCGTCGAGCCCGCCGGCCAGGTTGGCTTCCACCGGGTTGGGCTTGAGGTCACAGAACAACGCCACACCCAGGCCGGCGGCGCGCAGCGCGTCCAGTGCCGCCGTGGTGATCGGTGCGCGGGCCAGGCCGCTGTCGGTGACCAGCAAGGGTCGCTGGATCCCCTGGCTGCGACAGACGTCGGCCAGCTCGGCGATGCGCCCGACGCCGAACCGAACGCTCGTGGGGTAGTTCCAGTTTCCAGTCAGGTTCATGGTCTACACCTCGTGACGCAGATGAAAGGATTTGGCTCGGGTCAGGTGCTCGTAGCCCAGTGGCGACAGGGTGACGCCGCGCCCGCTGTTCTTCACGCCGGTCCAGGCCAGCGCCGGGTCCAGGTAATCGCAGCGGTTCATGAACAGCGTGCCGGTGGCGATCTGGTTGCCCAGGCGTTCGGCCGCTGCGAGGTCCCGGGTCCAGATGGACGCGCTGAGCCCGAACTCACTGTCGTTCATCAAGGCAATGGCCTCGTCATCGCTGGCCACCGGCATGATGCCGACCACCGGGCCAAAGCTCTCATCGCGCATGACCGACATTTGATGGCTGACATCGACCAGGACCTGGGGCGCGAGGTAGGCACTGCCCGGCACGTCGGCGGGAAAGGCCTGCGGATCGATCAGCGCCGTCGCGCCCTGGGCGAGCGCTTCGGCAATCTGGCCACGCACGAAAAACGCGGCACCCTGTGTCACCATCGGACCGAGGGTGGTGGCTTCGTCCAGCGGGTTGCCCAGCACGTACTGGCGGGTCAGTTCGGCGAAGCGCTCGACAAACACCGGGAAGATTTTCTGGTCGACATAGATGCGTTCCACGGCGCAGCAACTCTGCCCGGAATTGAAGAAACTGCCGTCCACCAGGTTTTCCACCGCATGCTCGAGGTTGGCGTCAGCCCGCACGTAGGCCGGATCCTTGCCACCGAGCTCCAGGCCCACGCCGATGAAGCGTCCCGTGGCGGCGCTTTCCATGGCCTTGCCGGCATCGACTGAACCGGTGAAGTTGACCTGCTGTACCCGACCCGAATCAATGATCGCGGCGGTCTGCCGATGATCGAGCAGCAGGTTGTGGAACAGGCCGTCCGGCAGATGGGCGCGGCGCATGGCTTCGGCGAAACGCTCACCCACCAGCAGCGTCTGCGACGCATGCTTGAGGATCACGCTGTTGCCGGCCATCAACGCCGGGATGATCGTGTTCACCGCCGTCAAATAGGGGTAGTTCCACGGCGCGACCACCAGCACCGTGCCCAGCGGCTCGCGCTTGATGTAGCGCCGAAAACCCGCCACAGGCTCCGGCTCTATATCGGCCAGCGCTTGCGGCGCGATGGCGATCATGTGCCGGGCGCGTTCGGCAAAACCGCGCAGTTCGCCAGCGCCATAGCGCACCGGGCGACCCATCTGCCAGGCCAGTTCCGGCACGATGTCGGCCTGCATCGACAACATCGCGTCCACTGCGGCGCTGCACAATGCTGCGCGTTCGCTCAGTGATCGGCGTTGCCATGCCGCCTGGGCGCTGGCAGCGGCGGTCAACGCCTGCTCGACCTGCGCCGCATCGGCCATCTCTCGTTCGACGTACACCCGGCCATCGACCGGGGAGATCAATTGCACCTTCGCAGTCATGATGTTCTCAATAGCGCTCGAAGCCGCGCTGCAGTTCCCAGTCGGTGATTCGCCGGTCGTACTCTTTCTGTTCCCACTCGGCGGTGTGCACGTAATGGTCGACCACCTCATCGCCGAACGCCTCGCGCAACATGGCGGAGGCCTTGAGGGCGGCGCTCGCCTCGCGCAGGGTCTTGGACACTTCCGGCAACTGCTCGTCCTGGTAGGCATCCCCTTCGAATGGCGGCACGAGATCGAGCTTTTCGTCGATACCGGCCAGGCCCGCCGCGATCAACGCGGCGAAGGCCAGATAGGGGTTGAGGTCGGCGCCGCCGATGCGGCATTCGATGCGGATGGACTTGCTGCCTTCGGCGCACAAGCGAAAGCCCGCGGTGCGATTGTCGCGGCTCCACACCGCCCGCGTCGGCGCAAAGGTGCCGGCCTGGAAGCGCTTGTAGGAGTTGATATAGGGCGCGAGAAAACAGGTGATGTCGTTGGCGTACTTGAGCTGCCCGGCGACCCAGGCACGCATCAGTTTCGACATGCCGAACTCGGCTTTCGCGTCGAAGAACAGCGGCTTCTTCGCGTTCTTGTCCCACAGCGAATTATGGATGTGACTGCTGGAACCGGCGGCGTCGTAACGCCACTTGGCCATGAAGGTGATCGCCTTGCCCTGCAACTGCGCGATCTCTTTGCAGGCGTGCTTGATGATGACGTGGTGGTCGGCCATGGTCATGGCATCGGCGTAGCGGATGTTGATCTCTTCCTGGCCCGGCCCCCATTCGCCCTTGGAGTTTTCCACGGGTATGCCCGAGGCCTGCAGATGCTTGCGAATCGCCCGCAGCACCGGTTCTTCGCGGGTGGTCTGGAGGATGTTGTAGTCCTCGATGTAATGGCCGGCGGTTTTCGGTTTGTGGTAGTTGCGCTTGTGGATCGTCTCGTAGCTCTCATCGAACAGATAGAACTCGAGTTCCGAGGCAAACATGCCGGTATAGCCACGCTCGCGCAGGCGCTCGACCTGTTTTTTCAGAATCGCCCGTGGGCTGTGGGGCAGGTCCTGGCGATGGTGATGATCGAGCACGTCGCACAGCACCAGCGCCGTGCATTCCAGCCAGGGCACGCGCCGCAGGGTGGACATGTCGGGCTTGAGCACGAAATCACCGTAGCCCTTGCTCCAACTGGCCGCGGCGTAACCTGGCACCGGCTCCATGTCGATGTCGTCGGCCAACAGGTAGTTGCAGCAATGGGTTTCTTCGTGGCCGCTGTCGATGAAAAACTCGACCTGGAAGCGCTTGCCGACCAGGCGTCCCTGCATGTCGACCATGCAGACCAGCACGGTGTCGATTTCGCCGGCGGCAGCGGCGCGTTTGAGTGCATCAAAGCTGAGGAGGGGCTCGGTCATCACGGCAATCCTGCGTGAAAGGTTTTGGCCAGTCTGAGATCGCTGTTGCAGACGCTCTCCAGAAACACCCAAAACCTGCAGAACCGAGCATCATGAGCAACGAGTTGCTCAAAGCTTAGCCTACCGTAGCAATGTGCAACTATTGTAGGCGCGAGCTTGCTCGCGATGGTCGTTAACGATGACGCGGGTTTTCTGATTAAACGCGGTGTCTTCACGTCCATCGCGAGCAAGCTCGCTCCTACAGGGGGGCGCGCGTTTACTCCGGCAATCCCGCCAGGCGCAATCCATCGACGAAGCGGGCGAAATCCTCAGGCCGTTGAATGGGCAGCCAGTCCTTGAGGGCGCACAGGCGCAAAGAAGGATCCAGCGCTAGCAGGCGTTGCATCGCCAGCTTCGCTTTGTCCATTCGACCACCGAGCGCGTGACTGGCCGCCACCAGTGCCGCGGCGACCAGCAGGCTGGGCAGGTTGCCCAGTGCCTTGTCCGCCCAGGCCGCAGCGGCATCGAAGTCCCCGGCGAAGAAATGCGCGAGCGCCATGCCGACCTGCATCCTGAACATTTCCGGGTCCAGCGGGCTCAAGCGAACGGCATGGTTCAAATGCTCGATGGCCGCGTCCGTTTCACCGCGCAGCGCCCGCAGGATTCCGCCTAGAAACCAGGCGGGGGCGAGGTTTGGATTGAGCAGGCGCGCTCGGTCGAGCAGTGCAATGCCGCCGTCGACTTCGCCGGCGAGGTGGGCCAGCGCATGTCCGCCCCGGGTCAATGCGACGGCATCATCGCGACCGAGGGTCACCGCCTGCCGCGCCAGCCGTATGCCCTCGGCGATTTCTGCAGGCCGATCGCTCATCCAGCCATTGAGCTTGCGCCAGAAGTGGCACCAGGCGGCCATGCCATAGGCCGAGGCAAATTCCCCATCGAGCTCGATGGCCTGGTAGAACATCGGCAGCGCCTGCTCGATGGCTTCCCGGCTGCCGCTGTGCAGTTTTGCCATGGCCCGCAGGTAGTAGTCGTAGGCGTCCAGGCTATCCGTCGGCTTGCGCTTGGCGCGTTCGATTTCTGCCCGCTCCAGTTGCGGCGCGATCGCGCCCACGACGCTCTCGGTGATTTGGTCCTGCAGCTCGAAGATATCGTCCAGCAGGCCTTCGAAGCGCTCGGCCCAGAGGTGCGTACCGCTTGTCGCGTCGATCAGTTGCCCGGTAATGCGCAGCTTGTTCCCGCTCTTGCGCACGCTGCCTTCGAGCACGTAGCGCACGCCCAGCGCCTGGCCAACGCCTTGGGCGTCCACCGTCTGGCCCTTGTAGGTGAAGCTCGAATTGCGCGCGATGACGAACAGCCAGCGAAGTCGCGACAGGGCGGCGATGATGTCCTCCACGACGCCGTCGGCGAAGTATTCCTGCTCCGGATCACCGCTCAGGTTCTGGAAGGGCAGGACGGTGATCGAGGGCTTTTCCGGCAGGACCAGCGCAGGGGAGGGGATTGGCTTCGGGGCGGCGGTCGGGCGTTCATCGACTTCGGGCTGTCGCGCTTGCCCGGTCAAGTCGCCGTTGATCTGGCCAACGAAGCGGTAGCCTTTGCGGGCGACGGTGCGTACCAGGCGCTGCTCCTCACCGGTATCGCCGATGGCCTTGCGCACGGCATTGATGTGGCTGGTGATCGTCGATTCCGAAACGATCCGGTCGCCCCACACCGCCTTGAGCAATTCGTCCTTGCTGACGACGCGGTCGGGATTGTTGACGAACAGCAGCAACAGGTCGAAAACCTGCGGTCCGACGGCCACGACTTGCCCGCGCAGGGTCAGCTCCCGGCGTTCCTGATCGAGTACGTAATCTTCAAAACTGAATGGCAAGACGGGCATCCCCAGGCGGCTGGTTGTGACTGAAAAGGATGATACGGCAGCTCGACAGCCGCTGCACCGTCAGCGGCAAGGGGGCTGGACGACCATCAGTGGCCTTGGACAAAAATCCAAGCGCTCGCCAAGGCAAACCCAAGCCCGGCGCAAGGACTTGCCCTGCCCGTGCAGGCAATCTCTCTACACCGACGCAATGGTTGCAGTCGACAAGTGGAGAACAGTCATGAAGATCGTCGTCATCGGAGGCTCGGGCCTCATCGGATCGAAACTTGTGAACACCCTTCGCGAACGCGGCCATGATGCGCTCGCCGCCAGCCCCAGCTCGGGCGTGAACAGCATCACCCGCGAAGGCCTGGCCGAAGCGATGGATGGTGCTGACGTGGTGGTCGACGTGGCGAACGCACCGTCGTGGGAGGACCAGGCCGTTCTCGATTTCTTTGAAACATCGAGCCGTAACCTGCTGGCCGCCGAAGCCGCTGCCGGGGTTCGTCATCACGTGGCCCTGTCGATTGTCGGCAGCGAACGGCTTCCCGATACCGGTTATTTCCGGGCCAAGGTCGCGCAGGAGGCCCTTATCAAGGCGTCCAGCATTCCCTACAGCATTGTGCGTGCCACGCAGTTCTCCGAGTTTGCCGCCGGCATTGTCCAGTCGTTCACCGTCGGCGATGAGATTCATGCGTCGCCGGCGCTGATCCAGCCGATTGCGTCCGACGACGTGGTAGCGGCGCTGGCCGATGTCGTGCTGGCAGCACCGCTCAATGGCACGGTTGAAGTGGGCGGCCCGGAAACCATGCCGATCGACGAACTGGCCAGGCGCTATCTACGGGCGACCCAGGACAACCGCAAGGTCGTGCCAGATGTGCATGCCCGTTACTTCGGCGCCGTGCTCGACGATCAATCGCTGGTCACCGGCAAGAACGCACGCCTGGGGGCGATTCGCTTCGACGACTGGCTGGCCCGGGCGACAGCGCAGTAACGGATCTCACCTCTCATTTCCCTATGCATCCAGGAGACATCCCATGGTTACCCGATTGCTAATGGCCGCTGTGTTCGCAGCGCTCTCTATCAGCGCCGCCTCGGCCGCCGAGCCGCCCCCCGGCAAGGTGACGGTGGTGTTCGACCGTCCCATTCCCAATATCCCCGGCAAGAGCATGAGGGGCGTAGTCGTCGAGTATGGGCCGGGTGCCGCATCACCGGCCCACACCCATCCGAAAACGGCCTTCATCTATGCAACGGTGCTGGAAGGTTCGTTTCGCATCCACGTCAAAGGCCAGCCGGAACATATCTACAAGGTCGGCGAAAACTTCGTAGAGGAGCCGGGTTCCGTGCACCTGGTCAGCGCCAACGCCAGTGACACCCAACCGGCACGCCTGTTGGCGGTGTTCGTCCTCGACACCGAGGAAAAGGTGCTCGTCACCCCGATCAAGCAGTGAGCCGATCAACCCGCTCATGAAGGCTCGACAGCCGGGCGGCAGACCCTGCCGCCCCGTGGCTGCCTGGCTCTTGGCATTGAACAGGATATGAAAAAATGAACTCGCTCCAGGACAAGGCCGCCATTGCCACCGCAACGCCGGTGGTCGTGGTGCGGCGCAGCCCGCGCAAGACCATCGGCCTGTTGCTGTGTGTCGCTGCCGTGATGGTCGTGGCGGTTTGGGGCGCCATGGCGTTTACCCGTGGCGTGACCTCGACCGACAACGCCTATGTCCGCGGCGACGTCACCTCGCTGGCCGCCAAGGTCGCCGGCTATGTCACGGCGCTCGAGGTCGAGGACAACCAGACTGTGCGCGCGGGTGATGTGCTGTTTCGTATCGATGACCGCGACTATCGCGCCAAACTTGCGCAAGCCGAGGCCAATGTCAGCGCCGCCCGGGCGAACCTGACCCATGTCGACGCGCAGATCCGGCTTCAGCATGCGCTGATCCGGCAGGCCGAAGCACAAAGACGCTCGGCCACCGCCGACATGAGCCTGGCGGCCAAGACCCACGACCGCAGCCGCAAACTGATCGTCAGCAATGCCGTGAGCCAGGCACTGGTCGATGAAACCGGCACGGCACAATCCAGAGCCGTGGCGTCGGTATCGGCCGCTTCGGCAACGGTCGAGGCCCAACAGCAACGCATCAGTGTGTTTGTCGCGCAAAGAGAGGCGGCCGTGGCAGCGGTGGCCCAGGCTGAGGCAGCCCGTGATCTCGCCCGGATCGATCTCGATCACACCGTGGTGCATGCGCCGGTGGATGGCGTGGTCGGCAATCGTCAGGTTCGCCTCGGCCGGTTCGTCACGCCGGGTGTCGCCCTGCTCGATATCGTGCCGGTCAACGATGTGTGGGTCGTGGCCAATTTCAAGGAAACCCAGCTCGAACAGATTCGCCCTGGTCAGCCCGTGCGCGTCACGGTCGATGGCTATCCCGATGCGGCACTGGCCGGCGTGGTCGACAGCTTTGCACCGGGCAGTGGCTCGGCGTTCAGCCTGCTGCCGCCCGACAACGCCACCGGGAACTTCGTACGTGTCGTACAGCGCGTTCCGGTGAAGATCCGCCTGGCTGACAATCCGCTACCGGGCCGCATCGTGCCGGGGCTGTCCGCGCGGGTAGAGGTTGCGCAAGGGGCCGGCTCATGAGTCGCGCCAGGCCGACGACCGGCGTGCTGCTGATCGCGGGCATCGTCCTGGCCGCGTTGACCGAAGCGATCGCCAGCACCGTGCTCGCCCTCGGACGCGGCGACATCATCGGCGACACTTATGCCACGCCTGACGAGTTTGCCTGGCTGGATGTCGGCTACATCGCCCTCAAGCTGATCGGGTTCATGCTCGCCCCCTGGCTGATGCAGCGGTTTTCTCCACGCAACGTGCTCATCGGCGCCACCCTGGTCATGGGCCTGGCGTGCTGCGTGGCTGCCGTCAGCGCCTGGCTGGAGCTGCTGATCGCACTGCGCATCCTGCAAGGCTTCGCCGGCGGTGCTTTGCTGGTGGCGGGCCAGGCGATCATCTTTCGCGGTTATCCGCGGGCCCTTCAGCCGATCCTGCAAGCCCTGTTCGCCATGGCGGCCGTGGTTGCGTCCGCGACCCTCGCACCGGCCCTGCAAGGGTGGTTGATCGACAGCCAGTCCTGGACCTGGATTTTCTTCAGCGTGGTGCCGCTGGCATTGGCAGCGACCGGCCTCTTGCTCATCGCCGACCACCCCGTGCCCGCCAGGGTCCGGCAACCTTCGTTTGACTGGCTCGGGTTCTCGTTGCTCGCTGCGGCTCTGTTCTGTTTCACCTACGTGCTCAGCCAGGGCAGCCGCTGGGACTGGTTCGAGGAACCGCGCATCCTGGTACTGACGGTGCTCGGTGGTGCCGCGCTGCTGGGCTTTCTCGGCCAACAGGTCCTGGCCGACGGCCAGGGGCTGCTTGACTTCAGCCTGTTCAAATCGAGCGATTTCACCTTTGCCTTTATCGTCAGTTTCGTCGCCGGTGCCGCGCTGTTCGGCAGCGCCTACCTGATCCCGGCGTTCGCCCTGTCGGTACTCGCTTTCACACCGACCGATGCCGGGCTGCTTCTATTGCCCAGCGGCGGTTTTTTTGTCGGTTCGCTGCTCATCGCCGCCTGGTTGTTCCAGGCCCGCCGCGTGCCGCCTGTGGCCACCGTGCCCTTGGGCATCTTGCTGATCATGGCGGCTATGTGGATGCTGTCCGGCTCCACCAGCGAAAGCGGCAGCGATGACATGATGGCGGCCATCCTGCTGCGCGGCCTGGGCCTGGGCTTCCTGTTTCTGTCGATCACACTGATTGCCTTCACCCACCTCAACAGCCGCAACCTGGCCAGCGGCATCGGCCTGTTCAACACAGGGCGCCAGCTGGGTGGCCTGATGGGCGTCGCCGGGCTGCAGACCCTGATCGAGAATCACGCCGTCACCAACGGCGTGGTCCTGGGCACCCACGTCACTGCGGGTGGGCACGCGCTCATCGAGCGGCTGACGACCACCACCGCGATGCTGGCGGGGAAGGGCATGGACCAGGTGACCGCCGGCCGGGCGGCCACCAGCCTGCTGGGCAAGGCGGTGTCAGGTCAGGCCACGGTGATTGCCTTCGACACGGCGTTCTTCGCCGTGGCCCTGCTGTTCGTCTTTGCCGCCCCCATCCTGGTCGGCATCAAGATTGGCCTGGCGCGCTATGCGAAAGCGCATGAACAACGGACGAATTGATCACCTGCACGAAAAAGCCCGGCGGTTGAGGCCGGGCTTTTCGTTGAGTCCTGCGGTAAAGCACTGCATTCAGACAGCGCGGCTTTCGATCAGACGGTCGGAGCCACCTTCGGCAACGCGGTTTTGCAGCAGTTTGTCGGAACCGCCTTCGGCAACGCGGTTTTGCAGCAGTTTGTCGGAGCCACCTTCAGCGACGCGGTTTTGCAGCAGTTTGTCGGAGCCACCTTCAGCGACGCGGTTTTGCAGGAGCTTGTCAGAGCCGCCTTCGGCAACACGTTTTTCCAGCAGGCGATCCGAACCACCTTCGGCCACACGATTCTCGATCAGGCGATCAGAACCACCTTCAGCCACACGGCTTTCAATCAGACGATCCGAGCCGCCTTCAGCGACCACAGGTTGAGCAGACGTTGCGGCAAAAGCGTTAACTGCGAAAACCGAGAAAGCGATGCTGAGGAGGGTTTGGCGTTTCATGATGGTGTGCTCCGGGGTGCTGATGGGTGGGTATGGAGCAGATGTTACGCCGGGGATTTTTTAAGAGAACTTCATTGAATTGATGGTGACTATCGATGCGGTCAATGGATCGAACACCGCTTGTATAAACACCTCTTTTTGTGGCGAGGGAGCTTGCTCCCGCTGGGTCGCGAAGCGGCCCCAAAAAAAAGGGCTGCTGCGCAGCCCAGCGGGAGCAAGCTCCCTCGCCACAGGGTCATCGCCAGGCGATCAAGCCTCGCTGATCTGGCTGACACTGGTGATCTGCCCGTTCCACACCATCTCGTAATGCGCCGCTTGAATGATCGAGGACACGGGCCTCGGCGTCATCAACGCCCAGCAATGACTGCCCGGCATGCGCACCGAGTGATAACGCAAACCGGGACAACCGGCGTCCCGCACCGCCCGCCCCAGCACGCGGGAATGGCTGTAATCGTCCGACGCATACACCGGATCGGCCAACGGCAGGGCGGTGGCGTCCTTCATGCCGCCATCGCCAAAGGCACAGGCCAACCCGCGAAACACAAACCGCTCATAGTTCAGGCTCGGCACCTTCGACCAATATAGAGCCTGGTGATGCCGCACTTCGGCCAGCGCCGCTTCCATCGAATCCGCCAGGTACAACACCCCGAAACTGCCGTCACTGAAGCGCGACCCCGCCGGATTGACATGGGTAAACGGCGCGATGGCGTAAGAGCAACCGGCAATCCCGAACGGGATCTCGCTGCGCGTGATCAACTCAAGCTGACCCACTTCATTCTTCAACCGCGGATTGGTCAACGCCTGAATCTCGAACAGCACCTCAAACTCATCCGCGTCCGCCACGTCATCAAACAACGCAATGGGCGGAAACTTCGAATTGACCAGGCGATAAGCCTGCAACGACTGACCGGCAAACACCGCCAGCTCACTCGCCATCACCATTGCGCACCCCGCAACATGTCGATGCGGCGGAAGGTTTCATACAGCGCAATCATGTCGCCCTGGGCCATGATCTCCAACGGGCTGCGGCCATTGAAAAACTCATTGTCATTGGCCATCGAGGCAAAGCCGTACACGTTGTCCGGGTTGTCGAACACCAGGCGCAGCGTGGCGTGAATGTTCAGCACGAAGCTGATGCGCTGCATCTGGTCCGCATCCAGCGCCACAGCCCACTCCACATCGCGCTGCCGGGCGCGGGTGTAGGTGCTGCGGGAAATACGCAGGATGCGACAGGCCTGGTCGCTGGTGGCTTGCCACTTTTCCAGAATGCTCACCGCAGCGCGCAGGCCGGTGACGCATTGGTTCTTGCTGAAGGATTGGGGTTGCAGGGGGACGGCCATGATCAGTACCTATCTTGAGTCCATAGACTCAAAGATAGGTATTAAGAATCTGTAGAGCAAGTCGGTTCGACCAGCGGACAACCTCCCGCGTCGAGCATCACTGATGAAACGTGCGCCCCAACGCATCCAGCCGAGTCGCAATAGGCGGCAAGCGCCGACTGCTCGACGCCAGCGTCTGCACATCATCCGCCGTGTTCTGCGCGATGCTCTGCACCGACTGCAAGCGCCCGACAATCTCGACACTCGCCGTGGATTGTTCGCGGGTCGTCGTGAAAATTCGCCCGTTGAGCTCATCGATCTGCGAGATGTCGCTGCCGACCGCCTGCAACATTGCCGCCGCCAACTGACTGTCCTCGACGCAGCGCTCCACACCTTCGCGACTGTCCTGCATGGCCTCCACGGCTTTGCGGCTGCCTTGCTGCAAGGCCTCGATAATGGTCCTGATTTCCTTGGTGGACACCGCCGTGCGCTGCGCCAGGCTGCGCACTTCATCGGCCACCACCGCAAAGCCGCGACCTTGCTCGCCGGCACGCGCCGCTTCAATCGCCGCGTTGAGCGCCAGCAAATTGGTCTGCTCGGCAATGCTGCTGATCACCTCCAGCACCGTACCGATCTGCTGCGCCTGCCCGGCCAGCACCTGCACGGTCTGGTTGGTGCCGTCCAGGCGCGAAGCCAGCTGGGTGATTTCCTGCCGGGCACGGTTCACGCTTTCCTGCCCGCGGGTGATCTGCACACTGGCCTGGCCGGCATGTGCAACGGCATGCTCGACCTGCACCACGATGTGCTCCATCGCGTCACCCATGCGCTGCATCGACCCGGTCATCTGCGCGATTTCCGTCAACTGATGTTTGGCGCCTTTCTCCAGCGTGTTGCTGGCCTTGGCCAACTCCTGGCCCAACTGACCCAAGCCGTTGGAGTCACGCACCACCCCGTCCACCAGCGCGGTGATTTGCATCAGGAACTGATCGAACCGTTGCGCCAGCGACACATGCACCCGCGCCTTGTCACCCTGACCGGGATCGGTTGTCAGCTGCGAAGTCGCGGCGAGCATCTTGTCCAGCATGTCCTGGCTCTCCACCGCATCGGCCTGGCTGTGCACCGCAAGATAGAGCAGTGCGACCGTCTCCATCAGCACATAAAAGGCGTGAACGAACACCATCGCCCAGCCACCGTGATGCGCCATCACGAACACTGGAAACCCCTGATGCTGCAACACATGAAACACCACGTGATGCAGCGCAATCGTCACCGCCGCCACCAGAATCGGCAGCCAGTCCCGATAAAACGTGAGCACCGCCAACAACGCAAAAATCCCGAAGTGCGACTCAATGACCCCCTCGGCCTGGTTGATGTGCAATGCAGCCATCACCATCAAGCCTGTGCCGAGTAAACAGCGCATCAACCGAGAGCCGCCGATGGCGCGATACACCAGCGTCAACAACACACTGGTACCGCCACCCACCAACAGCGCCTGCTTGAAGGTGTCGTGCCAGAACGCCAGGCCCACCGCGAAAGCGAACATCAGCCAGATCAGGCCCAGCATGATGCGGTCGGCTTTGCGGTAGTGGTCGAGGAAGCGAGGGGGGAAGGGCATGTACGCTGACTCCATGTAATCGAACCGGGAAGAAGCAGGGGTTGGACTGATACCGGAAGACAAGCCTTTTATCGCTTTAACCATCGAGGCAAATCGGTTGCCGCCATGGTCGAGGTGTTGATAAAACGTGGTGAGTGTAGCCGTTTGCCATCATTCTTGGATGGGGTGGCGGGGCAGAGGGGAACAATGTCAGATTTAGAGGCAAGGAATGCTGAATTGGCGGGGTAGTGGCTCGCATGCAGGGGCGCGCTGAAGCCTTTGGCGACGCCGATATCGGCTTATGCAGTCACTCGTCACGAGCAGCGATCGGCTGTGGATTCAACCGCTCGATACATTCAGAAAGTGGCGATTTTTCCTGGCCCGAACACCCCGCACAATCGCACCCTGTATTGGGGGATATTCCCCGTCATCGGGGCTTGTATCCTGGCTTCTCATACGCCTGCTTGAAGCCGGCGGACAGGCGGGCATGGCGTAGATCCATTAGCCTCACCCTGTCACTTTTGGCGAGAGATTTGCATCGTTCTCATCCCGGCGCGACATCTGACATTTCGCCAGCCGGGCCAGGAGCAGTGGCTCGTTGCCCACGTATTGCCATGCGGCTCCTGGGAACCCGTCAGAGGTGTTTGCGATGAAACTAGATACCGGAAGGTTCAAACCTGGTGCATTGTCCAAAACCAGGCTGGCGCTGAGTATCTCTGCTGCCGCGATCATGTTCGGGCTGGGCCTGTCCCAGACCCATGCAGCCCCCCTCGACAACACCGATCCACCGCCTCCTACCGACCCATCGGCGTTCACCAATCCGCCCGCCGACCCCGATGCCGCATTGCGAGACTTGCTCAAGCTGCCTCCCGCCAACGTCGGCGCCTTCGACTTACCCAATGGGGTGGTCGGTAACCGCAAGACCCCCTTGGTCGACAATGTGCTGCCGCCCAATCTGCAACCGAGCTTCAATATCCCCACTAACGGTAATGCCAGCCCGGTGTTCGGGGTTCAACCGTTCACACAGAAGCTGGAGCTTTTCGAGGAGTTCGGCTCGAACAAACTGAACGCGGCCGACCCGCCATCACCCGTTCCGTTTCCGGTCCCGACGCTGGGCCCCGCACCGGCGCAAGACCCCTTGAAGGTGGCGCGTAGCGGCCCGTCGCCGGCTGCGCTGGATGCCTTTCTCAGGCAGCCGGCATTGACGCCCTTCCCGACAGAGTTCTCCAATGTGCTGGACCGCAACCCCTGGAGGGCGCAGATCGAGGATTTCCTCAATCGCCGGGTCGATTCGCCCGCAGAAGGCCGGCCACCGGGAAAAGGCTGGTCGCACCAGCGTTTCAATGAGTTTTTCCCGCGCGACGCCTTCAAGACGGTGCAAGCCGGCGCGCACGTCAACAGCGGCTTGCGTGATCGTATGCAACGGCATAACTACGCCGTGGGGGAATTCGCGCCAGGCGGGCTCTATCACAACACCAACGGCAACCCGGCCAACGAGGGCACAACCAAGGGCATTCAGGTGCAGTTTCACCCCAACTTCCCTGTCCAGGACCATAATGCGCTGTGGACATTCGACGGCACCTTTCCACCCAAACTGCTTCAAGTACGCTATGGCCAAGCGATGCTGATGCGGCATTACGATGCCTTGCCGATTGACCCGTCGGCCAACCGGGGCTTTGGCCTGCACACCATCAGCACCCATGAGCATAACGGCCACTCGCCCGCGGAAAGCGACGGTTTTGCCAACGCGTTCTTCTTCCCGGGCCAGTACTACGACTATCGCTGGCCGATCCAGTTGGCCGGTTACGACAGCATCAATACCAGCGCTCAGGATCCGCGTGCGGCGTTCCCGTGCGATCCCGGTGAAAAGCTTTTCGTCAACGACGCCACCCCCGGCTTCAAGACCTGCGACCACGGCACCATCAAGATCCGTGGCGACTGGCGCGAAACCATGAGCAGCCACTGGTTCCACGACCACATGCTCGATTTCACCGCGCAGAATGTCTACAAGGGCAATGCGACGATGATGAACTACTACAGCGCCGTGGACCGTGGCAACGAGTTGGTCGAAGACGGGGTCAACCTGCGCTTGCCCAGCGGTTCGGGCCTGGGCTGGGGTAACCGCGACTATGACGTCAACTTGACGATCGCTGACAAGGCCTGGGACCAGACCGGCCAGTTGTGGTTCAACCCCTTCAACACCGATGGTTTTCTCGGTGACCAGGTGCTGACCAACTGGGAGTACAAGCCCTTCCTGGACGTACGTGCCCGCCGCTACCGTTTCCGCATTCTCAACGGATCGGTTTCTCGCTACTTCAAGCTGGCGGTGGTGCGTCAGGTCAATGGTAATGGTGGCGAGTTTCCTGGCCCGAGAAACTCCGGGGTTTCCTATAACCGGGTGCCGTTCCACATGATTGCCAACGACGGCAATATCATGGAACACGCGGTTCCGTTCGATGGCAGCCTGGACCTCGATGGCGACGGCGACAGACAGGACCACAATGCCATTCTGCCGATACAAGGCATTTCCGAACGCTATGACATCGTCATCGACTTCGCGAAAAACGGCGTCAAGCCGGGCGACAAGATATTCTTCGTCAACATCGAGGAGCATGAAAACGGCAAGCGTCCCGAACGTGACATCCCATTGGCGGAAGTGCTGTCCGGGAAGTACCTGCCCGTTGTCAGGCAAACCAGCCACGGGCCACAGTGGATCAACGGTGACCCGGGCGTGGGCCTGTTCATGCAACTGAACGTGCGGCCTTACACCGGCCAGGACGTCAGCATGAACCCGGTCGACTTCGAGCCCGCCAAGCCTGGCAAGCCCGAGGGCAGGTTCATGATCCCTTTGCCCTTGCACCGTGACGACCCTGCCGATATCGCCCGGCTTGCCCGGGCGCGGCACCGCACCTTTATCTTTGGCCGCTCCGACGGCACGGATTTCAAGCCCTGGACGATCAAGACCGATGGCGGCGAAGGCTTCAACATGGACCCGCGGCGGATTTCAGCCGCGCCACAACTGGCCACTGGCCCGACACCGGCGGGGTTCAAGGGGGAGGGCACGCTGGAAGTCTGGAAGATCCAGAACGGCGGCAATGGCTGGAGTCACCCGGTGCATGTGCATTTCGAGGAAGGGATCATTCTCACTCGAGGTGGCAAACCACCACCAGAATGGGAAAAAGGCGCGCGCAAGGACATCTACAATGTAGGCCCCCATCCCGAGAGCCTCGACAATGTCGAAATGGCCTTACGCATCCGTGAGTTTGCCGGTACCTACATGGAGCACTGCCACAATACGCAGCATGAGGACACGGCGATGCTGCTGCGCTGGGACTCTGAGCACCCTGGCCAGTTCCAGTTGATGCCCACACCATTGCCCAGCTGGGACGGCGTGAAATTCGTGGCCTCGGTGGCGTTACCGACATTCCGTACGGGGGATGGCGTCGGGCCACAGGTCAACAATGACCAGGAGGATAACAGTGGCAGTGGTAGTGGAAGTGGAAGTGGAAGTGGCAGTGGAAGTGGCAGTGGAAGTGGAAGTGTTAGCGGGGGCAAAGGCTAGCATCGTCCATCAAGCCACTTTTCCTGTCGGACAAAAAACGGGCGCCTTCTGCGCCCGTTTTCATTCACTCCGCAGCCTGCGCCCGCAACCACCGACCAATCACATCCATCAAGTCACAACCATCGCGCAATGGAATGACCAGCAGCTTGGAAAAGTCCGCCAGCACCACCGTGTCGCAACCAATTTCGGCTCGGTAGGCGATGTTTTCCAGCACCTGCGTAACCGTTCGAATCCGGTAATCGGCCATGGCTTGCAGGACGTCGAGTGGGGCTTGGGTGTCGATGAGCAGGGAGGCCGGAACCAGGTCGATTCCGGTTAAAGGCATGTATCGATTCATTGTGAAGATCTCTGTTTGATTGGCTCAAGGCCGTCACTCAGTCGTCGCCAAACGAATGGGTGGCAGCTGTGCGCAGGTTGGCGAACCGGCACAGAGAAAACCGGCAGACCCGAAGGTCTCCCGCGCACAGCCGCCATAACAGCGGCTTTGCGGGTGCGATGATACCTGCAATAAAGCGGATAGCCTTCGCATTCTCTGAGGTCAGGTCGCCAAACCCGAATCGCCATTAGGGCGACGGCGCCGACTATAAGCCGCACGAGATCAGCGCGGGAAGGTGAGGCATTCCGAGCTTTGTGTAGGACCTTTGAGGAAGAAACTTCAGACCTTTCACCTCAGGTCGCTGGATATCCAGACACAGACCTGAGATGGTCATCGCCCCTTGGTTTCAGCCACCCACGCTATCCTTAATCATCGCTCCTGCCGTCGAGATGGATCTTCGCCCATGCAAACCCCCAACCCCCAACGCCCCCTCTGGAAAACCTACCTGTTTTTCCTCGCCCCGATGGTCCTGTCGAACTTCCTGCAATCCATGTCCGGCACGGTCAACAGCATCTACATCGGCCAGATGCTCGGCACCCAGGCGTTGGCGGCGGTCTCGGGGATGTTCCCCATCGTGTTTTTCTTCATCGCCCTGGTGATCGGCCTCGGC